>CAJUOV010000004.1 GCA_910588695.1 uncultured Christensenellaceae bacterium
TTTTTCGAGATGATGGGCAACTGGTCGCTCGGCGACTATTTCAAAAAGGAAAAAACGGCTTGGTCGTTTGAGTTTCTGACAGACGTTCTCGGCTTCGAAAAAGACAAGCTCCGCGTGACCGTGTTCGAAGGAAACGAAGCTGCCCCCCGCGACGAGGAGACGGCGGATCTTCTCAAAGGATTGGGCATCACGCCCGAACATATCAGCTATCTGCCCAAAGAGGACAACTGGTGGGAACTCGAAGGCACGGTCGGCACTCCCTGCGGACCCGACAACGAGTGGTTCTATCCGCTCGGCGACGGATACGTGGAGATCGGCAACGACGTGTATATGCAGTATAAAAAGACGGAGACGGGTTACGAACCGCTTGAAAACAAGAACGTGGATACGGGCTTCGGCTTCGATCGCATGCTGTTGTTTCTCAACGGGCTTTCGGACGGGTACGAGACCGATCTGTTTGCTTCGGCAATCGAAAAACTCGAATCGCTTTCGGGCAAAAAGTACGGTGCGGATGAGGAGAATACCAAAGCGATGCGCATTATCGCCGACCATACGCGCACGTCCGTCATGCTCATCGGCGACGCGAACGGGATTCTTCCCTCCAACGTAGGCGCGGGTTATATTCTGCGGCGGCTCATCCGCCGCGCGGTCAGGTATTGCAGAAAGTTAAATATCGGAAGCGGCGCGCTTGCCGAGCTTGCGAAAATCTTTATCGAAGAGGTGTATCCCGAGGCGTATCCGCTGCTCGCCGAAAAAGAAAGTTATATTCTGGACGAACTGCAAAAGGAGACGGCGCGCTTCGAAGCAACCCTCGAAAAGGGCATGAAAGAATTCGAGAAATGCGTGCAGGGGATTGCGCGCAAGAACGAGTTCATGAAAAAGAACAACCCCGACTACAAAGACGAAACGACGATCGGCGGCAAACAGGCGTTCCATCTGTACGACACCTACGGATTCCCCGAAGAACTTACCGAAGAACTTGCCGCAGAACGCGGGCTCGCCGTAGACAAGGCGGGCTTCAATCTCTGCTTTAAGGAACATCAGGAGAAGAGCCGCGCCCTCGAAAAGGGACAGGCGAAAGGCGGTATGGAGAGCAGTTCTGAGATTGCGGTCAAATACCATACGGCGACTCACCTTCTGAACGCCGCGCTCAAAAAAGTGCTCTCGCCCGAATGCAACCAAAAGGGAAGCAACATCAACGACGAGAGAATGCGCTTCGATTTCAATTTCGAACGCCCCATGACCGAAGAGGAGATCAGGGAAGTGGAGACGCTCGTCAACGAAAAGATCAGAGAGAACATTCCCGTCGTAATGAGGGAGATGTCCCTCGAAGAGGCGAGAAAAGAAAATTTCGTGGGCGTGTTCGGCGCGAAGTACGGCGACGTCGTAAAGACCTATTCGATCGGCGGTTTCTCCAAAGAGATGTGCGGCGGGCCGCACGTTGAGAGCACGGGCGCGCTCGGTACATTCAAAATCGTGAAAGAACAGTCGAGCTCGGCGGGCGTAAGACGCATTAAAGCGGTTCTGGAATAAAGCGGTTCGGGCAGACACTATATATAGTATATAATAAGGAAGAAAGCGCCGCGCGCGCTTTCTTTTTGTGAAAAAATCGGTTGAAAAATTTTTTTGATTTTTCCGAAAAAACTTTGAAAACGGAACTCAAAACAGCTTGACGGAAGATTGATATAAGCCTATAATGAAAAAGCGTGATGCGGAAAAGCCCTATTCCCACGGGGCGGAACGCGGAACGGAAGAAAAGGAGTTAAGACTATGAAAACCTACATGGCACACGCCGAGACGGTAGAAAGAAAATGGTATGTCGTAGACGCAAGCGGCGTTCCTCTCGGAAGACTTGCCTCTAAGGTGGCTTCCGTGCTGAGAGGGAAGAACAAGCCCACTTTTACGCCGAACGTAGATACGGGCGACTTTGTAATTATCATCAACAGCGACAAAGCCGTGCTTACGGGTAAAAAGTACGAAGATAAGTTTTACCGTTATCATACGGGTTATATCGGCGGGCTCAAAGAAATTTCTTACGGCAAGCTGATGGCGGAGCGGAGCGACCTTGCGGTGTACGAGGCGGTGAAGGGAATGCTTCCCAAAAACTCTCTCGGCAGAAAGATGATTAAAAAATTGCGCGTCTTTAAGGGTGCGGAGCACAATCACGCCGCACAGAAGCCCGAAGAGCTGAAATTATTTTAAGGAGTAATCGAACATGGCGAAAACGAATCTGAAAAAGAAAATCCAGTTCTGGGGCACGGGCAGAAGAAAGAAAGCGATCGCCCGCGTGCGCCTCGTTCCCGCAGGGAGCGGCGCGATCATCATTAACGACCGCGCGCTCGAAGATTACTTTCCGATGGGGACGCTGCAATACATTGTAAAGCAGCCCTTAAAAGAAGTTGAAGCCGAAGGCAAGTACGACGTGCTCGTAAACGTTGTCGGCGGCGGATATACGGGGCAGGCGGGCGCAATCAAGCTCGGTATTGCCCGCGCTCTTCTCGAAGCGGAGCCCGATACGCGCGCAGCGCTCAAAAAAGCGGGATTCCTTACGAGAGACCCCCGCGCAAAGGAACGCAAAAAGTACGGTCTCAAAAAGGCGCGTCGCGCTCCTCAGTTCTCCAAGAGATAATTGTTACAAAAAAACGGTTGCAATCTGCAACCGTTTTTTATTTTGGTTGAAAATTGCCCGATCTACAATCATTGAATGTGAAAAAATATTTTTATCAAAGGAGCATAAGAAATGGCGCAATGCAGACATCAATGTTATCGGTGTAAAAATTACAATGGTTATTATATTATAAACGAAAGCAAATTCGAAAAAACGAAATACGGGTACTGCATGGTAACGCGGGAAACAAGAAATATCCGCGACAGCTGCGAATATTAAGTTATAATCAAATAAAAACCCCGAACGAAATTGCTTTCGTCGGGATTTTGCAGTCTGTAATCTGTGCCGTTACAATCAAAGTACGGCTCAGCCTTCGTAACGGTCAAGGTTGGCGCGGATCGCTTCGATAAGGCGTTTCTCCGCCGCAACTTTTGTGTCCCTTGCGACCTTTGTGCAAACGGAGGTGCCGTAAAGTTTCGAAAGATCGTCTACAAGGTTTTTAAGGTGTACGGTGTCGAGGATATTTACCGAGCCGCAAATTTCTTCTTCCGTAGATGCGGTTGTTGCCGGCGCCGACGTAGGCGCTGTCGTGCTCGTGGTGCTCTTTTCCATAGAAAAATCTCCTATACGATATATTCTTTGTCCCTGTTTCCATAAGGCTGCCGCGGATAGCCTTATGCAATGTAGCCCCTTTTTTAGGGCGAGACATTCTACCTTGCGGGAATAAGGTATCGATTGCGTTATCATATCATACGCCTGAACGCGCTTAAAAATGCATAATTTACTTCTTTGCGTCCCGAATGGTCGGGGTTTTGTTTTGCGAAAGCGGAGGGGGCGTTATTCTTGCAATAAACATTATAAGGAAAATTCAACTTTTTTACGCGAAAGGGCTTGAAATTTTTTCATAAATGTTGTACAATAATTTTTGGCAAAAATAGCTAAATTCAGGAGGAATTTTTTTAATGGCTAAAAAGTATTGTTACCTTTTTACCGAAGGCAACGCAACGATGAGAGAAATTCTCGGCGGCAAAGGCGCAAACCTTGCGGAAATGACGAACATCGGTCTTCCCGTGCCGCAGGGCTTTACGATTTCGACGGAAGCCTGCACGCAGTACTATGAGGACGGCAAGCAGATCAACCCGTCGATTCAGGCGGAGATCATGGAATACATCGACAAGATGGAAAAAATCACCGGCAAAAAGTTCGGCGACAAAGAAAATCCCCTTCTCGTCTCCGTCCGTTCGGGCGCGCGCGCTTCCATGCCCGGCATGATGGATACCATTCTCAACCTCGGTCTGAACGAAGAGGTCGTCGAAACGATCGCTAAAAAATCGGGCAATCCCCGTTGGGCATACGACTGCTACCGCAGATTTATTCAGATGTTCTCCGACGTCGTTATGGAAGTCGGCAAGAAATACTTTGAAAAACTCATCGACGAGATGAAAGAGAAAAAGGGCGTAACGCAGGACGTAGAACTTACGGCGGACGATCTGAAAGAACTCGCGAATCAGTTCAAGGCGGAGTACAAAAAACAGCTCGGCAAAGACTTCCCCTCCGATCCCAAGGTGCAGCTCTTCGAGGCGGTCAAAGCAGTGTTCCGTTCGTGGGACAACCCCCGTGCGAACATCTACCGTATGGATCACGATATTCCCTATTCGTGGGGTACGGCGGTCAACGTGCAGATGATGGCGTTCGGCAACATGGGCGACAACTGCGGCACGGGTGTTGCGTTCACGCGCAATCCCGCGACGGGCGAAAAGGGACTTATGGGCGAATTCCTCACCAACGCGCAGGGCGAAGACGTGGTGGCGGGCGTCCGCACACCTATGCCCATTGCAAAGATGGCGGAAATTTTCCCCGCGGTTTACAAGCAGTTCCAGGAAGTCTGCAAAACGCTTGAAAATCACTATCGCGATATGCAGGATATGGAATTTACTGTCGAGAACGAAAAGCTCTACATGTTGCAGACGCGTAACGGTAAACGTACCGCGGCGGCGGCGATCAAGATCGCTTGTGATCTTATCGACGAGGGCATGATCTCCGAGAAAGAGGCGCTCATGCAGATCGACGCGAAGTCGCTCGACATGCTTCTTCATCCGCAGTTCGATCCAAAAGCGCTCAAAGAGGCGGACAAAAAGAACGTGGTCGGCAAGGGAATTGCGGCTTCCCCCGGTGCGGCTGCGGGCTCCATCGTATTCACGGCGGAGGACGCGGTTATCGAGGGCAAGAAGGGCAAGAAAGTGGTGCTTGTACGTCTTGAAACCTCTCCCGAGGACATCGAGGGAATGAAGTTTGCGCAGGGAATTCTCACAGTGCGCGGCGGACAGACTTCGCACGCGGCGGTTGTTGCGCGCGGCATGGGAACCTGCTGCGTCTCCGGTTGCGGCGACATCAAAATGGATGAGGAGAACAAACAGTTCACCCTTGCAGGTAAAGTATATAAAGAGGGCGACGGTATTTCCCTCGACGGTTCGACGGGTAACATCTACGATTGCCTGATTCCCACCGTACCCGCAGATCCCAACAGCGGTTATTTCGGCAGAATTATGGAGCTTGCGGATAAGTACAAGGCGCTCGGCGTTCGCACGAATGCGGATACGCCCAAAGACGCGAAGCAGGCGGCGGCGTTCGGCGCGCAGGGGATCGGTCTCTGCCGTACCGAGCACATGTTCTTCGGCGAGGGCAGAATCGACAAATTCCGTGAAATGATCTGCGCCGAGACGGTTGAAGAGAGAGAGGCTGCGCTTGACAAGATCGAGCCTATGCAGCAGGCGGACTTCGAGGGCTTGTTCGAGGCGCTCGGCGGTTATCCCGTAACGATCCGCTTCCTCGATCCTCCGCTTCACGAGTTCGTTCCCACGGACGAAGCTGACATTGCGGCGCTTGCGCAATCGCAGAAAAAGAGCGTTGCGCAGATCAAACAGCTCATTTCCGATCTGCACGAGTTCAACCCGATGATGGGTCACAGAGGCTGCCGTCTCACCGTCACCTATCCCGAGATCGCGGTTATGCAGACGAAAGCGGTCATCAAAGCTGCGATCGCGGTGCAGAAGAAGCACAAGGATTGGAAAGTCGTTCCCGAAATCATGATCCCTCTTACGGGCGAAGCGAAAGAGATGAAGTTCGTCAAAGACGTCGTCGTCAAAACGGCGGACGAGGTTATTGCAAAGGCGAAGTCCGATCTCAAATACGAAGTCGGCACAATGATCGAAATTCCCCGCGCGGCGCTCACTGCGGATCAGATCGCAAAAGAAGCGGAGTTCTTCTGTTTCGGAACGAACGACCTTACACAGATGACGTTCGGCTTCTCGCGCGACGACGCAGGCAAATTCCTGCCCTCGTACTATGCGAATAAGATTTACGAGAGCGATCCGTTCGCGCGTCTCGATACGACGGGCGTCGGTCAGCTCATGGAAATGGCAGTCAATAAGGGCAGAAGCGTCCGCCCCGAAATGCACTGCGGTATCTGCGGAGAGCACGGCGGCGATCCTTCGTCCATCGAGTTCTGCCATAAGATCGGGCTTTCCTATGTTTCCTGCTCGCCCTATCGCGTGCCGATCGCACGTCTTGCGGCAGCTCAGGCGAATATCAAGAATCCCAGAAAGTAATAGAGAACAAAAAAACCCTCCGCCTTGGCGGAGGGTTTTTTATAATTATTTTCTTAAACCGAATATTTCATCTGCCGACACGTCGAGGATTTCGCATAAATTTGCAAACGTGTCGATAGCGGGATACTTGTCTTGATTGAGATATTTACTGATCGTAGACGGATTGACGCCAAGCTTTTCGGCAATTTCTTTTTGCGTTAGATTGCTTGCGCGTATTTCGCTCCGCAACCTCGCTTGAATATCTTTTAGTAAAATCATATAAATACAATAGCACAATGTGCAATTTTTGCTTGACAAATGCACACTGTGCCATTATAATGTTATTGTTCCGAATTTTGGTATCGAGGCGCGTCGGTCAACCTTTCTTGTTTCGGACAGCGCAGATGCGTCCGAAGAAACTCCGGGTAATCCGAGATAACAGTAAAAGTCCTCTGCGCTCTACCGATGTCTCGTTTTTCATACGGCGCCCAACCGATATGGGGGCGCGGCGGAAAATCCGCCGCGCTTTCTTTTTATAATTTCCGTTATCGATTGACTTTGGGGTTTTGAAAGATTATAATAGATAAAATATAAAAAATAAATCGTACATACTAAACGGTGAGGTTGGAATGAAAAAGAAAACGGTCATCGATTTTATCCCGAGCATGGCGGCGGCGTTTGTAAGCGTTGTCTGCCTTTTAATTTACTTTTTTGCTTTTCGCAAAAGCAATTACGTCGATATCTTAAAGGCTTGCGTCGTGCCTGTCGCCGCGCTTGCCATTCCGCTTTTGAATCTGATTTTCAAAATCCGTATTCCCTATGCGCTCAATATTGCGGTGGCAGCGTATGCGGTCGTCGCTCTCGACGGCGCGTCCGTACTGAATTTTTACGAATACATTCCCTATTACGATAAATTTCTTCACACGGCGTTCGGGATCGTGGGCAGTTTTGTTATTTTTACCATGTTCCTCTACGGCAGAGGGGAAAAGATGAGACCGTGGTGCTTTTTTCTGTCGATTATGCTGTGCGTTCTCGGAATTGCCGCGATCTGGGAAATTTACGAGTATGCGGGTACGGCGATCTTTGGCTACGATATGCAGCTCTGGATGCCGAACATGTCCGAAGTCGGGGACATGACGGTACGCGAATTTTTTGAAAATTACGATCCGCTCTGGGATACGATCTGGGACATTATTGTTGCGGTGTTCGGAGTGCTGATGTTTTATGTCATTGTGCTCATTGATAAATTCTGCGGGTTCAGAATGTGCAAGAGTATCTATTTGCAGGTAATTTCGACGCGCAAGCCGGAAACGAACGCCGATGCGCGGGCGGAAGAGACGGAAGAGTTAAACGGAAGCGGAAATAAAAAATGAAGTTAAGTTATAAAAATACGATCGCAGCAAGTTTTATCGGATATATCGTGCAGGCGATCGTCAATATTTTTGTGCCGCTTCTGTTCGTCACCTTTCAGACGCAGTATGCTACGCCGCTGTCCGAGATCACCGTTCTGATCGCCGTAAACTTTGCGGTGCAACTCTCGGTAGATCTTTCGTCCGCGTTTTTCATCGATAAAATCGGATACCGCGCGGCGGCGGTGACCGCGCATGCGTTTGCCGCCGCGGGGTTGGTTCTTTTGACGTTTCTGCCCGAACTGTTTTCCGAAGCGTTCTGGGGGCTTTTGATTTCCGTGATCGTCTATGCGTTCGGCGGCGGTCTTTTGGAGGTAATCGTCAGCCCCATCGTCGAAGGGTGTCCGACCAAGAATAAGGCGCAGACAATGGGCTTTCTGCATTCGTTTTACTGTTGGGGATCGGTCGCCGTCGTCGGATTTTCCACGCTGTTCTTTGCGCTGTGCGGCGTAGAAAACTGGAAGATCATGACATGGGTCTGGGCGGCGGTTCCTCTGTGCAACCTAGTTTATTTCTGTTTTGTACCCCTTATGCCGCTGAACGAAGAGGGACGGGGACTCGGGATCAAAAGTCTTTTCAAGAACAAATACCTTTGGATATTTCTTTTGATCATGCTCTGTGCGGGCGCGTGCGAGCTGGCGATCTCGCAGTGGGCTTCGCTGTTCGCAGAAAAGGGGTTGGGGGTCAGTAAAACGGTGGGGGATCTGGCGGGTCCCGCGCTTTTCGCTCTGCTGATGGGCATATCCCGCCTGATTTACGGCAGACTGAGCCAAAAAATCAAGATCGGCTTTTTAATGCTGATCGGCGCAGTGTTGTGTATGGCGTCCTATCTGATCATTGCGCTCGTGCCGCACCCCGCCGCGGGGCTTGTCGGCATGGGATTGAGCGGGTTTGCCGTCGGGTCGCTGTGGCCGGGGGCGTTCAGCGGCGCGGCGGAATCCGTTAAAGGGGGCGGCGCCACGATGTACGCGTTCCTCGCGCTTGCGGGGGATTCGGGCTGTATTTTGGGTCCCGCCGTTGCGGGCGCCTTCGGAGACGATCTACATACGGGCATTCTCATTGCCGTGATATTCCCCGTACTTCTGATCGCGGGGATTGCAGTGTTGTTTGCGATGAAGAAAAGAGACTGTAAAAAGGAGCGCGAAACGCATGATCCGGATCAGCTGTCTTGACGTTGCAACGCTCTCCGAAGAACGCTGCGCTGAAATTTTGAACTTGCTCTCCGAAGAACGCAGGCGGCGGGCGGAACGGTATCTGAACGGGAACGACAGAGCGCTTTGTATCGGCGCGGGATATTTGTTGGACTGCGCTCTGAAAGAGCGCGGAAAGTCCGAACGGGACGCATGTTACCGCTTCGGCGCGCACGGCAAGCCCTATCTTGCGGACGGAACCTTCTGTTTCAATCTTTCGCACAGCGGAACGCTTGCCGTTCTGGCGGTCGGAGAGAGCGAAATCGGGATCGACGTCGAAAAAGTGCGTCCCGTCTCCGAATCGCTCGAAAAACGGGTGTGTTCGGAGCGGGAGCAAGCCTATCTTGCGAAATGCGGCGCGGGACGGGAAGAGGAGTTTTTCCGTATCTGGACGGCAAAGGAAAGCGTGATGAAATACGACGGGCGGGGGCTTTTGCTTCCGTTCCGCGAAATAGAAGCGATTCCGACTGCCCGCGGTTTGACGGCGCGGTTCGGCGGCGCGGAACTCGGGATCAAAGAATTTGCCGTCCGCGGGTTCCGGGGCAGCGTCTGCGCCGAAGAGGATTGTGCGGAAACCGTGCAGGAATTGTGTCTGTAACGGCTGTTGCGGCGGCGGGACGAATTGTGAAATCCGCACTTTTCCGCTTGACGGTGGATATGATAAAGTGGTATGATAAAAAGGCGGATAACGCAAACGGACGGCGGTGGAAAAGTGCTTGAAAAGGTGCATAGCCCGGAGGATGTAAAAGCTCTCTCCCTCGAAGAGCTGGGAATTCTTGCGGGCGAGATCAGAGACAATATCATCGGGACCGTTTCGAGAAACGGCGGACATCTGGCTTCCAACCTCGGGATCGTGGAGGTCACCCTCGCGTTGCACAAAGTCTTTTCTTTGCCCGAAGACGCCCTTCTGTTCGACGTAGGACATCAGTGTTATGCGCATAAGCTCGTGACGGGACGGGCAGACCGTTTCGATTCCCTGCGCCGCAAAGGCGGCGTGTCCGGATTTCAGAAGAGAGGGGAGAGCGAGTACGATCCTTTCAGCGAAGGGCACAGCGGATCTTCGCTTTCGCAGGCGCTCGGGCTGGCTGCGGCGAATAAGCTCATAGGGAAAGAAGCCTATACGGTCGTGGTTGTCGGCGACGGCTCCCTTACGAACGGCATGATCTATGAAGCGCTCAATAATTGCGGCGATAAAGAATTGCGGCTTTTAATCGTCGTAAACGACAACGATATGTCAATTTCCGAAAACGTCGGAGGAGTGCATAATCACCTTACCAAGATCCGCACGAGCAAGCGTTATTTCAGTTTCAAATACCGCACCGAGCGGTTTTTACGGAAAATTCCGTTTATCGGAAAACTCATCGAAAAAATGCTCCGCGCGTTCAAGCGGTTTCTCAAAAATATTTTTGTCCACAATACCCTTTTCGAGGATATGGGGGTCAAATATTACGGACCGATGGACGGGCACAATCTCAAAAAGCTCGTGAATATCTTCAACGAGGCGAAGTCGCACAATACGATCGCGGTCGTCAACGTAAAAACGAAGAAGGGCAAGGGGTACGCTTTTGCGGAGAAAGAACCGGATAAGTATCATTCGGTTTCGCCGTTCGATCCCGAAGCGGGAGTTACGGCGGCGGAGAAAAAAACATTTACCCGTGTCGCGGGCGAGCTTCTCTGCGAACGGGCGGAAAACGATTCGCGGGTGTGCGCGTTGACCGCAGCCATGTGCGAGGGAACGGGGCTTACGGCGTTTTCCAAACGGTATCCCGAGCGCTTTTTCGACGTGGGGATTGCGGAGGAGCATGCGGTCGCATTTGCGGGCGGGCTCTCCGCAAGCGGTATGAAGCCTGTGCTTGTTCTCTATTCCACGTTTGCGCAGAGGGTGTACGATCAGCTGTTGCACGACGTTTCATTGCAGGGGTTACCGCTGACCCTCCTTCTCGATCACTGCGGATTCGTGGACGGCGACGGGATCACTCATCAGGGAATTTTCGACGTTTCGCTATTTTCTTCGGTGCCGAATACCGAGATTTACGCGCCCGAAAGCTACGCGGAACTTGCGGACGCGTTGGACTTCGGGTTGGAGAGCGATAAAATTACGATCGTGCGTTATCCCAAGGGGGAAGAAACCCTCAAAGAAGAGGGCGGAGAAACCGATGAAGAATGGTTCGCCTATTCCCCCGAAATTCAAAAGGCGGAAATTGCGATTGTCACTTACGGACGGGTATCCGAAAGGGCGCGGCAGGCTGCGGAAATACTCGGCGCGCGCGCGGGCGTTTTGAGGTTGAAAAAAATTTATCCGCTTGACTTTGAAAAACTGACGTCTCTTTTGCGGAATGTGAAACTCGTGTATGTTCTCGAAGAGGGCTGCAAGGCGGGCGGGATCGGTGAAAAACTCGCGGCGGGGTTTGCGGAAAAAGGCGTTAAAGTGCTCGTGCATGCGATCGAGGGATTTGTCGGGCAGGGCACAGCTTGGGAACTGTTTGAAGAATACGGATTTACGCCCGAGAACGTTGCAGAAGAGATTGCGGCGGAACTTGGGAACGAATGAGGAAGAGAACATGACGATGCGGGCGATGCAGAGCGAAATTCTGCGGTTGAAAAAGGAACGGGGCGTTCTCGTCCTCGCGCATTCCTACGAGCGGCGCGAGGTTGTGGAGATCGCGGACGTGACGGGCGACAGTTATCGGCTCGCTTGCGCCGCCAAGAATGCAAAGGAGCGGGAAGTGCTCGTGTGCGGCGTGCGTTTTATGGCGGAGACCGTGAAGATTCTTTCGCCCGAAAAGCGCGTGATCCTTTCCGAAAAAAACGCGGGCTGTCCCATGGCGGAGCAGCTCTCTGCGGAAGAGCTTGCAAAACTGAAAGAGATTTATCCGCATGCGGCAGTTGCGGCGTATGTCAACACGACGGCGCGGCTCAAAGCGCTTGCGGACGTGTGCGTCACTTCGTCGTCTGCCGTGAAAGTGCTCTCCCGTCTCGATGCGAAAGAAATTTTGTTTGTGCCCGATTCCCATTTGGGCAGGTATTGTCGGAAGCGGCTTCCCGATAAAATATTTTATTTTTACGAGGGCGGCTGTCCCGTACATCTGCAAGCGCAGAAAAGCGACGTTGAGCGGATGAAAGCAGAGTATCCGGAAGCGTTGCTTCTTGCGCACCCCGAATGCCGTGACGAGATCGTCGACGCTGCCGATTACGTGGGCTCTACGAGCGGGATCATGGACTTTGTGAAAACGTCGGATGCGACGGAATTTATCATCGGCACCGAGAACACGATCGCAGAGCATTTGCGGTTTGAGTATCCCGAAAAAAAATTCATTCCGCTTTCGGAGGAGCTTGTCTGCGCGGACATGCGTCTTACTACGTTGAAAAGCGTGCTGAACTGTCTTTCGTCCGGCGGCGAAGAGATTACGCTGGACGAGCCGTTGCGCCTTGCCGCAAAGCGAAGTCTCGATAAAATGATCGAATTGGGCGGTTGAGAGTTCGAACGACGGATGAGGGATAAGAGAATATGAGAAAATACAGAGAAAATTATCTTGTGGAATTATTGCTCGGTTCTTTGACCGCGGAGCAGTGCGAATCGAGCGAACGGGAAGAATTTTTATCAAGTATCAAAAAATTCGTAGATCAGATCCCCGGCGGATTTTTTATCTACCGCGAGGGCGGCAGCGAAGAGATTCTGTTTGTGAACCAAGCAGTTTTGCAAATTTACGGCTGTAAAGATATCAAAGAGTTTTTTGCGCTTACGGGCGGTTCTTTTCGCGGAATGGTTCATCCGGACGATCTCGAAAGAGTGGAGAAAAGTATCGAAAAACAGATTTATGCCACAGATGGCGATCTGGATTATGTAGAGTACCGCATCGTGAAGAAGGGCGGCGAAGTAAGATGGGTCGAAGACTACGGGCACATTATCAGAAATGAAAAAGAGAATGTGTTTTACGTCTTTATGACGGACGCGACGGAGAAAATATCCAACCGCATCAAAGAGAAGCAGGAAAAAGAACAGACGCTTAAAACGTTAATCGAAGAGTACGATAAAGAACGCAAACTTATCCGTCAGGAACATCTGCAACGGTTGCAGGTCATCGAGGGACTGAGCATTAACTACGACTCTATTTTGTATGCCGATCTCGAAATGAACACCGTGCTTGCTTATCGGGTCAGCAGTCGTTTTCAATTACAGTTTATGGAGAAACTGCAACTGGATAACTTTGCAAAAGTCATGAAAACTTATGTTGAGGCAAACGTTCATCCGGACGATCGCGCCTATTATTCGGAATGCACGCAGGAGGATTATATCCGTCGTCGGCTTGCCGAAGATAATACCTTTTATATCAATTACCGCTGTATCGAAAAAGGAGAAGTCAAATATTTGCAGCTGCGCATCGTCGACGTGGGGGAGACGCGCGGCAATAAAATCGTTCTCGGATACAGGCGGGTGGACGATGAGGTTTTGCAGGGGGTCAAGCGCAGAAAAATTCTCGAAGAAGCTCTTGCGGCGGCGCGCGCGGCGGATATTGCGAAAAACTCTTTTCTTTCCAATATGTCGCACGACATGAGAACGCCGCTCAACGCGATGTTCGGGTATCTTGCGCTGGCGCGTAAGAATGCGACCGATCCGTCCGCCGTTGCGGAATACCTCAATAAAATCGAACGCGCGGGGAAAAGCATACTCGAACTTGTCGTGAAAGTTCTGGAATTTTCTTATGCGGAGTCAAGCGAGGCAAGCGTAAACGAAGAGGAGTGCTCTTTATACGCGCTTCTTTCGGATGTGTACGCCGAACTCCTGCCTCGGGCGCGGCTGAAAAAGATCGACGTGACCCTTGATGCCGCCGGATTACAGCACGATATTGTGTCGGCAGACGCGGAAAAACTCAAACAGACGCTCACATATATTGCCAATAATGCGGTCAAGTACACGAAGAACGGAGGCTGGGTACGGATTTCGGCGTTCGAGCGGGAACGGATTTCCGCAGAGATCGCAACTTACGTTTTTACCGTGCAGGACAACGGAGTCGGGATCAGCGAAGAGGCGCTGCCCCGCATTTTCGATCCTTTCGAGCGGGAGCAGAATACCACGCTGAGCGGAGAGTACGGCACGGGGCTCGGACTTGCGATCGTGAAACACTTCGTTACGCTCATGGGCGGAACGGTGGAAGCGAAGAGCAAAGTGGGCGAGGGCAGTACGTTTACCGTAACATTGAGTCTTAAAACAAGAGCGGACGATAAGAACGAAGAGGAGAACGCCGATTTCACGGGCAAGAGAATTCTTATTGTAGAAGATAACGAAATCAATCGGGAGATCGAGACGGAGATTTTAGAGGATCTCGGTTTTACGGTGGACACGGCGGAGAACGGTAGGATCGCCGTCGATAAAGTGGCGGCGGAAGGAAGCGGCTATTCGGTTGTATTGATGGATATTCAGATGCCCGTCATGGACGGGATCGAAGCGGCAAAAGCGATAAGGGCTCTGCCCGAGAAAAATACGGCGCGGGTGCCCATCGTCGCGCTTTCCGCAAACGCGTTCGAGAGCGACAGACGCGCTTCGCTCGACGCGGGCATGAACGCGCACCTTTCCAAACCGCTCGATGTTCCGCAATTTCTGAAAACGGTGGCAAAACTGATCGGCGATTAAAATTAAAAAAGGATTCCGTTTCGGAATCCTTTTTTTGAATCATTCTTTGCTGTTCATGAGGTCGCACGCCTTGATGAGGGTGCCCGAGATGGGGAATGCCGCAAGAATGGTGCAGACGATGAACAAGATTTGAGTGAAGTTAAAGTGGACGTCCGTCCATCCCTTGTAGACAAGCGTTCCCAAGATCGGCACGCACAGAACGACAAGAGTGCCGCCGAGGGAGACCAAGAATGTGACCGACCGCAGCAGGTTCATGGGCTGCATGATCCGGAACAGCGTTACGAGCCCGCCGAGCGTCATGGCAAGTATCATGAGGGGATTGGTGAGCATGACGGCGTCGCTTGTGATCTCTGTGCCCGAAGTCGTCGGGTTCATATGGAGAACGCCGTCCTGAAACACCACGTCAAGTTCGCCGAGCTGTTCTCCGGGGGCGAAGCGTATCCCCAAAAAGACGGTGATTACGCAGAATATGAGCGTGAGGGCGGAAGGGATCGATCGCGATAGGATATATAGGAGGAACTTGCCCTTGACGCGGTTGGTGTTCGGTTGCAGGGAGATGACAAAGGAGGGGAGCGCCGCCACGAGCATCTCAAAGAGGAGCATGTTGTCCGTCGTAAAGAAATATTTGCGGTTCATCGCAAAGCAGATGATCGCGAGGATCGTGATGAACAGCGTTTTCATGATATAGAGGGACGCGCTGTTTTTGATATTGTTGATGACCCGCCTGCCTTCGTATACGACGTTGGGCAGATTCAAGAAGTTGTTGTCCATGAGGACGATGTGCGAGACGTTGCGCGCCGCTTCGCTGCCCGAGGCGACGGAGATCGCGCAGTCCGCTTCTTTGAGCGCGAGAATATCGTTCACGCCGTCTCCCGTCATCGCGACCGTCTTGCCCTGTTTTTTGATCGTTCGAACCAAGATCGCTTTCTGCTCGGGGGTCACCCGTCCGAACACGGTGTATTGGCTCGCGACGTTCTCCACCTCGATGTCGGTGAGTCCGTCGAGCGAAATGTACTGCCCCGCGTGCTTGACGCCCACTCTTCTCGCCACTTCCGAAACGGTTACGGGGTTGTCGCCCGAGATGATCTTGATGTCCACGTCGTTTTCGCGGAACCACTTGATCGTGTCGATCGCGTCCGATCGGATATTGTCCGCAAGCGTGATGATCGCGGTGGGACGCAGAAGGGAGGGCACCCGTTCGCCGCTCATCTGATTGGGCGAGTACGCAATCACGAGAACGCGCAATCCCGATTGCGCATACTGTTTTACGATCTTGTCGATCTTGGGCGGCATGGGACGGAGCACGAACTCGGGCGCGCCCATGACGAAAGTACCCACTTCGCGGAAGGAGACAGCCGAGAGCTTTCGTTTGCTCGAAAAGGGAAGGGTCGCCGTGGGCTGCAATACGTTGGAGTGCCCGAAGCGGTTGAAGAGCGCAATCGAGGTCTGGTTGTTGTCGTCGAGCGAGGCGAGCATACAGCCCATGATCTCGTCGATCGTATAGTCCACATAGCTGTTGAGGAGCATGCAGTCGTTCACGGTCATTCTGCCGTCGGTGATCGTGCCCGTCTTATCGAGGCAGAGGGTATCTACCCGCGCAAGCATTTCCAGAGAGTACAAGTCCTGCACCAAAGTTTGTTTTTTGGCAAGCCGCCTTACGCCGATCGCCATTGCGAGCGAGGTGAGAAGCAGAAGCCCCGAGGGGATCATGCCGATGATGATGGAACCGGTGTACTGAATAGAGAGAGACAGGTCTTTTCCCGTCGCTTCCCAGTTGCGCCAGAACATCGCCGCCGCCACGAAAGGAATCAGAATACCGATCACGCGGATAAAGAGGCGGATGGAGTTGAGAATTTCGGATTTGGGGCGTTTGTACTTTTTCGCTTTGGAGGTGAGGTTGTTGAGATAGGTTGCCTTGCCCACCTTGTCGGCGCGGACGCGGCAGGCTCCGCTTGCGATAAAGCTGCCCGCGTATAAAACATCGCCCTGCGCCTTTTTGACGGGAACCGATTCGCCCGTCAGAAGGGATTCGTTGACCTCCGCGTTGCCGTCCTCCATGATGCAGTCCGCGGGAATCTGCTGTCCCGCTTCCAGGAGAATCACGTCGTCCACGACGATGTCCTGAATGGGGATTTCCACCTTTTCGCCGTCCCGCATGACGCGCGCCGTCGCGGAGATCAGCACCGACAGTTTGTCGATCTGCTTCTTTGCAAGAATTTCCTGCACGATCCCGATGACGAGATTCACGCCGAAGATGACGACGAACAAAAATTGCGTTACGGGCGCTTCCGCAATGACGAGAGCGACCGCGACCAGAACGCACAACAAGTTGAAAACCGTGCACAGGTTTCCGAAGAAAATGCTCTTGTACGACTTGGAATATTTTTTGTTGACGTCGTTGAAAAGGAATTGATTAAAACGCGTCTCCACCTGCGCCGCGGTCAGACCCTGATCGGGAGAGGGGGTAAAACGTTCCACGTCCGAGCTGTTTGGAATCTTCTTCGCCCGACGGAACTTTTTCATCAGCTTCTTGCGCTTTTTCTTTGCGGATTCCTCGGGGGTGCCGCGGTCGAATATGCGCGAAGAGAACCGCTTCGACGAAGGGCTTCTCTTGCCGTTTTCGTTTGCGGTTTCGGCTTTGACTTCTTCTCCCGTCTCCGTCTCCGCAGCGGGTTCTTGCGGCGTCTCGGGTTTTTCCTCTTTGGGGGCGGCGGCAACTTCTTCCGTTTTTTCCGTCTTCACGGACTTTTTCGGAATGGGAGATTTGCGCCGCTCGCTTTCCGATTTTACTGCGGCTTTTTGCGCGGTCGGCCGCTCGGCGGATTTTTGCCGTTCGGGTTTGGGGGAAGCGGGCTTTTCCGTTTTTACGGATTCCTCTTTTACGGGTTCCGTCTTTTCGGGCGCTCTTTCTTCCTTTTTTTCATTGGAATTGTCGGGTGGTTTGATTTTCAAAATAACCTCGCTCAGATGAGTATATCCTAATTATAGCATACAATTCGATTTTGTCAAAGATTTTCTTGTTTTGTTTTTGGAAAGGGGCGCTTAAATCCTTTGCGTTCGTTCAAAAAAAGTTGTATAATTGTTTTGAAAAATAAGGAGAAAGCCATGATAGACATTGCTTTTTTACGCGCAAATCCGGAAAGTGTGCGCGAAAACATCAAAAAGAAATTTCAGGATAAAAAACTTCCCCTCGTGGACGAGGCGATTTCGCTCGATACCAAGAAGCGCGCGTTGCAGACGGAGGGGGATAATCTGCGCGCTGCCCGCAACGCTCTCAGCAAACAGATCGGGCTTTTGATGCGTGAAAAAAAGACCGGGGAGGCGGAGGAAGTCAAAGCGCAGGTAAATGCGAACGCCAAACGGCTCGAAGAGATCGAAAAAGAATCGGAAGAGGTCTCCGCCCGTTTGAAAGATGTGATGATGCGTATACCGAATATAATTTCTTCGGATACGCCGATCGGAAAAGACGATTCCGAAAATGTGGAAAGAAAGCGTTATCTCGAACCGAAAGTTCCCGATTTCGAAATTCCATATCACCTCGATATTCTGGAAAAGCTCGACGGGATCGACGTGGACAGCGCGCGCCGCACAAGCGGACAGGGTTTTTATTATCTTACGGGCGACGTTGCGCGGTTGCACTCCGCGATCCTCGCGTATGCCCGAGATTTCATGATCGGCAAGGGATTCACATATTGCATTCCGCCCTTTATGATTCGTTCGTCCGTTGTGACGGGGGTTATGAGCTTCGAAGAGATGGACGGAATGATGTATAAGATCGAGGGGGAGGACCTGTACCTCATCGGTACGAGCGAACACTCCATGATCGGCAGATTCATGGGACAGACGATCGACGAGAGCAAGCTTCCTTTGACGCTCACGAGCTATTCGCCTTGCTTCCGCAAGGAGAAGGGGGCGCACGGAATCGAGGAGCGCGGCATTTACCGCATTCATCAGTTTGAGAAGCAGGAGATGATCGTAATTTGCAAGCCCGAAGAAAGCGCGGCTTGGTATGAGAAAATGTGGAATTACACGGTGGAGCTCTTTGTCTCCATGGGAATTCCCGTCAGAACGCTCGAATGCTGTTCGGGAGATCTTGCCGATCTCAAATTCAGAAGCGTAGATGTCGAGGCATGGTCTCCCCGACAGAAGAAGTATTTCGAGGTAGGCTCCTGCTCGAACCTGACGGACGCGCAGGCAAGGCGGTTGAATATCCGCTATAAGAGCAAAGAGGGCAACGCCTTTGCGCATACCCTCAACAATACGGTCGTCGCTCCCCCGAGAATGCTCATTGCGTTCATCGAAAACCATTTGCAGGCGGACGGGAGCGTGGAGATTCCCGAAGTGTTGCGCCCCTATATGGGCGGCAAAGATAAAATCGACGTTGCGGGCGCATGAAATACGTTTTTTTCGACATCGAGTGCGCCTGTGTGTACAAGTACACGGCGAAGATATGCGCATTCGGCTATACGGTCACGGATGAGTTTTATAACGTGCTTGAAAAAGAAGATATTCTCATCAACCCGAAGGGGAAGTTTCATCTGACCGACAGAAAGGGGCGGGACGGGATCGTTCTTCCCTACGAGTACGGGGAATTTTCTTCTCGTCCGCTCTTTCCCGCCGTCTATCCGAAGATCAAAAAACTGCTCGAAGATCCCGAAGTTCTCGTTCTGGGACACGCCACGATGAACGACGTGAACTATCTGAACTTGGAGACGAAACGCTATAAACTGCCTTCCTTCCGTTTTTGCTTTTACGATACGCAGTTTTTCTATATGAATACGGAAAACGACTTCACGCGGCAATGCGGTTTGGGGGCGATGGCGGAGCAGCTCGGCGTGCAGTTTGTTCCGCACCGCGCCGCCGACGATGCCTATGCCACCATGCGGGTGTGCGAGGCGCTCTGTAAGCGCGAAGGAACCGACGTTCGGGGACTGTGCGAAAAGTATAAAATGCGTTGCGGTAAAGTTTCTGCCTACCGTATCTCCGCGCCCGATTCCGAGGGACAGAAACTGTTTTACCGAAAACGCGAAGAGGAGCACAGAAAGCGCGCCGCCGCAAGGGAAACTTTTTTTAACTTCGTCAATAAAAACAATTACCGCAAAAAAAAGAGCGGGGCGAACTTGGGCAAGCGGTTCTGTTTTTCCAAAGAGATCGAGAACGACGTGCCCTATTCCGTGGAGCTCGCGGGCGCGGTGTTCGCCTCGGGCGGGAAATATACTTCCCGTCCGCAGGAGTGCGACGTGTACGTCGCCGCCGAGGAGGGCGGAAAACGATATCTCAACGCCGTGGAACACGGCGCGCAGTTTGTGCCGCTCGAAGAGTTTGAACACGGAATGGAGCGAATTTCGGAGGGAGTATGAATCTTCCCGAAAAATTTCTGAAACGCATGCAGGAAAGGCTGGGCGGGGAATACCCCGCCTTTTTGGCTTCTTACGAAAGGCCGCCTTATAAGGCGCTACGCGTGAACACGCTGAAAACGGGATTGGCTGAATTTACGGAAAACCCGCCGTTCCCGCTCGGCGAACAAATCGAATTTCCCGAATGCAAAGAAATCAATCAATTTTATATCGAAGAGGAGAAAGCGGGTTCTTACAGAGAGCATTTTGCGGGGCTCTATTATTTACAGGAGCCTTCGGCAATGTGCGTGGGGGAGCTGACCGCGCCTCTCAAAAAAGAGCGGGTGCTCGATCTGTGCGCCGCGCCCGGCGGCAAAACCGTTCAGCTTGCAATGCAAATGAATGGGGACGGCATATTGGTTTCCAATGAAATTGATGCGGGAAGAGCAAAGATTTTATCGCAGAACGTGGAGCGCATGGGGATCGGAAATTGCGCCGTCACGAACGCGACGCCCGCCCAGCTTGCGGAGAAGTTCCCCGCATATTTTGATCTGGTGCTCGCGGATGCGCCCTGCTCGGGCGAGGGGATGTTCAAAAAGGAACCCGAGGCAATCCCGCATTGGAGCGAGAATAACGTGAGCCTTTGCGCTGCGCGGCAGAAAGAAATTTTAGACTGCGCCGCCGATATGGTTGCGGACGGCGGCTGTCTCGTATATTCCACCTGCACTTTTTCCGAGGAGGAGGACGAATGGCAGGCGCGCGAGTTTTTGAAGCGTCATCCCGATTTTCGGATGGACGGGGACTTTGACGAATATAAAATTTATCCGCACAAGTTCAAGGGCGAGGGGCATTATTGCGTTCGCTTTGAAAGAGGCGGCGGCGAAACGCGGAACGCAAAACCCTACGCCGTGAAGCGCAACGCCATCGCGAACAGAGCGTTTGCGGAGTTTGCGAAGGATTTTTTTGTCGCGCCGCCCCAAGGGGAGATCACGACGCTTGACGACGGAAGAATGTACCTCGTGCCCGCGGGCATGCCTGCGCTCGGCGTGCGCACGCTGCGTTTGGGCGTGGAGCTGGGCGAATTCGACGGCAGGATTTTCAAGCCCTCGCACGCGCTCGCGATGCGCGTAAAAAGGGCGGAGATCAGGAGGTTCGTTTCTCTTTCGTCCGAAGAATGCGAACGCTATTTGGCGGGGGAGACGCTCGCGGCGGAGATCGGCAGCGGTTGGTGCGTCGTCGGCTTTGCCGATTATCCCTTGGGGCTTGCCAAGTGTGTGAACGGGATTTTGAAAAATCATTTTCCGAAGGGATTGAGAAAAGGAAAATGAATCTATAAACGCATAGAATTTCCATTCCTCCGCATAATGATGTCGGAGGTTATTTTATGAAGGCAACGGGAATTGTCAGAAGAATCGACGAACTCGGCAGGGTTGTCATTCCCAAAGAAATCAGACGCACGCTCAGAATCCGCGAGGGAGATCCGTTGGAACTCTTTACCGACCGCGACGAGCTCATGCTCAAAAAATATTCCCCGATCGCGTCGATCGGACGTTTTTCGGAGGGGACGGCGAAGTCTCTGAACGAGCAGAGCGGGTATCTTGCGGCGATTACGGATACCGACTCGGTTTTAAGCGCATACGGCGCGAACAAACGCGATCTCGTGGGGAAGACGGTCTCCGAAAGAGTGAGCGAGATCATGAATTCGAGAAGAAGCTATCTTGCGAACAAATCGGAGGGCGGCGACGTGTTCGACCCCGTTTCGGGCAGCGAGGGCGGCTATACGGCGGAAATCGTCGTTCCTGTCGTGGCGAACGGAGACTGTCTCGGCACGGTCATTTTGCTTTCGCGCGAAGAGGGCGCCGAGATGGAAGCGTCTGCGGTGAAGCTCGCAAGACTGACGGCGGATATTTTGGCGAATCAGTTCGAGTAAAATTCGCTGTTTTGAGCGGCAAACGCTCATCTAAAATCGGCGAACGCTGCTGTTTCTTGTACGCGATAAATGATACGGCGGCGCGGTTACATATGATTCGGCACGCAAAATTCGTGAAAGGCGCGGCGGTAATGACGGGCGGATTTCTGATCGCCAAGGCGATCGGCGCATTCTACCGCATTTCGCTTACGGGGATTTTGGGCGGTTACGGCATCGGGCTCTATCAAATGGCGTATCCGCTTTTTCTTCTCTTTCTGACTTTTTCGTCGGCGGGGATTCCGTCTGCGCTTTCGCGCGCCGTGGCGGCGGAGCGGGCGCGTGGAAGGGAGACGACGGGATTCATGAATACGGCGCTCCGCCTCTTTGCGCTCATCGGGCTCTCCGGCACCCTGCTCATGTGCGCCGCCGCGTTAGTCATGAGCGACTTGCAGGGAGATCGCAATTTAACGGCGTGCTATTACGCGCTTGCGCCCTCCGTGTTTCTCGTCGCCCTCGTCTCGGTGCTGCGCGGCTACTTTCAGGGAAAGAACGACATGCTTCCGACCGCCTTTTCGGAAGTGGTCGAACAGACTGTCAAAGCAGGGTTCGGGTATGCCGCCGCGCTCACTACGAGCGATCCCGTGCGGGGAGCGGTTTACGCTTTGCTCGCCGTAAGTTTTTCGGAGCTCGTCGCTCTTTTTTATCTTTTACGAAAATTCGCGGGGGAGAGAAGGGTAAAGTCTTTGCGCAGAACAAACGCCTATTCGCTCTTTTACTCGGTGTTTCCCGCCATGGCGGCAGCCGCGCTTCTTCCGCTTTCCCGCACGCTTGACAGTATCGTGATCGTTCGTCTTATGTCGGAGTATACTTCCCGCGCCGTCTCGCTCTACGGATTGTACACGGGCGGAGTGATGTCGCTCGTCGATCTGCCCGCTTCGCTTACGGGCGGATTCGTGGCGGCGGCGATTCCCATGGTTTCGGCAAGCGTTTCGCGGGGGGACGGCGACGGCGGAAGAACAAATTCCGCGCTTGCGCTTTTGTTCACCTTCGCGGTGTCCGTGCCCTGCGCGCTTATACTCTTTTTCTGCGCTTCGCCTATCGTAAGACTGCTCTATTCGGGTCTCGGGGAGAGCGAGATGAACACCGTCGTATCGCTCGTCAGGCTCTCTTCCGTCTCCGCAGTGACGCTCGCCGCGGTCAATACGCTTGCCGCCTGTCTCACGGGCATGGGGCGGGCAAAGAGCGCCGCGTTCTCTATGTTGGCGGCGATCTGTGTAAAATTCGCGCTGCAATGGCTGCTCGTCTCCGATCCCTCGCTCTCGGTCGGCGGAGCGGCAATCGCCGCCAACGTCTGCTATTTAGTTGCTTTTTTTCTCAATTCGTTTTATACTTGGAAGGGAAGCGGAAAGACGCCCCTGATTGCGGGCGCAAGAAAAAATACAAGAGAGGCGTAGTATGTTATCGGTGATCGGATTGGGAAAAGAAAGAGGCGCTTTGACGCTCGCAGCGCTCGCGGCGTTGAAAGAGGCGGAGCGGGTATACGTAAGCGGAAAGGGCGCGGGAACGGACGATCTTACGGATCAGGGGATCGCTTTCCTTGCGGAGGAGATTTCCGCAGACGAACTGTTGAAAGAGGCGGAGAACAAAAATATTTGTTACTGCACAATCGGAAGCGTGCTGCGGGATAAGACCGCCCTTTGCCTGATGCGGAAAAAGGGCGTCCGAACGATTGACTGCGTCTCGTTCCGCGTTCCGACCGATCGGGAGCTCGTCGAAAAAAAGGAATTTTCATTTTCCGATTTTGTCTACATATTGAAACGCCTGCGCGCCGAGGACGGCTGTCCGTGGGACAGAGCGCAGACGCACGAAAGTATCCGCATCAACGCGATCGAAGAGGCATACGAGCTCGTGGACGCGATCGATTCGGATGATAAGGATAAGATTCTCGAAGAGACGGGCGACGTTCTGATGCAGGCGGTGTTTCATGTTCTCATCGAAGAGGATCGCGGCAGGTTCGGCACGGATGAAATGCTTTCTGCCGTCTGCGAAAAACTCGTATTTCGTCACACCCACGTGTTCGGAGGCGACAGCGCGAAGAGTGCGGACGGCGCTCTCTCCGTCTGGGACAAAAACAAGATGAAAGAAAAGCATCAGGCGACCTATTCCGATGCGGTGAACGACGTGCCCGAGGCGTTTCCCGCGCTTCTTCGCGCGCAGAAGATCGTCAAACGTATGGCAAAGGGCGGCTGGAATTGCGGCGATCTGAAATTGGAAGAAGCAAAAGAACTGATAGAGGCGTATAAAACGGGCGATAAGCGGCATATCGAAGAAGCGTTGGGCAACTTTTTAATGGCGATGGTAAACATTGCGTATCTGTCGGGCGTAGACGCGGAGCAGACCCTTCTCGATACCGTCAAGAGGGAGGCGGCGCGCTATACCGAGTGGGAGAGGCTCGTGCTCGCGGACGGCAAGGACGTGCACGCTCTTTCCGGCGAAGAGCAGATTGCATACTATAAGCAGGCAAAGAAGAATGTTCCGACCCGTTGAGATCGCGGGCATGCGCTGCCCGAACAACGTTTTTTTGGCGCCCCTCGCGGGGTACACCGATTACCCGTTCCGTTCCGCATATCTGCGCCTCGGGGCGGGGCTTGCGTTTACCGAGATGGTGAGCGCAAAGGGACTGCACTACGGGAGCGAAGAGACAAAAAAACTTTTGTATTGCGGAAACGAAACTCCCAAAGCGGTGCAGATCTTCGGGAGCGATCCTGCAATCATGCGCGAAGCGTGCGAGAGCGAGGCGCTCGCGCCCTTCGATCTTGTCGACGTCAATATGGGCTGCCCCATGCGCAAGATTGTTTCGAACGGCGAGGGCAGCGCGCTTATGGAGAATTTTCCCCTTGCGGAAAAGGTGATTTCCGAATGCGTGAAGAGCGGTAAACGGATTTCCGTCAAGTTCCGAACGGGATTAAAAAAGGGAGATCGGCTCGCCGCGGAGTTCGCAAAACTGTGCGAGGGCGCTGGCGCGTGCATGGTGACGGTGCATGGCAGAACGCGCGACATGATCTATTCGGGAGAGCCCGATTACAAAGAGATTGCGCGCGCCAAGCGCGCTGTAAAAATCCCCGTGTTTGCGAACGGCGGAATTTTTTCGCGGGCGGACGCGGAACGCATGATGGAACTGACGGGCGCGGACGGGATCATGATTGCGCGCGCCGCGCTCTGCGATCTGAATATTTTCAATGAAATTACGGGACGAGACCCCGTGCCCGTTCTGCCCGAATTTTTGCGGCTCGTCGAAGAGGAGAGATCGCTGAACGGCGAAAAGTTTGCGCTCGTGTTTACGCGTAAGATCGCGGCGTTCTATTTGAAAGGGCGCGAAGGCGCGGCGGAAAAACGCCGAAAGTTTTTCGAGGCGAAGAGTACGGAAGAAGTGGTTGAACTTGCAAGGGAATATTTTTAATAAAGAAACAGACCTTGCGCAATTTGCGCAAGGTCTGTTGTTTTCCGTGTGAAAAATGGTTTGTTTAATCTGTAACGCCGAGCAAATAATCGGTCGTCACGTCAAAGTATTTTGCGAGCACGATAATGACGCACGCGAGAGGAATTCTTTCGCCGTTTTCCCAAAAGCCGATCGCGCTTCGGCTTAATCCCGTTTCTTTTGCGAGTTGCGCCTGCGTAAGCCCTTTTTCCGATCTCAGTTCTTTCAAACGCGCGTAAAATTTTTCCATAACTTTATTTTACCACAATTGTGGCAAAATACTTGACATGCCACAAAACGAGAGTTATAATAGTGCCACAACTGTGGTTATGAATATGAACTATAAAATCGTCGCGGAACGCATGAAAAAAATAAGAAAAGAAAAAGAAATCAGTTTTGGTCATATCGAAGAGGTTACGGGACTTCGCTTATGTATCATTAGTCGGATTCTATGGGGCAAGCGTGCGCCGCGTCTCTCGGAGTTTGCGCTTATGTGTCTTGCAATGGAGGTAAGCGCAGACGAACTTCTCCGCGCCGAGGATGCGTGGGAAATTATCGAACGATAAAAAATTCACCAAGTTTTATCCACAATTCACTGTACAAATTTTTGCCTTTATGATATAATGTCGATAGATTGCGGCGCGGAAAGCGTCTTTTCTTTCTCGCGCGCGTGCGTGCGCGCACGCGCGCGAGAAGAATCGGGAGGATTTATGGCTGAAAAAGTCGAAGCGGCATACGGCGCGGAACAAATACAGGTTCTCGACGGGTTGGAGCACATCAGAAAACGCCCCGGAATGTATATCAGTTCCACAGACGAAAAGGGACTTCACCACCTTGTAAGCGAGGTTGTGGATAACTCGATCGACGAGGCGCTTGCGGGCTATTGCACGCAGGTAGACGTAACCGTCAATCCTGACGGATCGTGTACGGTTGTGGATAACGGACGCGGGATCCCCACCGATATTCACCCCAAAGAGGGGATTTCCACAGTCGAAGTCGTGTTCACAAAGGTCAACGCGGGCGGAAAGTTCGGCGGGGATTCCGGTTACAAAGTTTCTTCCGGTCTGCACGGCGTGGGCGTGAAAGCGGTCAACGCGCTTTCCGAATGGCTGGAAGTGGAAGTTTCGCAGAACGGAAAAATTTACAAACAGGTTTATAACCGCGGCGTGCCTCAGCGCGCGCTTGCCGTCGTCGGCAAAACGGACAAGACGGGAACCAAGGTCACCTTCTTTCCCGACGCCGAAATTTTCGAGACGGTTCTTTTCAAATACGATACTCTCAAAGCGCGCTTAAAAGAGCTTGCCTTTCTCAATAAAGGACTTACGATCACGCTGACCGACAAGCGCGAGGGGAAGGAGCGCGCGGATACATTCCTCTACGAGGGGGGAATCCGCGAGCTTGTGCAGGAGATCAACAAAGGAACGGAGACCCTCTTTGCCGAACCTCTCTATTTTGAAGAGCAGGAGGGGACCACGGTATGCGAGATCGCCCTGCAATATAACGAAAGTTACAACGAGGTCATCTATTCCTACGCAAACAACGTCAACACGATCGACGGCGGCACGCATATCGAGGGATTGAAGCTCGCGCTTACGAAAGTTATCAACGACGCGGGCAAAAAGCTCAACGTGCTCAAAGAGAGCGATAAACTCACGGGCGAAGACGTGCGCGAGGGTATTACCGCAGTCGTATCCGTCAAACTCGAAAACGCGCAGTTCGAGTCGCAGACCAAGGACAAACTGAACAACTCTTTCATCCGCGGATTTGTCAGCAAGTGCGTTTCCGAGCGGTTCGGCACCTATATAGAAGAACACCCGCAGGAGGCGAGGGAACTCGTTCTCCGCTGTATCACGGCGCAGAAAGCGCGTGACGCGGCGCGTAACGCCCGCGAACTCACCCGCCGTAAGGGAATACTCGAATCGACGACTCTCCCCGGTAAACTTGCAGACTGTTCCGACAAACGCAGCGAGCTGTGTGAAATTTATATCGTCGAGGGCGATTCGGCAGGCGGAACCGCAAAGCAGGGGCGCGACAGAAGATTTCAGGCGATTCTGCCCCTTCGCGGAAAAATTCTGAATGTGGAAAAAGTGCGTCTCAACCGCGTTCTGGAAAACGCGGAGATCAAAGCGATGATCACGGCGTTCGGCTGCGGGATATTGGACGACTTCGACGAGAGTAAGCTCCGCTACGACCGCATCATCTCCATGACCGATGCCGACGTAGACGGCGCGCATATCCGCATTCTGTTCCTGACCTTCCTCTTCCGCTACATGCGCCCCCTCATCGAACACGGGCACGTGTATTCGGCAATGCCGCCCCTCTATAAGGCGAGCGTCAAGGGCAAAGAGGACGTGTATCTTTATTCCGAAGAGGAGAAAATCGCTTACGACGCGGAGAATAACAATAAAGTCGAATATCAGCGTTACAAAGGTCTCGGAGAGATGAGTACCGAACAGCTTTGGGATACGACTATGAATCCCGCTACCCGCACCCTGATCAAAGTGCGTATGGAAGACGCGGTAGAGGCGGACAAGATGTTTACCATTCTCATGGGCGAGAGCCCCGCGCTTCGCCGTCAGTTCATCGAAGAGAACGCGACGCTCGTTAAAGATTTGGATATTTAAGGGGAGGGAAATTATGGCAAAGAGAGAAACAAGCCCCGAGCTTACCGAAGAATTTAAGAAAACGCTTGAAATGACGAAAATCCTCGACGTTGAGGTGGACGCGGAGCTGAAACGCTCGTTCATCGCCTATGCAATGGCGGTCAATAAATCCCGCGCGATTCCCGACGTTCGCGACGGACTCAAACCCGTGCACAGAAGAATTTTGTTCTCCATGCACGAAATGGGATTGTACAACGACAAGGCTTACCGCAAGTGCGCAAGAATCGTCGGCGACGTGTTGGGTAAATATCACCCGCACGGGGATTCGTCGGTGTACGACGCGCTCGTGCGTCTCGCGCAGGATTTCTCCATCAACTTTCCGCTTGTGGACGGACACGGAAACTTCGGTTCGGTAGACGGAGATCCCCCCGCGGCAATGCGTTATACGGAGGCGCGCCTTTCTAAGCTCGCCGCCGAAATGCTGCGCGATCTCGACAAAGAGACGGTGGATTTCTTCCCCAACTTCGACGGTAACGAAACGGAACCCGCGGTGCTTACGGCGCGCTTTCCCAATCTGCTTGTCAACGGATCGGACGGAATCGCGGTCGGCATGGCGACGAACATTCCCCCGCACAACCTTGCGGAAGTTATCGACGGAACGATCGCGATGATCGACAATCCCGACATCACGGTGGAAGAGCTCATGAACTTTATCCCCGCGCCCGACTTTCCTACGGGCGGTATCATCATGGGGCGCGCGGGAATCCGCAAGGCATACCGCACGGGACAGGGAAATCTCGTCATCCGCTCCAAGTGCGACATCGAGGAGTACGGCACGGGCGGCAATACGAGAAGCCGTATCGTAGTGACAGAGCTGCCCTATCAGGTCAACAAGGCGCAGCTCATCGAGACGATCGCAAACATGGTGCGCGACAAACGTTTGGAGGGCATTTCGGACATCCGCGAAGAGTCGGGCAGAGAGGGCCTGCGTATCGTGATCGAGTGCAAGAAAGACGCGAACGCGCAGGTCGTTCTCAACACTCTCTATAAACATACCAACTTGCAGATTTCGGACGGAATCATTCTGTTGGCGCTTGTGGAAAACGGTACGGAACCCAAAGTTCTCAACCTGCGCGATATTCTCTATCACTATCTCAACCATCAGAAAGAGGTCATCGTCCGCAGAACCAGATACGATCTCAACAAGACGGAAGAGCGGGCGCATATCATCGAGGGGTTGGTGCTCGCGCTTGCGAATATCGACGAAGTCATCAAGATCATCAAAGAGTCCCGCGACAAGCAGGAAGCGATCAAAAAGCTGACGGGCAGCTTCGAACTGAGCGAGAAGCAGGCAAACGCCATTCTCGAAATGAAACTTTCCCGTCTTACCTCTCTCGAAGTGGAAAAACTCAAAGAGGAACTTGCCGCGCTGCGCGCTCTGATCGCGGATTATAAAGATATTCTCGCGCACGAGAGAAGGGTGCTCGACATTATCAAAACCGACCTTATCACGATCAAGGCGAAATATCCCTCCGACAGAAGAACGGAAATTTCCGTAGATATCGGCAACATCGAGGACGAGGATCTCATCGACGAAGAGGACGTTGTCATCTCTATGACGGACGGAGGTTATATCAAGCGTTTGCCCGTCGTCGAGTACAGGGCGCAGAACCGTGGCGGCGTGGGGATCACGGGGCACCGTCCCAAAGAGGACGACTTTGTCGAGAATATGTTTGTTTGCTCCACGCACGACAATGTGTTGCTCTTCTCCAATTTCGGCAAGGTATACTCGATCAAGGGTTACGAGATCCCCGAAGCCAACCGCACGGCGCGCGGCAGGGCGATCGTGAATATCGTTCAGCTCGACGCGGGCGAGAAGATCGCGGCGGCGCTGCCCATGAGCGAGAAAGGGACGGGCTATCTTGTCATGGCGACCAAGAAAGGGCTCATCAAAAAGACGGCGATGCGCGAATTCCACCGCATTATGCGCAGCGGGAAGATCGCGATCAAGATCAACAACAAAGACGAACTCATCTCCGTACAGACCTGCGTTAAGAAAGACAGCATTATCGTGGCTTCGAGACAGGGCAAGTGCATTCATTTTGCCGAGTCGGACGTGCGCGCGATGGGAAGAGACACAATGGGCGTCAGGGCGATTCGTCTCTCTAAGGGCGACGAAGTAGTGGACATGCTTGTTCTCAAAGAAGGTTACGATATTCTGACCGTCTCGGAAAACGGCTACGGCAAGCGTACCGATCCGGAGGATTACAGACTGCAAGGCAGAGGCGGCAAGGGAATCAAGGCGGGCGTATTCAACGCGCTGACGGGTAAGCTCGTGAACATGAAACTTTTAAGCGACGAAGAAGACGTGATGATGGTTTCCGACAACGGAATCGTGATCCGTATGCACGGCGACAGTATTTCCAAGATCGGGCGCAATACGCGCGGCGTCAAACTCATGCGTTTGCGCGGCGGCAAAGTCGCTACGGTCGCGATCACCGAGCGCGACGAGGAGGCGGAAGTGGAAGTCCCCGAAGAGACTGCGGCGGACGTGCCTGTGGAAGCGGTTACGGACGAAGAGGACGAACCCGATACGAACGCAGCGGAGGAAGAAAGCGAAGAGGTTGAGACCGACGGCGAAGCGGAAGAAAACGGTTCCGACGAAGAATAAATAAAATAAGAAAACCCCGCCCGCGCAACTGCGCGGGCGGGGTTTTCTTTGATTTACGCGTCCTTTTTGGCGGGCTTGATCGAAACGCTTCCGCAGAGGACTTCCGCATAGGAATAGGAGGTTTTACCCAAAAAGTTTTTGTCGTTGGGGCTTACGGTGAACAATGCGGGATATACGCCCGAAAGCTCTCCGCAATAGCGCAAAATTTTGTTGCGCCCCAAATTTACCGTTACGTCTACCTGACGCTGAAAATATTCCCCGATCGTTTGTTTTACCTGTGCGATAGTTTTGCTTGTCTTAATCATACGGTAATGATTGACTTTATTTGCGAAAAAGATACCTCTTTTCGACGAAATAATTCGTTCATATCTCGGCGGAATCGCTCATAGAATGAAGGGAAAGAAAAAAGGAGAAAAATTATGGCTATGAATACGGAAACGTCAACCTACCGCGGGTACGGTAAAATTTTAACGTTGACTCATCAGACGGCGGTCGAGTGTAAATTCGGGGCTGAAGTAGAGTCGATCATCGCTTCCGAAGCGCACGTTATTTTGACGGGTGCGGAGGCAATGGACGGAGAAGTCCGCTATTACGGAAAAACACATTTTCTGATCGTTTACGAAGATGCGGACAGAAAGATCTGCCGCGCGGAAAAGGGGGTTGAATTTTCAGCGCGCGTCGAAAACGAGAACTGTTTCCCCGCGCTGACGGCGCGCGCCGCGCTTACGATCGAAAATCTCTCCACCCGAAGAGAGGGTGCGAGCGTCTATCTGACCGCACTCGTCGGTGCGGACATCGCGCTGTACGGAGAGACCTCGTTCGACTATCTGTCGGGCGGCGATCTCATCGTAAAGCGCGAGGAGGCGAATGTACTCTCCGCGCGTCTCGTGGGCGGCACGACGGAGACGGAGGACGAATTCGAAACGGAGTTTATCGGCGACGTGCTCCTGCATTCGGAGACGGTCGGACCCATCGACCTCACGCTCTCTGCGGGCACGCTGCGCGCCGAGGGTGAGATCAATCTCTGTATTCTCGCGCTGAAAGGGGATAACTCGCTCGTATCCTTCGAGCGGCTGGTTCCGTTCAGTTTCGAAATTCCCTGCGAAGAGGCGTTTCCGGGGCGGAACGCGGAAATCAGAGTTTCCGTGCTCGACGTTTCGATCAAAGCGGACGCGGACGAAGAAAAACAGAAGTGCAAAATCCGCGCGGAATTTACGCTCGGCGCCGAGGGCTGCGTCTACGAAGAGGCAAAGGTCGACGTTGTAACGGACGCGTTTTCCCGCACGCACGAAGTCAGACTTACGCACAGGGAAGTGGAGACGACGGGCGCGGGCGAGACGCATTGCTTTACGGAACGCGTATCCGGAAAAGCCGCGCTCTCCGCAGGCGTTGATTTTTCGGATACGCTGCTTGCGGTCACTTTGCAACGGGCGGAAGCCAATCTTGTCCGCACGGACGACGGCATGCGGGTAGAGGGAGTCGCGCTTGCAACGCTTGTCGTCAAGGGCGCGGACGGCGACATCAGAGGTTTGGAGATGAGTCTGCCCTTCTCCGTCGGCGCAGATACGGAGGAAGCGGAAATTTCCGTTCTTGTCTGTTCCATGAACGCCCGCCAGCGGCAGGAGGGAGAGATCGACGCCGAGGCGACTTTGAAGATCTGCTTCAAAGAACGCAGAACGGTGTGCGCCCGTTTTGTGTGCGGAGCGGAAGAGAGAGAAGAGGTTCCCGTTTGCGACAGCGCGGTCAGCGTATATATTCCCGCGGCAGGCGACGGGCTTTGGGAACTTTCGAAATCCCTGAAAAAGTCGCCCGAAGAAGTTTCCGAAAATAATCCCGATCTGGAATTTCCCGTCAAAGAGGGACAGCGCGTGATTATTTACAGAAAAAAAGCGTTAAACATATAAATGAAGCCCCGTCCGATTCCGGACGGGGTTAAATTTTTCTTGCAATCGGGTTTGAAACGTGTTATAATGTCAAATATGGATATCGTTAAGGTGTTGGCTTACGGAAAGCTGAATTTGACGCTCGACGTCACGGGGAAGTCGGGGGAGTATCATTCTCTCGATTCAATGGTTGTAACCGTGAATCTGGTTGACAAAATCATTGTAAAAAAGCGAAAAGATGCGCTTATAAACGTGACCATGCGCGGCATGGGGAGCGAAAAGCTCTTTCCCGAAGAGAACAACGCCGTGCGCGCGGGCGAAGCGTTCGTAAAAACGTTCCGCACGCTCGGCGCGGATATTACGATTTATAAAGGGATTCCCATGGGCGCGGGTCTGGGCGGTTCTTCCGCCGACGCGGCGGGAGTGCTGAACGCGTTAGCCAAAATGTACGCGGTCAAAGATGAGAAAAAGTTGAAAGAACTCGCCGACGGGCTGGGGAGCGATACAAGTTATCTGATGCGCGGCGGACTCGCGCGGCTCCGCGGCAGAGGCGAACAGGTGGAGTTTTTCGACGATACGCCCGAAATGCACTTTATTTTGCTCTGTCCCAAGAGCGGTGTTTCTACGGCGGAATGCTTCGAAAAGTTCGATACGCTGCCTCCCAAAACGGGAGAGCCGCGCACGGAGCGGTGGATTCAAGCCTATCGCGGCATGGGCGTCGGGGAAGCGGCGCGTTTTTTCGGAAACGATCTTTACGAGAGCGCGAAGCTGTTGAACGCAGATGTGGAAACGGCTTACACGACGGTAAAGAACTGTTCGCCGCTGGGCGTGAGCATGACGGGATCGGGCAGCGCGGCTTACGGATTGTTTGTGACGCGCGAGCTGTGCGCATGGGCAAAGAGCAGATACAAGGGCAAGTTTAACGCGTATCAGGCGGACGCGGTATATCCCGCCGAAGAGAAAAAAGGATTTTCGAATCCCTTTTCGCTCGGCGGAAAATAGAGGGAAAGCATGGAAGAGAGATTGATCGATAAAGACGACGAACGGCTTATCCGTATCAAAAAAACGGCGGACGGAGTCGACGCGCAGGACGTTCTTGCGGAAGAGACGGAATCATCCGAAACGGAAGAGGAAGTTTTTGTAGAGATTCCCGAGAACGAGGAGTACGACGAAGATCTTGTGGGGCTTACGCCCACCGAACTCAAACGGGAACAGGAACGCCGTAAAAAAGCGGAGGAAGAGGCGCGCGCCGAGTGCGAAAAGTTGGTAAAACAAGGGGAAGAGGAACTTGCCCGCGGAGAATTCAAGAGGGCGGAATCCTTCTTTTCTCAGGCTGACTGCTACGCCTTTGCGGACGAGCGGATTACAAAGGGGCTTTGGACGGCGCGGACCAAAGATTTTACCGACACTTCGCCCTTTTATAACCTTGAATTTGCCGAAGACTTTTCCGCTTCCGACGATGCGTCCAAACGTTTTGTCCGAGAAAAAGCGGAAAGCCGTCTTGTGGCGGAGCGGGAAGAGTTCTTAAAAGAAGAAAAAGAGATCGCGCCCGCGGTGCTTGAAAAACAGGAAGAAAGACGGCAGGCGTTTGCGCAGAACAAAAAGTATTACAAAGTTCGGTTTTTGGGCTTTCTGGCGGGTTTGATTTTTTTCGGGATTGCGGTATCCGTGAGCGCGTATTATATCGTGCGCACCCTGTCTTCCGCGCCCGTGATTCTTACGGGCATATTCGGCGGGCTTGCGCTCGTTGCCTTTGTGGGAATGCTGGTCTATTTTCTGAAAACTTTGGGCGCGGATAAACTTTGCAAAATCAACGAAAAACTTTCGTCTACCGAAGACGGGAAACGGCTCGAAGAGCTCCGCGAAAAGCTCGAATGTTTGCGGCTCGTGTTAGAGAACGAAGCCGACGAAAAAAAATCCGAATAATAATTTCCGCGCTTACGGCGCGGATAATTTTTATCGGACGAGGGGGGGGATGATATGACTGATTTTTCGGTTTGCGTGATTACCGTAGCTGCGATCGCAGTAATTCTGCCCCTCGTATTCAACCTGTTTTATTTTCTGAAAACCCGAGAAGAAAAGAAGCGGAAAATCGGCTTCCTTTGAAAAAGAGGTAAAAGTCGGCGAGCGGTTTTATCTTTGTATCGGATTGGGGGTTATAACTTGCGGCGTGTTTTTCGGAATCGGCGTCGCCGCGCTTGCAGTTTGCGTGCCTTGTTTTTTGTGCGCGAAAAAGATCAAAGTGTATTAAAATTCATCCGAATAGTTGCTTGGCTCCCGTAACGGGGGCGATTTTTCGCAAAAGCGACAAAAAGATGAAAAAATTTTACAAAAAGGTATTTACAGATCGAAAATTATAAGTTATAATACTTTGGAAAAAATCTTTGCGGGATAAATCCCCGCGGTATAGGAGGAAATATATATGGAACTTATTCACACCAGCGTAGGCAAGAAACTCTATCGCGACGGCAACAAACTGATCAAGTCGTTCGACGAGTCTTATTCCAAAGCAAACGTGCTCAACGAAGCGCTCAATCAAGCGCGCGTCGAAGAGACTTCGCTGAACATTCCCAAGGTGCTCGAAGTGACCGTCATCGACGGGAAATGGTCGCTCATTTGGGAGTACATCGAGGGCGATACGCTTGAAGAACTTATGAAGAAGAATCCCAAGAAAGAGGATGAATATCTTAACTTCTTCGTCGATCTTCAAGTTTCTATGAGCAAAGAGCGGGTTCCGCTTTTGGGACACCTGCGCGACAAGATGCATGCGAAGATTTCTTCGAGCTCTTTCCCCGCGACCGTGCGCTACGATCTGCACGTCCGTCTCGACGGGCTGCCCCGTCACAAAAAGCTGTGCCACGGCGACTTCCAGCCCAGTAACGTGATTCTGACGAAAGACGGAACGCCCTACATCATCGACTGGTCGCACGCAACGCAGGGCAACGGCTCCGCGGACGCGGCGAGAACGTACCTTCTCTTCAAATTACAGAAGAAAGACGAGCTTGCCGAAAAGTACATGAAGCTCTTCTGTCAAAAGACTGACACCGCGCTTCAATACGTTCAGAACATTATGCCGATCGTCGCGGCTTCGCAGTCGGTCAAGAATAAACCCGAGGAAATGGAATTCCTTGCAAAATGGGTCAACGTCTGCGATTGGCAGTAACCGGAAATGATAAAACGCCGCACCTTGGAGTGCGGCGTTTTTGATTACATAAAAAAACAGGCGCGTTGACGCGCCTGTTTTTTTTGAACTTATTCGTCGGAACCGTCTTCCGGTTTCTCTTCGTTCGCTTCTTTTTCCATGCGGTTTTTCACAAAGGGATTTTCTTCTTCCGTTTCTTCTTCGACCGCGCTCTTTTTGGAAGGCTTGTAGCGTTTATCCTTAGCGGGAGAAACGCGCGTCTTTCTCATACGCTTGCCTGCAAAACGGCGGACGAGCAACATGACGATGACGAAGATAAGCACGACGCCGAGGAGGGCGGAGGAACAGATAAGCAGTATGTCGCCCGTCGAGATGGGCGTTGTTTCGGAGTCGTCGGGCTCTTCTTCATCCGCAGTGAGATTGTCGGGCTCTACGGTAACGTCGCTTGCGCCGTAGTTAAGGAAGCGGATATACGAAGGAACGCCCGTTCTGGAACCGTCCGCATCGTTATAAATAAGGTAGACGAGTTCCTCCGAATGGCTGCTTTGGCGGTACGAAGCGTAAGGATTGCCCAGTTCGTCTTCGTCCTCGTTTACATCGTATCTGAGGTAGTTCGCGGAATCGTAAAAAGTAAACGTGTAATAGTTGGCGATTGATTCGGGCAGATTTCCGTTTTGATCGAGAACCATATCCTCGTCGTCTTCGAGATCGGCGATTGCTTCCGAAAGCAGACTGTCGTAGTTGGAGACCGACGAAGAAGCGTAACGGTCAAAGAACACATATCCGTTTGCGGGAATTCCGTTTTCCGCATTATCTCTGTCGCCCGCCCAGACTTCGAGACGGTAGTTCTTTGCTTCGCTTCCCGTGTGAACATAGAAAGTGAGGGTGATCCATTCGGTCGGAGCCGAAGTGGTGTTTTCAACCGTGATCACCGATTCGGGGAAAGTTTTTTCCGTAAAATCGTAACGCGCGATTTCTTTGCCTCCGTTCTCATAGAGGTCTTTCACGATCTGGCTGTAAGAATAACTTCCGTCGCTGTTTTCGGTGCGGTAGGCATAGAAGTTGCCTTCGTTTCCGTAGAACGCTATGGTATCGCTCTTCGTAACGAGATTTCCGTCTTTTTCTTTATAATTTTTCAGATTTGCGTAGTAACTCTTATCTTCGGAATCAACTTTTTGATAGAGACCGTTTTTCTGCAACTCAAACGCCGTTCCCGTTTCTTTTTTGAAGCCTTTCTCGGTGGGATCGCTCTTGCAGATATTTCCGTCGTCGTCATACCAGTAGGTGACTTTCGGCGCGTCGGAAGCAAGGAACGAATTGTAGCCTTTGTTGCTGAATTCGGAGACATCGGTCAGATATATCGATGCCTTCGCGCCGGCGGAGAGCTTCACGCGCAGGGAAATTTTCTGATAGGAACTTGCGGATATGGTCGCGTCTTCCGCGAAATATCCGTAGGAAGGCTGCGCCGTGTTCGTCTTATTGACGATCGCAAGAGGTTGCAGCGCGGTGCGTCCGTTGGCGTCGCCGAATACCGCTTTCCAAGCGTCTTCTCCCGTTTTTCCGTCGATGAGAGCGTTAATTTCGGAATTCCACACATCGGAATAATTATCCACGTATTTATGGTTGATAAGTCCCGTCGCGAGCACGGGATCATTCGTTCCGTCGATGTTCGGGATCTTGTTTTCGGTTTCGGAATTGGGAACCATCCAATCGCTTCCCGCAAGCACGCCTTTGAAGCTGAGCGGAGTGCCGAGACCGTGTTCGATGTCCGAAGAAGCCGTCGCCGAATCGAATACCGTCGTATCCTCCACAAGTCCCGTCAGCGAAACTTTTTTCGCTCTGTCGTTCGTGGAAGCGTAAGAAAGTTCGGTCTTGGAAAGGGACTGCGATTCGAAATTCGCAAATGCCGCATATCCCTGACCGTAATCGTATTTGTCGGACGACGCGATCGAAGTGGGTCCGTAAGAGAATTCGAGACTGAACTCTTTGACCTCTTCCGTATCGTTCGAGACGAAGAAAAAGCATTGCACCCAACCGTTGTAGATGTCCGTGTTTTCGTCGTTCACGTCTACCGTTTCCACCGTCGTCGAGTCAAAGGCGGAAATCGCGGTCTTGTTTTCGCCGTCTACGAGAGTGATCGAAGCACCCGTGCGCCCCGTGATGATCTTGCTTGTTTTTACGAAGAACGAGATGAGCAGACGCTCGTCTTTTGCAAGAGAAAAATTCGTCGTCTTAGCGGTGTAAGCCGCGCCGTTCGTCGAGAGAAGAAGCAGAATGTCGCTCTGACTGAACGAGGAGGGGAATTCCGCGAAATCGTTTTCGGCGATGTTTTTGAGGTATCCGTTCGTCGAATTTTTAATGTCGGCAAGCGATTTGAAGCCGATCACGCTTCCCTTTGTCGGATCGCTGCGGTTGTCCGAAAGAGAACTGTCGATTTTTTCCGAAGTATAGACGGTATTGCCCGATTTCTCTTCGGTCAGTCCGATCGAATTCGTCGTCAGGTTCAGTTTGTTGAATCCCGCATACAGATCGATCGCAAACGTTTTGGCATAGGTCTTGTTTGCGTCGTAGAGATAGGTTGCGTCGAAGAGCTTGTCCTTCTTTTTATCGTCGATGTCGCAGGTGTAATTGACCGCAAGGGAATCCGTCGCTTCGACGTAAGCGTCGTTGTCGATTACGGTGAACTCCACATCGTCGAAGAGCGCGTAGCCGTTGACCGCTTCGTATCTGTCCTCCGAATTGCCCTGCCCGAGCCCGAGAACAAGCCGCACCGTCGTCGTGGCGAAGGTGCTTGCCCGAACGTAGACGGTATATTTTTCCCAGCCGTTGTCGTTTGCGTCGGGATTGGTTACCTCGGTGTTGATGTTTTTGATCTGCATCTGGTCGAGGGTGGTTCCGCCGACCGTCTGCGTAACGCCGATGTACGCGCCCGCCTCAGAGGTGACTTTGAGCCCGTCGAGAGAATCGTCCGATCCGTTGAGATCGGAATAATAGTGTCTGAGTTGCGCCGTTTTGACCCAGACGGAGATCTGTGCGGCGGTGCCCGCTTTCAGCGTGATCGTCGTGGAGGAAGAATAGGACTGCGCCGTTCCCACCGCGCCGTCACTCGTTCTGCGGTTGTGGATCATGAGCACGCCGCGCTCTTCCTGATCTTTTGTATCCGTATCGCCGTGCAGAGCAACCTTTTCACCCAGCTCGCTTCTCAGATACTGCACGTCTTCGAAGTCGACGGAGGAAAAAGCGTGTTCGTTGAAAAACTTTTTCTCGGCGGAAGAGTTCGCCAGCGCATCGTATGCGTCTTCGAAAGGATCGTACTCGGAATTGTTGTTGGGATTGTCGCATTTGTAATAAAAATAGAGTTTATCGTAAATGCTGCCCTCTTCCCAATTCGTATACGCGTCTGAAACGGAGGTGAATTCACGTTTGGATTTGGTCACGGAATCCCAATATTTGAGATCGACAAGTCCCGATTTCGTATCGGAAGAAGGGGAGCCGGAAGAGAACGACCAGCTTGTGGGCGTATTGAGGATCGCCCTCAACTCTTTTTCTTCCTTTGTCATTTCGGTATAGAACTCGAAATTGCCGTTTTTCAGAATCTGGGTATCCGTGGGCAGCGCGGCGGAATCTTCCTCTTCCTCGTTGTCGTTGTCCGGGGTTTTACAGGCGGAGAAAACGCCGAGCGCGATCGTCGTCGCCATTGCGAGCGACAGCCCGAGAATCCAACGCTTTTTCCGTTTGCTCCATTCGATCGTTTTAGCCATAAAAAAATCCTCATACGCGCGCACATTATTATGCGCGCAATTTACAGTATTCTTATTTTAATATAAAACGCGTTGCAAAGCAAGCAATTCCGTGCGTAAATAGGTCGATTTGGGAAAATTTTTTGAGAAATTTCACAAACTGTTTTCATTCGGAGTTGGATTTTGCACATTTTTCGGAAACGGAGGAAATATGAAAGTTAAAAATTTTTACGCCGTCGGCGGAGGAACGCTGACGGGCGCGGCGAACGGATTGTTCGGCGGGGGCGGGGGAATGATCGCCGTGCCCTATCTCGAACGGGTCGCCGGATACCCCGCGGCGAATGCGCACGCCACCGCGATCGCCGTCGTGCTACCCGCAACGCTGACAAGCGCGGTCGTATATCTTATTTACGGGCTGATTCCTTTTTCGGTATTGCTTCCCGTGTCAATCGGTGTGCTGCTCGGCGGATTGGCGGGCGCAAAACTCCTCAGACTCTTAAATCCGAAAATTACGACGTTGATTTTTTCCGCGCTGATGTTGATAGCGGGGATCAGAATGATATTATGAGTTTTATTGTTTTTTTTCTGTGCGGGATTGCGGGCGGAGTGCTGGGCGGCATGGGTATGGGCGGCGGCACCCTTTTGATTCCGCTGTTGACCGCCGTCTGCGGGGTCGGGCAGAGCGCGGCGCAGGGTGTTAATCTGCTTTCCTTTCTGCCTATGTCGCTCGCCGCGCTCGGGGTTCATGCGAAGAACGGACTTTTAAGGCGGGACGGACTGCTTTTTTTAATTCTTCCCGCTCTGCTTTTTTCCGCGCTTTTTTCGATTGCCGCGGCGTATCTTCCTGACGAAGTTCTTTCAAAAAGTTTCGGTTTTTTTCTGATCGTTCTATCCGTTTTTCAGTTTTCCGCCGCATTGCGCGGCGGTTTTGGCGATCGTTCTCTTAAAAAAATTCAAAAAAATTAGAAAAATTTGCACTTTTTTTCAAAAAGGGTATGGACAAATTTTCAAAACCGTGTTAGAATGTTTGTTATAATCGGGGGAAAATTGAGACATTTGTGCGGGAAACTGAGAAAATTACAGCCCGCAAAGGACGGTGGCGCATGGAGAGAATCGGGATAATCGACCTTGGTTCCAATTCGGCGCGTCTTGTCATCGTAAAGCTCTTCGACGAGCATTTTATGGTGGAGGACGAAATGAAAGAGAGCGTTCGTCTCGGTCAGGACATGGACAGAGACGGGTTTTTGAAACCGCAACGCATTGCCGAGACCATAAAAACGCTGAAAATGTTCAAAAGACTGTGCGACGCAAAGGGCGTTACGCGCATGATCGCCGTTGCGACGGCGGCGGTTCGCCGCGCCAAAAATCAAAGGTCTTTCCTCGATGAGATTCAGGCGACCTGCGGGATCAAGGTGAGCGTGCTTTCGGAAGAGGAGGAGGCGACCCTCGTATACCGCGGCGTGATCAACTCTATGGATATTCCCAAGGGGATTATTCTCGAAATCGGCGGGGGGAGCACGAAAATCGTGTATTACAACCGCCGCACGATTCTCAATTACGTGACTCTCGGATTCGGCGCGGTCACGCTGACCGATCTTTTCAAAGACGACGGCTCGACCCGCGAGCAGACGGAGCGGATCGAAGAGTTCTTTACCGAACAATTCAAAAAAATCGAATGGCTGAGCGAGATCGATCCCGAAACGCAGATGATCGGGGTGGGCGGTTCTTTCCGCAATCTCTATAAAATCAACCGCGTGGTAAAAAAATATCCGCTTGCGGGGCTGCATAATTACCAGTTTGCCACGGAGGACTTTAACTCCGAATACGATATGGTGCGCGAACTCGACGTGGAAAAGCGCAAGCGTATCAAGGGACTGTCTCCCAAACGCGCGGACATCATGCCCGCGGCGCTAGCGATCATCAAAGCGTTTACCGACTATCTGCACATCGAATCGTTTACCATCGGGGGCAGCGGGCTCAGAGAGGGAATCATGTTCAATCAGGCTCTTCCCATGACGCTCGAACGCCCGATCACCGACGTGATGAGTTATTCGTTGAATACGCTCGTAAAATATTACGGCTGCGAAGTAAAGCACGCCGAACAGACGGTGCGCCTTGCGATTCAGCTTTTCAAACAGCTTCGGGTATTGCATAAATTTCCGCGCGTGTATCTGAAAATTCTCAAAATCGCGGCGAGCCTTGCAGAATGCGGTCACCGCGTGCGCTATTACAACAACGCGCAGCATGCGCGTTATATGATCATGAATTCCTGCATCTACGGCGCGACGCACCGCGAGATCGTACTTGCGGCGTTTGTGGCGGGCTGTTGCGAGCGGGAGGATATCCCCCCCGCGGAATGGGCGAGATACCGCGACATCGTGACCGAAGAGGATCTCGACGTCGTGAAAAAGCTGGGCGTGCTCTTGCGAATCGCCGCTTGTCTGGATCGCAGCGGCATGGGCGTTGTCACGGGGATCAACTGCGACGTTTTGGGGGATTCCGTGATCATGAAAACGGAACTTGCGGGCGACGCTGCGCTCGAAATTCATCAGGCGCTCGCCGTCAACGGCGAGTTCAAGCGCGCTTTCCATAAAAATCTCGAAATCCTTTGATGAAACTTTTGCTTGCAAGCGCCTCTCCGAGGCGGAGAGAGTTGCTGTCGGAAATTGCTTCTTTCGAGGTCGAGCCCTCTCTTTTTCCGGAGACGGAGGGAGAGAGCGCGGAAGAGACCGTGCGGCTGAACGCGCGGGGCAAGGCGCTCGAAGTTTTGAAAAGATTTCCCGATTGCAGAGTGCTCGGGGCGGACACGGCGGTTGCGCTCGACGGGCGCATACTCGGAAAGCCGGAAGACGCCGGAAATGCGGCGGAAATGCTGCGTTTTTTGAGTGGAAGAGGACATTCCGTCTTTACGGGCGTGTGTATTGCCGATGCGCACGGGGTACTGGAACGGGTCGTGGAGACCAAGGTTTTATTCAAAGTTTTGAATGAAAAAACAATAGCGGATTATATTTTAAGCGGCGCCCCGCTTGACAAAGCGGGCGCTTACGGCATACAGGACGGGGTGGTCGTCGCCTCTTACGAGGGAAGTTATTCCAACGTGGTGGGACTGCCGCAAGAGACCGTAAAAGAATTGCTTGCGATAAAAACGGCAGAGAGTACATATGATAAAACTTGCGATTGATTTCGGGACTTCGGCGACGAAAATCTACAAACTCGGCTACGGGATCGTGCTGACCGAGGCGACTTGCGTGACAGCGCAGAAAGACACGGGCGAAATCCGCGCGTTCGGAAACGAAGCAAAACGGCTTCTGGGAAAAACGGCGGACGTGACCGATGTGAGTTTTCCCGTTTGGGAGGGGGAAATCGTTTCGGAGAAGCGCGCCGCTGCGCTTCTCGAATATTTTATGCAGAAAGTCGCGAAGAGGGGCGCGGAGGCGCTCTTCTGCGTGCCGACGGGCTGCACGGCGTTTTCGCGCGAAAAATATCTGCGCATTGCCAAAACGGCGGGGATTTCCCGCGTAAAATTTGCGGAGGCGCATTTTCTTTCCGCGCTCGGGCAGGATGTACCGCTTTCCGAATCGAATCCGATTTTTTCGATCGACATAGGCGCGGGCAAGACTTCGTTCGCGGCGTTTTCGCTGGACGGAACGATCGCGGGGCTCACGATGAACGTGGGCGGAAACAATATCGACATTCACATCATCGACCATATCGCGGAGATGTTTAACCTTAAAATCGGCTCGCTCACAAGCGAAAAGCTCAAAAATACGGTGGGGAGCCTGATGCAGAATTCGGGCAGAAGCACGATCGTCAACGGGCGCGACGTACCGACGGGCAGACCCCGTTCGGTTTCCGTCACGAGCGAAGACATTCTCTTTCCGTTGCGCATTTATATCGACAAGATCGTGGAATACGCGGAGCTGCTTCTCAAAAAACTGCCCGCCGAGGTTTCCGCCGCAATGTGCAAGAACGGCGTCTATTTTTCGGGCGGCGTGTGCGGGATCGAAGGGTTTGCCGATTATATGGAAGAGAAACTGCAAATGGAAGTGCACCTTGCCCACAATCCCGAAACGGCGGTCGTGGCGGGCGGCGGCAGAGCGCTCGGCAACAACGCCCTGCTTGAAAGGATCATGACGGAATAAAAATCCCTCGGGTTTACGGAGGGGGCATTGAATATAAGAAAAGCGGAAGCCGTCGGCTTCCGCTTTTTTATATTCCGAAAAAATCAAGTCTGATAGGTCACATGCACGATGATGTCCTGTTCGGTGTCGCCGCTGTTTTTGCCGAAGAGGTTGACTCCGCCGACGTAGCGGGCGTTGTCTTTGATTCCGATGCGTATCGTGGTGAGATCGCGCCCGTTCAGCCCGAGATCGGAAACCTTGACTCCGCCGATGAGCGATTCGTCGATGTACGTTCCGGTGTCGTCGATTCTGATTTTTTTCAGCATGCCGTACTGCGTGGAATTTGCAGGCCAATTCGGAATGGGGAATCTCCCTTTTCTGTCGCCGTAGTCTCCCTGACTGCGCCATGTGCATACCTCTTTTCCGTTAATCCAGAAGGTGATATCCGATTTCCAAGCGTTATTGTAATTGGGGCATTCGGAGCAGAGTTCCAAGGAAAAAGTGAAGCTCGTGATCGTTTTGTCGCTGTATTCGAACGCGGGAACGGCGTATTCCACAAACCCTTTTGAAAAGGAGAGCAGAATCGCGTCAAAACGTTCCGCCGTGCGAAATACGTTGGGGTTGTCGTGCATGTAGATCATGCCCTCTTTGGTGACGAGCGCGCAGGGCGGCTTAATATCGAAATCGGTATAGCTTCCGATCGGAACGCGGTAGACGAACTCCGAATGCTGATGCGAGATCATAGATTTCAGATCTACGGTGACGCTGGCGAGTCCCTGAGAGACGATTTTTTCGTTTCCGCGTTTGTTGGGATTGGGCAGAACTTTCACAAGTTCCGCTTCTTTGAGAAAATTCAGGTGAAAGGTCGTCGTGCTGATCGAGAGATTGAGCTCCTCCGCCAAGCCCGCCACGTTATAGCTGTTTTTGCCGATGAGCCGCAACATTTTTCGCCGTACCGAACTGTTGAGAGCAGATGCAAGCCGATCCAACTGCGCGTCGTCGTCAAGAATATAAGTCATCGAAGTATCCATGACTTTATTATAAAAGAATAACGATAAATTGTCAATAAAATTTTGAATTTCGATAAATCCTGTAAAAATATCCGCGCAATCGTAAATTTGAAAATTGAGGTCTACCATCTTAAAAACGGTTATGATATAATGCAATCGTGGAAAAATTTCGGGAAGATTTTTCTCTGAATTTCACAAAATAAGGAGGAGTTATGAAGACATTCGGTAAAATTCTGGCGGGCGTAATGCTTTCGGGTACCCTGCTGATGGCGGCGGGCTGCGCGCCCGAGGCGGGCGGTCCCGACGGAGACGACGGCGCCACCCCTACGGCGGGGGAGTTTTCGCAGACGCTGAGCTTTACGGACAAAGCGTACTTTTCGGTGGACGGAAATCACGCATACGCGCGGATCGTGGAAGCGGACGACGGCACTCTCGTCGCAACGGGCGAAGATTTTTCGGACAGCGGTATTCCGATTTACAGAAGTACGGATAAAGGTAAAACATTCGTAAAGAACAAACAAAACATTCACGATCCCACCTGGAACAACAATCCGTTCGACGCGCGTTGGCAGCCCACCCTCTACGTACTGCCCGAAGACGTCGGCGCGGAAATGAAGAAAGGGGATATTTTGCTTGTCGCGACCTCGATCGATGCGGGTGCGGACAATTTTTCAAAGACCGTGCTCAACCTGTATATCAGTAAAGACGTGGGTCTTACATGGTCTTTCAAGTCCGAAATTACTCGTTCGCGGAATATGGCGAATTCCGACGGCAACGAGAACGGTTGCTGGGAGGGAAATCTCTTCGTCAACGCGGAAGGGGAACTGACCTGTATCTTTGCGGACGAGACAGATCATAAGTCGCATTCCCAGCGTATCGCCTGCAAGACGACGGCGGACGGAAATACTTGGAGCGAACTCAAAGAAGTAGTCGCGCTCGACAGTCCCACCCAGCGCCCCGGAATGCCCTCCGTTACCAAGATGAAAGACGGAAAATATTTTCTGACCATCGAGATGGTGGGAGAGACGGGCGTTCCCATTTATTGGAAGAGCTCGGTCGACGGAATCGACTGGGGGGGGTCACGGATAAGGGAACAAAAATTCAGGCGAACATCAAAGTCAAAGACGCGATCTCGGGAAAGGATCACAATACCACGGCATTTTTGGGGAGCAGTCCTTTCTGTGTATGGACGTCTTTCGGAAAAGACGAGAACGGAACCATTTTCGTAACAGCGCAGCGAACGGAGTACGCGAGTTCCCGCCCTGCGGGCGCGCCGATGATCGACTTCTTTGTGAGTTACGATCTGGGCGCGAGCTGGTCGGTCGTCAATCACCCGATCGCCTATTTCGAAAATAACAGCAACCGCCCCGCGTACAGTAATTCCATGTGTGTCTCGCAGGACGGAAAAAACATGTACGTCGTCAACACCATTCAGTCGAAGGCGAATTCTTCGAACAATCTTTTGACCTTTGCAAACGTCGATCTGGGAAAGAGCCTGAAAAAGGCAAATTCATAAAGGAAAAAACAAGGAGGAAATTTTTATGAAAAGAACGGCAAAAGTTTTGGGAATCGGACTCTCTCTTGTGATCGGCGCATCGGGTCTTGTCGCGTTCGCGGGCTGCGGAAACAGAGGTTCCGCTTCCGTAGAGCCCTTTGTGAACGACTATGATCCGAATCAAGATTACGAAATCGACTTTCTCGGCTGGGGCGACGCAAAGGAGCAGGCAATCTATCAGCGCATTATCAACGACTTTATGACCGAGCACCCCAATATCCGCGTTCATTACGACGCTTGTTCGGCGGGGGAGTATCTTACGAAGCTGACGGGCGAAATCAGCGATCTGCCCGACGTGTTCTATCTGCCCGACACCGAATTTTTGCAGTGGGTGGACGGCGGACATCTTCTCAATCTTTTGGGTGAGAACGGCGACGGCGTCGATCAGGAAGCGCTCAAAAACGTATGGGACAACGCAGTCAACGAATACTACTACAATCCCGCGACGTATAAGCTCGGCAAGAGCGAGGGCGCGGGCATGTTCGCGCTGCCCAAGGATCAGGGACCTTTTACGCTTGCTTACAACATCGATCTTATGAACAGTCAGATTCAAAAGAACAATCTTCAAGACGACGCGGAAGTGAACGCTCTTCTTTCGGGCGTGCCCGTGACATGGACGGCGTTCCGTTCCGCGATGAAAAAGCTGCTCGCCGGCACTCCGAGCGACGTGTACGGCATTCCCTATTATGAGCTCGAACACGCGGTATTTTCCAACAATGCGGAGTTCTTCGACGAGGGAGCGGAGACTTCGAAGATCACCACGCCCGCGTTCGTGGACGCGGTGCAGTTTATCGGCGATCTCTGCACGGACGGAATCACTCCCAAAGACGGACTTGCCGGAAACGGCGACGGCGCGGATATGATGCTTTACAACGGTAAAGCGCTCATGACTTTTGTGGGACCTTGGGACTTTGCGACCATATGGGGTATGCCTAATCTCAATGTCGATATTCTGCCCGTGCCCTACGGCCCCGGCCCCGACCGCGAATACGGCACTGCCGACGACGGAAAGAGCACGGCGTTCATCGGCTCCATGGGTTATTGCGTTGCCTCCAAAACAAAGCAGCGCGGCACAAGCGGAGCGTCTTTGATGCTTGCGGAGTACCTGTGCATGAACGAATCGGCGCAGCGCAAATTTTACAGCTTCGGGCAGTGCGTTCCCAATCTCAAAGATATGGCGTACAACGAATATATTCCCGACTCTCTCGGGATTCTTGCCGACGAGGGACACACCGATCCCGCACACAGAAACATCTTTATCGACATTGTGGACGGATTCAAAGACGAGAACGATAGAATCGGCGGAAAAACGAGAGTTCTCTACCACACCTATCTCACGGCGTGGAGAACCAATCTCGAAGATACGATCAACCAGTCGGGGCTTTACACGGGCGCGACGACGGCGCAGGCGGTTTTGGAGGCGTTCGAACCTTCTTTGCAGGCGTCTCTCGACGAAATGAGCGAGTATCTCAAAGGATAACGGAGGGGGACGATGAAGAAACAACAAGGAAGCAAGCTGATCAAACGGGAAAAATTGACCGCGCTTGCCTTTGTTTCGCCGTTGATCATCGGATTCGTCGTGTTCACCCTCGTCTGCATGGTTATCTCGTTCGCGTACAGCTTTACCAACTTCAACCCTATTTCGGGGCGCATGAAGTTCGAATGGTTCGCCCGCTACGCCGAGTTATTCACGCATCCGACCTATAAAAAGGCTTTTCTCGATTCGATCGCAAACACTCTGTTTCTGCTTCTGACAACGCCGCTCTGCATTACGGTCTCCATTCTGATCGCCGCGCTCATGAACAGCAAAAAGTTCAGGGGGAAAACGGTGTTCCGAGTGATTCTCTATCTGCCGGCGGTCACGAGCGTCGTTGCGGTCAACTATATCTGGCGGTATATGTTCGAAGAAAATTACGGGCTTATCAACGCATTTTTCCACACGCATATCCCGTGGCTGACCGATAACATGCTCGTGAAAGTGGCGATGATCATTAAGAACGTATGGTCGGGGATCGGCGTGCAGGTGATCCTCTTTATGGCGGGCATGCAGAACATCTCCGACGAATTTTACGAAGCCGCCGAGCTCGACGGCGCGGGACCCGTATATAAGTTTTTCAGAATTACTCTTCCGCTCGTTACGCCCGTGCTTTTCTATTCGATCATCACGGGGCTCATCGGGGGATTTCAGATCTTCGCCGACGTGGAGCTCTTTGCGGGCGGACAGTACGGATCGCGCACCATCGTACATTTTATCCGCAATTACGGAATCGGTCAGAATCTGTACGGGCTTGCAAGCGCGGCGTCCTTTCTGCTTGCGGCGGTCATTATGATCATTACGGCGTTGCAGTTCAAATTCAACAAATGGGTCGAGTACACGGACTGAGGAGGGGAAAATGGAACAGACGATCCGCAAGACAAATAAGACCGTTAAGATTCTCGTTCTCTGCGTGATGTACGCCGTTATGATCCTCTTGGCGTTCACGATGCTCTTCCCGTATCTCTACATGGCGCTCACGACGTTCAAACCAATGGAAGAGGCGGTGCGGGCGGGGCTTCACGTATTTCCCGAGCACTGGACGGCGGTTGCGTACAGGGAGGTTTGGAAGCTCGTTCCTTTCGGGCGGGGCATTCTCAACACCCTTACCGTGGAGATTCCCGTTATCGTCGTGGGAACATTTACTTCCGCGCTCGGCTCGTTTGCCTTTGCCAAGATGCGGCTTCCCTGCGCCCGCGTTCTGCTTCTTACGCTCATGAGCGGCATGATGGTTCCGTTCGCGGCGCTCTTTCTGCCGCAGTATCAGATTTACAGCTCGATGGGGCTCACGAATAACCTGCTTCCTCTGATTCTTCCGGGACTTTTCGGAAATATTTCGATGGTGTTCTTCTTCATTCAGTTCATGGGCGGAATCCCCAACGCGCTCTTGGAGGCGGCGAAGATCGACGGGTGCGGTTATTTCAAGAGTTTCATTCACATCATGCTTCCGCTGCTGTGGCCCGCGATGGCGGCGCAGGGAGTGTTCTGGTTTCTCGGAATCTGGAACGACTATTTCGCCCCGTCCATCTATCTGACCAAGACCGAAGTCATGACCTTGCAGCCCCTCATCAACCGCCTCAATGCGACGCAGGGCGGAAGAGATCTTCCCCTCGTCATGACGGGCGCTTTTCTGTCCAGCATTCCGCTCATCGCGGTATACCTTGCGTTTCAGAAATATTTCATGAGCGCGCTCTCGATCACATCGGGAATCAAATAAAAATTTTAGATAAGGAGAAAAATATTATGAAAAAATTCACCAAAAGCATGATCAGTATCGCCTGCGCCGCATTGCTCGCAACAACGTTCGCCGCATGCGGCGACAACACGCCTACTCCGCCGCCCGACGGCGGCGACGGATCCGACGTCACAGAGTCGAATCCCTCGGTAGTGGGAGAGGCGCACGGCTACTATTTTGCGGCTTCGCCCCAGAGCCTCGCGTTCAACATGTACATGAACGGCGGAACGTTCGAGAGCCTTAAAGTGAACGAAACCGAGCTCACGAGAAATCAGGAGTATAAGTTCAATATCGGAACGGAAGTGCTTACGATCAACGAAAGCTACCTCGCTACCCTTTCTACGGGCGACTACACATTCACCTTTAAGACGAATAAAGGCAGCTGTCAGATTTTGGTTTCGGTCGGCGGAAGCGAACTTATCGAGGGATACAACATGCAGTTTGCGATCTCCGAAGATTCGGTGCCCGATCATTTCTTTGCCAAAGCGGGCAGAGACGAGAACGCGATCAAGTTCGACTTTTTAACGTTCGGCAACTTCACGACGGAGGGCACGGCGCTCAAATTCATCAACCTTCTGATCGACAAGTCGCCCTTCGACGACACGGGGCTCAACTGGCGTTTGGGCGCGGAGGATCTGAACGTCCGTCTTTACAGCGACGGAACGCTGATCTACCGCGACGACTTTACGGGCACCGACGGAAAGGACGGCAACGGAACGGACAATATCTGGTGGAAAGCGAATCATAACAATCCGAACTACAAAACGGCGGAGGATACGGTCGCGATCACCCGTCAGGGCGGCGTCACATCCTTCACGCTCGAACTCGATTACGAGTTTCTCGGGATCGGGAGCGGGGACGCGATCCGCTTTGCGGTCATGGAGTGCTCCGACGCGAGCTCGTTCGATTTTAACCTCTATGCGAACGGAATCGTAGAGCTCGACGGCGTCGCGCTCGACAATCCCGTAAAGCTCGCGCATTGGCCCATGCTCGATTCCGAGGGCAACGTCGTCCGTCCCGAGGATATCGTAACGAAAGGACCCGAAGCGCCGCAGGATCACGAACTCACGTTTGCCAAAGGAAGAGACGGCATGTACTCCAAAATCACCCTCGCTTCCGACAATTCGGGCGTGAAGTTCGACTTTTGGACGGGCGGCGATTTCTCGGCGACGAGCCTCGGCAAACCCGAATTCGTGAATATCTATCTCGATATGCCCGCGTTCAACAAGAACGGCAAAAACTGGTGTTTCGAGCAGGAAGACATCAACGTGCGCGTATACAGCGACGGCACGGTCTATAAGAGAACGGGATTCGACAGCAGCAACGCGGATAACGTTTGGTATCCCCGTTCCGTTCTGACGGAAGCGAATAAGCTCGCGCAGACGGCTACGATCACGAAAAACGCCAAGACGGGTACTACGATCACCGTCACGCTTACGTGGGAACAGCTCGGCGCGACGAAAGAGACGTTTAAGGGCTTCCGCTTCTGGATGGCTGAATGCGCCGACAACGACGTGAACTTCGACTACGACGGAAACGCCGATCTGGCATTCCGTAACGAAAAAGCGGGCGACGACTATAATCTTGCTTCTTGGCCGATGTTCAGCGCGGAGGGCAACGTCGTCCTCGCAAAAGACATTGTCGTGGAAGGCGTGCCCGAAGGATACGATCTGAGTTTTGCGGCGGATAAAGACGGATTTTATTCTAAAATTTCATACGATCAATCTAAGGGTGTAACGTTCGATTTTTGGACGGAGGGAGAATTCGGCATGAACGGAAACGGACTCGAATTCGTACAGATTTATCTTGATATGCCTGCGCTCAATACCGAATTCAAAGGAAATTGGAGACTTGATACGGAGGACGTTCTCATTCGTATTTACAGCAACGGAGAAGTCTACTTCCTGAAAAATTTCGACGGGCAGGCGGATAACATCTGGGTAAAACTCAACCGCGGCGATACGCCGACCGTGAATAAGAGAAACGAAACGAACGTTCCTCCCACGGCGACCAAGGGCGAAAATATTACGATCAACAAGACGAACGGAAAGACGGCGTTCTCTCTGACCGTCACCCTCGAACAGCTCGGCGTCGCGTCGGGCGCATCGATTGAGAATTTCCGTTTCTTCATAGCGGAATGCGCCGAAAACGACGGTTCGGACTTTAATTTTTACGGTAGCACGCTGAAATACAAAGAGACGGCGCTCCAAGACGGAGTGGATTGCAACAATTGGGCGACGTTTACGCTCGCGACAAACGCGATTACGCTTCCGTAAACAAAAATAATCAAAAGGTTGCAAAAACAGTGAACCACGCAAAATGTTATTTGAAAAACTATCCCCGTCCGCAGTTCGTGCGGGAAGATTGGATGAGCTTGGACGGCGACTGGGATTTTGCATTCGATCGGAACAACGAGGGCGAGAACAAACGGTTTTTCCGCGGTTTCGAAAAACAGTACGGGATTAGAGTTCCGTTCAGTTTCGAGTGCGAGGCGAGCGGGATCGCAAAAGAGGAACCCTGCGAAAACGTCTGGTATGCGAGAAAGGTCGTTCTCACGGAGGAACAGCTCAAAAAGCGTTGTATCCTCAACTTCGACGGCGTCGATCATACCGCGAAGGTTTGGTTTAACGGAAATTTCGTCGGAACGCATTCGGGCGGGTACGCGCGGTTCTCTTTCGACGTGAGCGGTTGTGCGAAAGAGGGCGAGAATCTTCTCGTCGTCAAAGCGGAGGACGGCGCCGAGATCGACAAGCCGCGCGGGAAACAGCGTTGGATGGATTACAACTACGGCTGTTGGTACGTGCAGACGACGGGAATCTGGAAGAGCGTCTGGATGGAGTTCACCGCTCCCGAGGGTCGGATCGGGTCTGTAAAGATCACGCCGCGCACCGACGAGTATTCCTTCGATCTCGAATTCGAAACGTCGCTTTCGGGCGGCGCGGAGTACGAACTTTTGACCGAAGTCGAATTCCGCGGCAAGCCCGTGTGCGTCGTCCGCTCGAAGATGGACGGGGAAACGTTGAAACAGAAATGCTTTATCGAGAGCAGCCGCATCGACAATCAGGTATATTTCTGGTCGCCGAACGACCCCGCCGTGTACGATTTTGCTTTTACGCTCTATTGCGGCGGCAGGGCGATCGACAGAGTGGGCAGCTATTGCGGATTCCGCGATTTCAGAGCGGAGGGGAACAAGGTCATGCTCAACGGGTTTCCCTTTTATCAGAAGCTCGTGCTCTATCAGGGATACTGGGAGAAGAGCGGTCTGACTCCGCCCGACGAAGAGGCGATCGTAAAAGACCTGAGTCTTATCAAAGAGGCGGGCTTCAACGGCGCGCGGCTGCATCAGATTGTTGAGACCGACGCGTTCCTGTACTACGCCGATATGATGGGGCTTGTCGTCTGGTGCGAATTGCCCTCCCCGCACACGTTCAACGGCAGAGCCTGCGAACGGGCGTCGCGCGAGTGGCAGGAGATCGTGAAACAGGCGTACAATCATGCGTCCGTCGTGACATGGGTCGTCTACAACGAGAGCTGGGGTATTCGCGAAGTTTCTTACAACCGCGCGCAGCAGGCGTTTTCGGAAGGAATGTATCTTTTGACCAAAGCCTACGACGGCATGCGTCCCGTGATTGCCAACGACGGTTGGGAGCATACGCGCTGCGACGTGCTCACGATCCACAATTACGAACAGGATGCAAAAGTGTTCGGCGAAACTTACCGCGACGTAAACCGTTTGCAGGGCAAATATCAGAAAGCGCCCCCGCACATGCCCTTTGCACAGGGTTACGCATACGACGGGCAGCCTGTGATTTTCAGCGAATACGGCGGCTGCGCGTTCAGCGAGGATACCAAGGCGGGCTGGGGCTACGGCGAGTCGGTGCGCGGCGTCGACGCGTTCTATAACCGTTTCGGCGCGCTGCTCCGCACGATCAAGTCGCTCGATTACTGCGCGGGATACTGCTACACGCAGTTCACCGACGTACAGCAGGAAAAGAACGGGTTGTTCACGATCGACAGGGTTTGCAAAGTGGACGTAGGCAGGCTTCGCTCCATGAACGAAGAATAATACTCAAAACAGAACAGGCGGCGCGGGTTTCCCGCGCCGTTTGTTTTTTGCGGACTGCGAAAAATCAAAAATATTTATGATTTTATAAAATAAATTTCTTCTTCCTCTTTTTGCGGTATTTACACAAATCGGTTCGGCGGTTATAATGTAAACATTCGAAAGTCAAGGAGGACGGTCGTATTTTGAAAAAATTTGCAATGCTATTTACGGCGGGTGCGTTGTTCTCGATGTCGTGTTTCGGCGGCGGGTTTCTGCGCGCGACGGCGGTTTCCGATTCGACTATGACGGAAACGGCGGTCGTCAGAAATAACCTCGCGGGCGCGCCGACGGTGATCGCGCGGATCGACGATATGTCGCAGTTTCCGCTCTCTCCCACGGCGGGTCCCTCCAACGTTGTCTTGCGGCTGAACGAAGCCTGCAACGTCGTGGACGCGGCGGGCGACGAGATCGGCTCTCTCTCCGAGGTGTATAGCGATTTTGTGGCGGGCGTTGCGATTCCTGTTGCGCAGATTTCAGACGCTGCCGCCGCAAAAAGTTTTATCGCGCTTTGGAAGAGCGATTTTTCGGTAATCGACATGGCGGTGATGTGCGCCGACGCCGAAATCCTCAAAGAAGTGCGCGCGGAGCTGCCCGCGATCCGCGGAATATACGACTGTACGGAAAAATCTTTTCAAGACGACGGGGCGCGGTACAAGGCGGTGAAGGACGCGACGCTTGCGATGGCGAACGTCGTGCTGTTATCGGAAGCGCAGGCGACCGTGGAGAACGCGACCTATTTTCAGCACCGTTTCAAAACGGTCTGGGTCGAGCTCTCCGAGGAGAGCGAGGGTGATTTGTTCGCTGTGCAGAATATAGTTTCGTCGGGGGCTTACGGAATCGTCGCGCGCAATTACAAAGGAGTGTACGACGGGTATAAAGCCTATCCCAAAAAGTCGATCGCGCGCACTTCCGTCAATATCGCGCACCGCGGACTGCCCGCGACGCGGGCGGAAAATTCCGTCGCGGGGGCAAAGGCGGCTGCCGCGGGCGGCGCGACGCACATCGAAATCGACGTACATCTCTCGAAAGATAAGCATGCGGTCGTCATGCACGACGGCACGTTGAAGCGCACGACGGACGCCGAGGGAACTGCGGACGAAAACCGCAATATTTCTGACATGACGCTCGAAGAGATCGGGCGGTATCATATCGTAAAGACGATGAACAAGGCGAAAGTCGATCCCGAGCCGATCCCTACGGCGGAAGATTTTTTCCGCGAATTCGGCGGAACGGACACGATCATCGTGTTGGAGATCAAAACGGGGGATGCGGGCATTTTCGAGGCGCTGCGTCCCGCGATCGAAGCGCACGGATTCTGGGATCGGCTCGTATTTATATCATTCAATCAAAGCATTCTTGCGGCGGCGCATAGACAGATGCCGGAAGTGCCTACGGCTTCGCTTGCGGGATTCGGACAGAGCGATTTTGCGCAGAATGTGCCCAAGTACAACGCGATGAATACCGTGATCGACGCAACGGCGGGCGACATGACCGATCCCGATTACTACGAAAGAATGATGAAGGATCGCGGATATATGAGCTATTGCTGGACTTACGGCGTGGCGCAGGACTGCGTTCTGGCGCAGTCGAAAGGGGTTTACGGCTTGACCAACAACGCCGCCGACGTGTTCGGCGAAGAGCGGATCGCAAGGTTGAGCGGAAAGGCGGGGCAGCGGTTTTCAAAAGAAACGCTTTCGGGGGCGACGGTGAAGTTGTCGGCGCAGACCTATTCGGGCAACCGGCGCGAGGTCAACGGACGCATTTTCTCCGTAAAGGACTGCGGAGATTACGCCGAAGCGATCGCCTGTTACGAGGAGGCGGAAGACATTCTCTTTACGCGGGCGTTCCGCATAGATTACGAAAACGGACAGAGCGGCGAGGAGAGCGGCGGCTGCAACGCTTCGTTCGCGCTGGGCGGAGCGGGCGCGGCGCTGATCGCGGCAGGCGCTTGTGTTGCGGGAATAAAAATGAAAAAAAGGAAATAATAAAGATGAAGGACTGTATGAGAAAAGAACGGAATAAGCGGCTTGTTCCCCTGTGGAAGGGCGACGCCGTGTATGCGGAGAGTATTTTTGTGCTTGAAAATTTACTCGGGGAGATCCGCCCCTTTCGGTTGGCGTATCCCGTGAAGAAAGCGCTTTCGGTGACGAGCGCGGACTATTCCGTCCGTTACGAAGAGGGCAAAGATTTTACGGTGAACGAGTTCGGGGAGCTGGAAATCGTCCGCGGCGGACGGATTCCGTATTTGAAATGGAAAGAATACCGCCTGCCCGCGTATGATCCCGAAAATCCCGAGAACATGGCTGCGGCGGACGGACTGGGCGCGTATAAAACGGGCGATCTGTTTTCCGACCGCGAGGGCATGCGCGCTTGGCAGCTTGCCGTGACCTATACCCACGAGGAGAGCGGGCTTTATGACGTTGTTCCCGATAAGAGCGGAACGTTTGTCCGTTTTTTGAAAAAACTCAAAGAAAAACGCCGCGCGCGCATTGCAAGCTACGGCGACAGTATCACCTACGGCTGGGCGGCGAGCGGAATGCAAGACATCAAAAAACCGCCTTTCTGCGAGACATACGCCGACATGACGGTGGGCGCGCTCGAAGAAAAGTTCGGCGCAACGATCGAGCATGTCAATTTTTCGGTGAGCGGGAAGTGCGCCGACTGGGGAGCGGATGACGAAAACGCGAATCCCGTTGCCCGTTTCCGTCCCGATCTTGTGATCCTCGCCTTCGGCATGAACGACGCGGGCGTGTTCCGCCCCCGTACGTTTGAAGAAAATATGAAAACGATCATCCGAAAGATCCGCGCGGAAAGTCCCGAAACGGAGTTTTTGTTCGTATCGCCGCTGCTGCCCAATCCGTTAGTGGCGTTTACGGCGGGTTCGTCGATCAAACGCTATCATGAAGAATATCCTCGCGCGCTCGAAAAGATCGAAAAAACGGTGGCGGGCGCGGCTTGCGCGAACGTTACCGCTCTTCACCGTATTCTTTTGGAACGCAAATCCATGCAGGATACGCTCTCGAACAACGTGAATCATCCCAACGACTTTATGCATGGAATCTATGCGCAGGTCGTGTTGAAAACGTTGATCGGAGACAACGAATAATTTTTTTACGAAATCTTCCTCCTTAACAGAAAAGCCGCTTCCCAAAATGGGAAGCGGCTTTTCTCTTTTGTAATCCGTCAGTATCCGAGCAGTTGTTTGGAACGGGATTTCAGATTTTTTTTGTAATAGTAATTCTGAAAATCCTCGTCGCTCAAAAGGCTGTCTTCTTCTTTGATGCGGATCGCGATCGAGCTGTATTGCGGGGAATCGTAGTCAACCTCGTCGTTCTGAAAAATTTTTCGGCAGGAGGAGGGGGAAAGTTGCAGCGTTTTGTTAAACTCGTGCGCCATCTGCGCATAGGAGGGGAATCCGACCTGACGCGCGATTTCGGCGACCGAATATCCCGTGTCGCGCAACAGGCGCAGGCTCTTGGATATGCGCAGTTCGTTCACCGCCTGCACGATCGTTTTGCCCGTGTACTTTTTGAACTGCGAAGCGATATACGACTTATGATACCCCACCTCTTCGGCGATCTCGTCGAGGGTGATTTTCTGGTTCAGGTGGTGTTTGATGTAGAGGTATATTTTTTTCACATAGTGCGTGTTGTTCTGTTCGAGCAGGGTAAGACTCCGCGCGATCTCCATAAATAAAAGCAGAATGTGCGCGCGCACGCAGCCCGCGTCCTCGACCGTAACGCTCGGACGCAGAATGTTGGAGATCAGTTCGCGGAAAACGGAATCGATGCGCGAAAGATTGGGCACTACGGTATAGCCTGTTTTTGCGTTTGCCAGCGTTTTCAGGCTCGTCTGTTCGATGAGGGCGTTGTAGTTGACGGGCAGAATGCGGTTGACGCGGTAGGGGTCGTATTGCATGCTCTCGCGCGGTTGCATTTCCACGTTGTAAATTACGACTTCCTCTTCTTCGATCACGAGACGGTGAAAGAGAAACGCGTCCACAAAGATCAGCTCCCCCTGATGCACCGTAACGACGTTGATCTGAGAATCGTTTTCGTGCGGAACGCCCTGCGGCATGACTTCGAGAAGAAAATTTCCCTTGCTCGCGTACATCAGTTCGAAATAGGCGTGGTTGTGCATTCCCATGTAAAAAGAGGGCGTAAATTTTTTGATATAGCACGCCATCGGTTCCAATTCGCAGCTCCCGATATCTTTGAAATGCTTATCTTTCATGGTTTTATTTTAGCACGGTTGCGGGTAAAATTCAATGCCGTTTGATAAAAAACCCGCCCGAATCCATATAATTCCACAAAAATATACGAGGTTATATCAAATAAATTACGATTAAATTCGCGTTAGGGCTTGAAAAGCGACGGGGGGGGCGTTATACTTGCGATACAAAATCAGTGTGAAGTAATATAGTTTTTTGTTATTTACTATCACAAAATCAAGGGACAGGGAGGAAGTTATGACAAAATTACGCAGAGGCGTAGCGGTGATCGCGCTTTCGGCGATCGCGGCGGGAACGGGCGCGGCAGGGCTTGCGGGTTGGCGGACTTTTACCGCGGACGCGGCAGGCACGGAGATTGACCCCATTGCGAAATACGAGTTCAAAGACGCTTCGAACTTCGGCAAAGACAGCATGGGCAACTATCATATGCAATACAGAAATCATTGGAAGGAGAACGGCACGGGTGCGCTCCTTGACAACGGCAAGCTGATCGAAGGCGGCGGCGTGGAGTTTTCCGTCGAAAAAGAAAACAACGAAGTGACAAAAGGTTTTTGTATTTCGCAGGATAAGAACAACAATATGTTCGAGGACGTGACCGCTTTCACGCTCGCGTTTGAATTGAGAACGTCGGCGCGTGATGAATGGATGCATTATATCGGCGTGGGAAATAGCGGGAGTAACGGTTTTTCTGTTAACGGACGCGCCGGAAACGCCGGTTCCAACGAGGCAAAACAGGCATCGGTCTTTATGAAGAACCCCACAAAAGAGTATTGGGATTCGATGTTTCTGAATAATGCTACCAATTGGGGCGATGCCGAAACGGTGTTCCAAAAAGTTATAATTACCGTTCAGCCGGGGGAACAGTTAAAGGTTTACGTCAACGGCGCGATTCATGATGCTTATACGACGGATATAGCGGAAAATTGGACTGCCTTTGACGCGAACGTTCCGTTTTCGATTGGAGGTAGATGGAACGGCGCGGCAGATTGGTGTTCGAATGGCGCGATGAAGAATGTTGTTTGCTACAACTTCGCGATGGACGCGGCTTGCGCGGCGGCGTACAATACGAACGGCAAAGTGACGACGGACGACATTTCCGGCATGAAGCGCATTACGGGCGCAACCGTAAACAAAGCCGACTTTACGGGCGGCGAGGCGACCAAAGTAGCGCTCAATGCGGCGATGACGACGGACGCAATGTTCGCTCAGCTCAACGAAGCGCAGGCAACGCTTACCCTTTCAGAGGGCAATCCCATTAAAACTCCCGTCGCGTGGACGGAAGTCGTAAAAGAGGGAGATAAGTATTACGCAAAGGGCACGATCGACACGGGCAAGGTCGGCTATATCAACGTGGCTGCGGGCGGAAACGTCGTCAGCTACGAGCTCGAAGTTGCAGACGTGAAGTCGGTGGGCGACCCCGTCTTCCCCGAAGGCAATATCTTCAAGAGCGCGGTCAAGGATTCCATGACGGACGCGGAAATTCTTGCGGCGATGAACAAGGCGAACGTGACGGTAGTTATGGGCGACGACAGCGAAGAGATTGTCGAGGTCGCATTCACCCGTCTCGAAAATAAATTCGGAAAATACACCGCCTACGGCGACGTCACGTTGCAGGGCGCGGTTATAAGCACGGTTGTGCTTCCGGTCGAAATTCCCGTAGACAACGAGGGGGAGAACATGGAGCTTCTTCCCGTTGCCAAATGGGAGTTCGAAGACGCTTCGAACACGGGCAAAGACAGCATGGGCAACTATAATCTCGGCAAAGTGGCTAAAGAGGGCGGCGACATCAGCAATCCTTACGGAACGGGCACGATACAGAACGGCAGGCTCTATATGAGCGGACAGGACGCGCTTGCGTGCCCCGCGCTCAACGACGTCGGTGATAACATCGGCAACGGTTTTACGCTGAACTTCCAGTTCGAAGCGGACGGATTGCCGAGCAAACGCGGCGCTCCCGTCAGCTTCGGGTTCAACGATTGGTCGGTTTCCAACGCATGTTTCTTCTTCTCGGCAGAAGGTGAGAGAGGACTTCGGGTCGGCGCGAAAGACATTGCGCATTCCGATACGGAAGATAAAAATATTTTCTGGGGTCCCGTCGTGCTCGAAAACACGCAGGACGAGAAAATGCACAACATTACGTTGAGCGTCCGCCCCGGTGATAAATTCAGGGTGTTTGTAGACGGCGCGTTAGCGTTCGAGAACGACTGCCCCGCAGGCTGGACGGTAAAACACGCGAACATGGCGTTTGCGCTCGGCGCTTCCTGCGTATGGGGAAACGGTTACGACCTCTGGAAAGGTTGGCTCGACAACGTGAGCATTTATAACTTTGCAATGTCCCTCGAACAGTCCAACAAGCTCTGGGAAAAGGGCAAGCTCGTCGTGAAAGATATGGACGGCGAAGTGGTGACTTCCATTTCGGAAACGCCCGAATTCGAAGGCGAAACGGTAACGAACGGCAAGCTCACCGACGCGCTCACTTCCACGCAGGCGATCCGCCGCGTGAACAAGGCGACCGTCGACGCGGTCTTTGCAAACGATCAGACGGTTGCGCTCAACGTGACTTGGAAAAAGCTCGAAAAGCAGGGCGATAAATGGTATATCGTAGGCGAAGTCGACCCCACCAATATCGGCTACGCGACCACACTCACGACGGTGCAGGAGATCAAACAAGAGGTCACGGTGGAACGCGCGGCGCGCACGGTGGACGTTGCGAACGCCTCCAACGGCACGGTATCCGTCGATAAATCGGAGGCTTATCTGGGCGATACGGTCACGATCAGTCTCACTCCCGCCGAGGGCTACGAAGTAGACGAGGTTGAAGTGAACGGTCAGAAAATCGAGGCGAAGGACGGCGTTTACAGCTTTGTCATCGAAGGGATCGAAAACTACGAGGTTTCGGCTACGTTCAGAGCGAAAGCGGCGGAAGAGCCGACGGGCAAGAAAGGCTGCGGTTCCTCCGTATCGCTCACGCTGGGAATCGGCGGCGGGCTCATGGTAGCGGGCGCGGCTCTCACGGCGTTCCTCGCCAAGAAGAAAAAGAAAAATTAAGGAGATATTGCATTGAAAAAGAGTAAGAATTTAGCAAAGGTTACCGCTCTTTTGAGTCTGGCGTCGATCGCCTTGGCGCCCCTTACGGCGTGCGGACCGACGATTCCCGACGACAACGAGCCTTACGCTCCGCCCGCAGAGTGGCACGAAGATACGATCGACGATCTCACCATGTTCTGCAACGACTGGGAGCAGTTCAACAACGGCGCGGCGGTGAGAAGCCCCGTCTACAAGGAACTCAAAAAGGCGGCGGGGTGCGACCTCAAAGCAAAATCCACGGCATACGAAACCTATTATACGCAGCTCGATTTGCAGCGCGTCAATCAGGAACTTTGCGAGCTCTTTATCATCGACGGACCGGTCAGTCCCGAGCTGTACCGCGGGCTTATCCGCGATCAGGAGATCATTCCCGTTTCGTACTACGTCAACGAAAGCACGAAAGATCAGTACCCCTATCTGTACGAGTACCTCAAAGAGTACGACTATATGAAGAGCAATCTGACCTATGCAAAGGGGGAGCTGTGGTTCATTCCCTGCAAGTGGGAGAACGATAAATCGCTCTATGTGCGCAGAGACTGGGTCAAGAACCTCAACGCGAAGTTAGACGATATTCTCGTTGCGGAGGGCGTAGTCGCAAGCAAAGGGGAAATTACCGACGAGATCCGCGCGGAATACCGCTTCGACGAAGAAAAAGTCGAAACGCTCGGAGATTTCTACCGCTTGGCGCGCGCGTTCACCCTGTACGATCCCGACGGAAACGGGAAGAACGATACCTTCGGTTATGTGACCGAAGAGAACCGCGACATGGATTCCTGGCTGCACGCCGCGTTCGACAGCCCTTGGAAGATGTGGGTTGACGACGGCGACGGAACCTACAAGCCGACGGCGACGGGCGAGGGCGCGATGCGCGCGACCTCCTTCCTCAACAAGCTCATCGACGAGGGTTACGTAAGCAAAGAGGTCGGCACCAAAACAGTCGGCAACAAACAGGAAGATTTCATGACGGGCAAGGCGGGCATGATGTATGCGCATAACTGGTACAACGTCATTTCCGCAGGCATGATGAGCGCGTCTAGCGGGCTGACCATTCAAGGCGCACGCGAAAAAATTCTCATCACCGATCCGCCCAAGGGCGTGAACGGCTCGTTCGGCGGACAGGGCGATGTAAACTACTACCGCGGCTGGTGTATCCGCGAAGGAATGAGCGTGGAGCGCAGAGAAGCCTGTCTCAAACTCATGGAATATCTGCACAGCCCCGAGGGGATCGAGCTCGTGACTTACGGCGTGTTCGGCGAGCATTGGGAGTGGAAAGACGATATTGCGGGCGGCGAGCGCGTTACGCTGTGCGAGCCCGACGGTCAGGGATTTGTGCAGGAACTGCGCTGGACGGATATGGCGGCGTTCGCAAGCTATCTCACCTATACCCCGCCGGAGGCGAAAGCGCTTCTGACCAACGGAGACATCTATGTCGACCGCAATACAAAATCGGCGGCGTCGATGGTGATTTCGGATTATCCCGATCTCTATACCAACGCCATGATGAAATATCAGGCGGGCGCCTACGACTTCTACGACGAGACGGTGATCTCGATGATCTCGAACAAGTCGCTCGTTGCGGATTGGACGTATGACGCCAAGACATGGAAAACCGATTGGAAAACCAAGGTTCTCGGCGTGAGCGGCGCCATGAAAACGGCGTGGGATTCGTATGTGGACAGTTTCAACAATTCCTATTACGGCTCGCTGATGCAGCAGGAATACAACGAAGCCGTGCAGTCGGGCAATATGGTCAAGGTGGGGAATAAGACCTCCTGATTATAAAGCTCAAAAGTGAAATGATTCGTAAAAGCCGGAACTGTTTTCGGCTTTTACATTCTAAACTAAATTCGATAAGGAGAAAAATGTTATGAAAAAAGGATTTGTCTGTGCGATCGGCGCAGTGGTCATGTGTCTTGCATTCGCTACCGCCTGCGACAACGGTTCGGGCGGCGGAGGCGGCGGAACCACGCCGCCTGCAGATAAACTTGCCAAGGTGATTCCCACCGTCTACGATGTAGACGAAATCGTAAACGCCGACGAAACGGAGGCGGGCGATGTAGAATCATGGCTTGCCGAGGTCTTTACGAAGAACGGCGGAAATAACGATATGGGAACCAAGAACGCGCTCATTCACAGCCCGTGGCACACCCTCGAAATCAACGGCACGAACGTGCCCGTCTATACGGCGCGCTGCGGCAAGGGCTCGCACTCCTTTGCGTGGGTCGACGTCGCCGACCATCAGGACGACTTCGTGCTCGACGTAAAACTCACCATGCACCGCTCCTTTGCGCAATGCGTCGTTCTGCCCCAGAGCAAGAACGTAGCCGCTACCCTCGAAGGGAAAACGGTCAAGTCTCTGATCAGCGCATACGGCTCGTATACGTATACGTTCGCAACGGACGCGAACGCGAAGGCGACCGATCCTTTGCGCGAGCCGCTCACCGTAATGGTGACCAAAGAGGAGAAGCTCAAAGTTCCCGCGGGCTTCGACAAAGTAGAGATCGAGCCGGGGTATCACGAAGACATGGAACTCGAATTTACCGAGCCCGAAATGTATTACGTTTTCAAACCGGGGCTGCATGAGATTTCAAGCATTAAAGTTCCTGCCGACAGCGTGCTTTGGCTGGAACGCGGCGCATATCTCAAATGCACCGATCGCATTACTGACGGGAATCCCAATACGCTGACCGCGATTCACATGGAGGATTGCGCGAATCCGCAGGTGCGCGGAAGAGGGCTGCTCGACATGGGCGAAGTGAAGGGCGGCGACTACAAATACAAGCATGTGGTAAACGCGTCGCGTTGCACAAAACCCGTCGTCGAGGGACTTACCGTCATCAACTCCAATACATGGACGATGTGCTTTTACAACTGCGACGAGGCGCTCATGGAACGCAATCTTCTGCTCGCGTACAGAACTTATTCCGACGGGCTCATGATGAGCGAATGCCGCGACAGCGCGGGAAGATATAACTTTGTCCGCACGGGCGACGACGCGATCGAATTCAAAGGAACGGGCTGGGGCGGCGCCGCGCTCGGCGAAAACTGCGTCTACGAATACAACGACTGCTGGACGGATAAGGGCAGCGGCTACTGTCTTACATGGGAGTCTGCGTGCGATATGACGAACATGGTATTCCGCAACAACGCCGTCGGCTTTGCGCAGCCGACTTGGAACATCGGAAACAACGCCCTTGACTGCCGTCTCGGTACGGACGTGGAGTCGCGCTGGGGGGACGTCGTGTTTAAGAATATCGAAATTTATCACTGTATTTCCCCGAATGTGATTATCAATCAGGTGACGGGCGTGGGAGCGATCCTCGACAATATTCTGTTCGAAAACATCTCCGTGCATTCGACCGAACTCGGCGTTTACGCCTTTACGATGAATCTCGGCAGCCACGGATCGATCACCGATATCAAGATTAAAAATTACGACTTCTGCGGCAGAAAGATCACCGAAGCGGATAAGAACACCGTTACGATGAAATTCGAAGGCAGGGCAGATAAAACCGAACTTACCGTATCGTAACAGGGAGAAGTTATGTTCGAACATCGCAAAACAAAAACTGCCGCCTCGGAAGAGAGCGCATTGGAGAGCCTTCCTTCCGCGGCGCAGACAAAAACCGACGGGGGCGCGGAAACAGCCTCCAAAAAGAAAAAAATACCGCCTTGGCTGAGAAATCTGGGGCGCAGAATGTTCCGCGCCCGCCATATCTATCTCATGCTCATTCCCGTTCTCGTCGTCTATATCGTGTACAGCTACGTTCCGATGTACGGGATCGTGCTTGCATGGAAGGAATGGCGCCCCAAGTACGGGATACTCGGAAGTCCGTGGATCGGCTGGGAAAACTTCGAGACGCTGTTCTCCCAGCAGATGCTGCCGCGCGCGATCCGCAATACGGTGATAATCAGCGCGCTCAAACTGCTGATTTGTTTTCCGCTGCCCATTCTGATCGCGCTGCTCCTCAACGAACTGACGAGCAGAAAGTTCAAAAAAACCGTTCAGACCTGTATGTATCTGCCCAATTTCATTTCGTGGGTCATTTTGGGCGGGATCGTGAAAATGCTGCTCTCCATGGACGACGGGCTCTTCAACAACATTATCGTGGCGTGCGGGGGCGACAGGATCTCTTTTCTGACCAATCCCGCAGCGTTTTATCCGATTCTCATTCTGTCGGAGATTTGGAAGAGCACGGGCTGGGGTACGATCATCTACACGGCGGCGATCGCGGGGATCGACCCTACGCTGTACGAGGCGGCGAAGATCGACGGGTGCAAGCGGGGAGGGCTCATCTTCCGCATCACCCTGCCCATGATTCTGCCCGTCTGTACGGTCATGTTCATCATGCAGCTGAGCAATATCATGAACGCGGGTTTTGATCCCGTCTACAATCTATATAACAAAAATCTGTACGAAACGGCGGATATCATCGATACGTATGTGTACCGCTTGTTTACCGAGAGCAAGGGCGGAAACGGTTACGCGCTCTCCACCGCCGTGAACTTCTTCAAAACAGTGATCAATTTCTGTTTCCTGATTGCGGGAAACATCATCACCAAGAAGATCAACGGATACAGCATGTTTACCATCGATTGAGGAGATTGCCATGAACAAATCGGAAAATCCCGAATACACCGCGAAAATCGTGGACGGAAAAGTAAAATACGTAAGAAAGCACAAAATCACCGTGTTCGGCGTGATCAATACAATATTTTTCGCCGTGTTCGGTCTTTTGTGCATTCTGCCGGTCGTCTATCTGCTCTTGCTGAGTTTTGCATCCAAGGCGGATTATTTGCAGGCAAGTTCCGGCACGGTCATTGTGTTGCCCCTGCATTTCAATTTCGAAAACTATAAAGTAACGCTCTATCAAGACAATATTTTTCGGGCGTTCGGCATATCGCTTTTAGTGACTTCGGTGAGCGTCGTCTATTCTCTCATTCTCACTTCGCTCGGCGCGTATGCGTTTACAAAAAAAGGAGTGCCCGGGCTGAGAATAATCTTCTTTCTCATTGTGTTTACCATGTTTTTCGGCGGCGGGCTCGTGCCTTTGTATCTTACGATCAAGGACACGGTGGGAACGGAAAATCTTTTCAGTATTATCATTCCGTTCGGGATCAACACGTTTAACATGATCATTTTGCGGAACTTTTTTAATCAGGTTCCGGAGAGTATCATCGATTCCTGCCGCCTCGACGGAGCGGGCGAATGGAGGATTCTCTTCATGTTCGTAATCCCGCTTTCCAAGGCGGGGATCGCTACGATTATGCTTTATTATCTTGTCGCCAAGTGGGACGATTGGTACTGGCCTTCCATTTTACTTGCCAACAGTAAGGAACTCGCGCCGCTTGCGCTCAAAATCCGCGAAGGGCTCAATAATGCCCGCGGCGAGGGACAGGGGCAGGGCGGCTGGGATCCTTCCCGTGTGTTCGAGCAGGGTTCCAATGCGGCGATGATCGTGATCGGACTGATTCCCATTATGGCGATCTATCCGTTTTTGCAAAAATACTTTTCGCAGGGCGTAATGGTCGGAGCGATCAAGAGTTGACGGACGGCGCGAAAAATTTTTTCGCCTCGCAAAACAAAAATTATTATGGAAATCAATCAGAAAAAATATCGGTTCGGCGATATGCAGGCGATCTTTGCAACGATCGACGGGACCACGCAGTTTTTGTTGCTGCCCGAGGGTTGCGGCAATATAAACGAAGAAAAACTTGCGGGCGTGAGCCCGTTCGGGGTTGTGATCAGTCGGGAACCGATGATCCACGTTGCGCTTGCGGGCGACCGCCATCACCGTGAATTTATGGCGGGCAATACCCTTCGCAACAGCGAGACGGCTTATAAATTCAGGCTCTGCAACCAGACGCTTGAATCTTTGGACGGCTGCGAAAAACTTGTTTCCCGTTTTGAAAACGGAGAGGGGCTTGTTGTCGATCACGTGATCGAATACCGCGCGGGCACGAACGCGCTTGTTCTGCATCTCGAAATGGAAAACTTCGGCGACGAAATTACGGTGGAGGCGTTTCCGAGTTTTAATCTTTCCGGAATTTCGCCCTTCCGACGCTATCACGATCCCTCCAAACTGATCCTGCATAAAATGCTCAGTAATTGGAGCGGAGAGGGAAAACTTTATTCCGTTTCCACCGACAAGCTGGCTTTCGAGCCGTCGTGGTCGGGGCTCGGAACGCGGTTGGAGAAGTGGAGTCAGACGGGCACCATGCCCGCAAGGGGGCAGTTTCCCTTCGTCGCATTGGAGGATACGGAGAGCGGCACGGTCTGGGCGGTCGCCGCGGAAGCGCCCGCTTCTTGGGTTATAGAGACGGCGTTCCGCAACGGCAATCTTTGTATCGGCGGCGGGCGGGGAGATTTTCTCTCTGCGCACTGGCGGAAAACGCTGAAAACGGGAGAACGGCTTGTCTCCGACCGCGCATATGTCACGGCGGTTGCGGGCACGCTCGACAGCGCCTGCGCCCGACTTGTAAAATCTTACGACAATACGGAGAATTTGAAACTGTCCGAGCGGGATCTGCCCGTCATGTATAACGAATATTGCTATTCTTGGTGCAAGCCGCGCGAAGAGGAGCTTCTGCGTATTTTGCCCGTCGCAAAACAGCTTGGCTGCGCCTATTTCGTAGTGGACGACGGCTGGTTCATCAAAGATTACGGAAAGGGCGCGTTTGAGTTGGGCGATTGGGAGATCGATCCCGCGGCGTTCCCCGACGGATTGAAAAATTTCTGCGACAAGGTGCGCGCAGAGGGAATGGTTCCCGGAGTTTGGTTCGAATTCGAAGCTGTGACGGAGGGGAGCAAACTGTACCGCGAACGCCCCGATCTTCTTCTGACTTATCAGGGAAAAATCATCAGTCACGAAGGGCACGCTTTTCTCGATTTCAGAAAGGAAGAGACGAAAGAGTATTTGTGGGAAAAGGTGATAAAAACGCTCGCCGAAAACAGAATCGGCTATATGAAAGTCGATTACAACGAAAATATCGGACTCGGCGTTGACGGGGCGGAGAGCTACGGCGAGGGACTTCGCCGGCATATCGAGAGCGTGTTGAGTTTTTTTGAAGAGATCAAACGGACTCTTCCCGATCTTGTGCTCGAAATCTGTTCTTCGGGCGGAATGCGGCACGAACCGAGATTTTTGAAACTTGCCGATATGGTCTCTTTTTCCGACGCGCACGAGAACGCGAGCGGCGTCAACGTTGCGTGCAATCTTCACCGCTATATCCCTCCCCGCAAAATGCAGATATGGGCGACGATCCGAAGCGAACATACGTTGGAAGAAGTGCGTTTCACCATGGCGAAGGCAATGCTCGGGCGGTGCTGTTTCTCGGGCGATCTCTCAGGTTTGTCGCAAAAGGTAATCGAAGAGCTTGAACACGCGGTCTCTTTTTACCGTTCCGCCGTGCCTGTGATCAGAGAGGGCGAAACCGTGCTGATCGACGATCAAGAGATCGATACATATTTCAAGCCGAAAGGACGCACTGCGCTTGTGCGGGAATCTCTCGATAAAAAACGGAAGTTGTTATATGCATTCTCGATCGATGCGCCGCTGCGTGATTTTGAAATAGAAGTCGGCGGCTATCGCGTTGCGGAAGGGTACAATCTGCCTTCGGATTTTGAAATCCGCAACGGTATTGCAAAATTTTCAGCAAAAGATTGTCCGCTCTGGGGCAGCGTAATTCTGTTGGAACAGGTAACCGAATAAAAAACAGCCGATCCTCGCAGGGATCGGCTGTTTTTTAAGTTGATGTTTTAGATCAGAGCCGAATGATTTTCGTTGCGACTTTTTCCTGAAAAGTCTTGTCGTGTTCTACGAAAATCATTGTAGGCCGGTATTCGGCGATTAAGTTTTCGATCTGGATTCTCGAATAAATATCGATGAAATTCAAAGGTTCGTCCCAGACGTACAGATGCGCCGCTTCGCTGAGACTTTTGGCAAGCACGGTTTTTTTCTTCTGTCCGTCGGAAAAGTCTGCAATGTCGCAGTCGAACTGCCCCTTGTCGATTCCCATTTTATGAAGAATCGCTTTGAACAGACTTTCGTCTATCTTATGAAAGGCGGCAAAATCCGCGAGCGATCCCCTTAAACGGGAAGTATCTTGCGGAACGTAAGAAATGATCAGATCGGAACCGAAGTTCAATGTTCCCGAGTGTTCTATCCGCTGTCCGCACAAAAGTTTCAAAAGACTGCTTTTTCCGCTCCCGTTTCTGCCTTCGAGCGCAATCCGTTCGCCGCGTCTGATTTCAAAGGATACGGGCGCGCAGACTTCTTTTTCCCGATAGCGGGGCGCGATCTCGGAAAAAGAAGCAAGCCGTTCGGAACGGTAATCGAGAGGGGAAAGTTTCAGAGGGCTTTCCACCTCGGTGTTTTTCAGCAGGGCGGATTTTTCTTCGATTTGTTTTTGTTGCCGCGCTTCCGCGACTTTCGCCCGCTTCATCATTTTTGCGGATTTGTGCCCGACGTATCCTTTGTCGGCGGCGCCGATCTTCGATGCTTCCACGGCGTCCGCCCAATCCGAAGTGCGCCGCGCTATTTTTTCCAAGCGTCGGATGTCCGTTTGCAGGCGGCTGTTTTGTCTGCGTTCGAAATCTTGCTGACGTTCGAAATTCTCCATGAACGAGGTGAAATTCCCGTTCCGAACTTCTATGTCCGCTCTGTTCAGAGAGAGGATATGGTCGACGCAGCCGTCTAAAAAATGTCGGTCGTGAGAAATCAGAATAAAACTTTTTTTTCTGCGCAGGTAAGCCGAAAGCAGTTCTCTTGCCTGTGTGTCCAGATGATTGGTCGGTTCATCGATCAATAGAAAACGTCCTTCGTTCAGGAATAACGCCGCAAGCAGAACTTTTGTCTGTTCTCCGTTCGACAACGTTTCGAACGGTCGGTACAGCACTTCGCAATCAACGTCGAGATAATTTAATTCCCGCATGATCTGCCAATCCTCGGCGGCGGGACAAACATTTTTTACCACATCTTCCGTCAGCGCGGTTTTATCTTCGACGGGATACGGAAAATAATCGAATCGTGCGGGCGTGATAATTTTTCCGCTGTATTCGAGCTTTCCTTGCAAAAGATTGAGAAAAGTTGTTTTTCCTCTGCCGTTTCTGCCGATAAATCCCAATTTCCAATCGGTATCGATTTGGAAATTCACGTTTTCAAAGATATTTTGACAGCTCGACGGGTAGGAAAAGGTCAGATTTTCTACTTTGATAACCGCCATGTTCGCCTCCGATAAAAAAAGAGTTATGGAAAAAAATTATCCCATAACTCTGTCAAGACCGATAATTCTGCAAGCATTATAGCAAAAATCGGTCGTTTCGTCAATCTGTTTTATCTTTGAATTTACTGATGTTCTGCAAAATATTTCACGAACAAAGGCGTCCAGCCTGCGGCATAACCTTGGATCGTGGGATGGATGGCGTCGCTCCAATAGAAAGAGAAATTTTTGTATTCGCTATGAAAAATATCGAGCGGTTCGATCTCCCATTTTTCGCAAATTTTCTTAAAGTCTCCGTTTATGTAATTTTCGTATGCGGTTTTGTATCCCCAGTCGCCCCTGACGGCTCCCGTATAGAATACGACTTTTACGGCGGGATACTGTTCTTTGGCGTATGCGATGATATGTTGGATTGCGCCCGAAATCGTGGAAGTGTCAAAGTCGGAGGAGTTCGTTCCGTTTTGTACGGTTCCGGTGGGTTTGTTCTGAGAAAAGTCGTTTGTGCTGAGCTGTACGACAAGGAAATCGGGTTTTTCCGCAAAGTTCAGTTTTTTGAGCCGTTGAACGTAGGAGGAACTTCCGTTGTCGACGAGCGTCGTGCCCGAAACCGCTTCTTTGGTGAAGGGATTGCCCGAGATTTTGTTGATGATCTCGCCGAACGCAATCCCTCCGCTGGCAGAACCGTATGTGATCGACGAGCCGAGATAGAAAATTTTCGTGCCCGCCAGGGGATGGGATACAAGACGTTTGTATTCGTCAGCCGCGGAGGTCGTTACCGTGAAATCACTGATTTCCGCATTGCAGGCAAAGCCGTTTATGCCGATGTTTGTCATTTCGATATAGTCCTGCGCGGCTACGGTGCGGATCAGTTCGTTCAGATTTTTCGAATCTTTTTCCGGTTCCGTCAGCCGCGTCTGGTCGGCTTGATTAAAATTGACGTGCGTCATCGTCTGTTTCTGCCCGCCGTCCAAAGAAAGATAATAGACCCCGTTTTCATAGCCGATCGCATAGCTGTGTTTTGCGTTGAATACGGCCGTGTCCTTGATTTCCCAACCGTAATTGATATACGTTTCGTTCATTCTTACGCCGACGTAAAGCATTTTGCTGTTTTTGTTGACGCCCAGATATACTCTTCCGAATTCGGAATAGGGATTCGCCGTAAAGAACTGCGCTCCCGTGGCGGAGCCCGTCAGGAGCTTGCCCGTAACATTGACTTCCCAAGAGGAATTTTCTCCGATGGGCAGAATTACGCTTTCGCTCAGACGGAGTACCGCGCCGCTCATGACAAGCGCGGAAGATGACGTATTTGCAGAGCCGCTCAGCACGCCGCCTTTGAAGATTCCTTTATCAATGAGTTTGCGTTCGGTCATTTTTACTTCCTCTCGATCGATCAGCTGTCCGAGCCAGTCGAGCCATTCCGCTTCCGTACCCGTAAAGTCGGGGTTGTCTTGTTTCCAGAGTTCGAAGGCGGTTTTCGTTTCGGAATCTCCCGAAACTTTGATGTCCGTTTTGGTTCCGTCGACGTAAACGTATCCGTCCTGCACGGTGACGGTAGGCGGCGTTTCGGGCGCGCACCCCGCTCCCGCGGCGATCATTCCCGCCATTACGCACGCAACGGGCAGAGTAAGCCATTTTTTCTTCATAATTTCCTTCCCTTTCCGCGCGGACATGCTTTGCGCAGAATCATTGTATTGGTACGATTTTAATGAAAGTGAAAGACGCAGTCAATACAAAGTCGGAATCCCGTTACAAATGCACACGAAAATACAGTTTAATTCTCACATGGTCAGTTGAGAAGTTTGCGGAAATCGGAAGGGGAAACGCCGACCTTTCGCTTAAAGAGACCGGAAAAATAATGCTCGTCGGCAAAGCACAGAGTGTCGCTGATTTCTTTGACCGACAGATTGGAGTTGTGCAGCATGAGTTTTGCCTGCGAAAGTTTTTTATTCAGATAATAATGGTAGGGCGACATGCCGTACATATTTTTGAATTCTCGCGTCAGAACGGTTTTCGAGACAAAGAGCCTTTTGGAGAGTTCGTCCACCGTGATATTGTCGAAAAGCGAATTGTCGAGGATTTCTTTTGCGTGAGAAGCGAGTACAGCGCTTCGCTCGGGGCGGTAGGATTTGAGGGCGAGTTTGTTGAGAATGTTCATTAGAACGCTTGCGACTCTTGCCCATTCGTCGTCGTTGACGCAGTTGCCGAGGGCGGCGATTTCCACAAGACGCATAAAGTCTTCTTCGCATTCGGGCGCGTGGAACACATATATTCCGTCAAGGCGGTAGTCCGTTTGGATTTTTGCAAACGTATCGCTGTAAAAATTGCACCACAGTTTGCGGAAGGGCTGTTCGGAATCGGCGCGGTAACGGTGCGAGCGTTCGGGCGGAAGAAGATACACGTCTCCCTGTTCCAGCGCATACTCTTTTCCGTTGATCGAAAGATAACCTTTTCCCTCCGCGACAAATTCGATCACGTGATAGTCGGAGCGGTCGCGGGAGATAAAGTAGTCCTTGTCGGGGTGAGTGATCCCGATCGCCTCGATATTGAACGGAAATTCCATATTGCCCTTGAAACCGTATTTTTGTTCAAGGTTGAGATTTCCGTAAACGATATTCTTGAAAGGGTCTATCTGTCGGATTTCTTTTTGTGCCAAAATGTTCTCCTTGTAAATTCAGAGTTTACGAATCCTCACTTGTTTAAGATCAATTACCCATTTATTAAATGCAAATTTTGAATTATAATGATAGTATATCATATCATCTTTGAAATTTCAACTATTCAGAGTACGGCAAAAAGGAACAAAAATTGAAAAATCCGAACTAAATTTATTCAGCGGAGGTGTTTTGATTATGAAAAGGGCGGTCAGTATTACAAAATGGATTGCGGTTTCTGTTTTATCCGCGATTATGGCGGTGTCGCTTATTCTGCCTGCGTTGTCGTCGCTGACAAGTGCGTTTTCGTTTACGAAAGCGCTTGCAGACGGCATTGTAAAGGTAGATGAAAGCAACAATACGAAAAAATATATCGTCAACGATACGGTGCGCGTAACTCCGCTTTCCGGATCGGTTGTGCGCTTGGAGGAAAAGGGCAAGAACGGCTTCGAGGACAGGGAGACTTTTTATGTTCTCGGAAGAGAAAATTTCGTGGCGCCCGAATCCGAGTGCGAGGCGGTCGGAGATGAGATTCTGATTACGGCGGGGAGCTACCGCGTTCATATTCCGAAAAACGCAACCAACCTCGACGGAACGTTTGTGACGGACGCTGGCAACGCTACCTTATATAGATATAACGGCGTGAGTTTGCCGAATACATATCTGCCTTCCCCCTCCGACGATTTGAGGGGCTGGTATTTTTCGGATAATCCCCGTATCGTCCCCGGAGAAAACGGTTATTCCGTGACTGAAGAGGAAATCGAGCTCAACGGCTGGGATTTTGAAAATAAAGCTCCCGACGTGTACGTATTCGTTCCCGAAAACTATGCGGGATTTTGCGAAGATTTCGTTACGCTCACGGGTAAAAGCAATCTTGTCGATTTGAAGAATCTCGGATTCTGGGATTCCCGCTGGTATGTTTACGACGACAAAGCGGCTCTTCAACAGATTCAGGATTATCTCGACAAAGGGTATAGCATCGATATGCTCGTGATCGACACGAACTGGCGGAAAGGGGAAGTAAACCAGACTCCCGGTATGGATCCCGCCGTCGGCGGCATGGGCTACGAGATCGACGAGAATTTGTTCCCCAACATGTCGGAGTTTCTCGACAAGGCGCACGAAATGGGAGTCAACGTGATCTTTAACGATCACCCCGAACCTGTAAAAGGCACGACGAGCGGTTTGGATAAAGACGAGATCGAATACAGAAGCGACAACCTGAAGCTGATTCTCTCTCTCGGGCTCGATATGTGGTGGTACGACAGAAACTGGTCGACCGCGCTCAATTCTCCCGATCAGGATCTCTCCGTCTTTGCGTGGGGAATGTATGCGTTCCAGTTTATCGAAAACGAATATTACGAAGACCTTTCCGGGAGCGAGCTCCAAGAGTATGCCCGCCGCGCCATCATCATGGGCAACATTGACGGGTGTCTGCACGGAAATTGGAAGTATGCTTCCGATCTCTCATCGCACAGATATACCATTCAGTGGACGGGCGACATCGGCGTAGACGAGCACGCGCTTGCCCTCGAAATCCGCGACTCGATTTACGGCAGCGTGGAAAACGGCATTCCATATGTAAGTTCGGACATCGGCGGACACACGTCTTCGGTGACGGACGATATGTATTCGCGCTGGATCCAATACGGCGCTCTCAGCACGATTACGCGCGTGCACTGTACGCATGAAGTGTATTGCGGTCAGGTGGGAAGAATGCCTTGGCTCTTCGGCGATACGGCGGAAGAGATAACTAAGGAATATGTCGGCATGAAGTACAACCTGATGCCTACCTATTATTCGCTCGCGGCAAAGAACGCGCTTACGGGACTTCCCATTCTGCGCCGCCTCGACATTGCTTATCCGCAGTATCGGGAGGCTTCGCGCAACGACGAGTTCCTGCTTGGCGACGGAATCATCGTGGCTCCCATCAACGAGGCGTATGTCAGCGCGGGCTTCGACGAGGGCTTTTTCACTTATACCGACGGCGGCATAACCAAAAACGGTCTGCTCGGCAGCTATTATTCCAACAAAAACTGTTCGGGCGAACCCGTCTATACCCAGTCGGATAAGAATTTCATCTTTGATTGGGGACTTGCGAGTCCCAAGAAACTTCCCGCCGATAATTTCAGTATAAAGTGGGAAGGCGATTTCAAAGTCGGCGATACCGATATGAAATTTTCGTTCTTCGCCGACGACAGCGTACAGGTGTTTATCGACAATAAAGAAGTCGTAAACAGCTATGACGAAAAGGAGCAGAAAAACCGTTACGACGTTCTGTTCGAAACCGAGTATTACAAAGCGGGAACTTCCCATTCGATCGAGATCAGATACGGCGAAGAAGGGAACAATGCGCACTTCTTTATGTACGGAATGGAGAAACTGACTGCGGGAGCTTCGTATTGCTACGACACCCGCGAAGTGTTCCTGCCCGACGGAACCTGGATCGACGTGTGGTCGGGCAAAGAGTATCAGGGACCCTTTACCTATGAGGTGACGCATCCGCTCGAAACCTCTCCGATTTTCGTGAGAAAGGGATCGCTTGCGGTGCTTGCGCCCGACATGAAAAATCTGAACGAAAAAGATTGGAGCGAACTTACGCTGGACGCTTATCCCTCCGCAAGCTATTCGGAGACGACGCTCTACGAAGACGACACCGTTACGCAGGCGTATAAGTTCGGGAAATACCGCACTACGAAAATCACCGCGGAGGCGGTGGACGGCAAGTATACCGTCAAGATCGGAAAGGCGGTCGGCGAGTTCGAAGGGGAGAAAGCGTTCACGACGCGTAAGTGGAACGTCCGTTTGCATGCTTTTGAAGAACTCGGCGCCGTCAAGAGCATTACCGTAAACGGAAAACGCGTAGCGGGAATAAGTTATTTTACCCGCAACAGCGACGCTTCGCCCTTCTCGTTTACGGGCGCGTCTGCCGATACCGCTGTGTACCAGTTTTCGTTTTCGGGAAGCGTGACGCAGGAGACGACGATCGTAGTCGAATTTGCAAATAACTCCGCGCTTGCGACCTTTGCAAAGAACGCGGCGTATGACGCGAGCTCCGCAACCTTTGATATTACGTCGGCAAATTTAACGAACAACTATATAAATCTCGATAATTCCGCCTACGACGACTGGGTTTACTTCGGGAACGAAACAGCGAGAAAGAGCGGCGCAAATCATGTGATCGGCGAGCTCACAAGCGATTTCGAAATGTATGCTTCGCAGACGGCGGCGATTCAGGCGGATTGGACGAACGGCGAGGGCGTAGCGCTCGGCGAAGGCGTTTCCCGCGGAGTCACCGGTCAGGTAGACGCAAACGTTACGCTGAAAGTGATGGGGGGGGGTACTAAGGTATATACGCTCTACCTCGTAAGCGAGCAGTGTATCGGCAAGCTGACGGTTCGGGACAGAGCGGGCAATGTAAAAACAATCATTCTCGACGAAGAGGACGATTCGCGCAGTAAGAGCGGAGCTCTGAACAACAGTTTCAACGGAGTGACGGCGAGAAAGGTAACGATCGCGGTTTCAGCGGACGAAGATACCGAAATTTACGTTCGTTACAGCGTGCACTCTTCCCGTAAAGACGCGGGCGCGGGAACGAGTTCCGCCGCAAGAGTGGGGATCAGCGCGATCGTATACGGCGATGCGGCGGCACAAGATACCATGCTGTCTATGCCCGAGCTTCCTCAAACGGAACTTACGCTGGAAAACGCGCCCGATTCCGCAAATCTTTCGCAGGCGGCGGACGGCGACGTGCTCGACTGGTATAAATCGAACTACGGCGACGAGGGCGAAGTCTACATGCAGGGAGGAGAAGCGATCCGTTCGGTCAGCTTCACTGCAACGAACAAGTTCGGCGATTACAAAACCGTTCTTTCGTGGAACGACGGCGAGGGAACGCAATCCTGTTCGGGCACCCGGAACGGCTATCATACGGAGAGCAACGGCAAGATCGAGCTTGTATTCAGCGTAGACGAAAATACCAAATACATCGTACTCTATGCGGGCGCATGGAACGGCGGAAACCAGATCGAGGTATTCGACTACAACGGCGTCAGAAAGGGGATCGCGACCTTTACGGCAGGCGGAACTTCCGAGTGTAAAAAAGTTCTGATTCCCGTAAACGTATCCGGCAAAACAAGGATCAGAGTCGTAATCACTTCGACGGGCGCGCACGACGGAGGAAACGCTTCGCTCTCCGGCGTTCAGGTAGTCGGCAAGCGTCCGGAAAACTAAATCGGTAAACAAAGAGCTTTATATGATTCCATATAAGGCTTTTTGCCGTGGTTAAAAAGAGAGGAGGATAATTATGAGAAAGAAGAGTATCTGGGTTTTGATCGGACTGCTCGTATCAACGGTATTGTTTGCCGTTGCGGGCTGTAAAAATCCGAACGACTCCGCTTACGAACTCAGCGAAACGAGCATTTCGTTGACGGTAGGCAATGAAACACAGCTTTCGATTTCGCCCGTTCCCAAGGCGGCGGTGAGCTGGGAAAGCGATAACGAAGACGTTGCGACGGTCTCCGACGGTCTTGTTCTGGCTGTCGGCGAGGGCGGCGCGACGGTCACCGCAACAATCGAAGGAGTGGAGACTCCGCTTTCCTGCGTGGTTGCGGTTGCGGAAGGACCGCTTGAAATCAACGGATACAGGCTCGATTTTTCGTCGCTGTCATTGAAATCGGGCGAGACCATGCAGATCAACGTCGTAGACGAAGCGGGAAACTCCGCGGAAGCGGTGACGTATACAAGCGCCGATCCCGCGATCGCCACCGTCTCCGCAAGCGGACTCGTCACTGCGGTTGCAAACGGCGAAACGCTGATAAAGGCGCAGATCGAGGGAGGCACGCTCGTCTGCAAAGTGAGCGTAGCGCAGGCGTTCTCCTATGCTCTTGACAAAACTTCGGTCGATCTTGCGGTGGGGGCGATCGGCAGACTTACGCTGATCACGACTCCCGACGGAAACGCGACCGCTCGTCCGCACACGTTTTCGAGTTCGGACATAAATGTCGTTACCGTAAACGGCGGGACGGGGAAACTGACGGGCGTAGGAAAGGGCACGGCGGTCGTTTCTTGTCTTGTCGACGGTCAGGAGCTGAAAGCGAACGTGACCGTTACGGAATATACCGTGAAGATCGGCGACAGGGCGTTTGCCGAAGAGATGTTCCTGCTCGTGGGCGCGGAAGAAGATATTACGGTCACTGCGGATCCCGTGCGCGAGATTTCCGCTCAATACGATTCGAGCGATAAAACGGTCGTGGCCGTTGACGGCGGACGCGTCGTTCCCAAGAAAATCGGTACGGCAATGATTACCGTGACCGTCGGAGGCAGAGAATTCAAAACGTTGGTCAACGTAAAATCCGGCTTCGGAATCAACCTTGAAAAGGCTACGCTGTATCTCGGTACGACGGATAAAAATACTGTTCAGCTCGAAGTTATGAACGGAAGCGGCGAAGAATTCAGCGTGAAATATCAATCTTCCAATGACAATGTGGCGACGGTAAATGACAGCGGTCTCGTAACGGCAGTCGGCTTCGGAACCGCAACGATCACGTCGAGCGTTGTCGGAGACGAAGCGGAATTCGAAACGGTGGTTTCGGTCGTACCCGCTTCCTCGCTTGCGCACAAAGACTTTACGTTCGGCTCGGGCGGAGTGAACCTCACCTATCTCGACGCGTATAAAACGATCGACTGGCGTCAGTACAACAACGGCGATCAATGCGCGTTGAGAATGAAAAATAACGCGAATGTTATCGGCGAACTCGATCAAAAGGGCAATACGAGCGAAGGCTTCTGGGATTATAAGGCGCCCGTTCTGTATGAAGACGGCGACGGCGAAAAGAGCGTAGGTTCCTATACTTACGGAAGAGCGGTTCACGGAAGTTTCTCGATTCCCGTTAAACTGACGAACGCGGTTTCCAAGATCGTGATTCTCACAGGCAGCTGGAAAGAGACGGCGACCGTCGAATTCAAACTCGGCGACGTTGTGCTTCAATCCGAAACCTTTACGGGCGGCGATCCCGCGCTTGCAAGAAAATACGAGCTCTCGATCGATACGGCGGGACTGAAAGCGGGAGAAAATCTCGAACTGACCGTTGCAGTCAATTTCAACCGCGAACACAGCGGAAACGCGGCGCTCGTGTCAGTCGCAGTCGTCGGCAAAGAGGCGCATGAAAACGAGATCAAAGCAACTTCCTCCGCAACGGTCACGACCGGTCTTACGGGCGTGCAGGATCTGACGGCGGCGGGTTCGATCGACTGGCTTGCTGCGAACGGTACGAAAAAAGCGGGTGTTCCCGCCGACTCCGTGATCGATGCAAGCGGGATTCAGTACGGCGACAACGCCGGAAGCGCGCACGACTATCCGGGAGCGACGTTCACATGGACGGACGGCACCGCGGCTGCTCCCGCAAGTTACAGAACATTCAAATTCTCCGATACGTTCGTCGCCATACCCGTGCTGCTCTTCAAGGGCGAATCGACGGTTTCGGTGTACACGTCCGGATGGAACTGCGGCTACCTTGTCGCGGTCTACGACGGAAACGGCAATTTCATAGACGCCTACCAGGTTGCGGACGAGAAACAGGGACAGAGCGTTTCCGGCAAAGCTGCGATTACTCTGAACGTGCAGGAAACGGGAGAATACATCTTTAAGATCATGAAGTGCCGCGGCGCGGGCAACAGCGGCTGGGCGGCAATCGCGGTTTCCGGCGAGAGCGACATCGTTCCTTCGAAACTCGAATACAACCTTGTCAAAGGCGGAAACGGTCAGGAGACGATTACGCTTACCGGCGCGGCATCTTCCGTAAGTTACGCTTCGGGCGACACCGCGATCGCTACGGTCGATTCCGACGGCATGATCACGGCGGTGAACAAGGGCAAGACGTTCATTACGATTTCCGACGGTAAAACCGAGAGACGGGTGTACGTTACGGTGACCGAATACACGCTCGCGAGCGATGAATCCGTAACTCTGTCCATCGGCGCGACTTCCAGAATCGTGATCGCCGCCGATCCCTCTTCGCAATTTACGGTAAGTTACAGCTCGTCCGACGATAGCGTGGCTACGGTGGATACGGAAGGAAAAATCACCGCGATCAACGGCGGCACCGCCACGATCACGGCGACGGTGGGCGGTAAGTCGTTCGAGATTCAGGTTAAAGTCGAAGCGTATCAAATCAATTATACGGAGAAAACCCTGAATGCGAGCGACGACGCGGAAAACAGAACGGTAACGCTCGAGCTTTACAGCGGTGCGGATCCCGATACGCCGCTCACGGGAGTGACCTTCCAGTCCAAGAATCCTGCGGTCGCCGACGTGGATCACGCCACCGGCGTTGTTACGGCAAAGTCGCTGGGTACGACTGTGATCGAGGCGCATATCGGCAGCGTAGTGCTCAAATGTACGATCACCGTTGAGATCGACGTCGCCGTAGATACCGTCGACTATGCGGACGGAGCAAACCGGACGGTCAATCTCGACGAGATTGACAGCGCGAACGTCACCCTCGACTGGCGTTTCTTCCGCAACGATACGGTGCACAAGATGAGCGGCGGAAATCTCATCGGAGATTTGAAGAACAGTCGTACGAATACGTTCGGCGATTACAGAGCGCGCATGACTTGGTACAACGGCGCGACGGAAAAAGCGAGCGTATTCGGATATACCGACGGTTGGACGTTCAATCAGGGCGTATCGTTCGACGTGACCGTTACGAGCGACGTGAAATATATCGCGATCTTTACGGGCGCATGGCACGCCAAGAATATCGTATCGATCTCTTATGAAGGCAAGGAGTTTGCGAAATACGAGTTCACCAATAACGGAAGCAATGAACAGCACCAAGGTGACGATAAAATCGATAAGAACAAGCAGATCGTATTTACGCCCGACGTGGCGCACATCGGCACGGAGAGTAAGACGTTCACGGTTACCTTAAAAACCGAACGGAACCTGAACGGTTGGGCGGATAACGTCAGTCTTGTGGCGGTTGCGGTCGTCGGCAACGCGGCGCGCACGCCGTACACGCCCGTGGCGGAACCGACAAAAAATCTGACGGCGACGGCGGGCGGCGATCCCGTTAATCTCACCGAAGTCGGTTCGCTCGATTGGATGTATATCTGCGACAGCGCCAACGGCATGGTGCAAAAGGCGGGCGGTAGCAACGCGGTTCAAGCAATTCATGCGATCGGAAATCAAGGCGGAGGCGGCGACCACTTTGCAAATCAGTCCTTTGCGTGGACGGACGGTACGAAAGAGTGCACGGGCGCGTCGACGGATTTCTTTAAGTGGTGCGACAACGTGCAGGCGATCTGCGTCACGCTTACAAGGAGCGCAAAAGTCACTCTGTGGATTTCGGCATGGAAGGGTTCGGTAGATCTCAGAGTATACGACAGAACGACCGAGGTACTTGCGTCGACGCGGGTCATTGCCGGCGACAACAGCAGCAGTCAGGGCGTTAAGGTAGAGATCGATCTCACCGTAACCGAGGCGAGCACCTTTACCTTCTACATGAAGAAGGACGGAGGCGGAAACTTCGGACTCGGCGCGGTTGCGGTCGCAGCGCTCGGAGAATAAGATTTTTGAACAAAATAACTTTCCGTTCTCCGCCGGAGAGCGGAGAACGGAAAAAGAAAAAAAGCAATATTCAAGGAGGATAACAATGTTAAAATTCAAAAAAACTCTCATGGTGTCGGTTGCCGCGGTGCTTGCGGCCTCCTCGGTTCTGGGACTTGCCGCATGCGGCGACGGCGATGCCGGCGGCAGAACGGACAAAAACAAATTTACTACCATCAATTTCTATGGCGGCGGCGACGACAACGAAGTCGAAGTGTTCGGCAAGCTGGTAAAAGACTTCAACGCAGGCATCGGAGCTGAAAAGAAAATCAGAGTAATTTATTCGTCCGGTCATGACGATTACGATAACGTCGAAATGCAGTTAGGTACGTCGACCCCGCCCGACGTGGTATATGTGCCCGACCGTCAGTTCAAAAAATGGGCTTCTTCTCTCTTGCTTGCACCTCTGACGAATCCCAATACGGGCGCGCCGCTTTATGACGGACTCGACGAATTCACCGCGCCCGGCGCAATCTGGGATTGGGGGATCAATCGCTATCGTATGGATATCATCACTTCTAACTCTACGCCCGATTCCACCCTTTGGGCGCTGCCTAAGGACATCGGTCCCTCCGTGCTCTACTACAACAGAGATTATCTCACCGAAATGGGGATCGAGCATTTGTCCCTTACGGCGACCGAGGCAAAAGCGCAGGGCTATCCCGAAAAGGGGTATTTCCAAAAAGATAATCAATGGTACTTTAACAATAAGGTGCCTATGAGCTGGGATGAGGTCACTTCGCTCGGCATGCGCATGCAGAAGGAGATCAACGCCTACGAAGCCAACGGACATACATTTGATTGCAAGTATGGCTATTTCACCGAATGGTGGTTCAACTACGGCTTCGGCGTGGGCGGAAACTGCGTAGAATATGTTTCCGAAGGCAACGATTCGGACGGAAATCCGATGGGTTATTACGACTTTACGCTCGACGACAAGACGGTGAACTGGATCGTCAAGGATGGCGACGCGGGTATCGAGGTAAACGGCAATCCTTATGCGGCAGGCGAGCTCATTTCCTATACGGATAAGAAGCTGCTTACGGACGAGCAGAAGAAACACTGCAACCGGCTTCCCTCTATGTACGACGCGTTCCTCGAATTCGTCTCTCTGACCGCGAAAGAGGACGATCTTGTCGGCACCATGACGAACGGGACTCAAGTGTACGGCAAGCAAGTTTCGATGGGGCAGGCGAGCATCGGAAAGCAGGAAGCGCGCGATCGTTTCGCTGCGGGAGAGATCGGCATGTTTGTGGGGCTTCGTTCCGCGGTCACCCATCTTCGCAAGAAGATCGACGATAAACAGCTCTGGATGAAGAATAACGACAGCTGGGACGTTGCACCCCTGCCCGTCTATAAAGAGTACGACGATCAGGGCAATATCAAGGTGCACGGCGTTCAGGCGGGGCACAGTGGTTCGATGGGGCTCGCCATCTCCTACGGCTCCAAAAAGAAGAATGAGGCGTGGGAGCTCGTGAAGTACATTGCGGGCAGAGAAGGGCAGACGGCGCAGTCCGAGGCGGGTTTCGTCATTCCCAACCAGATCGATCTTGCGAATTCCGCTGTATTTCTTCAACCCGATCAGGCGCCCAAAAACGCGCAGGTGTTCGTCGACGCGGCGCGTTACGAATCGCCCGCAGACTGGTGGTATCTGACCGACTGGCACTGGATCGACGAATGGGCGGACGCCCTCAACAACCGCGTGCGCGAACCGAATGCCAAAGAGCCTCTCACGGTGCAGGGTCTCTTCGATACGTACGGAAATGCGACGCGGGAAGAGTTGTATAAATATACCTATAATACGCACAATTTGGGCGCAAAACCACAAAAATAATCCGGACAAAGGAGAATTGTCATGGAGAATCAAGAAATTTTGAAAGAAGGGAAGGGGGCTTCCGCCATTCCGGAAGCTCCCCAAATCCCCCAAAAAAAGAATCACTCCAAGTCTAAGAAGCGCTGGACAAATCAGGAGGAGGTGATGGGTTGGGTATTCACGGGAATCCCTCTTTTGGGCTTTCTCGTCTTTGGAATAATTCCGATCGCGCTATCCCTCTATATTTCGTTCAACCACTTCCCCGGGCTCAAACTTTACGAGCAGGTCGACGAATTCTTTCCGCAGCTTTCCTATACGATCACCTTTATGGGAATTAAGAATTTTTCGATGGTGCTCTCCGATCCCGCCTTTTGGGAATCTGTACTGAACACGCTGTTCGTGGTGTTTACGGCGATCGTGTCGCTTGCCCTTTCCGTGTTTATCAGTATGATGCTCTATCACTCCAAGAGAGGGAAGAAGTTTTTTCAGACGGTGTTTTTTATTCCCTACGTGTGTTCGCTCGTCGCCGTCACCTTTATGTGGCAATTGATCTTTAACGCCGATCACGGCATTCTCAATTCCGTGATCCTTGCGTTCGGCGGGCAAGCCAAGAACTGGATCACCTATTCGCCGGCGCGCTTCCGGCTCGTGATGTTCGTCATCATGCTTTGGTCTGGCACGGGCTTCAACATTATTCTGCTCTCGGCGGCGCTCACGAATATCAATAAGTCGTGTTACGAGGCGGCGGACATCGACGGCGCGGGAATGATCGTAAAATTCTTCAAGATCACTCTGCCCGCGATCTCGCCCACGATCTTCTATCTGCTCGTGACGGGCGTTATCGGTTCCTTGCAGGAATTCACGCGGTTCCAGATCATGCTCCCCGGAGAAAACTCTTCGGTCGGCGGAGCCAACATTACCGTCGTGTATTATCTGTATCAGAAGCTTATGTCGGCAAGCAGACTCACCAACGACATTAAAGGAATCGGCGTCGCTTCGGCGGTGGGTTGGATCTTGGCGCTTATGATCGGATTCGTGACCTTCCTGAATTTCAAAATCTCGAAAAAGTGGGTGAGCTACGATGAATGACGAAATGATGCAGACTACGGAAAATAGGGCGCCCGTTCCCGCGGGTACGCCCGCGCCCGAAGGAAAGGCGAAAAAACACAAAACGGTTGCAAGCAATCCCGTAAACGTCACAAAAAAGGTATTCGTCTATTTCTTTCTTGTGCTGTTTGCGCTCTGGATTCTCGTGCCCTTTTACATCGTTCTCGTCACGAGCGTTAAAACGTCGGCGGAGGTTCTCCGTTCGGACTTTACCTGGGTTCCCACGGAGGGGTTCTATTTCGGCAGCTACGCGAGTGCGTTCGAGGCGCTGCAAGACAGCACGGGCATGACGCTCATCCGCGGATTTTTTAATACCCTGTGGATCGTCATTCCGCCTACGGTGATCGGACTTACGACTTCGGCGTTTGCGGCGTATGCGTTCGCAAAGCTCAAATTCCGCGGCAAGAACATCATCTTTGCGCTTCTGCTGGCAACCATGATGATCCCCGGAATGGTGACCTTCGTTCCCTCCTTCGTGATCTTCGACAACATCGGCTGGAACCATACGCCCCTGCCTCTCATGATCCCCGGTATGTTCGGCGCGGCGGCGTGCGTGTTCTATCTTCGGCAGTTCTTTATGGGGATTCCCTCGGAGACGCTCGAAGCGGCGCGCCTCGACGGAGTGGGGTACTTCGGAATGTTCTTCAAGATGATGCTTCCGCTCTCCGTGCCCGCGCTCATAGCGCAGGGGGTTTTGGGTTTTGTCGGCGGATATAACGACTATCTCGGACCCATGCTGTACGTCAAATCGACGGAATTTGCGACGTTGCAGGTCGTGCTTTCGCAGTTCACGTCCCAAAAGAGCGAACAGAACATTCAGATGGCGTGCACGGTGATCGCGCTTCTGCCGACTATCGTCATCTATCTCGTGGCGCAGCGCTACTTCATCGAAGGGATCGCGGTTTCCGGATTGAAATAAGAATATGGAGGAGAAATTATGAAAAAACAGTTGATCGGTTTGACTTCCGCGGCGCTCGCTCTCGGGATAGCGGCAAGCGCTTTTTCCGGTTGCAGCGTCGGCAACGTAAAACTCGAATATCACTACTATCACAGCGAATCGGACGAACTCAATAATCTGATCGAACAGGATTACAATCACGAGGTTGTCTATCAGAACGATTTGAAAACGCTGGGGGCGGACCCCTCCGCCATCTATATTACGGAGGGCGAGGATGCGGGTTACTACTATATGTACGACACCTCCGATCCCATTAACGCGACGGGGTATCTCTGTTACCGCAGTAAGAATCTGAATGATTGGGAGTGTATGGGCGTTGCTTACAATCCTACGCTGTACATTGAAAACGGAATTACCTATTCGGCTTTCTCGACGGCGATGTATTGGGCGCCCGAAGTCATCTACGACGAGGACATGGGGCTTTATCTCATGTTCTACAACGCGAGCTATCTCTTCAAGGGCTATCGTTTCTTCATCGACGTTGCGGTGAGCGAAAGCCCCAAGGGTCCCTTTGTGCAGTATGCGAAATGGATCTCCGATTCTCCTACGGCGACTCCCGAGCAGAAAGAGGCGTGGGCGCCCGTTGCGGATAACGAGGCGGCGAACAGAGCGGGGCTCGGCAACGGCAAGCTGAAAGTGTTTATGCCGCTTCTCGATTTCTCGAAGATTCCCGCGGGCACGGAGATCGACGAAAGCTGGCAAAAAGGCGAAGCGCTCAAAGAAGGCGAGCTCCCCGGCTACATGAAGGTGATCGACGCAAGTCCCTTTATCGACGAGGACGGAGAAAAATATCTGTATTTTACGCAGGATCTGGGCGATCTCCACAAGACGTCTGCAATCTGCGTGATCAAGATGAACGACGATTGGACGCCCGATTATACGCAGCTCAAAAAACTCACGGCGGCAAACTATCCAACGCTCGACGGCACGCGGACGGAACTCTACGAGGGTACTACCAACGAGGCTCCTTTCACGGTGCGCCGCGGCGACAAATACTATCTCATGTATTCCGCAAACACCTATACGCAAAAGGGCTATCAAGTGCGCGTGGCGGTGAGCGACAGCCCGATGGGACCGTTCAGAAAGCTCTCGAAAGCGGAGGGCGGCTGGCTCTTATACAGCACGGGCGAATGGATGAGCGGCACGGGACACCACAGCTTAGTGAACAATAACGGTTCCATGTTCGTTGTCTATCACGCGCACGTCAACCGCCGTCTCGGCGGCAAGGACAGTCCCCGCGCCATTGCTTTCGACGAGGTGACGTGGATCAAAAACGAGCAGGGTCTCGAAGTGCCGCACGCAAACGGACCCACCTATTCGCATCTGCCCGTTCTCGCTTCGGAGTGGAAGAACATTGCCCCCGAAGCAACCGTTTCGAGCACGAATATTGCCGAGGGAAGCGACGTTAAATATCTCAACGACGGAGTCATCAAAATCCACGACGACGTGACCTTCGTCAAGGAGTTCGAGATGGAGGCGGGCGCAAATGTGATCACGCTTACGTTTGACGATTACAGAGAGGTGACGGGGCTCTTCATCGTCAACAGTCACCGTTATGAAACCTCGGTGGAAAAAATTTCCAAGATCGAATTTGCTTTCAAAGACGGCAATCGGAAGGGTACCGCCTACGCGGAAAATTTGGAGTATGATTACGACAAATATTATCCCGGCGGAGAATACTACGTGACGGGCGGAACGTTCGCGCTCGAATTCAAGCCCATGCTCGTGAAATCCGTGAAAATCACGCTGCCCAAGTTCGAAGAGGCGCTTGCGATCTCCGAAATTATGGTGCTCGGCAAATAAGGAGGACGGGAATGAAGAAGAAAACATTATTAATTGCAGGATTATCTCTGCTTGCGGCGGGACTTTCGGCTGCGGCGCTTGCGGGCTGCGGTTATAAGTTTGAAGAATACACTTACAACTACGGCGGCGAGAGCGCAAGCGATTGGCGTGCTCTCGAATATCCCGATCGGAATATCGAGATGGACGGGCTCGTAAAAGAGGAGGAGTACGGAAAAAAACACCTCAGCTTTTCCGACGTAAACGGCGTTAATATGAAGGTGTATGCGCATCTCGGCGAAGAAGGCGTGTTCTTCGGTTTCGTCTCCAACGACAGATACGTCAACTATAATACGCGAAACGCCGTGTACAACAACACGAGCGTAGAAATTCAGGTCGCCCAAAACGGTACGGAGACTCTGAACAGCGACGTCGTACAGCTCCGTATCGGCGCCAACGGCACGCCCGATCAGTGGGTGGGATTCCCCTCGGAGGACGGGTACAGCTATTCGAATAAGTATATTCCGAGCATGGGCGTCGTTCATATCAACGGCGAACTGAACAAGAAGGCGGACGGATACTCCGTAGAAATTTATCTTCCCTATACCTCGTTCGGTCTTTCCGAAAAGCCCGATACGGTGGTTTGCGCTCCTTCTTTCAACACGTTGGCGGATCCTACGAACTCCTCGCGCGCCACATGGACGATGATGCTCGGCTGCGATCTGAGCCAGCCTGCGACTTGGTACGTGGTCGACGACACGGGCATGACGGCGCATACGGCAGGGTTTACGCAGAAGGGAAAGACCGTTTCGCAGTCGAAAGGCTATAACGAATTTTATTATTTCGATACGGTTCCGAGCGAAAGTTATTATCTCAAAACCGATCTGACTGTTCTGACGACGACCAAGCCTTTCCTCAATAATGAGAACTTTCCCAAATTTGGACTTGTGAACAAATCCGAAAACGCGCTGCAAGCGTTCTATATCGACGCCGCGAACGGCACGGGTACGAATTTCGGCGCGGTGCGGGCGATCCAAACGACGGACAGCGGAACAAATTGGCAGTGGAATAATAATGCTTCGAGTTCCATCGAGGGGCATTGGGGCAACGATTATATCAAAAAGTACCGGAACAAAAAACTCGAAACGATTTATTACGCGGGAGACCTGTATTTTATTCTCGACGGCGTTCTTGTAAAAACCGTCAAGAATTTTGCTCCCGAATCGGAGGGCGCGGTTCCGGGGCTCATGTGCTTCAATACCAGAGCGACGTTTACAAATAACGAGTTCGAAACCGATCCCGTTAAAGTAAAAGCCGAAGCGGAAAAATATCTTGCGAAAGACGCGAAGATTGACGGCGATCTTTCCGATTGGACGGACGAAGACGTCAACCGTCACGCCAGAACGGTGTCGGACGACGGAAACGGAAACAGCATGACGGTGCGCGCGTTCAAGGGAAGCGACGGGCTGTATATCGCATACGAAGTGGCGCACATCGTAAATCTTACTCCCTCCAAATGGGACGCGGGTTGGTGGAACAACACGAACGTAGAACTCTATGTCAACGGCGTTGAAGAAAAGAATCATTATGCGCTTACGGGCTTCGGAAACGGCGGATACATGGACGGCGTGATGATCACTAAGCGGAACGCCGATAAAACATATTCCACCGCGGCGGAAATTTTCATTCCGTTTGCTTCGTTGGAAAAGGACGGAATCGACCGCAATGAAACTTTCAAGGCAGGGTTTGCGTTCAAGTCTGCCAACGGTACTGCGGACGGATGTCTGGACGGAAAAGAACGTTGGACGATCGAGGGCGCTCCCACGGCCGTGCAGTTTACCGTATTGGAAAAGGGAATCGGCGAAGAATATACCCTTTCTTATGCGGCGGGCGTCGACGGCGCGGATGGAACTGCGCCTTCCGAGTTGAAAATCTTTGCGGGCGACAGCGTTGCGCTTCCAGAAAATCCTTATTCGAAAAACGGATATAGCTTTGTCGGTTGGACGGACGGCGTAAACGGTTTTGAGGCGGGAGAAGAGTATTGCATGCCCGCGCGCAGCGTTACGATGACCGCCTGTTGGGTTGCCGACGGCGCAGAGGGTGCAAAGTACGGCGTATCCTATGCGGCGGGAGCCGCCGATACGCAGGGAACGCTTCCCGCAGACGATAATACGTATGCGCAGGGAGACTTTGTAACGCTTGCGGCGGGAACCCTTACCCGCGACGGCTATCGTTTTGCGGGTTGGAACGACGGAGATAAAACCTACGCCGCGGGCAGCAGAGTATTCATGGGAAGCAAAGCGATCTCTCTTACCGCTGTCTGGGAAAAGGTGTTTACGTTTGCTTTTTCGGCGGGCGGAGAGGATGCAGAGGGAACGCTTCCCGATCTTTCGGGCTACGCCGCCGGCGATACTTTTGAAATCAAATTCGTTTCGATTTCAAGAAAAGGCTACGATTTCTTCGGCTGGACTTACGACGGAAAAACTTACGCTTCGGGCGATATGTTCACAATGCCCGACGAAGACGTGACGTTAACGGCGTTGTGGAAGCCGTCGATCACGGTAGACGGCGATCTGAAAGATTGGAATGAGGTCGGTTCCAAGACAGTGGGTGCGCACAGCATCAAAGCGGGCGATAACAGAAAGGCGACTTGGTACGGCGTTCTCCGCGACGACGGACTCTATCTTGCGGTCGATATTTATCACAACAAGCTCGGCAGTGCAAGCAACGAATGGTGGAACAATCTCAATTTCGAAATCCGTCTCGGAGCGCAGAATCTTCAATATTACGTTTTCATCAGGGATTTCAGCGCGGGAGTTCTCGGGATCGGGGCGAAGTATACCTTGAAAAAAAGTTCTGACGATATGGTTGCGGCATATAAGTATGCGAGCGGACTTTCGTCGGGGACGACGCATCGCAGCACATTTGAAATATTCCTGCCCGATTCTCTGATTTCGGGACTGAAAGAAAAAGACGGATCGCTGCGCATCGGCGTCGCTGTAAAGACGGACGGCGGAAACGAAGCGATCACGGGCGGCACCTATAATTATGCGGCGGGCGATGCGTGGTATGCTCCCTACGGAGTATATATGGAATACGACGGATTTGCCTATGTCACGAGAGAGGGCGTTTATCTGAAAAACGAGTATCTGAATCGGGATATGAAGTTCGGCGCGGATTCCGCTGCAGAGGACGGAGGAATTACGCTCGACGGAAATATTTCGGATTGGAAGGGCGTTGCGGATAAAACGCTTTCCATTGTCGGTACCGATCTGTACGAAGGAAAGAGCGCGACGTTCTACGGCAGAATGACAAAAGCCGGTCTGTATCTGGCGGCGGACGTCTATCACGGTTCCTTTGTTTCCGGCAACGAAACATGGTGGAAGAATACAAACCTCGAACTGCGTATCGGCGAGGTGTTCGGCGCGGAAGGGAATCTGTGGGCGAAACAGTATTACGTTTACGCAAAGAGCGCGACGGAGTTTGCGGCGAGCGAGTCTTATATGCAAGTCAAATTTATATCGGAACAGCTCGGCAGCGGAAAATATCACACTGTGCTCGAAGTGTTTATCCCTGCGGAAAATCTGGTTCAGAACGATTATATGGTTCAGAACGGAATGATCCGCGTCGGCGTTGCGTGGAAAACGGAAGGCGACAACATCAATAATAACGAAACTCTCAACGGCAGCAACACCGACGCATGGTGGCGTCCGAAAGGAACGCATATCGAAACAAGACCCGCATGCGTTACCGGAAGCGGAATTTATACGGCGCAAGAGTATGAGGCTCTCGCAGATTAAAAAGGAGATGAGTGCGCCACGTAACAGTGGCGCACAAATTGTAATGAAATGAAGCTGATCATTCCCGAAAACGGAGCCCCCGCGTCGCAGGGCGATCCGTACATATTTCAGGCAAACGGCAGGTATTACCTGTATGCGACAGGGATCAACGGGGTGGAGACCTACGTATCCGACAGTCTCTTATCGGGCTGGAAATATCTCGGCAGAACGCTCGCCGAGCCTGACAGAAAAGAATATTGGGCGCCTTGCGTTATAGAGCGCGATGGGTTGTACTACATGTACTATTCCTCGATGCCCAAAGAGGAGGAAGACGTACATTGTCAGGAGATCAGGGCAGCCGTCTGCGAATCGCCCGAAGGTCCGTTCGTGTATCAAAAAACCGTTCTGCCTTCCTTTTCCATCGATCCGCACGTTGTAAAAAGCGGAGACGAGTATTATATTTTCTATTCGCTCAACGATACGCAGGCGCAGCGGGCGGGCACCTATATCGCCGTCGATAAACTGACGGATATGTTTACCGTAGAGGGGAAACCCAAAGCCGTCGTCGTACCCACGCTCGACGAAGAAATATTTATGTACGACCGATTTCGAAAGGGACAGAACTGGCATACCGTCGAGGGAGCGTTTTATTTCAGAATCGGCGACGATCATTACGTTACCTATTCAGGAAACTGCTATCAGAACGAGAAATATTTTCTCGGATACGCCTACGCTCACGGAAATGAGACCGATTTGAGAAAGCTCGTGTTCGAAAAGCAGCCTTCCGAAAAAGTATATGCGCCTCTTCTCAGTCGGAACGAAAGAGAAGAGGGTACGGGGCACAACAGCGTCATCGAGGCGGGCGGAACGTATTACATCGTATACCATGCCCGCGATTGCGGATGCGATAAAACGCTGCCCGACGTCCGCACGGCGCGCATTTGTCGGCTTACGGCTCACGGAAAATCATTAAAGGCGGTCAGGGAAGAAAAATGAATCGAGAATTTATTTACAAAAATATCAGAATATGTTTTTTGGGCGACGATATTCTCCGCGTCGAACGCGGTTGTGACGGCGGTTTTTGCGATGCGAATACCTTTTTTATTCCGAACCGCAAACAAGTCGGCGGAGAGGAACGAGCATATTCGATAGAAGGGAACACGCTATGCTTCGGGGATTATAAGCTGTATCTTCCCGAAAGCGGCGCGCTTGCAGGAATGCGCTTGGAGAGAAAGGGAAAAACCGTATATACTTATGTTCCCTTGAAAAACAGCGGAGAACTTCCGCCTCCGCACTGCACGCCGGAAGTGTACGCGCTTGCGGATAACCCGCGTATTCTGATCCCCGAGGGCGGATATTCCGCGGATCGGAAAGGCGAATACCGCGTTCAGGAGGACGCAGAGGACGTCTATCTGATTTTAGCGGACGGCGACGCGAAAAAGCTGCGCCGTCTCTACGTGGAGTTAACGGGTCGGTGCGAGCTCGTCCGACTTTCTACGCTCGGGGCTTGGAATTCGAAGTATTACGCTTATAACGAAGAAGAGGCGAAAAAGTTGATTGCCGATTACGAAAGACATAATATTCCGCTCGACAATATGGTAATCGATACCGATTGGCGGTCTTCCGAAAACGGTTGGGGGTACGAGATCAATCAATCGCTGTTTCCCGATATGAAGCGTTTTATCGACTTTGCGCACAGCCGTAACGTGGAGATCATGTTTAACGATCATCCCGAACCCGTAGACGGCGCCGATGTGTTCGCGCCCGAAGAGATTGCCTACCGCGAAAAAAATCTGCAAACGCTTATGCGGCTCGGATTGGATACGTGGTGGTACGACAGAAATTGGCATACGCACCTGATTTCGCCCGTGAAGTCGGTGAAATGGGAATCGTTCGGACTCTATCTGTTTCACGATATTACGAAAAATTTTTATCGCAAGAAATCGGGAAGCGGCGAGATATACCGCCGTCCGGTGATCATGGGCAATGTGGTGGATATTTCGAACGGTGATTATCTCGGAATCAGCGACAGCGCTTCCCACCGCTACGCAATTCAGTGGACGGGCGACATTGCAAGCGAATCCTGCGCGCTTGCGCAGGAGGTAGAAAATCTGGTGCGTTGTTCCGAAAATTGCATTGCGTACATGAATTCGGACTGCGGCGGGCATACGGGTAATCCCGACAAAGAGCAGTTTATCCGTTGGATGCAGTACGGAACGCTCTCGCCCGTGTTCCGTCCGCATTGCACCAAAGACGTATACCGTTACCGCGAACCGTGGCTGTACGACAAAGAAACGCTGGATATCGTCAGAGAATACAATTTACTGCGCTACCGCCTGCTTCCCTATATCTATGCGGGGGCGTACAACGCCTACGATACGGGCGAAGCGCCCTTCCGTTCGCTTGCGCTCGAATACCCCGATGACAGCCGAGCCGTGCGGTACGACGAGTATCTGCTCGGCAGAAATCTGCTTGTCGCGCCCGTTTGCGGCGCGGTCTTGCAAGAGCTTCCCGCCGAATCTTATACCGAGCCCGTCCGCGTGTCATTTTATAACGGGATTCATGGAGAGGGCGAGCCCGTCGCCGCTGCCGAGTGGGATCAAATCCGACTTAAACTTCATCACGAATCTCCCGCGGAGGGAGTGCCCGTCTACTACTTTTCCGCCGCGATTAAAACGAAAATCAGATTCGACTGTCCGAAGCGGCTATACGTCAAATGCGACGACGGCGTAAGCGTATATATCGACGGAAAATGCGTGCTCGAAGATAATACTACGCACTCCGCCACGCTGTTTTCCCTTGCGGAACTGACGCAGGGAGAGCACAGTCTCGAAATCAAATATTTTCAGGCGGACGGCGATGCGTTCCTCGGGCTTTACACGTCGGAAATCGTCAGCGGAGATGAGAAAGAAATCTATCTGCCCGCAGGCAAGTGGATGGATCTCTTCGACGGAACAATCTATTCGGGCGGGCAGACCGTGAAAAAGCGGTATGCTCTCGCCGCCATGCCGCTCTTTGTCCGCCTCGGCGCGCTCATTCCTTTGGCGGAACATGCAAAAAACACCAAAGAACAGAGTTGGAATAAACTCGTCTATGACTTTTATCCCGATCAATCGAGTTCGGATTTCGGATATCTCTATGAAGACGACGGCGAGACGATCGCATACAAAATGGGAGCGTTTTCCAAAAGCGATTATTCCGCAAAATATTCGGCGGAAGAGAACGCCTTTGTCTTGAATTTTCACTCCGCCGCAGGATCGTTTGAAGGAGAAAGACATGTGACGCAGCGTCGGGCGATGTTGAAATATCATCTTTTGACGGGCGCGGAACGCGTCGCCCGCGTCTGTATCAACGGAAAAGAAACGCCCTTCGAAAGAGAGGATCGTTCGGATGAGTTTCCGTTGAATACGCAAAAATCCGCGCGTGACGGCGCGGTCGTTTGCATTGGATTCACGATGAATGCCGACGAAAATTACGAAGTTAAAATTTATCTCGAATAACCGTTTCCGAACGGAAAATCAATCAAGAATGAGTCGGATATTTATAATCCGGCTCATTCTTCTTATGCGGAAAAAAGACGCGACGGAATGTAAGATAACAGAAACGTCGGCGGTAGATTTTATTGACAGACGATTTATTTTACGATATACTGAGTTAATCGATTACTTTATTTCGGAGCGCATGTGACCTTCCATGAAAAAACAAGCATATAATCCTTTTTTGCCGTTAGACGTTTATATTCCGGACGGAGAGCCGCACGTATTCGGGAATCGTTTATATTTATTCGGTTCGCACGATAAAGAGGGCGGTGAAACTTTTTGTATGCTCGATTATGAAATCTGGTCTGCACCGCTTGACGATCTGTCGGATTGGTCGAGTAACGAGAGCAATTACAGCGCAAAAAGCGATCCGCTGTCGGAAGCGACGAATCGACCTTATCTCTATGCGCCCGATTGCGTGCAGGGAAATGACGGGAAGTATTATCTGTATTATTGCCTGAGCGGTGAAAAGGGTACGGGCGGTTATCACGGACCGATCGGCGTGGCGGTGTGCGATACGCCCGACGGAAAATACCGATTTTACGGGCATGTGCGTTTCGAAGACGGTTCGCTGTGCCGCAGGTTTGTGCCGTTCGACCCCGCTGTTATCAACGACGGCGGAGTGATACGGCTTTATTACGGCACGTGGTATCCCTACGAAGAGACGGGAATTTTTCGGCGCCGGCGACTGCGGAAACTCCAAGCCGAGATGTTCGGAAAATCTGTTTCGGAAATCCGCGCGGAGAAAGGGGGCGTAATGGGTCCCGTGTGTTGCGAATTGTCAGACGACATGCTTACGGTAAAAAACGGACCTGTCCGCATTTTTCCTGCAAAAACAAAGGGAACTCCATTCGAAAGTAAATACTATCCTCGCGGGAAAGAAGGGCATAACTTTTTCGGACACGGATTTTTCGAGGGAGCGTCGATTCGTAAAATTAACGGATTGTATTATTTTATTTATTCGTCCGTCAACAATCACGAATTATGCTATGCGACGAGCCGTTCGCCCGACGGCGGCTTCGTGTACCGCGGCACAATCGTTTCGAACGGCGACGTAGGGTACGGCGGCAGAAAGGAATGCGACAGATTGAACCATACCGCCACAACGCACGGAAGCATCGAACGGGTAAACGGGCAGTGGTATGTTTTTTATCATCGTCAGACGCATGGAAGCGATTACAGCCGACAGGCTTGCGCCGAACCTATCGAAATAAAGTCAGACGGTTCGATCGCGCAGGTGGAAATAACGTCTTGCGGATTGAACGGCGGAGCTTTGGCGGGAGATGGAGAATACCCCGCCGTGATTTGTTGCAATCTGACAAACGGCAGTATGCCGCACGGCGGAAACATGTCGTTCGAAGGTATTCCCGTTGTTACGCACGAAAACGGCGAACGTTTTATTTCCGGTTTAACCGTCGGGGCAAAAGCCGTATATAAATATTTTTGCCTGACTTCCCTTTCGCGGGTTTCGGTAAAAGCGCGCGGAAAAGGACGGTTGTCGGTATTGTTCTCAGACGTTTTGAAAGCGGAAATCGAAATCGATTCCGCGGAATGGCGGGATTATTCCCGTCAAGTCGGTTGCGGCGGGGAAAAAGACGCCGTAACGTTGGAAGTCGCCGCGGGGCGGCTGGAAGTAATGTCGCTGCGGTTCTATTCTTCGGGTAAAGACCGAGGGGTTGACAAAACGGACGATTTGGAGTAAAATGACAGACGGCGGTAATAAAGCATGGTTACGATTTACGACATTGCAAAAACCTGTAATTGTTCTTCCGCAACGGTGAGCAAAGTGCTCAGCAGTTCGGGGAATATCAGCGAGAAAAAACGCAAAGAAGTGCTCGAAGCGGCGCGTTCGCTCGGATACATTCCGAATGTGACGGCGCGGAACTTGGTAATGAAGCGTTCCAATATGGTGGGCGTATTGCTGTTTTCCGATAAAGTTCTCGGATTAAGGCACGAGCTGTTTGCGGAAATTCTGAATTCTTTCCGAACGGTGATGGAAGAAAAAAACTACGAAATCGTTTTGATTTCGGAAAAAGCGACGCAATGGGACGGAAGTTTTTTAACCCACTGCCGCGCTTTGCGGCTGGACGGTTTATTCTGTCTTTGCTGCGAGTACGGCACTGCCGCTGTACGCGATTTATTCGAGAGCAATTTGCCGATCGTAGGATTCGAATCGCCTTTCGGAGAAAAATCGTCGGTTGCAAGCAAAAACTTCGAAGCGGGTAAACGTTTAACGGAATATCTGATCGGGCTCGGGCATCGGCGGATCGCGTTTTTGGCGGGGAAAGACACTGCCATCACGCGCGAGAGAATCGCGGGTTACCGCGCAGCGCTTGAGGAACATTCCGTACCGTTCGACGACGCGCTGCTGATCCGTGCAAATTATTTCAGCGCCGACAGCGGTGAGAATGCCACGCGCAGTTTATTGTCTTGCGGGCGGACGTTTACGGCTGCCATGTATCCCGATGATTTTACTGCGCTTGCCGCAACGTATCTGCTTGCGCAACACGGGCTTTTTGTCGGAAAAAATATTTCGGTTACGGGATTCGACGGAATTTCGGTCGGCGCTTTGGTTACGCCCAGACTGACGACGATGCGGCAGAACGCGCAGGCAATCGGTTGGGCGGCGGCGCAAAGTCTGATCAATCAGATCGAAGGAAAAGAAAATCCGCATTTCAGCGTGAGTCTGGAAACAACGCTTGTGGAAGGGGAAAGCACCGTTGCGGCAGAATGAAAGTTTCAAATAAAATTAAAACCGCGAACAGATTGTTCGCGGTTTTTTGCAAGTCAAAAATTTATCCGAAAAATTTTTTTAGAAACTATTGACAGAGCCGAATTCGTGTGTTATATTACACATGTAAGGTAATCGATTACTTAAACATATCGATTTTATTTTTATCGATTTAGGTAATCGATTAACTAATTAAAAAAGAGGTGTTATATGAGAGGGAAAAAGGTACTTGCCGCCGCGCTTTCCGCGGCAATACTCGGTGCGTCGGTCGGCGCAATGGCGGCGTGCGGAGACGGACGCGGAAACGAAATGGTCTATTGGTGTTTCGATGCGGACATGGGGCAACAGGTGCAGGATTACTATGTTGCCGAAAAAAATCTCGATTATAAAATCAAAATCGAGGTAATGACGCTTGACAACATGCTCTCCAAGCTGGACAGCGGATTGCGCACGGGTAAAAATCTTCCCGACGTCGTTGCGTTGGAAGGAACGACGTTCAAACGTTATATTGACGGTAAAATATTGGAAGAACTCGACGACATGAAAACGCTGACTTCCGATATGTACGATTACACGGTGGAGGCGGCGAGTAAAAACGGACATTTGTATGCGCTTGCTACGAATGTTACGCCCGGAGTATTCGCATACAGAAGAAGCATTGCAAAAGCAACGTTCGGCACCGACGATCCCGCCGAGATTCAGAGCAAATTCAACAGTTGGGAAAATTTTCTGGCGTCTGCGCGTGCTTTGAAAGAAAAAAATTATAAAGTTCTTTCTTCGTATATGGATATTGCGAAAGTGTATTTCGGCGGAAGAACGACGGGTTGGGTTGACGGGCAGAACAATCTTATGATCGACGAATCTCTCACCGGAGACGTAAACAGTCTGATGGAAACCGCCAAGCTGTTGAAGTCCGAAGATTTGAGCAACGAAACGGCGGAAAATACCGCGGCGTGGTATACCGATATTTCCGGAAAGGAAGTGTTCGGTTATTTTCAGGCTACCTGGGGGATCCGTTCCAACCTCGAACGCAACTGTACGAGCGCGACTTCGCAGGAATCGTCATACGGCGACTGGGCAGTTTGCGAAGGGCCGAGCAACTTTTTCGAGGGCGGCACTTTTCATGCCGTGATCAAGGGGACGAAATGGAAAGACGAAGCGAAAGAATTCGTTAAATTTTTCTCGACCGATGCAAACTATCTTACGAATTGGGCAAAGAAAAACGGCGATTTCATGAACAGTAAGTCATGCATGCAGGCGATTGCGGCAGATACGGAATATAAAAACGAGTTCCTCGGCGGTCAGAACCCGTATTCCATTTATATTTCGGCGGCGTCGCATATCAACGGCGAAATTATTACGCAGTACGACTCCGCAATCAACGGTCAGTTCAAAGCATGGGCGACCAACTATGCGGAGGAAATCAAACCGAATAAAATCGACTGTATCAACGAGTTTAAGAATTCCATCAGGGGTATTTATACTTCTATTACGGTGAATTAACGATTCGGAGGCGTAAAAGATGAAGCAACTTTCTATGGAGAGGGAGGCAGAGAAAGAGGGCGCAGCTCTCCCCGAACCGAAGGACAAACGGAAAAAGAAGTTCAGGATTCCCGTAAACGCTTACGGCGTGTTGTTTATCCTGCCGTTCTTCATCGTATACGGTATTTTTTCGTTGTTTCCGATGTTTTATTCGATTATTTTGAGTCTGACCGATTATGCGGGCTATAATCGTTATTTCGAATTTATCGGCTTCGGAAACTTTGCGTGGCTGGCGACGCAGGCGCGTTTCTGGCAATCGTTTTTGAATACGTTGATTATTTTCTGCATGAACTTCGTTCCGCAAATGGCGTTTGCTTTGATATTTGCTGCGATGTTTACAACGAAAACCTACAAAATGAAATGTAAGGGCGTGTTTAAGGCGATATATTATTTGCCGAACATCATCACCGCGACTTCGGTTGCCGTTATGTTCTATACTCTGTTTTTGAAACCGAGCGGAGGACTGTGGCAGCTGCTGAATAAAACGGGAATTATTTCCTACGATACCAATTTGTATTTATTGGCATGGCCTTCGCGGATTATTATCGCGTTTATTCAGTTTTGGATGTGGTTCGGTTGCACAATGGTCACGCTTTCGGCGGGAATTCTGGGAATCAATCCCTCCGTATATGAGGCGGCGCAGCTCGACGGAGCGTCGCAAAAGGATATCTTTTTGCACATTACCCTTCCGTTGATCAAGCCGATCGTGGTATACAGTTTGGTCACATCGGTTTTGGGCGGATTGCAGGTATTTGATATTCCGTATTTATTTTTGTCGGGCGGACCCGTGCTTTCGGGCGGACGGAACGCTACCGAAACGATCGCAGTTTATATTTATAAAATGGCGTTCGATACGGGCGGCGAGATGCAGTACGGAATTGCTTCCGCCGCGAGCGTTTATCTGTTTGTGATTTGTATGACGATCAGTTTTGTATTGTTCCGCGTAACGCATTCCGACGAATCGAAACGGCAGCGTCGTGCGGAGCGGAAAATATGGGGGGGGGTGCGCAATGAAAGCAGAGACGCTTATTAAACGGGAAGCGCGGCGCGCCGTACCGCGCGGACAGCGCATTAAACGGAACGCAGTGCAAGCGCTGATTTATGTGCTCTGTATTCTGATGGCATTGCTTTGCCTGTTGCCGCTCTGGCTGCTGTTCATCGACGCCACCCGTTCCACAACGCAGATCAACCAAGGCATGAGTCTCATTCCGAGCAAATATTTCTTTATTAATTTCGGAACGCTGATGGAGAAAGATTTTCCCGTATTGCGGACGTTTTTCAACAGCGTGCTCATCAGTTTCAGTTCCACGGCGTTGTGCCTGTATTTTTCGGCGCTTTCGGCGTATTCGTTCGTGGCTTACCGTTATAAAGGACAAAAAGCGGTTTATTCCTTTATTCTTGTGTTGATGATGATCCCCGGGCAACTTTCAATGATCGGATTCTATAAGCTCGTCGTGGACATGAATATTTACGATACTTATATCCCGTTGATCATTCCCGCGATTGCAGCGCCCGGCGGAGTATTCTTTTTCAAGCAGTATTTCGACGCGAACTTTTCCAAAGAAATGGTGGAAGCGTCGCGCATTGACGGCGCGTCCGAATTCCGCACGTTTAACCTTGTGGTTTTACCCACGTTGGTTCCGGCGCTTGCAACGAATGCGATATTCGGTATCGTCAGTTCGTGGAATAACTATATGGGTCCTTTGATGTTGCTTTCCACAACCGAAAAGTTTACGTTTCCCATGATAGTACAGCTGCTGAAAACCGACCGCTATAATACCGATTTGGGCGCAATGTCGCTCGCGGTGTTCATTACCATTGTTCCGTTGCTCGCGATTTATGCCGCATTTTCCAAATTCATCATTCAGGGTGTTGCGATCGGCGGCGGAAAAGAATAAAAATTCAGGAGGAAATTATGAAAAAAAGTGCACTGTGTTTGGCATCCGTAATTCTTGCGGGCGCGGCGTTATCCTTTACCGGCTGCGGAGAGGATAAAAAACTTTGGGAGTACTATAAAGACTATTTTAAGATCGGTTGCACAATGAATTACGGAACGCAGGATATATTCGACGATATTGCGCCCGAATTCAATTCCATGACGTGTGAAAACGAAATGAAATGGGATGCGCTCGAACCCAACGAGGGACAATTCAATTTTACTTCGGCGGACAATATGGTGAGTTTTGCAAAAGCTCACGGCATGAGCGTGCGCGGACACTGCTTGGCGTGGCACAATCCGCTTGCTTTACCGGGTTGGGTTTTTGCGGATGCGGGCGAAGACGGAAAACCGGCGGTCGCTTCTTACGAAAAAGTAAAAGAAAGACTGGTTACGCACGCCGCCAAGGTGGTAACCCATTTCGGTACGGATATCTATGCATGGGACGTTTGGAACGAGGTTATTACCGATAACTACACGGAAGACGAGACCGATCTGTACCGTCTCGATTCGCAGTGGCATACCGTGTCGGGGTTGACGGGAGCGCTTTCGCCCGATGAGCGCAGTGCGGTAAACGATAAAATCGAAGAACTGTATATCGCCACGTTTGACGCGGCGCGCAAAGCCAATCCCGAAGCGAAACTCTTTTACAACGATTATTTCGCAAACAATCGCTATAAAGCGCAGAAACTGCTTACCGTTCTCGACAGGTTGTTGGAGAAGGGCTGTCAAATCGACGGCGTCGGTATTCAGGCGCACTACGACATCACTTCGTTCGATTTCGAAATGCTTGAAAATCTGATTGTGGAAATTTCCAAACGCGGTCTCGAAGTGCAGATAACCGAAATCGATTTTTCGATGTACGATTACAATGGGGACACGGGGCTCTATTATCATGAGTTTACCGAAGATATGGCGGCGCTTCAGGCAAGTTGTTTTGGAAAAGCGTTTGAGATATTCCGTAAACATAAAGACAAAATAACCTGCGTAACGCAGTGGGGCGTGTCGGACGAGGATTCTTATCTGCACAACATTCCGGTGGCGGGCAGACAGGATTGGCCTTATCTGTTCGACGAGATCCACGGCAAAAAACCCGCGTATTATGCGATAATCGATTTTTAACAGGGGGAATAAAAAATGAATAAGAAAAATAAATGGGTGGTTTCGTTGACTGTTGCGGCGGCTGTTACGCTGTGCGCGGGCGTATTTTCCGCCTGCGATGGAGAGAAAGCAAAGCCGAGCGAGTTCAAAGACGGCGTGAATTATTACTACGGCGACGGACAGGACGTTCATTTGACAGGATGGTTTCCTTCGGTACCCGACGAGATTTTCCTTGTAACCGAGGAGTCCGAAGCAGTAAAGATGCATTATTACAACAACGAGTCTTGGCGCAATTTCGGTGTGAGCATCGAGGGTAAGTATTCCGATTTTTCATGGTTGAATCTCACTATGAAATCGGGAGGAACGCAAGACATTGTGAGCGCGTTCGTCAAAATCGTAAATCCCATCCGCGAAGAAGGCGATAATATGAATGTGCTCGGAAGCGACGTATATTTCGATTTAAGCGGAGAATACGTCACCTATTCCTTTTACGTTCCCGCAATTTATCGGCAGATTCTCGACGTCGTGAACGATGTCTGTCTGTTTCCCGATCCGGGTATGACGGGCACCTACGGCGATATTTACGTGAAAGACGCATGGTTCTCCAAAGCGCAGCCGGAGGGCAGCAAGCTCGTGAACGAGCAGGATTCCGACGCTACGGCTGGTTGGACGGCAGAGGCTTGGACGGGTTATAATCTGCGCCGCGCGGAAAATGCGGAAGTACGGCTCTCTTGGAACCGACCCGCCGAGTGGGCGGGGGCGTTCCGCACCGTTGTATTGCCCGGCGAGCCTGTGAACAAGCTCACGTTCACATTTACTTCCGACGCGGTGGAAAACGCGCCCGACAGCGTAGATCATTTCCAACTCATTTTGCGCGGCGACGAGGCTCGTTGGAACGAAGGCGGTTGGTGGGATTATTACGAGCAATGGCTTGTGGATTACGAAAAGGGCGGTATATATACGCCGAACGAGGAAGGGGAAATCGTAATGGAAATTCCCGTCGGCGCGAAACTTGCCGCCATGGAAGGGCAGCATAACAAACAGCTTTTGCTCGGGTTACAGGTCGAGTCCATTCCGACTGCGGCAGGCAAGTACGACGGAAGAGGACAAATGACTGTGAAAAGCGTGGAATTTTCGTGGGACGAAGACTTCGAGCAGGAGCAACCGCCTGCGGAGACTCTTTGTTGGAAGGTGGTTTCCAACGGAGCAAAATATTATAATATCAGTCAAAAAGAAGGCGTTTTGGCAAACGTGTCTTATGCGGATGTTCCCAAATCGCTTTGGGCAAATCTTTACGCCGATGTTCCCGTAGCCGACAGAAAGGGCAAGGTGAGCGTAACGCTCCGTAACAACGGAACGGAAAAGGTCTGGTATAAGAGCAGTCTCGACAGTAGCACTTCGATTGCGGGAACCGAAAAATACGGAACGATTGAAGCAGGTCAGACTACAACGATCGTAATGGAAACCACGCAGGCATACACGGCGATAACGCTCTTTATCGACGGGTGCTGTACCGACGATGAAGTGCCCGCAGAAACGCTGTTCAGCGGGAATGTGGATATTGTTTCCGTTACATTCAGCGAAAGCGAAACGTCAATCGTTAACTGGACGACCGATAAAGAACATCTTTCGGTGACGGACGGAACGGTTACGATCACCGAACTTCCCGTCGGCGCATGGGAAAGCGTGAGCACGGATTTTGCGATAGAAAAAGGTTATAGCACCGTAACAATTTCGGTCACGAATTCCACCGATCATCTTGTAAAGTTTAAGTTAAGCGCGCACGACGTCGATTGGGCGCAGATCGGCTTGGACAGCGAGGCGTCCGTAGTTTGGTTGGAAATCCCCGCAGGCGCAACCTGGGATTTCATCGCGGTATTTACGCCGGAACAGGCGGCGCAAGTAAGAAGACTTATGCTTATGATCGATTGCTGGACCGCGGAAGACGCGAATGCGCCCGAAGCGCCTTATAACGGAATAATCAAAATCAATTCCGTTACGGTCTCATAAAGGAGCGGAGAAATGGGGTTTTCTGATAATTTTGTCTGGGGCGCCGCAACGGCTTCTTATCAAATCGAAGGCGCCGCGTATGAAGGCGGCAAAGGCGAACATATTTGGGACGTCGCCTGTAAACAGGGTCGGCATATATTCGATCGGCATACTGCGGAAATCGGTTGCGATCACTATCACCGTTTCCGCGAAGATGTGGCGCTCATGAAAGAAATGGGGCTGAAAGCCTATCGTTTTTCTCTCAGTTGGTCGCGTTTGCTGCGCGACGGAAGGGGAGAGCTGAATCCTGAGGGTGTAAGGTTTTATAACGAGTTGATCGACGAATTGTTAAAAGCGGGCATCGAACCGTATGTTACGCTCTTTCATTGGGATTATCCCTATCCGCTCTATTTGAGAGGGGGCTGGCTCAATCCCGATTCGCCCGCTTGGTTTGAAGAATATGCCGCAAAGGTCGCCGACCTGTTTTCCGACCGTGTTTCGCATTTTATAACGGTAAACGAACCGCAATGTTTTATCGGTCTGGGATTGTACAAAGGCGAACATGCGCCGTTTTTGAAACTTTCCCCCGAGGAAGCGCTTCTTGCGTGGCACAATGCATTGAAGGCAAACGGGCTTGCCGTCCGTGCATTGCGCGCACACGGCAAACAACCGTTGCAGATCGGAATAGCCGTTGCAAACGACGTGCTGATGCCCTATAAGCAGGAAGACGCGGCGCTTGCAGAAGCCGAAAATTTTATTCCGCGTTCGGATAACTTTTTTACTAACAGCTTATTTACCGATCCGATCGTTTTCGGTCGCTATCCGGACGGCATGGCGTCGGCGTTCGGCGCCGAGTTTGCTTACGATCCCGCGGATATGGAAATTATAAAATGCGATATCGATTTTATCGGGCTCAATATCTATCATGGCTCGTATGTCAGATCTGACGGTAAAGGCGGCGTTGTACGCGTTACGCCTGACATGAATACCCCGCATACCGATATGCGTTGGACGGTTTCGCCCGAGAGTTTGTATTACGGACCGAAAGTGTTTTTCAAACGGTACGGTTTACCGATTTATATTACCGAAAACGGCGTCGCCGTCACGGAATGGGCTTCTTCGGACGGCGGCGTGCATGACGCGGCGCGGATTGAATTTATCCGAGGTTATTTGCGGCAGTTAAAGCGCGCAGCGGAGGACGGAGCGGACATCAAAGGGTATTTTTATTGGTCGCTCATGGATAATTTCGAATGGGCGGAAGGTTTTTCGAAACGTTTCGGTTTGATATACGTTGATTATGATACTAAAAAACGTATCGCGAAAGACAGCGCGCGCGCTTACCGTGAAATTATCGGTACAAACGGCGCAGAATTGTAACAAAAAAAACGGTTCCCGACGGGAGCCGCTTTTTATTTTTAAGAATCTCTTTTAAGAAATACAATTTTTTCAACGATTACGTCGTTATCACTTACAACGATAAGGACGGCAAAGAAAAATTACTTTTGAAGATATAGAGAATTCCGAACTCGGAAAGTAAATAAAAAACAAATCCGGACAATGGTGTTCGGATTTGTTAGCAAATGGTGACCCGTACGGGAATCGAACCCATGATACCACCGTGAAAGGGTGATGTCTTAACCTCTTGACCAACGGGCCATATATAAAAACGGCAAAAGCCGGTTTATTTGGTAGCGATGAGTGGAGTCGAACCGCTGACCTATCGGGTATGAACCGATCGCTCTAACCAACTAAGCTACATCGCCATATGGTTGCGGGGGCAGGATTCGAACGTGCGACCTTCGGGTTATGAGCCCGACGAGCTACCTGGCTGCTCCACCCCGCGATGTGGGAATTCCTAAACGGAATAGCTTATTTATTTTAACGGACATACCGCAATTTGTCAACCGATTTTGAAGTAATTCCGCAAAATATTTTCTTTTTTGAAAATGCGACGTTGCAAATTATTTGCGATCGTGGTATACTTTTACCGTGAATATCGATTTTTTAGAGAACTATCGGGGTAAACGGGTGTGCGTTGCGCTTTCGGGCGGGGCGGATTCCGTTTGTCTTTTGCAGATTTTTTTTGAAAATGCCGATCAATATGAAATTGCGTTGTCGGCTTTGACCTGCGAGCACGGAATCCGAGGCGAGGCTTCGCTAAGCGATGTCGCGTTCGTAAAAACGCTCTGCACCGAAAGAAATGTTCCGCTTCACATATTTTCGGCGGACATTCCCGCGCGGGCGCGTGCTTCTAAAAAAGGGCTTGAAGAAGAGGGGCGCGCATTTCGTTACCAATGCTTTCGCGAAATTCTCGACCGAAAGAAGGCGGACGTCGTCGCCACGGCGCACCACAGAGACGATCTTGCGGAAACGGTGCTTTTTCGATTGGCACGGGGCACGTCGCTCTCGGGAATCGCTGCGGTAAAAGAAAGCGGCGGGATAGTCCGCCCTTTGCTCGGCGTTTCCAGACAGGAAATTTTGTCTTATCTGAACGAGAGGGGAATTTCTTTCGTGACGGACGAGACGAACGGCGACGAGCGTTACAGCCGCAACGCAATCCGAAAGAGAGTGTTGCCTGCGCTCGAAGAGATCGTAAAAGGCGCGGGAAAACACATTGCGGACTTTGCTCGGCGCGCGGGTGAAGACGACGAATATCTGAAATCGCTTGCTGTGTCTGCAACGAGACGCGAGGGGAAAAACATTTTTATTCCCTCCGATTTACCTCGTCCGCTATTTTTTCGGGCGGCGGTTGCGGCGATCGGGGAGCTTGGCGGCGTCGATTACGGAGAAAGTTTTTTGCGCGAGATCGAAAAACTCAAAGAGTTGCAGAGCGGAAGAAAGGTTTGTTTTCACGGGATCGAGGGGGTAAAAGAGGGGGACGAAATCGTCTTTTATCGCCCCGAGAAAGATGTTGCCGCGGAAATCCCATTTTCTACTGGTACGTTTGCTTTTGGCGCGTACCGTCTTAGGGCAGAGATCGGAGACTGCGGGGGCGCGCTGTATGCGGATTATGATAAGTTTCCCGCGGACTGCGTTATCAGAACGCGGCGAGAAGGCGATCTCTTTACGCCTTTCGGCGGCAGCGAAAAACCGTTGAAAAAATATTTGACCGATCGAAAAATTCCCGCGCGGAAGAGCCGTCTGCTTCCGCTTGTCGCAAAAGGAAGCACGGTGTACGCCGTTTTCGGCGTAGAAATTTCGGATCTTGTCAAAGTGACGGAAGGGACGGAATGCCAAGTGTCTTTCGCGATCGAAAATTCGGAATTGTAGAATTGATTGTACCGAAAGAGAAAATATAAAATATTTAACGCTCCGCACAAATTATGTGCGGAGCGTTTTCAGACGAAAAAAGCCGTAATATATTTCATAAAATGCTTGACAGATTGTTGGGGGGGGGTATAATAGTGCCAATATAAAGACAAGGAGAAAAGCAATATGAAAAAAAGAGCGGTATTTTCTACGGTCGCAAGCATAGCGCTTGCGGGCGCGATGTGCGTAGGTTTTGCGGCTTGCGGAGGCGAGACGGCAGAGAGCATCAAGGGCGAAGAGGTCGACAAGGCGACTTGGGACGCCGCGTTCAGCGAAGACAGTATCGGTAACTTCAAGGCGGAAATGGAAATAACTTCGGTAAATACTTACGAGACCTTTTCTTACGAGGCCGAACAGAAAATCGTTGCTTCTTTCGTTGGGGAGAATCAATATATCAAGCTGGAAGGTTCGGGAAAAGTGAAAGGCGATCTTCCCGCCGAAATGCAAGGGCATTTGGTGGAGAACGAAATCAAGCTCGATTATTATTACGACGGAGAGAATTCGGAATATATTGACGAAGTAGACGGAAACTGGGCATATGTTACGGCGAGCGCGGAAACCCCTTACATAGACGCTTTGGAATTGGTTGCGGATATGATCCCTTTGACCGACTATGAAGAATACGAATACAGCGCAGATAAAAACGGTTATGTGCTGAAAGAAGAGGAGCAATCACCCGTTATCAAATTCAAAGACGGAAAACTGAAAGCGGTCTATCTTGTCAATACGAGAGAGCAGGGCAGCGTAAAAAATATGATGACGATATCGGCGATCTTTACGTTCGGCGGTCAGGAAGTGACCCTTCCCACGGTTGCATGAAATTAGAAATCAAAAAAATCCCTCGGAAAACCGAGGGATTTTTTTATTTGATTGAACGATTAACCGTAGAAGTTCGCAGCCGTCAAACGGTATAAAAGGGTGCCGTGCGAATAGATGACGGGATATTCCCACTTTAACAGTACGTTGCGGTGCGTGTTGCTGTCGCGGCTGCCGCGTTGAGCAAAAGTCATCTTTTGTGTGCCGCCCGGATTTGCTTTGTTCAATGCGATCCCGAGTTCGAAGGCATTGTAATCGCGTTCCACCGCTTGCTCGTCCGTTTTGTATTTCACGCTTTGTTTCAGCGTCACGGCGGAGGGACCCTCTTTGACGGTGATTTTTTCATGCGATTGACTGGTAATGTCGATCAGGCGGAAAGTCAGCGAAGAGGAGAGCTCGCTCGCGCGGAGCACGACGGCGAGTTGTTCGTTGTCGAAGTAAGAACCTTTTCCGCCTACGCCGATCTCTTTGGTATAGGGCGTTTTAGCTGTTTCTTCCGACGTCAAATTTGTGAAAGTATACTGTGCCTTTTCCGTTTCCCAATCGTAGACGAGCTCAACTCTGTAATGATATTTACCGTAGCCTGCTTCGAGAGAGGCGGGCGGATTGGTCGGAGAGGTGTGAGGAATGGTCACGGTGGCTTCGCGCATGCTTGAAACGGGGCGCAATTCGTTCGCTACGTCGTAGAATTCCACCCGCGTCGTCACGACATCTTCCATTATTTCGCTCGAAACTCCGTTAAGAGTGTATTGCACGCCTGTCTTCAATTCAGTCGTGTATACGTAAGTCTTTTTTCCGTCGATTTCGCCGTCTTCGAGTTTGGTTTTATAGGTGCCTCCGTTCGGATAGTCCAAGGAAAATTCGCCGTTGAGCGCGGAGGTACTCTTTTCAAAAGACACCGCGTATTCGAGCGTCTCCTCGAAGTCGTCGGGAATGGTCTTTCTGCTCGTGTCGGCGAACCAGTTGGATTCCAGCGTGAGCGCGGGGGTGTTCGTGCAGGCGGCGAGCAGCGCGAGCGGAGCGACCAATAAAAGCGATGCAAAGCGTTTTTTCTTCATAACGGCGATATTATAACATATTTTTTTGCGTTTGGCAAAAACAAATGAGGAATTTTTCGTGAAAATGTGTTATAATAAAAAAAATACTTTTTTACGGGCGGAGAAATGATTCAGGCGATCAGGGCGGCGACCCTTGAAGACGCGCTCTTTGCGCTTGGCGAAGAGGTCGCAAAGAGAGAAGCCGCGGGCGAGAATAATTGCATATTCTGCGAAGACAGGCTGACTCTGCTTGCCGAACGCGCCGTGCTCCAAAAGAGCGGCGGTACGTTTTTAAGCGAAGTCACGACGTTTGCGCGCTATCTTAGTTCGGATGCGCCCGTTCTTTCCAAAGAGGGCTCCGTCATGAAGATGAACGAACTCATCTTAAAACGGAGCGGCGAGGGGTGTTTTACGGGCGGCAGCGCGCGCGCCGTGTACGAGACCATCGCCCAGCTCTCCGCTTCAAGGGTGGACGAGATCGCGCTCTCTGCCGCCGCCGAGAGTACGGACGGCACGCTCAAACGCAAACTTTGCGATCTTGCCGTTCTTTTGAAGGAGTACGGCGGATTTTTGAAGGAAAGCGGATTGATCGACGAAAACGGTTATCTCGCTCTTTTGCCCGACAAGATCGCGGACGGCAGTCTAAGCGATGCGAACGTATTTTTCTTTGCGTTTCCCTCCTTTACGCGACAGGCGCTCGAAGGGGTTCGCGCCGCCTTTCTGCATGCTAAGAGCGTAACGGGCATCTTTCTCGGCGGAAGCGAAAGCGTGTATGCCGAGCATGCTCTCCGCGCGTTTTTGCGGGCGGCGGAGGAGTGCGGTCTGCCTGTGACGAAGAGACAGTTCCCCTCGTCGCTGAACGCGGAGGGAAAACGGATCTTGCAGGGGCTCGACGCGCCCCCGTCGGACGCGCCCCCGAGAACGGAAAAAATCATCTTGTTCGAGGCGCAGGACGAAACGGAGGAACTCGAAAAAATCGCGGCGCTCATCAAAAAGCACGTCGCGCAGGGTGCGCGTTATTCCGAGATCGCGGTCACCGTCTCGGGCGCGGATTATTTCCCTGCGGCGGAAAAGGTGTTTTCCGCCTACAAAATTCCCTTTTATCTCGAACGCAAACGTCCGCTTTCGGAACATCCCTTTGCGCGTTATCTTCTGAGTGTGCTGGACGGGGCGGCGGACGGGCTTCTGCCCGCGTCTGCGGACGCCATCGCATCCTCCGTCTGCTTCGGCGAGGCGGACGGTTACCGGAATTATTTATTGCGTTACGGCGCTTACCGGGGCGCCGCGAAGCGCGAGATCAAAAAGCAAGAAGAACTCGGCGAAGAGTTTTTGCGTGAGGAGCTCCTTCCTTTTTCCGAGAAAATGCGTTCGGCTGTAAAGCTCTTTCCCGCGCGGGCAAAGGGCGCGGCGTATGTGAAAGCGGTGCGCAGGCTCTTTACGGCGACCGATTGGGAAGGCGTCTTGAAGAGCCTTAAAGAGGACGCGGGCGAGACGGGCGAGGGCTTTTCTCCCGCGGAAGAAAAGTTTCTTGCGATCGGGATTACAGAAGAGGATGCGTTCGGAAAAACGCTTTGTGAAATCGAGCGCGTGGCGGGGGAGCGCGAGTTCGGCGTGAGAGAGTTCGCCTCGCTTTTGAAAAGCGGGCTCGAAGCAAGCGAAACGCTCATCATTCCTCCCTGTCTCGACGCGGTATTCGTGGGGGACGCGACGGAGTGCAGATTCGCATGCAACCGCATTCTCTTCGCCGCGGGTCTTACGGAAAAACTTCCCGTCGTCTCCGAGGACACCGCGATCATTTCGGATAAAGAGATCAAGCGGCTGGGCGAAATCCGTGTGGAAATCGAGCCGGCGATCGGCGAGGTCAATCTGAGAATGCGGGAGAGTTTTTATCTCAATCTCGTTTCGTTTTCGGAAAAGCTATACCTGAGCCGTCCCGTAAGGCTGCACGGCGAGGAGACGCAGAAGAGCGAAGCGGTCGCGCTTATCGAAAAATTATTTTCTCTCCCCCCCATGCCCGAACTTTTCCCCTACGATTGCAGCGAGAAAACGCCCGCCGCGCTCAATATGATCCGCGAAAAACAGAGTTTTTTGCGCGGGGAATACAACGGCGAAGCGGACACGGTGCGCTATAATGCAGTGCGCGCCGCGCTCGAAGAACGCGGGATCGGAGTGGAAAACAATGAGAGACGCGCGTCTGCGCCGCTTGCCGCCGAGCTTTGGCTGAGGGGGGAGAGCGTGTCGCCTACTCTGCTCGAAAGCTATTTTGAATGCCCCTATGCGGGTTTTATGACGCGTGCCGTAAAACTCGGCGAACAGCGGGAGGGCGCGGTGGTACAATCGGACGCGGGTATCTTTGTGCACGCCGTACTCGAACGCACTGCAAAAAATTTCAATACGATCCAAGCGGAAACGGAACTCGAAGACGCCGTCCGCGCGGTTACGGAAGAGCTCTTGAAAGAACCGCGCTTTCTGCCGCTCGGCGATACGTCCGAGGGAAAGTATGTCCGCGGGCGGCTCTTTGACGAGTGTCTTGCCGCGACGAGGGCGGCTTGGAAGCAGATCGCAAGATCCAAATTCCGCGTATCCGAAACGGAGCAGAACATAAGGATTCCCGCTCTGCGCATTGCGGGCAAGGCGGACAGGGTGGACGAAGCGGAGAATCTGGTGCGCGTCGTCGACTATAAGACGGGTTATTTCGACGACAGCCCCACCGCTTATTATACGGGCAGAAAATTGCAGCTCGAGCTCTATCTTGCGGCGGTATCGGAGGGGAAGGAGCCCGCAGGCGCATTCTATTTTCCCGCCGCCGACGTCTACCGAAAAGAGGACGATGCGGCTCGGTACTGCATGAGGGGGTTTTACAACGCGGAAGACGAAGCGGTCTCCGCGCACGATCCCGCGCTCGGCGATGGAAAGAGCGAACTTTTCGACGGCGCGCGTAAAATACGCGAGGGGAGCAACGGAATGAAACGGGAAGATTTTTCGGATTTTCTCGAATACGGTTATTTCGTCTCCGAACAGGCGGAAAGGGAGATGCGCGCGGGGAACATCGCGCCCTCGCCCTACGAGGGCGCGTGCGAGAGATGCCGTCTCCATTCTCTCTGCGCCTTCACGGGCGATCCGAGGAAAGAGAGTACCTGTAACTGCGGCGAAATCACCGCGATTGTCAGACAAAAGAAGGGCGGTTGAGATATGGAGTATACCGAAGAACAAAAGCGCGCGATCGAAGCGCAGGGTCGGGTGATCGTCTCCGCTTCGGCGGGCAGCGGCAAAACAAAAATCATGATCGAACGTATTCTGCGGCTCGTACTGTCGGGCGGAGCGTCCGTTTCCGATCTGCTTGCAGTGACCTTTACAAAAAAGGCGGCTTTTCAGATGCGCGAAAGACTTCGCGCCGCCCTTCTCGGCGAAATCAAAAAAAGCGCGGGCGAAACGCGGAACCGCCTCAGGGCGGAACTCGATCTTTTGGGCGTTGCCGAGATCAGCACCGTGCACTCTTTTTGCGGAAGGCTGATCCGTACTTATTTTTATCTTCTTCCCGAAACGGATATTCCGCCCGACTATCGCATTCTCACCCCGCAGGACGCGGCGGGGATTAAAAGCAAAGCGTTTTCGTCTGCGCTCGAATCTGCGTTTGAAAAGGGCGGAGAATCGTTCGGACGGGTGCTCGCCGTGTATTACCGCGGCAAAAAAGAAAAATCGCTGCGCGCCGTCGTCACGGACATGTACGAGCGTGCGCATTCCTATTTTAACGGCGAAGAGCTTCTTGCGCGCGCGGGAGAGGATAAATTCGACGAGGCGACAAATTATCTCGCCGCGCATTACAAAAATTTATTTGACCGTTTTTACGAAGAGCTTCGCAAGATCGATTCCGCCGCGGGGGAAAATAAAGGGGTTCTCCGCGTGTGCGACGCGCTCTTTGAGATTCTGACCGGTTTATCGGAAAAGGCGACTGTCTTTGAGATGGCTGAGACGGAAGCTGTTTTTCCGCGCATGCCCGCCCGTCCCCGCGAAGAGGGGGATGATCTCGAACGCTGGTTCTCGCTTCGGGAATTGAACGAAGGGCTGAAAAAAACGGTCGCGGAACTTTCCGCCCGCTTTGCGGACGAACACAGAGAGCGTGCGCGTTATGAGAAGGCGGCGCGCTGCGCCTCTTCGATCGCTGCGCTCTCTCTTGCCTACGGCAGAGAGTACGCCCGTCTCAAACGGGAAACGAACGCCCTCGATTACGATGATCTCGAACACTTCGCGCTCGCTTTGCTCGAAAAAGAGGAAGTGCGCGCAGAGGTGAGAAAAAAATACCGCTATGTATTTGTGGACGAGTATCAGGACGTGAACCCTTTGCAGGAACGCATCGTCTCGCTTGTGGCGGGAGAGAATCTCTTTCTCGTCGGCGACGAGAAGCAGGCGATCTACGGATTCCGCGGGAGCAGGTCGCGCTATTTCCGCGAGAAGAGAGAGGAGTTCGGCGGCGCGTATCCGCTGACGGAAAACTTTCGTTCCGCAAACGGCGTGCTCTCCGCGGTCAACGATATTTTCGCGCCTGTCGTAACAGGCTACGAGCCCATGCGCGGCGGAAGACTTTACGCGGGCAACGAGGGCGGCGTTTTCAGTCATAAGGTAGTCAAGCTCAAAGAAGAAAAAACGGAGCGCGGAATTTATTCGGTCATGAACGCGCGGGGCGCGTCCAAGAAGAACGCGCTTGCGGAAGCGGTTGTACGCGTGGTCGAATCGGAAAAGGACGGCGAGTTTTTCGACGTCGAATGCGGAAAGTTCCGCAAAATCGGCTATGGAGATATAGCCGTTCTGGTAAGAAAAGATACGACGGACGGAAAACGGATCGCGGCTGCGCTTACCGGACATGGAATTCCCGTTACGACTTCGTCGCGGGTCAACGTCTGCGATTTCTTCGAAACAAAGCTGTTGATCGACTGTCTCAGATTTCTCGATAACAAAGAGGCGGACATTCCGCTTGCGGCGGTCATGCTCTCTTCGATCGGCGGGTTTTCGGACGAAGACCTCATGCGGATCCGTCTCAAATATTTCGATAAAAAGAATTACGAAGCTTTCCGCACGGCGGCAAGGGCGTATGCGGAAACGGAAAAAGACGAGCTCTCTCATCGGCTGAACGTGTTTTTCCGCAAGGCGAAACGGTGGCGTGCCCTCTCCAAAGTGCGGACTGCCGCGGAAGTTCTGAACGGTTTGCTCGCCGAGGGGCTCGAAGTGGAGATCGCGTCCAAAGACGACGGCAGAAGCCGCATTATGCGGGTGCGCAGGTTTGTCGCCGAGGCGGAGAAATGCGGCAGCGTGCACGAATTTTTGTCCCGACTCAAAGAGACGGACGAAGAAGTGAACTTTTCCGAGAGCGGAGGGGAGAACGCCGTAAGGGTGCTGACGATGCACGCGTCGAAGGGGCTTGAATTCCCCGTTGCGATTCTTGCGAGTATGGAGACTTTGCTGCACGGTTCGGATGCCGACGAAGTGGAGTGGTCGGAAAAATTTCTCTTTTCGCCCCGCTGCTACGATGAAGAAAACAAGCTGTATTACGAGACGGTCGGCAGATACGCGACGGCTGCGGAACGAGCCGTCGAGGAAGAGGAGGGGGAGCGTAATCTCTTATACGTTGCCATGACCCGTGCAAAATACCGTCTGCACCTCATGGTCGAGGAGCGCAAGCGCGCGCCTTCGCCCGCCTTTTTCAAACGGTTTTCCGATTATCTGGGCGATCGGTATAAGGGCGAGGAATCGGGGGAGCTTGCTTCTTGCGTTACGCGGGAGGCGTTCGACTGCGAAAACGCGCTGTCGGAAACGGAAAAAGAGCAGGTGCTTTCCGTTATGCGGATCGGTGAAGAATATCCCTATCGGGACACGGTGTATCTTCCGCAAAAGAGTTCGGCGACCGCGCTCATGAAAGAAAAGTCGGAACGCGAAGAACCGAAAAAAGTTTTTCATGCGGGCGGCAGCGCGGACGAGGGCACGGCATATCACAAGTTTCTGCAATTTTACCGTTTCGGAGCGGATGTTGTCACGGAGCTTTCCCGATTGAAAAGGGAGGGAGTATTTACGGAGAAAGAAGCCGCGCGGCTCGATTCCGAAAGACTTGAAAATATCGCGAAAATCCCCGCGCTTGCCGCGCTTGCCGAAAAGCGGGTGGAGAGAGAAAAGAAGTTTCTTCTTTCGCTCGCCCCCGAAGAGGCGGGAATGTCGGGCGACGGCGGACGGCAGATCATCTTTCAGGGAGCGATCGACGTTCTTTTTCAGGACGAAAACGGATACGCCTTCTACGATTATAAATATTCGGGGCTCGATGCGGCGGAGCTCAAAGAAAAATACCGTCCGCAGATCGAATTGTATAAAACGGCGATCGCAAAGGGTAAACGGGTAGACCGCGCCACGGTTCGCGCCAAGATCGTCAATATCAAACGCGCGGAAGAAATCGATATGTGACAAACTGCGCCTGAATCCGACAAAATCAACGAAATATCCGACCGCGGGGTTGGCTATCCTTTAAGGGGTGTCTTATGGAAATCTTACAAAAAATTCTCTTTTATCTCTCGGAATCGCCCGATTGGACGTTTCTTTATCTTGCGCCCGCGCTGCTTGCGGCGACGGCGGTTTTATTCGTATTTTTAAGCGCGCGCAAGTGGTTCTTTGTTCCCGCGACGGTTCTGGGCGCGGCGGGCTCTTTATTGGCGTTCGCAAAAGACAGAAGCGCGGCGGTCGTTTATTTCATTCTGTTTGCAGCGCTTGCCGCATTGCTTTCGCTTCTCTTTCTCATTCCGCATCCGAAAAAACGGACGGGCAGGATCAAAAAGTCCCGCGAGGATAAAATGTTCGAAAAATTTCACGAGGAATTGAGCGAAAAACCGTATTCGTCCCGTTCCGCAATGCCTCAAAAAATATGCTGTTTTGAAACGGGGGAACGGAATGCGACGGCGGAAGAGTACGGAATGCGTCTCAGTTATGCGGACACTCTGCTTGAAAAACTGCGCGCAAAAAAGTTGGGCGCGGGCGACAGACTGGAAACGGAAGAGATTGCCCGCCGTCTCGATTGTTATCGGCAAAAACCTTTGAATGAAGATGAACGGAATTCTCTCAACGACTGTCTCTCTTCCGTACTCAAACTGACTGCAAAATATCAATTATAATTTTCGGTTTGCCGAAATTTGGGCATAAACTACCAAATTGGCAATACTTGGATAATTTTGTTACCAAAATGGCAATATTCAAGTATAGATGAAAACTTTACTCGGGATAAGATTAAGGGAATTGCGGTTGGAAAATAATCTGACGCAAAAACAAATCTCGGAAATACTCCATCTGAATGCAGTGACCTATTTGCATTACGAAAAAGAACAGCGGGAACCCCCGCTGTCGTTCTTATGCGACGTGGCGAAGTATTATCACGTATCCGTGGATTATCTTCTGGGACTGACCGATTATTGATTTTACGAAAGGCTGGGAAAACGGCGTTGCGCACGAAAGAAGAAAAACAAAAGATTTTTTCCGGATTAAAAGAGCGAGGCTCCCGTTTGCCGCGCATCAATTTCAGGTTTTTTCTGTTTGCCGCGCTCGGTCTGGCGTTCGGGATCAGCCTCTATTACCGTTGTCGTTTCGGAGGAGTGAGGGGAACGGATTTTGTATTTTTCGCGCTGTTTCTCGCCTGTTCGCTCCGTCCCTTTTCGTTCAAACGAATGGGGGCTGTTTTTTTATGTTTTTGTCTGTTTGCAGGTTCGGGGGCGGGGCTTATGCACTTGCGCTGCGCCGACTTTTTCTCGGGCGCGGAAGCGGGAGAATATAAAGTGGAAGGCACGGTTGTTTCCTTTTCGGTCGGGGATGGGGAAAGCGACCTTGTGCTCGGATCGCTTTTTCTGAACGGTGTTTCCGCAAACGGAAAAATGCGTTTGAAAGTTCCCTCCGAAGAGGTGCGCGCGGGCGACATTTTCTCGTTCGGGGCGCATGTCTCGCGGACGGGTTTGGACGGGGACAATTCGTATGAAGAATATCTGTTTATAAAAGATATTCGTTATACCGCTTCGCTGAACGACGAAGGGTTTGCGGCGACGGGCACGGGAAACGCGTTTCTCCGTTTGAACGCTCTTGTTTACGAGGCGTTGTTTTCCAATTTGCCGCCGACGCAGGCGGGCACGGCTTACGCGCTCCTGACGGGAAATGCGGGAAGTCTGGACGACGGATTTGCGACCGCGGTGCGGCAGGGAGGAGCGGCGCACATTTTTGCGGTTTCGGGGCTTCATATCGGCATTCTCTATGCCGCGGTATCTCTTGCGTGCCGCAGATTGAAAAAGTTCCGCGTCATACCCGCGGTTGCGCTCACAGTTTTGTATTCCGCGTTTTGCGGGTTCAGTGTGTCTTCCGTCCGCGCGCTGTTGATGAGCGCAGTGCTGGGCGTATACGGCGCGCTCGGCAGAAAATACGATTTTTTGCACGCGATCTCGTTTTCGGCTGTCGTGATTCTTCTGATCAGTCCCGCCGAATGGCTTTCTGCGGGATTTCGTCTTTCGTTCGGGGCGTGCGTCGGGCTCGCGCTCTTCTCGCGTTCGATCAAGTACGCGTTGCGTAAACTGCCGAATGCGCTCGCGGGTTATCTTGCCGCGAATCTTTCCGTTCAGCTTTTTACTTTTCCGCTTCTCATGGAATCGTTCGGGTATTTTTCTGTCTGGGGAACTCTTTTGAATTTGTTTCTGATTCCCGTTTTGCCCGTTCTTTTTTTAGGTCTGATCGTATCGGTTGTCTGCACCCTGATTGTTCCGTCCGCCGCTTCGGTGTTCCTTGCGGTGCCCAACGGCATGTTTTCTCTGTTGAATTGGCTTTTTTCATTCGATTATTCTTTTGTGCTGTGCGGATTTTCGCTGGGCGCGGGCGGCGCGATATGGCTGATCGGCGCAGTTGCGCTATCGGGGCGCGTCCGTCTGAAAGAAAAAACGCGGCTCATTCTTTCGGGTGTTTTCTCGTTCCTGTTTATGACGGCGCTTGTGTTGGAAAACGCGGTGTTTGCAGGCTGTAAACTGATTGCCGATAGGAAGATCGTTTTGATTGAAACCGCGCGCGAGCGGGTGCTTGTGATCGACGGTTCTCTCGATACGGATACTTATCTCGATTTTTTATCCCGCCGTTACGGAGGAACGCTCGATGCGGTCGTAGTGCTGGGCGGCGACGCGGGAAAGGGGCTGTCCGCCGCGCTCGCCTTTCCCGTTGCCGATTTGCGCGCTTTTCAAAAGAGCGCGACGGGATTTTACGAAAGAGAAGTTTATTACGATACCGAATTTCGGTACGGGAAAATGACGTTCCGTTTCGAGAGCGCGGACAAATTGACGCTGACTGCGGAACACGTGACCGTTGAAATGGACTTTTCGGGAACGGAAGGGTTACAGACGGATATGTTTATTTCGGGAAAACACGCGGGCGTATATTATCTTTTTCGGGGTTCCGTTCGTTCATCCGCATAAAATCGACAAAAAAATTTTTACCGAATCCTTTTGAAAGGATAAAGTACAAGCAGTTTTATGCATACAATACGGTGGAGGACAGCTATGGAAGTTTCGACTATGATCGGTACGGAGATTTTCTCGCCGGCGGGCGAGAGACTCGGATACGTAAAAACAGTCTACCTAAGCAAAGACCGTAAAAAAATCACATGCTTGTTATGCGTGGACGAGGGGGAGCGCGGCGAAGGAGAGGGGGACGACGAGTTCGTTATGCCCTATCGCGCCGTTCTCTCCGTCAAAGACGTTATAATCGCCAAGAAAGCCCGCATCGCAAAGGCAATAGGTTCGCCTGCGCCCGTGGGGATCAGCGTTTATTCCGATACGGGCGAAGCGCTCGGAACCCTGTGCGAAATTCTGGTAGGAGACGGCGGACCCGTATATGTCGTTACGAAAAACGGCGTGCGCACAATTTATGAGGACAAGACGGTCACTGTGGGAGAGGCGCTCATGGTTTCCTCCTCAGCCAAAGGGGAAAGCGGGCTGAGCGGGGAAGAGACAAGGGCGGTCGTTCCCGTGAATACATACGGCGCGCCGCAGTCGTTTTCGGACATGGGCGGGCGACCTGCGGCCGCGGGCGTGGACCGACTGAATCTTCTGGGCAGACAGGTAAAGATTACGGTGCGCGACAAGAACGGCGAAGCAATCGCGGAGAGCGGCGAAAAGATCACGCCCGAAATTTTGTCCCGCGCGCGGAGAAACAATCTGCTTCTGCGCCTCACCGTCAACACGCTCACAAATCTGGTTTAATATTTATCCGACTGATCCTTCTCCGATTCGGGAGGGGGATTTTTATTTTGACGTTTGATTGACATAGTCCGCCGCGCGTGTTATAATTTTTCGTATGAAACTGTTTGCGGTCAGCGATCTGCATCTTTCGGGAATGGCGGACAAGCCTATGGACGTGTTCGGTGCGGATTGGGCGGGGCACTTCGACAAGATCAGAACCGATTGGGAGAAAAAAGTGGACGACGGCGATCTCGTATTGATCGGCGGCGACACTTCTTGGGGGATGAAACTCGAAGAGGGACTCTTCGACGTCAATTCCCTTGCTTCTCTCAAAGGGAAAAAGGTCGTTGTACGCGGAAACCACGATTATTGGTGGAGCGGGATTTCCCGCGTCCGCGCGGGCGCGCCCGATTTTATATTTTTGCAGAACGACTGCGTGAAGATCGGCAAATACGTTATTGCGGGTTCGCGCGGCTGGACTTGTCCGGGGAGCGCGGATTTCGGCGAGCACGACATGACGTTGTATTTGCGGGAAGCCGAACGTTTCCGTCTCGCTTTCCGCGAAACGAAAAAAGTTTTGAGCGAGGGGGACGAACTCATCGTACTCATGCACTATCCTCCCATGAACGTAAAGAAAGAGGACACGCTCTTCACAAAGCTATTTGAAGAGAACAACGTTAAAAAAGTCGTATTCGGGCACTTGCACGGCGCGGGCTATTATCCGCTGAAATCGGAGAAGAACGGAATCGAATACTTTCTCACTTCCTGCGACAAACTTCGATTTACGCTTGCGCAAATCGGATAAAATCGTTGACAGAACGGGCTGAAATATGATACAATCAAATCGTTCTTTCAGGCGGTACCGTGATGCCGACAAGAGAAACTGTTTGCCCGATGAAACTTTTCTGAGTCTTGCGGTCCGCGCAGGGCTCTTTTTGATAGACGAAAGCACCAAAGGAGGCTGATATGGGTACTCTTATGGACGAAACGGGACTCCACCGCACGGTCATCAGACTTTCTCACGAAATCGGGGAGAGGAACAAGGGGTATCACGACGTCGTACTCGTCGGCGTGAAGGGAAACGGCGGAATCGTCGCAAAACGCATTCACGGCTATATCCGTGATTCGGAGGGATACGATCTTCCGTTCGGTACGCTCGACGCGGCGTCCGGAAGCGGGCTCGGCTTCCCGATCGACGGTAAGACGGTCGTTCTCTGCGACGACGTGCTCTATACGGGCAGAAGTGCGGTCGGCTGCGTCGACGCGCTTTTCCGTCTCGGGAACCCCCGTAAAATCCAGCTGCTTGTTCTCGTGGACCGCGGAGGCAGAGAATTGCCCGTCCGCGCCGACTTTGTGGGCAAGAACGTACCTACATCCAAAGAGGAATATATCGAAGTGGGTTTCGAGGAACTCGGTTCCCCAGACCGCTTTTCGGTTATAAGGAGAAAGCATGAAGCGTAAAGACTTGTTGGGTCTCTATGATCTGACGGCGGAGGAAATCGTCTCGATTGTCGACGAGGGCGTAAAGATCAAGGCGCTTTTGAGAAACGGACAAAAGAAGTTTTCCGATCTTTCGGGAAAATCCGTCGTCACTCTGTTCTACGAAAATTCCACGCGCACGCGGTGCAGTTTCGATCTTGCCGCCAAAAATCTGGGCGCTAACGTAATAAACCTGGGCGTTGCCAATTCTTCGGTGCAGAAGGGCGAGACGCTGATCGATACGGGCAAAACGCTCGATATGCAGCAGAATGATTTTATGGTTTTGCGTCATCCCGCTGCGGGTGCGCCCCGATTGCTTGCGAAGACGGTAAAGGCGCACGTCATCAACGCGGGCGACGGTATGACGGAACATCCCACGCAGGCGCTTCTGGATTTTCTTACGATGAAGGAAAAATTCGGAAAGATCGAAGGGCTGACGGTGGCGATCTTGGGGGACATCACCCACTCGCGCGTTGCCAAAAGCAATCTCTACGGACTGAATAAATTGGGCGCGCGGGTGCGGTTATTCGCTCCGCGCACTCTCATGCCCGCCGAGATCGGAACACTCGGCGCGAAGGTATGTTCTACCCGCGAAGAGGCGTTGGAGGGCGCGGACGTCGTCATGGCGCTTAGAATCCAGCTCGAACGCCAGCATGCGGGGAATTTTCCTTCCCTCGGCGAATACGCGAAATATTACGGAGTGGACGATAAAGCGCTTTCCCTTGCAAAACCGGACGCGATTGTTATGCATCCCGCGCCCGTCAATCGCGGCGTAGAGCTGACCTCTTCCGTTATCGACGGGGAACGGAGCTACATCGAAGATCAGGTCTTTTCGGGACTTGCCGTAAGAATGGCGGTGTTCAAGGCGCTGCTGTGATCGAGGAGAAATTATGATATACAGAAATGCGGAACTTGTGTTGAAAGACGGCGTGAAGAGAGCCGATCTTCTCGTAGAGAACGGCGTGATCAAAAAAATCGCGCCCCGTCTCGACGGCGAGGGGATCGATCTTACGGGACTGACTGTGTTTGCTGGGCTTGTGGACATGCATGTGCATCTGCGCGAACCGGGGTACGAGAAGAAAGAGGACATTGCGTCGGGCTCGGAGGCTGCCGTAAAGGGGGGCTTTACGGAAATCTGCTGTATGCCCAACACCAAGCCCGTGTGCGACAATAAAGTCGTCGTCTCCTATATCGTAAACCGCGCCAAAGAGGTAAACCTTTGCAAGGTTCATCCGATCGGCGCGATCACCGAGGGCGAGAAGGGAGAAAATCTCGCTTCGATCGGCGGTATGAAAGCGGCGGGCGCGGTCGCGCTCTCGGACGACGGCGTGAGCGTTGTAAATTCCTCGCTTATGAAAAACGCCATGCTCTACGCCGCTGATTTTGGTTTGAAATGTCTGTGCCATTGCGAGGATAAGTCGCTTGTGGACGGGGGAGTCGTGAACGAGGGATATTATTCCACTTTGACGGGACTCAAAGGGAGTCTTCGCGCGGCGGAGGACATCATGATCGCGCGGGAAATTTGTCTCGCGGAGAGCCTCTCTCTTCCCGTGCATATCTGTCACGTCTCCACTTACAGCGGCGTACAACTCATCCGCGAGGCAAAGGCGCGGGGAGTGAAAGTTACTGCGGAGACCTGTCCGCACTACTTTACGCTGACGGACGAGGCGATCAAGGATTTCGATACGAATACAAAGGTCAATCCGCCTCTGCGCGCGGAAAAGGACAGACTTGCGATTATCGAGGGTTTGAAAGACGGCACGATCGACTGCATCGTGACCGATCACGCGCCCCATCACGAAGACGATAAAAACGTGGAATACAACTATGCGGCGTTCGGTATGAGCGGGTTGGAGACTTCGTTCGCGCTCTCTTACACCGCGCTCGTCAAAGGAGGCGTTCTCACCCTTTCGGAGCTTGCCGAAAAAATGAGTCTTGCGCCCCGCGGAATATTGAATCTCGGCGGCGGACTTTTCGAGGGCGCGCCTGCCGATTTTGCCGCGGTCGATCTCAACGAAGAATGGACGATTGACCCCAAGGAATTCCGCTCGAAGGGCAAAAACACTCCGTTTGCGGGAAGAAAGGTCTGCGGAAGAATCAAATACACCGTCGTGGACGGCGAAGTGAAATACGAGGAGAAAATAAGATGATAACCGATCGCCTGATTGAAAAAATCGTCGAGATGCAGAACCCCACCTGCGTGGGGCTCGACACCGCTCTCGAATATCTGCCCGAAGAGATGCTGCCCGAAAACAGAACGGCGGAAGAAATTGCGCAAGCCGTTCTGAAATTCAATAAGGGTATCGTAGACGCAACCGCCGATCTTGTTCCCGCGGTTAAGGTTCAGGTCGCCTATTACGAAGAATACGGCGCGGCGGGTATGAAGTGCTTTTTCGACACCGTAAATTATGCGAAGAGCAAGGGGCTTATTGTGATCGCGGACTGTAAGCGCAACGACATCGGCTCGACGGCGGCGCGCTACTCCAAAGCATTTTTGGGCGAGGGAAAAGAGAACGATTTTCTCACCGTCAACGGTTATCTCGGTACGGACGGGATCGAGCCTTTTCTTGCCGATTGCAAGGCTTACGATAAGGGTATTTTCGTACTCGTCAAGACGAGCAATCCCTCGTCGGGCGAGCTGCAAAACCAAACGCTCTCGGACGGCAGAACGGTCTATGAGCTCATGGGCGACATGGTGGAATCTTGGGGCAAAGAGACTCTCGGCAAATACGGCTATTCCGCCGTGGGCGCGGTCGTCGGCGCGACTCACCCCGGAGAGGCGGCGGTGTTGCGGGAGAGGCTTCCCCATACGTTCTTTCTGATTCCCGGATACGGCGCGCAGGGCGGAAACGCCGAAATGTTGAAAAACAGTTTTCATGCGCACGGAATGGGCGGAATCGTGAACAATTCGCGCGGAATTCTCTGCGCTTACAAAAAGAGAGGCGGAACTTATGCGGAGGCGGCGCGGCAAGCCTGTCTTGACATGAAAGCGGATTTGCTTTCGGTTTTGGGGGAAATATGCGCGAAGTAACCGCTACCGTTCTCGAAAACGTCCGCATTGCGGAAGACATCTATTCTCTGACTTTTATGACGGAGGAGGAGATCGAGGTGCGCGCCGGTCAGTTCTGTATGATCGGGATTTTGGGAATGCCTCTCCGTCGCCCCATTGCGGTCTGTAAAGCGGAGGGGGAGCGAATCACCGTTTGCTATCGCTTGAAGGGCGCGGGCACCAAATCGCTTGCGGCGAATTACAAGCAGGGTGAAAAGCTCTCTGTGCTCCTGCCGCTCGGGAACGGATTCTTTGTCAGAGACGAAGAAAAACGGATCGCGATCGTGGGCGGAGGCGTTGGGATATTTCCGTTGATTTCCGTGATCCGCGCTTATCAAAAAGATAAATTTATCGCTTCTTATATGGGATTCCGCAATAAAGACGCCCTCTGCATGCAGTATGAAATGTCGCGGAGCAATCTGTTAAAGATCGCTTCGGACGACGGAAGCGTGGGATTCCGCGGCACGGCGGTGCAGGCGTTTATGGAAGATTACGAAAAGATAAAACCCGACGTTGTTCTCTCCTGCGGACCCGTTCCCATGTTGCGCGCGCTCAAAAAAGCAATGGCGGGCAAGGGAATTCCCGTCTACGTATCTCTGGAAGAGCGTATGGGCTGCGGAATCGGCGCATGTCTGGTCTGCGTCTGCGATCTGACGAACGGACAGCACGCGAGAGTGTGCAAAGACGGACCCGTATTCGACGCGTTCGGAACTGATTTTTAAGAATAAAATTTTTTAAGGAGTAACTATATGAAAACCGACATCGAAATCGCACAGGAAACAATTCCCGAGAACGTCAAAGACATCGCGGCAAAGCTCGCGCTGACGGAAGACGACATCGAATGCTACGGCAAGTACAAGGCGAAACTTCCGCTCACCATCATGGAGCGCAAGGGCAAAGAGGGAAAGCTCGTTTTGGTGACCGCGATCACCCCCACGCCCGCGGGCGAGGGAAAGACGACGACCACGATCGGACTTTCAGACGGCTTGAAGAGAATCGGCAAAAAAGTCGTCGTCGCGCTCAGGGAGCCCTCGCTCGGTCCCGTGTTCGGCATTAAGGGGGGAGCCGCGGGCGGCGGATACGCGCAGGTTATTCCCATGGAGGATATCAATTTGCACTTCACGGGTGACTTTCACGCGATCGGCGCGGCAAACAACCTGCTTGCGGCGATGATCGACAATCATATTTTTCAGGGGAACGGGCTCGGAATCGAATCGGTTGTGTGGCGCAGATGCGTCGATATGAACGACCGTCAGCTTCGTTTTGTGCGCGACGGCTTGGGCGGACCCAAGGACGGCGTTCCGCGCGACGACGGCTACGACATCACGGTCGCGAGCGAGATCATGGCGATCCTCTGCCTTGCGACTTCTTTGACCGATCTCAAAGCGCGGCTCGCCCGTATCGTCGTCGGTTATACAAAAGAGGGAACTCCCGTGACCGCGGGGCAGCTCAAAGCGGAAGGGGCGATGTGCGCTCTCCTCAAAGACGCGATGAAGCCCAACCTCGTGCAGACGCTCGAAGGCACGCCCGCGATCGTACACGGCGGACCGTTTGCGAATATCGCGCACGGCTGCAATTCCGTCGCTGCGACAAAGACGGCGTTGAAGCTCGGCGATTACGTCATTACGGAAGCGGGGTTCGGCGCCGACCTCGGCGCGGAAAAATTCCTCGACATCAAGTGCAGATTCGCGGGTCTGAAACCCTCGGCGGTCGTGGTGGTCGCTACGGTGCGCGCCCTCAAAATGCACGGCGGGCTCGACAAAACCCAGCTCGGGAGCGAAAATCTCGAAGCGCTCGAAAAGGGACTTCCCAACCTTCTGCGCCACGTAAAGAATATGAAAGAGGTGTACCGTCTGCCGGCGGTCGTCGCGGTCAACCGCTTCCCCACGGATACGGACGCAGAGATCGAGCTCGTTATTAAAAAATGCCGCGAACTCGGTGTGAATACCGTGCTCTCCACCGTATGGGCGGAGGGAGGCAAAGGCGGCGAAGAGCTTGCCAAAGAGGTTGTGCGTCTCTGCGAGGAGAAGAACGAGTTCACCTACTGCTACGACGAAAAACTGCCCATCAAAGAGAAGATCAAAGCGATCGTCACCAAAGTCTACGGCGGGAAAGACGTCGCGTATACGCCCGAGGCGGAAGAAGAGATCGCAAAGCTCGAAAAGCTCGGATTCGGCAAGACGCCCGTCTGCATGGCGAAAACGCAATACTCCTTCTCGGACGACGCCAAGCTGTTGGGCGCGCCCGAAGGCTTTACGGTTACGGTGAGAAAGGCGAGAATCTCCGCAGGCGCGGGATTCGTCGTTGCGCTCACAGGCGCGATTCTCACGATGCCGGGGCTTCCCAAGGTGCCCGCGGCGGAGAAGATCGACGTGGACGCGGACGGTAAGATCACGGGACTTTTTTAATGGAACTTTCAAACGAAGCGGTCGATTTATTGTTGGATTGGTTTTCGAAAAACAAGCGCGTTCTCCCTTGGCGGAGAACGCGCGATCCTTATTCCGTATGGATTTCGGAGATCATGTTGCAGCAGACGCGAGTGGAGGCGGTCAAGGATTACTATCTGCGTTTTCTGTCCCGTTTCCCGACGGCTGAGTCGCTTGCCCGAGCGGACGAGGACGAGGTGCTGAAAGCATGGGAGGGATTGGGATATTATTCCCGTGCTCGCAATCTGCATGCGGCGGCAAAGCGTATTGCAAAAGAGGGCTTTCCCGATACTTACGAGGGGATCCGTTCTTTGCAGGGCGTGGGCGATTATACGGCGGGCGCGATTTCTTCGATTGCATTTTCGCTGCCCCGTCCCGCCGTGGACGGAAACGTGCTCCGCGTTCTTACCCGCTACTTTGCGGACGACGGCAATATCGATGATAATAGAACCAAGAAAAATTTTACAGACCTTCTTTCGCGGGCATATCCCCCACAGGCGGGAGATTTCTGCGAGTCGCTTATGGAGCTCGGCGCGATCGTGTGCGTGCCCAACGGCGCGCCTTTCTGCGGGGCATGTCCGTGGGAAAAGCTGTGCATGGCACACCGTGCGGGCGAGGAAACCCGTTATCCCGTTCGTAACGAGAAGCGGGCGAGAAAGCTCGTGAACGCCGACGTATGCGTTTTGATGAGGGATAGAAAGTTTGCCGTTGAAAAGCGCGGGGAAAAGGGTTTGCTAGCAAACCTGTACGGATTTCCCTTTTTCGAGAACGGGACGGAGACGGAGTCGTTCGGAAGAGTGCTCGCAAAGAAAAAGGCGAAACATATCTTTACGCACGTCGAATGGAATATGACGGGATACCTTATCGAAGCCGAAGAATTTTTTCCCGAATACGAGTGGAAGAGCGCGGAGGAGATTATTTCGTCATGCGCGATCCCTTCGGCTTTCAAGGCGTTTATGACTTGGCTGAATGAAACGGTTTTATAAATCTTCCGCAAAGAAATGCAATTTCAAGCCGTAACAAAAAGCTCTCGAACGATATGTTCGAGAGCTTTTTACTACAAACCTTTTAGAAAGATAAATTGAAATTTATCGTTACTATGATAATTTGTTATTCAAGCACTGAATGTATT
>CAJUOV010000005.1 GCA_910588695.1 uncultured Christensenellaceae bacterium
TTTCACCTGTGAGTCCTGTTGCACCCGTGGGTCCTGTTTCACCGGTGGGACCTGTTTCACCCGTGGGTCCCGTTTCACCTGTGGGTCCCGTTTCACCTGTGAGTCCTGTTGCACCCGTGGGTCCTGTTGCACCGGTGGGTCCCGTTTCACCTGTGGGTCCCGTTACGCCCGTAGGTCCCGTTGCACCCGTGGGTCCCGTTGCACCCGTGGGTCCTGTTGCACCCGTAGGTCCCGTTGCACCCGTAGGTCCTCCCATAGGACCCGTAGGTCCCGTTGCGCCCGTGGGACCGGTCGCACCCGTAGGTCCTGTTGCGCCCGTGGCCCCCGTCGGACCCGTCGCGCCTGTTGCACCTGTGGGGCCAGTCGCACCCGTCGCCCCTGTGCCGTTTTGATAACGGATTATTCTGGGTTCCGGATAAGCGGTTGTATAACCACAAAGGCAACAATTTATTTTTCGATAATCGATATTCATACAATCTCCTCTGAGGCGTTTCGGTAACAAAACGCCCCCTATCATCATATTGATAAAACGGAAAAGAGGTTAAAGAATATGACTGTTTCGCTGTGCATGATCGTAAAAGACGAAGAAGAAGTGTTAGAACGTTGTCTTAAAAGCGCGAAACCGATTGTTGACGAAATAGTGATCGTCGATACGGGATCGCGCGACAGAACTTATGAAATCGCATGCGGATTCGGCGCTAAAACCGCAAAATATACTTGGAAAGATGATTTTGCGGATGCCCGCAATTACGCGTTCTCACTCGCTACGGGAGATTATCTCCTGTGGCTGGACGCCGACGATCTTATTACACAAGAAAACGCCGAACGTTTTTTGATCCTGAAAAAAAGATTAGAGCGCGATTTGCCCGATATGGTCAGATGTCCATACGAACTTGTATCAGACGGAAAAACCGTATTGCGGTACTTGCGCGAACGCGTTTTAAGACGCACCGCGGAATTTGTATGGCAGGGTCGGGTGCATGAATGTATTGCGCCGCGCGGCAAAGTCATACAATCGGATTTCTGCGTTGAACACCTCGGCAGTTCCAAACCGCGCGGCAACCGCAACTTGAAAATATACCGCAAATGGGCGAAAGAAGAAAAACTCGACGGACGCAATCTTTTCTATTACGGACGCGAACTGTACTACAACGGTTTTTATAGAGAAGCGGAAAAAATACTCAAACGAATGATCAAGGGAGAGGGTTGGTATGTAAATAAAATCGAAGCCTGTCTTGTTCTGTCGCAAACGAGAATCGCGCTCAACGATCACAGCGGCGCACTCGACGCGCTTCTTAAAAGTTTTTCATTCGGTGAACCGCGCGCAAAAATCTGCAACGCGATCGCGGAACTTTTTCACCGGACAGCAAGATTATCCGAAGCGGAATATTGGTACCGCGCAGCGCTTTTATGCCGCGACCACAGCGACGAAGGCGATTTCGAAGACGAATCCGCCCGCAATTTAACGCCGTTATTAGCGCTCTGCCGAATTGCGTTCGAAACAGGCGAACTTATAAAATCATATGATTATCATTTGCAGACAGAAGCGCTCTTCCCCGATCATCCCTCTGTCCTCTATAACAAAAATTACTTTGAAACCCATCCTGTACGCTGACGTTTGAATATAAAAAGACGCGCCCCGAAGGACGCGCCTTTTTTTCAGAGATTATTCTTCGTCGCTTGCGACCGCGGTCTCTTGGTTGAGCGAATCGCGGTAGCCGCCCGTAGCCTGAACGGATACGTTCTTATAATCTTTCATGCCCGTTCCCGCGGGGATGAGTTTACCGATAATGACGTTCTCTTTGAGTCCGATAAGCGGATCGCGTTTCGTGCAGATCGCAGCTTCCGTGAGCACGCGGCTTGTCTCTTGGAAGGAAGCCGCCGACAGGAACGAATCGGTTGCGAGCGCCGCCTTGGTGATTCCGAGAAGTACGCGCTTCGCCGTTGCGGGAATCCCGCCGTTTTTGATCGTCTTTTCGTTCTGTTCTTCGAACGTGAACATATCGACAAGCTGACCGGGAAGCATTTCCGTCATGCCCGCGTTTTCGATACGCACCTTTCTGAGCATCTGACGAACGATAATTTCGACGTGTTTGTCGTTGATATCAACGCCCTGCGACCGGTATACCGACTGAACCTGTTCCAGAATATAATCCTGAACCCCTTTGACGCCCTCGACGCGGATAATATCCTGAGGATTCACCGAACCGCCGTTGAGAAGCGCGCCCGGTTCAACATGATCGCCCGTCGCTACTTTGAGTTCGGCGTTGAACGGAAGTTCGTATTCTTTCAGTTCCGCGCCCGTATCCTCGTCCATGACTTTGACGTGTTTCAAATTGTCGCTGTCGTCCACGTTGATCACGCCCTTAAACTCACAGATCGTGGCAACGCCTTTCGGCTTTCTGGCTTCGAAGAGCTCCTCGACACGGGGAAGACCCTGCGTAATGTCGCCCGTCGCAGCGATACCACCCGTATGGAAAGTACGCATCGTCAGCTGGGTACCGGGTTCACCGATGGACTGCGCGGCGATAACGCCGACCGCTTCGCCGATCTTGATCGGAAGAGTGGTCGCCATGTTCTTACCGTAACATTTCGCACAAACGCCGTATCTCGTCGTACAGTTAAAGATCGAACGGATATATACGCCCTGCGCCTCGTCGCTACCGTACTTGGGCATTGCGGCGATCTTCTTCGCATTCGCCTCGGTGATCATCTCGTTGCAGGGAACGATCACGTTTCCGCTTTCGTCCGTCAGATCCTCTGCCGCAAACCTGCCCGTCAAACGGTCTTCAAGGCTTTCGATAAGCCCTCCGTTCGCATCTTTGATCGCCTTGACGAATGTGCCGCGGGGACGTTTGCCCGCCGAACAATCCTCTTCGCGGATGATAACGTCCTGCGAGACGTCTACGAGACGGCGGGTAAGGTAACCGGAGTCCGCTGTTTTCAGAGCGGTATCCGCAAGACCTTTTCGTCCGCCGTGCGACGAAATGAAATATTCGAGTACGGAAAGTCCGTTGCGGAAGCAGGATTTAACGGGAACTTCGATCTTTTTACCTTGCGGGTTGACCATGAGTCCGCGCATACCCGAAAGCTGTTTGATCTGGTCGATCGAACCGCGGGCGCCCGAATCCGCCATCATCCATATAGGATTGAATTTATCTTTTTTGCCCTGATCTTCGAGGAGGTCTGCGACCTGTTTCGTCGCATTGTCCCATACGGAGATCACAGAGTGGTAGCGTTCTTCCTCTTTCAGAAGTCCGCGCGCGAACATTTTGGAAATCTTCGCGACCTGCGTCTCCGCGTCCGAAACGATCTCCTCTTTTTCGTCGGGAATCTTCATATCGAATACCGACGTAGTGAGTGCGGCAAGCGTGGAATACTTGTAACCGCGTTCTTTGATCGCGTCGAGCACTGCGCTCGCCTTGGGCGCATACCCCGTTTTGAAACATGCTTCGACGATCTTTGAAAGGTGCTTTTTCCCGATTGCACGCGAGCCCCTGATGCTCTCGATAAATTCGGTAGAGAGTTCCAATCTCAGATAATCCTCGGGCTTTTCGCGTTTGACGAAATTCAAGTCCTGAGGCATTCCGTCGTTATAAATGATTCTGCCGACCGTCGTCTTGATGACGCCCGTCACGAGAAGTTTGCCCGTCTTTTCGTTCTTGGTCACAAACACTCTTCCGCGGAATCCGTTGTTTGCGGCGATCGCGTCGCGGTCGAACGTCTTCTCGTAAGGAAGAGAGAGAGAGTCGAATTTCCCGTCGGGAAGTTCCACCGTGCGGCGCACGTAAATTTCGTCCTGACAGTGCACGTCTTTGAGCTGATAGCTCATGAGCGCTTCGTCGAAGGAAGCGAATACGGGCGGTTCGTAGACCTCTCCGTTCTGGTTGGGTCTGCCGTCCGCATCGTAGCGTTTTCCCTCCTCACGTCTCAGAATGGTGAGGTAGTATGCGCCGATGATCATATCCTGCGTAGGACTCATGACCGATTTCCCGTCAGCAAGTTTCAAAATGTTATTCGCGGAGAGCATCAAAAATCTTGCTTCCGCCTGCGCTTCGATCGAAAGAGGCAGGTGCACCGCCATCTGGTCGCCGTCGAAGTCGGCGTTGAAAGGTCCGCAGACAAGGGGCGAAATCTTGATCGCTCTGCCCTCGATCAGTACAGGTTCGAACGCCTGAATGGAGAGACGGTGCAAAGTAGGCGCACGGTTCAGAAGCACGGGATGTTCCTTGATGACCTCTTCGAGAACGTCCCAGACAAAATCTTTGCCTTTTTCTACGGTGCGTTTCGCACTCTTGATGTTGTGGCACTTGCCCGTCTCTACGAGCCTCTTCATGACAAAAGGCTTAAAGAGCTCGATCGCCATTTCTTTGGGAAGCCCGCATTGGAAAATCTTCAAATCGGGTCCTACGACGATAACCGAACGACCGGAATAGTCTACGCGTTTTCCCAAAAGGTTCTGACGGAAACGTCCCTGTTTGCCGCGGAGAAGTCCCGAAAGCGATTTGAGTTCACGGTTGGAAGGTCCCGAAAGCGGTTTCCCTCTTCTGCCGTTGTCGATGAGCGCATCCACTGCTTCCTGCAACATACGCTTTTCGTTTTTAATGATCATCTCGGGCGCGCCGAGCTCGATCATACGCTTTAAGCGGTTATTGCGGTTAATGACGCGGCGATACAGATCGTTCAGATCGCTCGAAGCGAATCTGCCGCCGTCGAGCTGAACCATAGGTCTGAGATCGGGCGGAATCACGGGCAGAACGGTCAGAACCATCCATTCGGGACGGTTCCCGCTCTTTCTGAACGCCTCGATGATTTCGATGCGTTTGATCGCTTTGACGCGCTTGGGTCCCGCCGAGCTGTTCTCGATGATACGCTTTGCGTCATCGCTCTCTTTGTCGAGATCGACCGCCATCAAAAGCTCGCGGATCGCCTCCGCTCCCATACCGACTTTAAGTCCTGTCTTGGAGGAATCGCCGAGCTGCTCCTCCATCTCGCGGAGCTGTTTATCGTTAATGACCTGTTTATACTCGTAGCCCGTAGTTCCGGGATCAAGCACCACATAGGCGGCAAAATAGATGACCTGTTCAAGCGCTTTGGGGCTCATGTCGAGCAACAGACCGATTTTAGAAGGCACGCCGCGGAAGTACCAGATATGCGAAACGGGAGCGGCAAGCTCGATATGTCCCATACGTTCGCGCCGCACCTTTGCGCGGGTCACTTCGACGCCGCACTTTTCGCAGATGATTCCTTTGTAACGAATCCTTTTATATTTTCCGCAGTGGCACTCCCAGTCCTTTGTCGGACCGAAAATCTTTTCGCAGAACAAGCCGTCGCGTTCGGGCTTCTGCGTGCGGTAGTTAATGGTTTCGGGCTTTGTAACTTCGCCGTAAGACCATTCCCTGATTTTTTCGGGAGACGCTACGCTGATCTGAATGGAATTGAAATCGTTTAATTCAAACATCTAATTACCCTCCCCGTTATTCCTTATCGTCGTCCGCGTTTTCATCGTCGGAGAACAGATCGTCGAACGAGAAGTCGTCGTCCACGTCGGAAAGATCGTCGCTCTCGTCCGTATCCGAGAACAGATCCTCGGAGACAAAGTCCTCGTCCTCGCCCGCGTCGTCGAAGATGGAACCGACTTCTTCCTCGTCCTCTTCTTCCACGCCGAAATCGAAATCCTGTTCGGGTTCGGGCATATCCCGCCGTGAATCCTCTCTGTCGTCATCATCGTCAAACTCACGGATAATGAGCTCTTCGTTATTCTCCGTCAAAACTTTCACGTCAAGCGCGAGCGACTGTAACTCTTTAAGAAGCACTTTGAACGCTTCGGGAATTCCCGGTTCGGAAATATTATTGCCTTTTACGATGCTCTCGTAAGTCTTGACGCGTCCCACAATGTCGTCCGACTTGACGGTCAAAATCTCTTGCAGAATGTGCGCCGCGCCGTATGCTTCGAGCGCCCAGACTTCCATTTCGCCGAAACGCTGACCGCCGAACTGCGCCTTTCCGCCGAGAGGCTGCTGCGTGACCATACTGTAAGGACCGATCGAACGGGCGTGAATCTTGTCGTCGACCAAGTGTATGAGCTTGATCATGTACATGATACCGATCGTAACTCTGTTCTCGAACGGTTCGCCCGTTCTGCCGTCGAACACCTGAAATTTACCGTCGACCTTTCCTTCGGGATTATACAAATTGTTTTCTTTGAAGAGCTGTTCGATGTCTTTTTCCGTCGCGCCGTCGAATACAGGCGTCGCGATCTTCCAGCCGAGCTGGCGGCAGACATAGCCCAAATGCACTTCGAGAACCTGCCCGATATTCATACGGGAAGGCACGCCCAGAGGATTGAGAAGAATCTGCAAAGGAGTACCGTCGGGAAGGAACGGCATATCGCTCTGCGGAAGCACGCGCGAAATGACGCCCTTGTTACCGTGACGACCCGCCATCTTGTCGCCGACCTGAATTTTACGCTTTTGCGCAATGTATACGCGCACGAGTTTATTGACGCCGGGGGAAAGTTCGTCTTTATTCTCCCGCGTGAAGATCTTAACGTCTACGACGATACCGCCCTCGCCGTGGGGAACACGGAGAGAGGTATCGCGCACTTCTCTCGATTTTTCGCCGAAGATCGCGCGAAGAAGCCGTTCTTCGGGAGTGAGCTCGGTCTCGCCCTTAGGGGTTACTTTTCCGACCAGAATATCTCCGCTCGTCACTTCCGCGCCGATCCGCACGATACCGTCTTCGTCCAGATCTTTGAGCGCGTCGTCGCCCACGTTGGGAATGTCGCGCGTGATCTCCTCTTCGCCGAGTTTGGTATCGCGCGCCTCCGTCTCGTGTTCTTCGATGTGAATAGAGGTGAATACGTCGTCCTGTACGAGTTTTTCGGAGATGAGAATCGCGTCCTCGTAGTTGTAGCCTTCCCACTCCATGAATCCGACGAGAATGTTCTTGCCGAGAGCAAGCTCGCCGTTGTTCGTAGAGGGACCGTCTGCGATGATCTCCCCCTTCTCCACTCTGTCGCCCGTCGAGATGATGGGACGCTGATTGAGGCAGGTGCCCTGGTTGGAACGCTCGAATTTTTTGAGAGGATATTCGGTTTCGAAACCGCTGTCCTCGCGGACAACGATCTTATCGGATGCGACGCCGATCGCGGTGCCCGCTTCTTTGGCTCTTACGATCACGCCCGAATCGCGCGCGATCGCAGCCTCGATACCCGTCGCCACGATGGAGGATTCCGTTTTAAGCAGAGGAACCGCCTGCCGCTGCATGTTCGATCCCATGAGCGCACGGTTTGTGTCGTCATTTTCAAGGAATGGAATGAGCGCGGTCGCCACGGATACGAGCTGTTTGGGAGAAACGTCCATATAGTCGATTCTCTCTCTCGGCATCTCGGTAATGAATTCGCGGTAACGGCAACCAACGCGTTCGTTTACGAATCTGCCCTCTTCGTCAAGAGGTTCGTTCGCCTGCGCAACGACGTATCTGTCCTCTTCGTCCGCCGTCAGATAATCGACATGATCGGTAACGATGCCCGTCTCTTTATCCACTTTGCGGTAAGGAGACATGATAAATCCGAATTCGTTCACGCGTGAAAAAGTTGCAAGCGAAGAGATCAATCCAATGTTCTGACCTTCGGGAGTCTCGATGGGACACATGCGCCCGTAGTGCGAATGGTGAACGTCGCGGACTTCAAAGGTCGCTCTGTCGCGGTTCAATCCTCCGGGACCGAGCGCGGAAAGTTTACGCTTATGAGTGAGCTCTGCAATCGGGTTCGTCTGATCCATGAACTGCGAGAGCTGGGAGGAACCGAAGAACTCGCGGATCACCGCGGGGATCGGTCTTACGTTGATAAGCGAAGAAGGCGTAACTTCCATCGGATCGGCGGTCGCCATGCGCTCTTTGATGAGACGCTCCAATCTCGCCATACCGATACGGAGTTGGTTTTGCAGAAGCTCGCCAACCGAACGCACGCGGCGGTTGCCGAGGTGGTCGATCTCGTCCACCGTTCCGATGCCGTATTGCAAATCGAGGTTGGTCGAGACGGCTGCGACAACGTCGTCTACCGTAATGCATTTATGGTTGAGTTTGTCGACAAGGGGCTGAATCGTCTTTTTCTCTTCGGGCGTGATCCCCATGACTCGCCGTTCGTCGTCAAGGCTGACGGGCGCGTCGGAAGCGCGCGCGGCATCGCTGCGGGAAAGAATCTCGTGAAAAAGTCTGCACGCTTTTACGAATTTCTCGCGCGCGTCCTTTCTCTTCTCACGGTTCTTTTTCTCTTCCTGTTTTTCATCCGCCTCGGGAGCGGTCTCGCGCACATAGTAGATCGCGTTGATCTCGTCGAGATATTTCTCCGCGACTTCTTCCGCCGAGAGCGTTTCACACTCTGCGGCGATCTTTTTACTGAACGCGAAGTTGGGATAATAAACGGTTTTCAGAAGTCCGAACGCCTTGGGGTCTTTGTCGGAGAGCGCCGCAAAATCCACCGTATTGTTGGAGATCATCTTGTGGCGGATCTCTCCGTCCACGGGATCGTTGACAAGAACAAAAAGTTCTCCAATTCCCGCGTTCTGGATTTCTTTCGCCTTTTCTTCGGAAATCTGCTCGCCCTTGCTCGCCAAAAGTTCGCCCGTCTCGGGATGGAATATATCGTCCGCCACGCGGCAGCCGGGAAGACGGTAAGCAAGGTTGAGTTTTTTATTGAATTTGTATCTGCCGACTTTGACCACGTCGTAACGGCGGGGATCGAAGAACAGATTATTGAGCTGCTGACGGACGGAATCCTCGGTGGGAACTTCGCCGGGGCGCACTCTTCTGTAAAGCGCGATCAAGCCGTCCGATTCGCTGCGAATGGGAGGATTGTCCTTGGCGTCTCTGGCGACGGTCGCCTGAATCATTTTATCGCCGCCGAAGAGTTCTTCGAGAGCGCGGTCGCTTCCGTAGCCGAGAGCGCGCAAAAGAACGGTCGCGGTGAGCTTTCTCTTGCGGTCTACGCTGACCCACAGAACGCCCTGCGCGTCCTGTTTGAATTCCAGCCATGCTCCGCGGTTGGGAATGACCGTCGTTTCATACATCTGCTTGCCCGTCTTATCCGTTTCGACGGCGTTGTTTACGCCGGGGGAACGGACGAGCTGGGAGACGATGACACGCTCCGCGCCGTTGATAATAAACGAACCGTTCTCGGTCATGAGAGGGAAATCCCCCATAAACACGTCCGATTCGATCACTTCGTCTTTCACTTTATTGCGAAGACGCACCCTCACTTTGAGGGGAAGCGCATAAGTAGCGTCGCGGTTGCGGCACTCCTTCTCGTCATACTTCGGCTTGTCCCCGAACGAGTGGTCGAGGAAATACAGCTCGAAGTGGTCAGAGAAGTCCGTAATCGGGGAGAAATCTTCAAAGATATCGCCGATCCCGTCTTTTACGAAAGATTCGTAACTTTCTTTCTGAATCTCTACAAGGTCGGGAATATCGATGACTTCGTTGATGTTGCCGAACTTTCTTCTCTCGGTCTTGCCATACTTGTGAATGGGTAAGTTCATCCGCCTTTATAACTCCTTTTTTTGTTGTTACCATTTGGCGATCTACCGAGTATATCTTTTCATCGATAAAAATCGAAACGTTTCCGAAAAATTTTTCTCCGCCGCCCTTTACTTTTACGCTTTTGTGCGCTATAATAGGGAGAGTTCGGAGGCGTTTTACGGCTTTTTTATGTAAAAAACCGTTAAAAACGCGCTAAAAACCGATCTTAAACATAATGATACAGTATGTTATTATAAACTTGCATTGAAAAGATGTCAATCGGTTTTGACAGCTTTTTGAAAATATTTCTCTTTTTTTCGGAGATATTCATGAGAATCGACTCGTCGCGACAAATTTCGCTTCCCTCTTTGCGCAATGTACAAAGAGTAATGCGCTTCGTTGACGCTCCTCTTTCTCAAAAAATACTTCGTCTTTTTTGAGAAACCACAATCCGAGGTAATTATGAGAATCGATAAGTTTTTGAAAATTTCGCGTATCTTAAAGCGCAGATCGCTCGCAAAAGATGCCTGCGACGCGGGAAAAATCATCGTCAACGGCAAGGAAGCAAAACCTTCCAAAGAGATCAAGCCTCTCGACGAAGTGGAACTTCACTATGCGACGGGTTCCGTAAAGTTCAGGATTCTGCAAATCAAAGAGTCCGTCAAAAAAGACGAGGTGCCATCCCTTTACGAGGTAATATCGTCGGAATAAGGCAAATAACGCAAAAATCCCCTACGGTGATTTTTGCTTCAATGCCTATTCCTCCTCTTTTTTCAAAAACGCTTCGTCTTTTTGAAAAATTTATTTTAAGGTAATCATTATGATAACTGCAATTATCGTAGCAGCCGGCAAAGGAGAACGCGCAGGCTTTGCTGAAAATAAAATCTTAAAAGAACTTAACGGACTGCCCGCGCTCTCTTATTCCCTTTCCGCCTGCTCGGAAGCGGACGAAATGATCGTCGTCTGCCGCGAAGAGGATGAAGAGCGAATCAAAAAACTCCTCTCCCCTTTCCCGAACGCAAAAATCTGCCGCGGCGGCGCAACGCGCGCAGAGAGCGTTTACAGGGGGCTGAAAGCCGCCAAAGGCGAAATTGTGCTTGTACACGACGCCGCCCGTCCGTTTATCAGCAGAAAGACCGTATCCGATTGCGTCGCATGCGTAAAAGAATACGGAAGCGGCGTATGCGCTCTGCCCTCTACCGACACCGTCGTATACGCCGAGAACGGAAATATTGTCTCCGTCCCTCCGCGCGCAAACGTTTACACGGTACAGACTCCGCAGGGATTCTACCGCGAAAAGCTGTTGCAATCATACGAATGCGCTCTCCGCGACGGCGCGGAACGCTTTACCGACGAGAGCGGAATCTATCTCGCCTACGTCGAACCGCCCCGCCTTTTTCTCGGCGAGCGGGAAAACAAAAAACTCACCTATCCCGAAGATTTCAAACCCGCCGAGCGCGTCGGCTTCGGCGTGGACACGCATGCTTTTTATGCCGAAGACGAGGGAGCGCCCTTTGTGAATTTTATCACGCTTGCAGGCGTGCGCATACCTTCCGATAAAATCCTGAAAGCGCACAGCGACGGAGACGTATTGGTTCACGCGCTTATGGACGCATTGTTCTCTGCGGCGGGACTGCGCGATATAGGATACCACTTCCCCGATTCCGACCCGCAATATAAAAACGCGGACAGCATGAAACTGCTGTCCGAAGCATTGTCGCGCGTCAAAGATGCAGGCTTTTCGCCCAAGAACGTCAGTCTTTCGATCCTTGCGGAAACGCCCCGCCTCTCCCCCCATATCGACCGCATGAAAGAGAATCTGAGCGACGCGCTCGGCTTGCCCCCAAACGCCGTCGGAATCGCGGCGGGCACAAACGAAAAACTTGGCTACATCGGCGAGAAAAAAGGGATCACGGTTTACGCATGCGTACTGTGTTCGAAACAATAACGGCGAACTTAACGCCCCCGTCGTTCGGCGGGGGCGTTAAGTTTAACATTGAAATTCATCTCGGCAGAACAACAAAATACCCGCGATCGTATTGACGAAAAGAATCGTACAAACTTTCATCGCAATACTGACGGGCACGCCGTTCCTCATATCGTTAAGAATGATTCTGCGCATGGGAATACACCAGGCAAGCGCGATTCCGAGCGTTGCGATTCCGTTTATGATGCACGCGATTAACAGAAAAATTTCGATGAGCGTATCCACTTCGCTCTTTTTTACCGAGCAGCGATCTGCCTGCTCACCCTGCGCTCGACCCTCTGTACCCGCGCCAGAAACGGACTTTCCGCAGTGAATGCAGAATTGCGCGTCGTCGGGAAGTTCTTTTCCGCAATAACAACAAAATTTCATTTTTATCTCCGCATGATATTATATTTATCGCGCGACGATTACCGCGCCGCTGATGACATTAAACAAGTCCCTTTTTTCTCTATGGAGGAAAACAGAATGAGATTCAATATTCCCCGTAAAACCATACGCAAATATTATAACACGGATCGGCGCAAAGTCAAGGCTTACGGAAAATTCGTTTTTGGAAAACTTGACAGATCTTCCCGTTTGCGGTACAATTTTTGAATAAGAGGATCATACCATGGCAAAATCAACAACGCAATTTGTGTGCAACGACTGCGGATATGCCTCGCCCAAGTGGCTGGGGCGCTGTCCCGAATGCGGAAAATTCAACACCCTCGTAGAGGAGATTGTCGTGCCCGAACCGCTTAAAAAATCTTCGGCGCGCGCCTATTCCCGCCCCATACCTCTTTCGCAGGTCAAATACGAAAAGTACGAACGGATCTTATCGGGAAACTCCGAACTCGACGTGGTTCTCGGCGGCGGAATCGTAAAGGGCTCTCTCGTGCTCGTCGGGGGCGACCCCGGAGTCGGAAAATCCACCCTTTTAACGCAGGTCGCCGCACACCTTGCAAAAGAGCACCGCGTCTTATATCTCTCCGCGGAAGAGAGCTGTTCGCAGGTCAAGCTCCGCTGCGAAAGGCTGGGACTCGACTCCGACAATCTGCTCCTTCTCAACGAAACCTGCATCGACAATGCGGAAGAAGCGTTTCTCAACGCGGAATACGTGATCGTCGATTCCATTCAGGCAGTGTATACCGACGCGCTCTCCTCTTCGGCGGGAAGCGTCGCACAGGTCAGAGAATGCGCCGGCAAACTCATGCGCGTTGCAAAGTCGCGCGGGATCACTTTTTTCATTATCGGTCACGTAACCAAGGAAGGTACGCTCGCGGGTCCCAAAGTGCTCGAACATATCATGGACGCGGTACTTTATTTCGAGGGAGAAAACACCGAAAATTTCAAAATTTTACGGGCGGTGAAAAACCGCTTCGGTTCGGTGCAGGAAGTGGGCGTATTTGAAATGACGGGCGAAGGGATCAAAGGAATTTCAGACTATTCTGCTCTCTTTTTATCGGATAACCGCGGGATCGCGGCGGGCGCGACGGTCACGCCCAGCGAGACGGGCAACCGCTGCATGATGGTGGAAATCCAGACACTGATGACAAAAACCTCTTACGGACTGCCGCGGCGCATGTCGCTCGGAATCGATCCCAACCGTCTGACCGTACTCATCGCCGTGCTTGAAAAGCGGTGCGGACTTCCCTTGGGTTCGCAGGATGTTTACCTTAACGCAATGGGCGGAATCAAGCTGAACGAGCCGAGCGCAGATCTTGCCGTATGCGCCGCGCTTGCGAGCGCAGAGCGGATGGTCGCGATCGACAAATATACCGCCCTCTTCGGCGAAGTGGGACTGACGGGCGAAGTGCGCGGCGTGAACTTTGCCGAGAAACGTGTAAACGAATGCATTAAAATGGGCTTCAAAAAAGTGATTCTTCCCGCAAAAAATCTGAAAGCGTGTGAAAAATTCAAAAATAAAATCCAACTTGTTCCCGTAAATTACGTCTCCCGAATGATCACGGAACTGTTCTGAATCGTATAGAAAAAGCACGGATCGTTGATCCGTGCTTTTTTATTTACTTTCTTTCAGAATACGACTTCGTCCTCTTCATCCCCGCTCTCGATTGTCTCGCCGACCACAACGACGTCGTCATCTTCCTCTTCCGCCTGCTGCCCCGCGGGCTTATCCGCCGGTTCCGCTTTTTCTTCCGAAGTTTTTTTCTCTGCTTCCGATCCCGTCTTTACTTCCGATTCAGCGGGTTTTTCCGCTTGTTTTTTCTCGGCGGTTTCCCCCTCGGCAGGGCGGGAAGAGCCGAAATCGAACGCATTCTTCGGAATATAGTCAGACGGCATAGTCGGCGCAGACGGTTCTGCCGTAACAACGGGCGCAGGTCCTGCGGCGGGCTTAAAAGAACTGAAATCGAACGCGTTCTTAGGGACTTCCTTTTTTTCGTCTTTTTCTTCTATCATAATCTCTCTCCGCAATCACTGCTGTTTTGATCATTATACACGAAATACACGAATCTGTCAATCACTGAACGCAAATTCGCGAAAAAGGCGGCGCTTAACATTCCGGACCATGCTTTTTTCTTGCCGACAAAGCAAAAATCGGTTTGCCCTGTTCTAAAAATCCGCGCTCGTATTCCGTTACGATATTGTCTTTTACAAATTCGCTGCGGTGCAGGTCGCGCGTCGTATATTCGATCTCAAAACCGAAGCGGCGCATTTCGTTCAGGGAATAATCGAAGAATTCTTCGCTGTCCGTCTTTTGCGCGATTTCCCCGTCCGCAGACAGAAGCGCGTCGTAAATTTTCAGAAACCGCGAAGAGGTCAACCGCTGCCGCTCGCGGCTGTGCTCGGGCAGAGGCGTCGAAAAATTCAGATAAATTTTTCGCACGCTCCTTTCGGGCAGATAACAACGCAGAATTTCGGCGGGAAGATTCAAAAACCTTACGTTTTTCAATCCGTCGCCGAGAATGCGCTCCATGGCGGTCAGAATCACGTTGTCGCAGATTTCCGCGCAGAGAAAATTTACCTCTTTCTCTCTCGCCGCAAGTTCCGCGATAAATCCCCCGTTTCCGCACCCTACTTCAAGCTCCACGGGGTTGCCGTTTCCGAACACCTCTTTCGGATCGAAGAGCGCGCGGAAATTCTCCTCCGCCTCTCTGAGATTGAGACAGGGACGTCCGCGGACGAGAAGCACTTCTTTGCAGGCTTCGATCCGCGCCTCTAAGTTGCGTTTTCTGCGCATCCGCATCGTAAATTCCTTTATGCCTTGCCCGTCGAACCGAAGCCGCCCGCGCCGCGCACCGTATCCGAAAGCGTTTCCGCTTCGCAAAACTCCGCCGTGTAATAGGGCGCGATCACAAATTGGGCGATCCTGTCGCCCGCCTCGACTTTACGCGTCGTTTTTCCGTGATTGTGAAGCGCGACCATGATCTCTCCGCGGTAGTCCGCGTCGATCACGCCGACCTTGTTCGCAGGCGCCAGATCCTGCTTGCAGGCAAGTCCGCTCCGCGCATATACGAGCCCCACCGTTCCGGCAGGCAGTTCCACGGCGATCCCCGTATGTACGAACGCGGTAGTCCCCGCCTCGATCTCGACCCCCTCGGAAGCGTAAAGATCGGCGCCCGCAGCGTATGCCGAGCCGTAGACGGGCAGACGCGCGTCTTGATTCAGCTTTTTTACATTTACTTTCATAATTTTTTCCTCGCTTCATTTTCCGAACGAACGTGTTTCGGAAAGGTTTTTGATGTGTTTTTCTTCAAGCGCCTCGTAAGAAGCCGTTTTATCGATCACCGCTTTCAGAAGCTGATCGAGTTCGCTCCCCTCCGTATAATCGGCGGGCGCAAAGTAGCGGATACGGTTGTTCTTCATAAGATCGTATACCTTCGCTTTTTTGCCCTGCGGATCGTACACGCCCACTGCGTGCCCGCCCGCGCTCGACACGAGCTTCATACAGGGAATATCCGTTTCGCTGTCGCCGAGATAGACGAAATTTCTGAGGGGAACCCTCAACTTGTCCGCCTCGAAATATTCGTTGACGCCCGCGTGGTCGTTGATGTCGAGACACCCCTTTTCGATGCGGAACAGAAACTGCGTTTTATTGGTATAATTGATGGTCTGCGCGGGCCAGACGGGAACCCCTTCGTCGTCGAACAAAAATGCGCTCGCGTAAATTTTTTTGAACTCGCCCGCAATCGACGTGCCCTCGATCATCTCTCTGAGCCCCGACGAAATGATATAGTGCTCCAAAATCACGCCGCGCTCCCTTCCGTAAGCGTTGAGACGGGAAAACCACCCCTCCGCCCCGCGGTACAGCTTGATCTTTGCGCCGTAATCGTTCAACTCCTTTTCCGTGACGAAAAACTTTCCGCGCGCCCGCTTCACCATTAAATACATATAGGCGAGATTGTTGTCCATGTTCGACTTTTTCGCGAGCGCGTTCGACTCGTCCCAGAACTCTTTCACGTCCGCGCCGACGGATTGAATGAACCCCTGCGCCTGCATGTCATCTGGCGTTAGGGTGCGGTCGAAATCGTAACAAACTGCGAGCACGGGGTTCTTTTCTTTTTTCTGACGTTCGAATTCCATTCTTTTCCCTCTTTTTGAATATACAATAAACCGCGCCGAATGTCAAGCGGACGCGGTTCTTTTCATTATTTCATCAAAATTATCCGGAACACAGAACGGTCTTTCCGTAATAATTTATAATTACTTCACACTGTACATCAAATCGGTGTAGGAAGGGAAGGGCCACGATTCACGTGCACACAACTTTTCCATACCGTCGGCTATGCGACGGACTTCCTCCATATCCGGCACGATCGTATGCGCCATCTGACGGGATGCGGCTTTCCCGCCCGCAGGCATTTCTTTCAAATCGTTTTCGAGTTTTTTCACGCCTTCCATCATCGCGTCGTTCATGGAGGACAACCGTTCGACGAGTTCCACGTCGCACTTACAGACCGCCTTTTCTCCGACCGCGCGTTTCGCCTGCAACGCCGTAGCGATCTCGGCAATATACCGGTTCACTGCGGGATAAATTTCCTGACGAGCCATCTCCGCCGTAGTCAACGCCTCTACGTTGATCGTCTTAACGTAATTTTCAAGCATGATGTCCGCGCGTGCCACCACCTCTTTCTCGGTGAATACACCCTGCTTGACAAACACGTCGATGCTCTCCTGCTTAAAAAATTCAAGCACCGCGTCCGCCGTGGTTTTATTGTTGAGAAGTCCCCTCTTTTCCGCTTCGGGTTCCCAATCGGGTCCGTAACCGTTGTAGTTGAAGATGATACGGTAATGCTCTTTCAGAAGTTTAACAGAGTAATCTCTGACCGCTTTTTCAAAGTCTTTCGCGTCGGAGAGCGCCTCTACCGCTTCCGCAAACGCCTGCGCCGCAATCGTGTTGAGCACAATGTTCGGGTCTGCGACGGAAGCCTGCGATCCGAGCATACGGAATTCGAATTTATTGCCCGTAAACGCAAACGGAGAAGTACGGTTTCTGTCCGTCGTATCGATGGGGAAAATGGGCGATTCGGGAACGCCGATGGAACCGGGGACCGCCTTTTTGGGAACATATGCTTTTCCGAGCACAAGACTGTCTACAAGAGCGCCCAACTGGTCGCCGAGATATACCGAGATGATCGCGGGCGGCGCCTCGTCTGCGCCGAGACGGTGATCGTTGCCCGCCGACGCTACGCAAGCGCGCAGAATACCCTGATATTTGTCAACCGCCGCAATCACGCAGGCAAGCACAAGAAGAAAGAGTTGATTATCCTCGGGCGTTTCGCTCGGTTCGAGAAGGTTGAGCCCCGTATCGGTCGAGAGCGACCAATTATTGTGTTTGCCCGAACCGTTGACCCCCTCGAAGGGTTTTTCGTGCAGAAGGCAGACAAGCCCGTGCTTTTTCGCAACTTTTTTCATGAGCTCCATCGTGAGCTGGTTATCGTCTACCGCCACGTTCGTCGTCGTGAAAACGGGCGCGAGTTCGTGTTGCGCAGGCGCGACCTCATTGTGCTTGGTCTTGGCGAAAATTCCGTAGGACCAAAGCGTTTCGTCAAGATCGCGCATATATTCCGATATACGCGTTTTGAGCGAACCGAAGTAATGGTCTTCGAGTTCCTGTCCCCTTGCGGGCGGCGCGCCGAAGAGCGTTCTGCCCGTCAGAACAAGGTCTTTGCGTTTTAAGTAAACCTGCTCGTCCACAAGAAAATATTCCTGTTCGGGACCTACCGTCGTCGAAACCTTTCTGCAAGAAATGCCGAAGAGCTTCAAAAGCCGCTTCGCCTGCGTATCGAGCGCGGTCATCGATTTGAGAAGAGGCGCTTTTTTGTCGAGCGTCTCACCCGTATAGGAGACGAACACCGTAGGAATATAAAGCGTTCCCTCTTTTACAAACGCGGGAGAAGTGGGATCCCAAGCGGTATAGCCGCGGGCGGCACTCGTCGCCCGCGTTCCGCCGGAAGGAAACGAAGAGGCGTCGGGTTCGCCCACAATAAGGCTCTTGCCCGTGAGCTGCATGATGACCTTGTCGCCGCATGGCTCGATAAAACTGTCGTGTTTTTCCGCCGTGAGGTTGGTAAGCGGCTGGAACCAGTGCGTGTAGTGGGTCGCGCCTTTGCTGACCGCCCAATCTTTCATCGCATTTGCAACGCAGGCGGCGATCGAAGAATCGAACGGTTCGCCCTCGTCGATCGTTTTTCTCAAAGATTTATAGACTTCTTTGGGAAGGGAATTTTTCATTACCTCGTCGTTGAACACGTTGCAACCGAACAGTTCCGTCACGTTCATTTCCAGTATCTCTCCCTTTTGCATCTCTTTTTGACTATTATATGATTTTTCCCGTTTGAAGTCAATTATTTGCGCGGCTATCTTTTATTGTATTTGCTTATAATCGATATAAGCACAGGTTATAGTTTTTTTTCTTTTTTACGCTTTCTCCACCGCAGCGAGAGAAAAAGAATATACGCCCCCACAAGTAAAACGACCGTCAGAATAATTACGAGATACGAAACCCACGGCGCAACGGTATGTCCGAAAAAATCGAGTTCGCAGTCAAACAACGAACGCACTGCACCGCGAAGTCCTGGAAGATCAGGCATCCGATCGATCGCGGACCCCATCAAATGCTCGTGCAGCAATACGGTGCCGTAAGTCCCCGGAAGAAATTTCAGAACGGACGAGATCCAATTTGCAAGCTGCGAGAACGGCATGTACGCGCCGCACAAAAAGCCGTAAGACGCAGAGACGATCACCTCCACCGCCGTCACCCCGCCCTGCGACTTAATGAGCGAACAAAAGATCGCGGAGAGTGCAGTCCCGAACATGACGAGCAAAAAGGTATCAAGTATGACAAGGAATATGTCGGAAACAGAGAGATACCATCCCACAATGCCCAGATAGATAAATCCGACGAGAAGCGCAAGAAAACAAATCGCAAGCGTAACGAGCGCCGTTGAAAGGTAATAGCCGAGCGCAAGCATCGATTTAGGGACGGGCGACACGGAAAAATCGTCGATCCTCCCCGTTACGTTATCCTGCACCATAACCATGTTGGCGGTAAATGCGATGCTGACCGCGCTGACCGCGATGAGCGAAGACAAAAGCCACCCGCCCGCAAAGGCGTTTGCGACAGACTTATCGAGCGTAACGGAAAAGCTGTTTAGCAACATGTTCGCAAGCGTATCCTGATAAGTGCCGCTCAGAAACGCGATATACAAAAACAGCAGAATGAGGGGCGCAATCAGCGAGCTGAAAAACACGCTCTTGTCACGAAAATACACTTTACAGTTGCGGGCAATCAACGAACACAGCCTTTTCATACATTCTCTCCTCTCTTGCCCGTGACGGCAAGGAATACGTCGTCCATCTTTCCTTTGACGATCTCATAATCGCAAAATAACTCCGGATGCGCCAATATAAGTTCGGTCGCGCTCTTCGTATCTTTCACCTCGATCCGGAAACCTTCGACCGTCTTTTCGTAGGGCAGACGAAGCGATTTGACCTTTTCTTCCTCGGCACGGTAGAGCGTGATAAAATCACCCGTATATTTTTCTTTGAGTTCGAGGGGGGTGGCATTCGCAAGAATTTTTCCGCCGTCGATGATAACGACTCTGTCTGCATCCGCCGCTTCTTCCATATAATGCGTCGTCAGAAGTACGGTCATATTGTTTTCCCGCCGCAGTCGGTGCACGATTTCATAGACGCTCTTTCTCGTTTGCGGATCGAGACCGGTCGTCGGCTCGTCGAGAATCAAAATGTCAGGTTTATGCACCAGAGCGCGCGCGACGTCGCACCGCCGCCGCTGTCCTCCCGAGAGTTTTCCGACCGCCCTTTTGAGAATCGGCGCAAGATCGAATAACTCCGTCAGTTCCGCAAGTCGTTTTTTAAACTGCGCGCCGCCGATCCCATAGAGCGCGGCGCGGTATTTCAGATTATCGTACACGGAAAGCGAAGTGTCAAGCACGCTGTTCTGAAAAACGACCCCGAGGCGTTTGCCGACTTCATGAGGATTCCGCGCAGGATCGTGCCCTGCGATTCTGACCGTTCCGCCGTCGGCAGAAGATTTTCCGCAAATCAGCGAGATCGTCGTACTTTTGCCCGCACCGTTTACCCCGAGAAAGGCAAAAAACTCCCCTTCCCCGACCGAAAAAGAAATGCCGTCGACCGCTTTCACATCTTTATAATATTTTTTCAGTTCATCAATTTCGATTGCATAATTCATGTTTTTCTCCTCAAACGATCAATCTAAAACGCTTGTTTTATATTGTATCAGACCGATCGGAAAAAATCAAGCGGATACTGCCTGTAAAATAATATTTTTGTTTTCCATTGAACCTAACACCTTTTCCAGGATAGCATTACCCCCCCCCGCCATGTCAAACATATATCGTCCTTTTTCGGATTTTTTATAAAGAAAAACGCTTGCCAAAAGAAAATGCTTTTGATATAATATGAAACTAACGAGGCGTAGCGCAGTTTGGTAGCGCGCTTGGTTCGGGACCAAGAGGTCGTGGGTTCGAATCCCGTCGCCTCGACCAAAAAAGGAACAGACGGCATAAGCCGTCTGTCTTTTTTTTAATCGGATATAAATTTATTCTCTCCGTTTACTGCCTTTACCGCCGGAAAAAACAGAAGAGTCGAGGATTCCCGTTTCGACAATTTCCTTTTCCTCCGAATTCTCTTTCAAAGCCTCTTCGATGAGCAGACTCAGAAAATTGCGGGCTTCGGTGAGCGATTTTCCGAACAGATAACAGCTCAACGATCCCGGCACGGTGTTTAATTCATTAAAATAGACCTTATCGTCTGCAATCAGAAAATCTGCGCGCACCACTCCCGAACAGGAGAAAGCCTCGTAGATCCGCGCCGTGTATTCTTTGATTTCTTCCGCGGTTTTATCGGACAGCTCTGCGGGGAGTTGGCTCTCGCGCGCGGCTTTTTCATATTTTTCGCGGAAAGTGAGGATCGCCTCGTCCGAAAACACTTCTTCAAGCTGAGAGACAACCGTCTTGCCGTCGCAACGGTATGCGGCGCAGTTAATATCGCGTCTGCCCGAAAAATACTCTTCCACAAGCGCGGCGCGGTCAAATCGGAATGCAAAGTTCAGAGCCGCCCTCAGTTCCTCTTCGTCTTTTGCCGTTCTGATCCCGATACTCGAGCCGAGCGTGACGGGTTTTACGATGACGGGAAAACCTCCGACCTCTTCCAACGGCACGCGCTCCCCCGCTTTCACGCATACGGCGCGCGCAACGGGAACACAAAGCCCTTTCGCCGCGATCTTGCCCAACCACTTATCCATGAACACCGACGAGACGGAAAGCGAAGGCGACGCGCTTTTGATTCCGTTCCATTTCAGAAGCGCGGAGAGCGTTCCGTCCTCTCCCGCTCCGCCGTGACAGCAGTTGAGCGCAACGTCTATCTCAAAGAGTTTTTTTCTTTTTTTGGCATTCCAGAGCCCGCCGTCATATAAATAAGCGGGAATCCGTTTCTTTTTCGGATCGGTTACGTCTTTTACGCCGACCGCATCGATATAACACATGCCCCCGTCGCGCGGAAGATAAACGGGACGCACGCCGTACCCCGCTCCGCGCAGAAGATTGACCGCATACATCCCCGTGATTACCGAAACGTCGTGTTCATTTGATTTACCGCCGAAAAATACCGCTACATTCTGATTCATAACTCACCTCAATTAAAAACACCGAAGAAATTTTTCTTCGGTGTCCGTTTTATTTTTTGATTCGATCATTTCATATAGATATCGGGCAGATCGTTAAGAAAAAGCACGCAATCTCCCGACGAAAGCTCTTTACCCAAAATATCCTGCGCATCTTTGAGCGTGGGAACGACGCGGATTTTCTCTTTATCTCCGCCTGCGGCGACATATCCCTTTTTGACCGCCTGTACAAGCGTCTCTCCCACCAGGATCACTTGATCCAACCCTACGAGAGATGCGCCGAGCGCCTCGTTTTTTTCCGTTTCGAGAATTCCGAGTTCCACGATACCGGGGGTAACGATCCACTTATTGCCGCCGAAGATTTTAAGAACTTCCACGGCGCAGCGCGCGCTCTCTTCGTTGCAATTATAGGAGTCGTCGAGAATGGTAACGCCGTTCGCTTCGGACTTTTCGAGACGGTGCGGAACGGGTTTAATCTTTTCGATCCCCCGACCGATCTCTTCCCCGCTCATGCCGAGCGTATACGCAAGCGCCGCGGCGAGCGCGATATTCTCCGCCGCCCCTCTTCCGAGAAGTCCGCATTTAACCTCGATCGTTTCTTCTTTGAAGCGAAGCGAAAATTCTGTTCCCTCCGTAGACAACTGTAAATTTTCGATCGAAAAGTCAACGCCCTCGACGATCTTTTCGGCACATTCCACCTGCGCCGCGCTCTTGCCGAGCACCGTCTTTTTACAGAAGGACGCAAGCACGCTTTTTTCTCTTACGATATTTTCAAGGGAGCCGAACGTTTCAAGATGCTGCGAACAGATTCCCGTGATCACGCCGTACTCCGGATTTACCATTTTACACAGTTCTTTGATGTCGCCAACTCTGCGCGCACCCATTTCCGCAAGAAACACGTCGCAGTCAAGCCCGTTTTCATTGACGGTGCGGGCGATTCCGATCGGCGTATTGTAAGAAGCGCCCGTGGCGATTACTTTATACTTTTCCGAAAGAATCGCGTTTGCCATATTCTTCACGCTCGTCTTTCCGAAACTACCCGTAATTCCCACTTTTATGCACTTACTCTCCGCAAGCGCTTTCGCCGCCTTTTTCTCAAACCTTTTATTGCGCGGCACGTCGTAAATTTTTACGATATTGTTTGCGAGTGCAAAGAGCGCGGGAAAGAAGAGCGGCATTGCAGAAATAATCACATATCTGAAATAATTCGCAAGCCCCGTGATCGCTCGCGCGCCGTAAGAAAGACCTACGCAAACGCCGAAGATCACCGCAACAAGCAAGAACCAATACACGCCGCACACCCGCATGATCCGCCCCGTTCGCTTGACGGGAACTTTCAGCGCGCGCCGGTCCGAAAAACGAAACAATACGCACATTCCCGCAAAGGGCGCAAACGAGATAAGATTCGCCCAATGCGGTTCGAGAAAGGAAAAACACAGATTAAAGAGCGCGGTCAGCAAAAAAAGACAGAGCGCAAGAAGCGCATGTCTGCCTAAAATCATATTGCCGCGTTCATAGTACCATTCGAGAAAACCTTCACCCGAATAGCCGCTCTGCTGCATGATCGCAGGCATGGACGAAGCGGTCAGACATAAGAGCGTCGCCGCGACGATAGAGCCTGCCGCTATGTAGTACCAAAGTTCCGTGGTCACCTGAAAAACTCCTCTGCCGCCAAATTGAAGGCGAGCGGGTTATCTAAATGAGCGAAATGTCCTGCGGAGCGTAGCACCGTGAGCTTGCTTCCCGCAATCGCTTGACGATATATTTCAATCGAAGACAAGGGGGTCTCCCTGTCGTTCTCTCCGTTGATAAACAGCACGGGACACAGTATTTTTTCCGCGTCTTTGCGTAAATCCTCGTTGACGATCTTTTTATAGCTCTCCCGCATAACGGGAGAAAGCGAACGGTATTCCGTGCTGCCGAACTTTTTTTCGGCATAGCGCGGCGCGATTTTTTTTACGAAGCGGTACGTCCCCACCCTGACGCGGTATTTAAGCGTGCGCTTGGGAATAATCCCCGCGCAACCGCACAAGACTGCTCGGTCAAACAGATTCTTGCGGGACAGGCACTTGACCGCTACCCGTCCGCCGAAAGAATGGGCAATCACAAAAGGATTTTCGATCCCCTCTTTTTCGAGAAAATTTTCCGTCCAATCGGCATAGTCGCCGACGGAAAACGGACGTTCGAGCGGTTCCGCCTCTCCGAAGCCCGGAAAGTCGAACGCAGTTACGCGGTAAAACTTTGAAAAATATTCGATCTGCGGATAAAAACTCTCCTTCGAAGAGAGATATCCGTGCAGAAAAATCAGGTCTTTTCCTCTTCCGCAGCGTATAACGCTCTTCAAGAAAGCTCCTTTTTCATGACGATCGCATCCTCTCCGTCCGGATAATAGCGCGTTCTGGCATACGCGCCCCGAAATCCCTTTTTCAGATACATGAGCTGCGCCGCCGCGTTCGAGACCCTGACTTCGAGCCAAACGCTCTTTATCCCGCGATTCCGCGCCTCATCGATCAAATCGTCCAAGACCTTGGATCCCCGTCCGCAGCGGCGGTACATCTCCGCCGTCGCGATAAGTTCGATCTCCGCCTCGTCGCCCGCAAAATGCATTCCGCCGTAGGCGGTTACGCCGCCCCCTTCTTCCAGAAGAGAGCCGAAAAAGCTGTCCGAAAGAAAGGAATCCGCCAGCATACGGTTCGTCCACGGGTCGGAAAAGCATTCCTCTTCGAGCCTTGCGATTTCAGTGAGATCTTCCGTCGTCCATTTGCGTCCGTTCATCGATCAATTTCCCTTATTTGCGTTTTCTTCCGCAGAAGATTTTCTCAGATACAGAGCGGTCAGCTCTTCCGAGGAACTTACGTTCGCACATTTATTTGCAACCGCTTCGAAAAAGCCCTTTACGGGATCGACGGCGTATGCGTCGATTCTGCGGTAACCTGCCGATATTAACGCTTCTGCCTCTTCCTCCGTACAAAAGCGGGGCGGAACGGTAAGTTCGCGGTTCTCGTAACCCGCAGCGTATACGCAGCCGTGTCCCGCATTTACCGTGCAGAGAAGTTTTCCGTCTTTTTCAGCGTATGCAAGCGTATCGAAAGAAGTGATAGCAAGCGCAGGTTTCCCCGCGGCGAGGCAAAGCCCCTTCACGCAGGAAATGCCGATCCTGATCCCCGTAAACGAACCCGCTCCGACGACGACGGCAAAAAAGTCGCAATCCGCAGGCTTCATACCCAACTCGCGGAGCGCGCCGTCGATCTCGTCCATCAAACGCACGGAATGGGCGCGGGAACAGTCCGTTATAAAACGCGCCGTTCTTTTTTCGCCCTTTTGCGCGATCACCGTCAGATATTCCGCGCTTGTATCCACGCCGAGAAAATTCAATAGATTATCTCCCTTTTGTTTCCGCTGCCCGTTATACGCACCGTCTTATGATGTTTCGGCAATAGTCCCCTGATGTTCTCGCTCCACTCCACAAGACAGATTCCGCCCATGTCGAAGTATTCCGAAAAGCCGAGCGCCTCCGCATATTCTTCGCTCGTGACGCGGTAACAGTCGAAATGAAACAGCTTGTTCCCGTAGCTGTTGACGTAGGCGTAAGTGGGGCTCGTCACTTCGTCGAAAATCCCCAAGCCGCGCGCAACGCCCTTTGAAAAAACAGTTTTGCCCGCACCCATATCCCCTTCGAGACAGACCACGTCGCCCGCCTGCAATGTCTTTGCATACTCCTCTGCAAACGAGAGCGTATCCTCTTCGCTGTTAGAAACAAAAACCGCCATATGCGGATATTATACCGCATACGACGGAATTTTGCAAAGGATTTTAGCTTCTTTGTCCGCGTTTTTCTTTTACTTTCTGCATGCGCTTTTGAAAACGCAGATCGGTCGCCCTGATAAATTTGGAAAGCGGTTTATAGATGAAAAATACCACGACTCCGATCGAAACGCTCTTAATGAGATTGAACAGGAGAACGAACACCCAGGTATCCGCAAATGTTTGTTCCGCATCGAATCCTACGATTTTACTGTAAAAAGGATAATTGATATACCGATTCACGAGCATGCTGACGCCGATCTGTACGACGCATGCGCCGACAAGATACAGCGCAACCCACTTTCTGCCTTTGACAAAACGGTAAGCAACCGAAGGAACAATGATATAAGCCGCAGACATCAGAAAGTTCGCAAGCTCGCCCACGCCCGCTGTCTGCGAATCGATAAACGAAAGACATTCTTTGACTCCGATCGAGACGAATGCTTCCACCGGTCCGAAGATAAAGCCTTCGATCAAAAAGAACACGTTGGAAAAATCGAGTTTCAGAAAGGGCGTCGCCGGAAAAATCGGAAATTCGAGAAAGGTCACAACGTAAGCGAGCGCGGTAAAGAGCGCCATGTACGCAAGCCGCGGCGCGGAGAAATGTTCGCGGAAAATCGCTTTGATCCGTTCATTCCTGCTTGCTTTCTCTTCTTGAACCTGTACTTGCGGTTCTTCTTGCAAGGCGGTTTCGCCTTGCGCCTCTTCGGGTTCCGTGCCCGAAAGTTGTTCCTGTTCCATGTTTCACCTCCGAAAATTTTGAATTTTCTCGGCAAAGAAAACGCCCCGCAAAGAATGCAGGGCGCGAAAAAACGCTTTTCCTTTCTTTTTTCATCCGGACTATACCGTCGGTACGGGAATTTCACCCGTTCGGGAGACAAGCTCTTCGCAGACTTTACTGCCGGTGGGGAATTACACCCCGCCCCAAAGAAAATTCAGTTGTAACTATATTATATTGCCTTGCACGGAAAAATGCAAGCGTTTTACAGAAACTTTTGGCGTATTTTCAAATGCCTCTCATTATTGCATTGCATATACGGCTTTAGGCGCTTCTTTGACCCCTTTGACCAATCTGCCGCGGGTATTCGTCGCGTCGATCGGTACAGACTCGGTGGAAATCTCTTTCATTTTCCCGTTTTTGAAGAGAAGCGCGAGCTGATAAGGCATGGTCACATAGTCCGCAAAGATGACTTTATCCCCGCTCAGCGCCGCAATCTTAACCCCTTTGCAGTTACGGGAAATCGGATCGATCTGCGCGGCGATCACCCGTTTGAATCTGCCCTCGCTCGTCGCCAGAACGATTTCTCCCTCGCCGTCGATCTGGGAGGCAAAAACGACCTCGTCCCCCTCTTTGAGATTCATTCCCTTGACGCCGCCCGAAATTCTGCCCTGTACGGGTATATCGTCTTTTTTCGCATTGAGACACATTCCGCCGCCCGTAACAAAGAACATCGTCACATAATCTTCTTCCTCGTCGAGCTGAACGTTCAGAACGCTGTCGCCCGCATTCAAGCGGATTGCGGGATAGGGAAATTTTCCCGTCGCATACTCGCTCCGATCAGTGCGTTTGAGCATACCTTTTTTCGTAATAAAGAGAAGCCGACCGCTCTCGCCCGCAGGCACCATCGAAACGATCTTTTCGTTCGGCTCCGTATCGTCGAAGAACTCTTTCAGCGTAAAGCCGTTTTCGCCGAACTTGCGGTTTGCACTCTCTGCGGGAAGCGGATAACAGTTGCCTTTGTCCGTAAAAATGAGAACCGTTTCATCGGACATCAGCGATAACCGCTTTTGAGGCACCGTCGCAAGCGACGTTTTCTCGCCGATCGCACGGTTGGACATGTTATAATTTTTCTCGCTGACGCACTTGAATTTACCGTCCGCGCATATGAGCATATGACTTCTTACGCCGGGTCCGCGAATGTCTTTCCGCTCGGGCATCGCCTCGTCCTCCGCAAACACGAGTTGCGATTTTCTCGGCGTTTTGTATTTTTTCTTGATCTCGAGAATCTCTTCCCGCACCACTTGCAGCTGCAAGCGGTTGCTTGCAACGATCGCAGTCAGTTTTTCGATGAGCTCTTTGAGTTTTTTGAGCTCTTCTTCGAGCTTGAACACTTCGAGCTTAGTGAGCCGAGCAAGACGCAGATCAAGGATCGCCTGCGCCTGCTTTTCGGAGAGGGTGAAGCGGGCGCGCAGTTTTTCGCGCGCGTCGGAAGTGGACTCCGCCTTCTTGATGATGCGGATCACTTCGTCGATATTTTTTACCGCAACGATCAACCCCTCCAAAATATGACAGCGTTCCTTCGCCTGATTGAGCTCGAAGCGCGTGCGGCGCAGAACCACGTCTTTCTGATACGCGACGTAATGCTTGATAATCTCCATGAGCCCTAGCTGAACGGGCTTGCCGCGCGCGATCGCAACCATATTCATGCCGAACGTGATTTCGAGATCGGTATGTTTGAAGAGCAGTTTGAGATCGCGGTTGATATCCGAATCGGCGCGCACCTCGATGACGGCGCGCATTCCGTTCCGATCCGACTCGTCGCTGACCTTGGTGATAAAAGAAAATTCTTCTTTCTTTTCCTCCCTGAGTTCCGCAACCCTGCGCATAAGATTTGCTTTGTTCACCTGATAGGGAAGCTCTGTAACGACAATATTTTTCTTACTGTCGGAATCCCCGTCCTCGACGAGTACTTTTGCCCGGAGCGTGATTCTGCCCTTACCCGTCTTATACGCCTGATTGAGTTCGTTTGCGATGATCCAGCCGCCCGTAGGAAAATCGGGCGCTTTAATGTAAGCGAGCATCTCATTCAGCTTGATCGTCGGTTTGTCGATGTAAGCGACCACGCCGTCGATACATTCCGCTAAATTATGCGGAGGAATATTCGTCGCAAGTCCCACTGCAATTCCCGAAGACCCGTTCACCAACAGATTGGGAAAGCGCCCCGGAAGCATATCGGGTTCTTTTAAGGAATCGTCGAAGTTGAGCGAAAACGGAACGGTGTTCTTATCGAGATCGCGCAACAGCTCGAGCGCGATAGGTTCCAAACGCGCCTCGGTGTAACGCATTGCCGCGGCGGGATCGCCGTCCACCGAGCCGAAGTTGCCGTGCCCGTTCACGAGCGTTCTGCCCATGTTGAATTCCTGCGCCATACGCACCATCGCGTCGTACACGGAGGAATCGCCGTGCGGATGATATTTACCCATGCAATCGCCGACGATACGCGCCGACTTTTTATGCGGCTTATCGGGCAAAAGCCCCATCTCGTACATTGTATATAGAATTCTGCGCTGAACGGGTTTTAAGCCGTCTTCTACGCGCGGCAGCGCTCTGTCGAGAATAACGAATTCCGCATAGGGAAGCATGCTCGACGGAAGAACCTCTTCGAGGGGAGTCACAAAGAGAGTTCCGTTGCGCGTCTCCTGTTCTCTCTCAGTTTTCTTCATCGCCGTTCTCCTTTTTGAGTTTCACCTTATCCATGAACGCGTCCTCTTTGTTAAAATTCGCGTTCCGCGCGAGAAATTCTTTTCTGCCCTCCACTCTGTCGCCCATGAGCGTTGTGATCATATTGTCTGCGGCGACCGCGTCTTCGATCGTCACCTGCGTCAAATTTCTTCGTTTGGGATCCATCGTTGTTTTCCAGAGCTGTTCGGCGCTCATCTCTCCCAATCCCTTATACCGTTGAACGAGATACCCTCTGCCTACTTTTTCGATTTTTTCCTGCAATTCGTTGTCGTCGTAAGCGTATTCCTCTATGCCGCCTTGTTTGTATACTTTATAGAGCGGAGGCATTCCGATATAGACGTGCCCCGCGTTCACGAGATCGCGCATATAACGGAAGAAAAACGTCAGAAGAATACAGCGGATATGAAAGCCGTCCTGATCGGCGTCGGAAAGAATAATAACTTTGTGATAGTTGATTTTTTCCACGTTGAAATCGTTGCCGACGCCCGCTCCGAGCGCGGAAATGATCGTTCGGATCTCCTCGTTTGCAAGCACTTGATCGATCCGTTTCTTTTCGACATTCAAAGGTTTGCCGCGAAGCGGAAGAATGGATTGAAACTGTCTGATACGCGCCTGTTTTGCCGTTCCGCCTGCGGAGTCGCCCTCTACGATAAAGAGTTCGTTGTCCTCCGCCTTTCTGCCCGAACAGGCGGCGAGCTTTCCGACGAGCGTCCAGGAATCGATGCTGTTCTTGGCGCGCGCCGTGTCCTTTGCCTGACGCGCCGCAAGCCGCGCCCGCGCCGCGCCCTGCGCTTTTTTAATCGTTTCGTCGAACGCCTTCTTGAACTCTTTGTTTCCCGCAAGCGAACGAATCCCTTCCACCGTACAGCTCTCTACGGGAGAACGCGCTTCGGGATTGCCGAGCTTCGTTTTCGTCTGCCCTTCGAATTGCACGTTCTTCATTTTGATGGATAGAACGGCGGTCAATCCCTCGCGGAAATCGTCGCCGAGCAGGTTTGCGTCTTTTTCTTTAAGCGCCTTTGTTTCGCGCGCGTAATCGTTCAGAACGCGCGTAAGTCCCGCGCGAAAACCGATCTCATGAAATCCGCCCTCGGGCGTGGGAATATTATTGACGAACGAAAATAAATTTTCGGTGTACTCCGAAGTGTGCTGAATAGCGAATTCAACCAAAATCCCGTCCTTTTCGCCCTTATAATAGAGAGGTCTGGGATAAAGTTTGGACTTTCCTTCGTTGAGGTGGGCGGCAAAGTCGGAAATGCCGCCCTCGTAACAATACGTCACCGAATAGGGCTGCGTCACTCCCATGAGATCGAGCTGGACGTTTTCGTCGTCTTCCGCTTCCCCTTTGAATTCGTTCATGGTAATGCGCTCGTCCGTGAGGTTGATTTTCAGCCCCTTGTTGAGAAAAGCGAGTTCGTTAAGACGGTTGGAAATGGTGGAAAGTTGAAAATTGGTCGTTGCGAATACCTGATCGTCGGGCATAAAATGCACAAAGGTGCCGTGTTTCGTCGTCTTACGCCCGAGATCTTTCAAAGGAGCTACGGGTACGCCCGATTCGAACTTTTTCTTTGCTTCGTCGTAATAGGAATGGAACTCCATTTCGAAGACTTTTCCTTCTTTGTACACGCGTACTTTCAGCCATTTCGAAAGCGCGTTCGTAACCGACGCGCCGACGCCGTGCAGTCCGCCCGAAAAAGAATAGTTGTGCTCGTCGAACTTACCGCCCGCGTGCAACTGGGTAAATACGACCTGTACGCCCGAAACCTTTGTCTTAGGGTGAATATCGGTGGGAATACCGCGTCCGTTATCCTCGACCGAAACGCTGCCGTCTTTATAAATATGCACGTCTATTTCGTCGGCGAATCCGTTCGCCGCCTCGTCGATCGCGTTATCGACGATTTCCCAAAGAATGTGGTGCAGTCCTTTTTGTCCCGTGGAACCGATATACATTCCGGGGCGCAGACGAACGGCGTCCAATCCTTCGAGTATGGTTATATCGTTCGCGTTATAACGTTTTTGCTCTTCCATATGTACCTCATTTGCAGGCGTAAATCCGTTGCGGGATAGGATTTCTGCGCACGGAAAAACAGCGCCGAGAGAATCCGCATACAAATTATACCATATCTTGTGACTATTTGCAAATGTTTTATACAATTTATCGGATTTATAGGATTTGAAATTTAATTACAACAATTCCGGCATTCGCCGATTTTCGAAAAAACTATTGCAAACACTGCATGATTGTGTTATAATCAAACAAAAAAGGTGGATTATGGCAAATAAAAAATTAGGCTTTGCATTGGGCGGCGGAGGAGCGCGCGGCGTAGCGCATATCGGATTTTTACAGGCGATGGAGGAAGCGGGGATCAAACCCGATTATATTGCCGGGTGTTCGATGGGTTCGGTGGTAGGCGCGGCTTATGCGAGCGGACTCCCCCTTGCCGAAATCAAAGAGATCATCCTGAACCTCAAACCGACCGATCTGCTGCTGCCGGCAGTCAAAAAAGGCGGAGTATTTACGGCGAAGAAGATTGCCGCGCTTATGCGCAAACACCTCGGAGAGTTAAATTTCGAGGATCTGAAAATTCCTTTTCGCTGTATTTCCGTAGATATAAGCGCGCAAAAAATCGTCTGTTTCGCACGCGGAAGCGTTGCGGAGGCAGTCGCCGCGTCGAGTTGTATCCCCGGAGCGTTCGCCCCCTATGATATGGGCGGAAAACTGTATGCAGACGGCGGCGTGCTCGAACGGGTGCCCGTTGTGCAAGCCAAAGAAATGGGCGCTGACGTAGTCGTTGCGGTGGACGTTATGGCAAATCTGAGATTTCTCAGTCAGGACGATGAAGACGAAGAAAAGAGCGTCATGAAAAAACTGCTCGACAATATCAACATTTTCAACGAAAACACACTCACCTTTATCCAACAGGCGTTCGCCGTGATCGACAACGACCGCACTGCAAAAAGGCGGAAAGAATGCAAAGACATCATCGATCTGTGGCTCGAGCCCGAACTCGACGATATGTCCCCCTTTGCGTTCAAACAGCTCGGCTTTGCCTATGACAAGGGCTACGAAATCGGCAAAAAGAACGCAGAAAACATTCTTGCCCTCATCAAATAAAGCGATAAAAGAACGCTCCGCTTGGCGGAGCGTTCTTTTATTTTCTTAACCGGCTTCTGTTCCAACATCTCTTGCCGCAATAGGGACATTTCAACCGTCTCCGCGTCAAAGTGTGCGGCGCCATAACGTAAGCGGACAGCGTGGGAACAAACTTCCCGCCGCATTTTCCGCATTCGTATATCTCGGTATTCACCGCTATCAGAACGATCAACGCCACGTTTGAAACAGCGAGTACAACGGCGATTCCGATCAACACGATACGCAGCCACGTCTCCGCCGCGAACAGAGCCGCCAATATAATCAGAGCAACACAGCACAGGATTGACGCGACGCAGGAAACGGTAGAAACGATTACTTTTTTGCGAGGGGACGTTCTGTCCGTAACGAGGGAAGCGATATTCTCTTCCGCTCTTTCAACGTATTGTTCTTTGCTCAGCCGTTCGCCCGATAAAAGCTCGTTCAGGCTGATTCCGTAGAATTGACAGAGCGGAAGCATCAGGCTGACTTCGGGAAGTCCGTTGCCCGTCTCCCATTTTGAAATCGTCTTTTCGGATACGTTCAGCTGCTCGGCAACCTCGCGTTGCGTCAAAGATTTTTCTTTTCTCAAACTTTTCAGGAACTGTCCGATTTTAATTACGTCCATCTTGTTCTCCTTTGAGACGATTATATCACAGTTTATCGAAAATTCCTACCTACGCTCCGTAGAGTTTTACGATTTCATCCCATTGAAGACAGTTTTTTATATCGCAGACAATTCTTTATAACTTTTTCCGATAAATCCGGCTGTCCGCACCCCGGACGTCGATGCCGTTTTTCAAATATCGGAAGCCGTATTTTTCGTACAGACCGACGTGATCGGTCGCCACGTATATTTCATCGTATCCCTTCTCTTTGGCAATCACACAGGCGTGATCGAGCAATCTCTTTCCGTAACGGTTTCCGCGGTATTCGGGCGCGGTATGAAAAAAACCGAGCCACGGTGTAACGTTCAGCTCGGAAGCGGCAATACAATCCCGTTCGGACAGAGTGACAAACGAAATAAGCGCATCTTCTTCGACAAGCAAAAACAACTTCATCCATCCGCCGAGCGCGTCCCGCAACCGATTCTCTTTGAGAAGCGATCCGAGATATTTGGCGGCGCGCCATTCATATCTTTCGATCTGCGGCAGATATTTTTCTTTTTCCTGACACAAAAAATAATCTAAAATTTCCATGAATCCCTTTCGGCAAAATAAATTCGCTTCATCGCCATAGCGTCCTCGGCTTGCGTGCCCGCCGACTCGCTCACGATATAAGGCTCCAATTTCAACTCGTGCAGCGCCTCGGCAAGCGGCTCGAATTCGGGACCGTACACGGTATCTTCAAACGTGAGGTGCTTGATTTCCCCCTTCGCGCCGTACATGATTTTGGAAAAATGAACGTGAAAATGCTTCATGCGTTCGTAGCCGAGTTTTTCGATCAGATACGAAAGACGAACGCGGTAATCTTCCGCGCTCTTCAACGAGCCCTGCTCGCGGGCGTTGACGTGACCGAAATCCACGCAGGGCGTAAAGACGGGATCGATCAGACAGATCTCGGCAATCTCCTCTACCGTACCGATCTGCGCCAATTTCCCCATTGTCTCGGGGCAGAACATGAGATCGTTCAGACCGTTCAGATAGATGTACTCCCTTAAAATTTTAATGCGGTCGAGCGTGCGCGAAAAAGCCGAAGAGCGCGTCTCTTTTCCCTCGGTCGCGGGGTGGAACACCAAGCGGCTGCCCCGCATCAGCTTTAACGCCTTGGCGCTGTCGAGCACATACCCGTAAGACTTTGCCGCCATTTCATCGTCGGGATTCGCAAAATTGATAAAGTAAGGCGCATGAACGGAAATTTCGATTCCCTCTTTTCGAAAGGCTTCTCCGATGGAGATCGCTTTTCCCTCGGTAATTCTGACGCCCCTTCCGAACGAGTACTCGAAACAATCGAGCCCCCGTTTTGCAACGAACGCCGCCGCGTCCTCGGTATGCTCGTAACCCTCCGCAAAAAAACTTTCCGAATTGCCGCTCGGTCCGAATTTAATCATTTTTCTCCCCCGTCGCTTCCTCTTCCGTTTTTTCCCCGCTCCCGACTGTCGCCCGCTCCTCTTTGGTCATGGGGCGAAACACCTTCATTTTCGTGCCCGTATCCTGAACGAGAATATCCTTTTGACAGCGCGCGATCTTAAACGAAACGAACAGATCGCCAGCCGCTCCGCTCACGTTAATCGTCTGCAACACCCAAATGAACCAGAACCAGATTCCTTCGTGAAAAAAGACGGTGAGAATTGAAAAGACGATGCTCCATACGACAAAAGGCGCAAGTGCCACAACGAGATAGCGCCCTTTACTGCAATAGCCCTCGTTTCCGCAATACGCCGCCCAGCCGATAAAACCGAACTTCGGTTTCATCTTCGTAAACGCGCCGAGAAACACGCCGTGCGTCAGTTCATGGAGAATGACGTATGCGATCATACCCGCAATCAGAACTACGATCTGTAAAAACTCTCCGATCCAGAAAGAATCTTCGGGCACGCTGTTCAACGTTTTTATGGGATCGTCTATCAACCAACCGCCGAGCACGCATAACGCCGCAAGCACAAGACCGAGCCCGTTGACGAGCCAGAATTGTTTCTTGTTTTTTCTTAAATCGATCGTTTCATGCAGGACGTAGTCGTCCGGCAACCTTTCTCCGCATTTTACCATACCGTTTTCCTATCCTCCGCCAATTGTTTTTTCAGCTCCTCCGCAGAAGCGAATTTGCGGATCGGACGCAAAAATTGTTCGGGAAATACGCGCACGACCGCGCCGTATAAATCGCCGCAAAAATCTTTGAGGTGCGCTTCGATTTTTTTCTCGTCTACGCCGAACGTGGGACGGGAGCCGAAATTGACGATCGCGGAAAACGTTCCGAGAGGTGTTTCGACGCGTCCCCCGTAAACGCCGTCCGCAATCAAGAATTTTCCTGCGGAATAGCCGAGGTTCAGCGTAGGAAAACCGTATGTTCTGCCCGCTTCCCGCCCGTGCTCTACTTCACCCTGCACGAAATAGTCAAACGCAAGCAGACGGTTCGCGCTTTTTATGTTTCCCTCGCCCAATAAACTTTTAATGTCCGTTACCGCAACCTTTTTTCCGTTTTCCGCCGTAAGCGGCAGCACATGTACGGGACAGGGCGCAAGCGTTCGAAGAAGTTCCGCCGTGCCCTCCGCTCCGCTGCCGAAGCGGTAATCCTCGCCGCAGAATACCGCCGCCGCGCGAATACGTGAAAAAAGCAAATCAAGATAGTCTTGCGGAGAAATATGTTTGAAATCCCGGGTAAATTCTTCTTCAAGCACAAACGAAAGTCCCGCTTTTTCGAAAATGTATTCGCGCTCCGCAAAAGTAAACAGATTTCCGCCTTTCTTGTTCCCGCACAAAAGCGTCGCGCCTATGGGCAGCCCCGTCTCTTTCGCCGCATAAAGTAGCGACATATGCCCCGCGTGCAGACCGTCGAACCCGCCAAGAAGCAGCGCACAGGGCGCGGAATACTTTTCGCCTCTGCCAAGCACTTTCAGCATAGCTTTTTCTCCGCCTTCGCAAGCCCTTCTGTCACGCTGGCGATCCCGTAAAATACGCCCCCGCGATAGAGCTTATAGAGCCCGTCTTCTTTCTCAACGCGCTCTCTCAAACCGTTGAATATTCGCTCGTTTTCAAAATTCAATACGGGATACGGAAGTACTTCCTCCGTCGGAAACACATAATTCGCAAAATTTTCCGCCGTAAGCACGTCGAGCCCGACCGCATCTTCGATCCTGAAAATTCCGCTCGCAGTGCGTTCTAACCTGCTCATATATGCATATGTGTTCAAACAAGCAGCAAGATCGCGCGCCAGCGCGCGGATATAGGTGCCGCCGCCGCATTCGATCTCAAAGGAAAATTCGTCGGGCGCAGTTTTTTCGATCAGGCGAAACGAATAAATTTCCACCTCTTTGGGCGGAAGTTCCGCTTCTTTCCCCGCGCGCGCGAGCGCATAACTCCTGACCCCGTTAACGCTTTTGGCGCTGTATGCGGGAGGAGTCTGCAAGAGCTTTCCCGTGAGCATGGGAAGCGCCGATACAATCTCCTCTTCGGAAGGAACTCTTCCCATGAATATTTTTTCGCCTTCGCTGTCGAGAGTCTCCGTCGTCATGCCGAAGCGAAACCGCGCCGAATAGGTTTTTTTCTTGTTCAGAAAGTAGTCGAAAAGACGGCAGGCATTCCCGAGCGCAACGGGCAACACGCCCGAAGCGAGCGGATCCAAAGTGCCCATGTGCCCCGCGGGCGTTTTGGAGAGCCGTTTGATTTTGTTTACAACAAAGGCGGACGAAACGCCCGTCTCTTTTTTGATGTTGATAAAACCCGTCATGTCGCCGCGCCTTTTCATAATGTTCTTTACAGTCTCTGCCAGACCGCGTATTGGATTTTTTCGATCGCCTCTTCGAGTTCGCCGAATAATACGCAACCGCTGGCGAGAATATGTCCGCCGCCGCCGAACACGCCCGCCACTTCGTTCACATTGACTTTTCCTTTCGAGCGAAGCGATACTTTATACTGTCCCTTTTTGACTTCGAGCAGGCATACGCTCACCTCGGTTTTCTCGATCGAAAGTCCGAAATCGACAATCCCCTCCGTCGCGTCGGGTTTTAACCCGTAAGAAGAAAGCAGCTCCGCCGAAACAACGGCGACCGTCAGTCGCTCGTCGAGCAGGTATCTCAACCGCGAAAATACCGCAAGCGAGAATTCCGCGCGCACGCGCGTCTGCTTTTTCATCGTCTCGTAATAAATTTTATTGACGTCCGCGCCCGCGTCCGCCGCATCCGCCGCCGCGCGGAACGAATCGCCGTTCACGTCGCCGTGGGTAAATCCGCCCGAATCGGTCACCATACCCGTCATCAAAAAATCGGCGATCTCTTTGTTGAAAGATACCCCGAGTTCTTTGATGAGCTCAGCGATGTTTTCGCAGTTGCTCGCGCGTTCCCTGACAAAATTGTATTTTGCATAATGCGTGTTGGAAATATGATGATCGACGTTGACGCTCGTCTTTTTTTTGGCGCCCGTCAAGAAAATATCACGCAGAAGTCCGAGACGGGTTTCGTCGCTCGAATCAACGCAGATAAAAGTATCCGCTTCGATCGTGGGATAGCGTTTGATTTCCCCCGCAATGTTCAGACAGTCGAATCTTTCGGGAATTTCTCCTTCGTTCAACACCTCGTTTTCGATTCCGAGTAAAGAAAGAGCGCGGGAAAGCGCCATCGCGCTCCCGATCGTATCTCCGTCGGGACGCATGTGCGTGAAGATCACCGCGCTTTTGCCGCTCTTGATGACGCGGGCTATTTCTTTGAGAGAATTCATTCAGTCGTCCTTATGAAGTCCGGATAAGATCGAATCCATCTTAGAACCGTATTCCATGCTCGCGTCCCGTAAGAACGTGAGACGGGGCACCGTGCGCGTGCGCATTACGAGCGCAAGTTCGTGACGGATAAATCCTGCGTTCTCTTGAATAATTTCAAAGGAACGCTGTTCCTCTTCTTTATTTTTAGCGTATACGCTCACATAAATCTTCGCCGTTTTGAAATCGGGCGCGACGTCCGCCGCCGTTACGGATACGATCCCTTTCAGATCAGGCTCCTTGTTTTTGAGCGCGCCCGTGACGATCGAAGCAATTTCTCTTCTGTATTCGCTGTCTACGCGGTCATTGCGCTGTCCTTTCATGAGCGTTTCACTTCCTCGATGAGATAGCATTCGATGAAGTCGCCGATCTTGATCTCGTTAAATCCTTCGATCGCGCAGCCGCATTCCATTCCCGAAGTGACCTCTTTCGCATCGTCTTTGAATCGTTTGAGTTGTTTGACGCCGCCCTCGACGATCATCACGTTGTCGCGGTAAATTCTGAGCTTTCCGCCGCGCACAAGTTTGCCTTCGGTGACGTAGCAGCCCGCAACCGTACCCACGCCCGTGATATTGAATGTCTGCTTGACTTCCGCCTTGCCCATATAAACTTCCTGATATTTGGGCGAAAGCATTCCTTTGAGCGCCGCCTCCATATCGTCGAGCAACTCGTAGATAATGCGGTACTGCCTGACTTCGACGTGCGAACGCTCGGCGAGCGTCTTTGCCTTGGTGTCGGGGCGCACATTGAAGCCGATAATCATCGCCTTCGCCGATTCCGCGAGCATCACGTCGCTCTCGTTGACCGCGCCCGCCGCCGCATGCAGAATTTTGATCTCCACTTCCTCATTCGAAAGTTTTTGGAGAGACGCTTTGAGCGCCTCTACGGAGCCCTGCACATCCGCCTTAATGATAACGTTGAAGTTCTTTTTCGCGTCGGCATCCGCCTGTTTGAAGAAATCGTCCACGGAGAGTTTCTGCGTCTCTTTGACCATGGATTCGCGTAGGTGCGTCTTTCTCTCCTCCTGAACTTTTTTCATGAGAGACTGCTCCACGGCATAGATACCGTCGCCCGCGTTGGGAACGTCTTCAAGCCCCAAAACGGAGACCGCCATAGAAGGACCTGCTTCTTTGACCATTCTGCCCGTATCGTCGAACATCGCGCGGACTCTGCCCATCGTCATGCCCGAAATGAGATTGTCGCCGGTGCGAAGCGTTCCGTTTTGCACAAGCACGCTTGCCATGGGTCCCTTTCCCTTATCGAGTTTGGCTTCGATGACAACGCCCCGCGCCTTGCGGTCGGGATTGGCTTTGAGTTCGTTCATCTCCGCCTGCAAGTAGATATTTTCGAGAAGAGCATCGATCCCCTCTCCCGTCTTGGCAGATACGGGAACGACAATGATGTCGCCGCCCCATTCCTCGGGCACCAGCCCGTGATTCAGCAATCCCTGTTTCACCTTATCGGGTTCCGCCTGCGGTTTATCCATTTTATTCATGGCGACAATGATCGGCACTTCCGCCGCTTTGGCGTGATTGATCGCCTCGATCGTCTGCGGCATGATCCCGTCGTCCGCCGCAACAACGAGCACAACGATATCCGTGATCTTTGCGCCGCGCGCGCGCATCGCCGTAAACGCTTCGTGTCCGGGGGTATCGATAAAGGTGATATGCTTGCCCTCCGAAAAAGTGACGGTATACGCGCCGATACTCTGGGTAATGCCGCCCGCTTCCCCCGCCGTGACATTGGTGGAACGAATTTTATCCAAAAGAGAGGTTTTGCCGTGATCGACGTGTCCCATGACGGTGACGACGGGCGGACGGGTCACCGCGTTCTCCGCGCCGTCCTCGCCGTGTTCCTCGAAGAGGGTCTCTTCCGCCGTCTTTTCGGGTTTGTATTCGAGGTCGATCCCGAGTTCCAACGCGATGTAAGCCGCGTTGTCGTAGTCGATCGACTCGTTGACCGTTTTCATCACGCCTTCTCTGAACAGGCGTTTCGTGATCTCCACTGCGGAAATCCCGAGTTTTTCGGAAAGTTCCTTTATGGGAATCTCTTTGCTCGTCACCACCGCATGCTCGATCTTAATGGTCTGCGTCTCTTTCTTCGCGCCTTTCTTGCCGAAGCGCGCCTTTCTGTAACCGCTTTTATCGTCGTCGAAATCGTTTACGTCCGCACCCTGCTGGCGTTGAAGCGCGCGCTTGTTGACAGGACGACGCTCGACGTAAGTTTTATCGTACTTCTTGGGCGTATCCCTTCTCTGAGTAGGCGGAGGAGGGGGCGGCGCGGCAGGCGTGCGCAAACCGCCCATGGGACGGGCGGGACGGGCAAAACTTCCCGCGCCCTGCGGACGCTGCGCGTTAAAAGGAGGACGCATTCCCGCTCCGCCCTGCGGTCGCTGCGCATTGAAAGGCGGGCGCGCGCCTTGCCCCTGCGGACGCTGCGCGCCCGCAGGTCTCGAAGGAATATAAGTCGCTCTCTGCGTGCCGCCGGCAGGATTACGGGGCGAAACGGGTCTCTGCGCGTTCGCGCCGTTTTCGGTGCGCGCGGGACGAACAGGAGCGGGAACGGGCTCTGCTTCCGCCTTGGCTTCCGCAGGCTTTTTCTCCTCTTGCTTGACCGCGGAGTTCTCCCGTGCCTGCGCTTTCGCCGCTTCCTCAGCCTCTCTGGCGGCTCTTTCCGCCTCTTCCGCCGCTTTCTTCTCCGCTTCTTCTCTCAGCCGCGCCGCTTCCGCAGCTGCCCTCGCCTCTTCTTCCGCCGCTCTCTGCGCTCTCATTTCGGCGAGTTTCTTTTGAAGGGAAGCAAGCGTTTTTTCATTGCTCGCGATCCTCTTCGCAGCCGCGCCCGCGCCCTTGTCGCCGAGCAACACGTTCAATTTTTCGATAATGTCAACTGCCATATTTTAACCGATTACTCCTTCGATCGTCAAACCTTGTGCGCCCGCTTCCCGCACGATCGCGCCCGCGAGCGATATATCTTTGATTGCCGCCGCCTTGCAGCCTTCTTTCCTGACAAGCGCGCCCAGATCGTCCACTTCCACGAGCGGACAGTCAAACCGTGTTCTCGTCTTTTCTATCTCTTTACGGGAATTTTTTGCCGTGCCCCGATCGAGCAGCAGACAATAAACTCCCTTTTTCACCGTCTGAATCGCATTCACGCCGAGCGTGACTTTCCCCGCCCGCAGCGCAAATCCGACATAAGTCTCAATCTTGTTTCCGTCCACGAAATTCCTCTTCGATCCGTCTGTATACTTCCGCGCCCGCATCGCACGAAAAGGTCTTGTTGACGAGTTTATAGCGCAACAGTTTTTTCAAGCACTCTTCGCTGTCGCAAAGGTACGCGCCGCGCCCTTCCGCCTTTCCCGAAAAATCAAGATGAACGCCGCTCTCGTTTTTCACGATCCGCAACATCTCCCTCTTATTTTTCCGCTCCCTGCAAGCCATACACATACGGAGTGGAATTTTCTTCTCAGACATCGCTCTCCCCGTCCGCAACAGGTTCTTCCATCTCGGATTCCTGCGCTTCGTATTCGCCGATATTCAGCTTTTCCGCCGCCGACGCGCTCTTCACATCGATCTTCCAACCGGTGAGCCGCGCCGCAAGACGCGCATTCTGTCCGTCTCTGCCGATTGCAAGCGAGAGTTTATCGTCAGGCACGACGGCGACCGCCGCGCGCTCGTCCGTCTGCGTGATCGAGAGCACGGTCGCGGGAGACAATGCTTTTGCGATAAATTCGAGCGGATTCTCGCTGTAAAGTATGATGTCTACTTTTTCGCCGCCGAGTTCCTGCACGACCGCGTTGACGCGCGCGCCCTTATTTCCCACGCAAGCCCCTACCGCGTCGATATGGGGATCGACGGACGTAATCGCAAGTTTGGTTCTGTGCCCCGCTTCACGGGCAACCGCCTTGATGAGTACGATTCCCTGCTTGATCTCGGGCACTTCTTCTTCAAAAAGCCGTCTCACAAGCCCCGGCGCGGAACGCGAAACGAACACCTGCGCGTTTCTGCCGCCGTTCTTGACTCGCTTGACATATACTTTGATCCTGTCTCCTGCTTCGTAACGTTCCCCGGGAACCTGATCCTGCGGCATTAAAACGCCTTCGATGGTGCCCTTGCCGAGTTCGATATAAACGCTGCGGGAATCTACTTTCCGCACAAGCCCGCTCATAAGTTCGCCCTCTTTATCGGTAAACTCCGAAAGCGTATTGTCGCGCTCCGTCTCGTGCAGACGTTGCAGAATGACTTGCTTCGCCGTCTGCGCGGCGATCCGCGAAAAATCTTTCGGCACGAACTCTTTGGAGAGAACGTCGCCTACTTTCGCGCTCTTTTTTTCGAGCTTGGCGTCTGCAAGGGTGATCTCGCCTTCTCCCGCTTCTTCCGCGTCGACGACCGTGCGGGTATAATAGAAGCGGATCGTGCAACGGTCGGGATCGAGCCGAACTTCCACGTTGGCGCTGTTGCCCTCGTTGATCCGCTTATAAGCGGAAGCGAGCGCCGTTGAGAGCGCGCCGATGAACACATCCTCCGCGATTCCTCTTTCGCGTTCCAGATCGGCAAGCGCCGCAAAGAAATCTTTGTTTACCATAATATCTCCTTATTGATTACTCCGTTGTGGATTTCATTAAATTTCGATCAACAGACAGGATTTCGCAGTTTTTTCAAAGGGAATCTGAATTTCCCCCTCCCGCGTTTTCAGTTTAATCGTTCCCTCTTCGAAGCCGAGAAGTTCGCCCTCGAAATATTTTTTTCCGTCCATCGGCGCAAAGAGCCGTACTTCGATCACCTCGCCGACATGCCGCAGAAAATCCGCCGCCGTCTTGAACGGACGGTCTAACCCGAGACTTGAACAGTTGAGCGTGTAGGAACTTCCGAAAGTGGGATCGAATTCGTCGAGCGGACCGTCTACCGCATGGTGGACTTTTTCGAGCAGATCGAGATCGACCCCGTTGGCACTGTCGATAAAGAGCGTTAACGAGCTCTCCCTCATATTCCACTCCGCGTCGGCGATTTCCGCGCCGAACTCTTTAACGACGGGCTGCAAAAATTCGATGACTTCTTTTACGGGTTTGACTTTCACCGATTTTCTCCTTTCACGCAACCGACTTTTAACAAAATTGAGAGCGGAAAACCGCTCTCAATCCATGTATCTATCAGATTAAGCAATCGGATTATACCATACCGTTCAAAAAAAGGCAAGTGTTTTAAGGAAAATTTTTCAATATCTGGGGATCCCTTTATTGATTCTTGCCAGTTCGATAAAAATTTTCGCCGTGACGAAAGCGTCGTCAAAGGCGCGGTGGTGGTTAAACTTGAAACCGAAATGGTCTGCGATCGTGTTGAGTTTATAATTGGAAAGTCTTAAAACGGACTGCGCGAAAATCAGAGTATCATACAGTCTATGATCGAAACGGTATCCCTCGGCTTTTGCGTAATGACGCACGAATTTAATGTCGAACTGCGCGTTATGCGCCACGAGTGCCGCCGAATCGCAGAACTTATAAAAATCCGCCATCACGTCCCCGACTTCCGGCGCGCCGACGAGCATTGACGAATCGATCCCCGTGATGCGGGTGATCTCTTCGCTGATCCTGACGGGACATGCGACGAACGAAGCAAATTTTTCAACGATCTTGCCCCCGTGCACGCGCACCGCCCCGATCTCGATAATACGATCGATATTGCCGCTCGCCTCGGAATTGTTGAGCCCCGTCGTTTCAAGATCGAACACAACGAAATCACGTTCCAAAAGATCGGAAGGGAGGGGGCTCTGCCCGAAGAGATCGCTCTGGACAAAGTCCGAAACGGGCACCGGCGCAACTTTTTTATAGCGCGCGGGAACGGGAAGCGACGGTCTGGGCTCCGGCTCGAAATCCTTGGGCGGCATGCCGAAATCCACCATTTTCGCGCTGAACGCCAACCCCCCGTTATAAATTTCGTAATTCCCCGTAAGACAGATCCAGTCCTCCTGTTTGATCTTGCGCACTTTTTCGAGGGTCGCTTTTCTGCTGAAATACGCCGTGCGGATCTGCCCGCTCCCATCGCCGACCGTGAAAAAGAAGAAGGGTTTTTCCTTTTTGGTCACGCGCTCGTCCACATAGAGAACTTTGCCGCACACCGTAATATTCTGCGCCTCCGTATTGAGGTCGGCTATATAAATCGCTCTCTCGGGCTTTGCACCGTCGATCGCGATGTAATCCGTAATCGGAAAATGACGGCTTGCGAGAATATATTCTTCGGGCTCCTCTTCCTCTTCGACGATAAACTCCTGCCTGACGCAGGACTGCGTTTCGCCGCTCCAAACGCCGCAGAAACGGAGCGCAAGTTCCTTTGAAAGCGCGTCCACAGCGCCGACGCTCTGAAAGCGCGTCAGCTCCTCTTTGCCCGCTCTGATCACAAAATGTCCGCCGCCGACGCCCGCCTCGACGATAACGTCTTCCTCCCCGAGAAACGCGGAAGCCGCGGGATACTTTTTAGACAACCATTCGCGCATATAACGCCTGACAGCGGCGCTCTCGGGAATCGACTTCATAACGCTTGCATCCGCCGTAAATCCCGCGGGAACGTACTTTGCGGAGACTTGCGCGGCGTAATCCGAATCCTCCCGCGAATAAGTCTTGTCGGTGACCAACCGAAACGTCGCCCTCTTTCCCTCTACGATAATGTCTTTGAGAACCGCTCTTTCAAGCCCCTCGCATTTTCTGATTTCTTCCAGATATTCTTTGCTCTTCATTTCAAAAGTTCTTCCAATTTTCCAAAGAAAACCGCTTCCGCGTCCTCTGTGGGCACGCGCTCTTTGACGCCGCCCGAAAAGATCACGCAGTATTCTTTGCCGCCCGCGATCCCGAGATCGCATTCCTTCGCCTCCCCCGGACCGTTGACAACGCAGCCCATGACGGCGATTTTCGCACTCTTTTTTACGCCGCTCACGCGGGCGTTGACCCTCTCCGCAATCCCGCGGCAGTCGTATTCGCACCTGCCGCAGGTGGGACAGGAGACAACCTCGACAAACTCCCGTTCGAGTCCGCAGGCGCGCAATATGTTCCGCGCGGCATAGACCTCGTCTACGGGATCCCCCGTCAGAGACACGCGGATCGTATCGCCGATCCCGTCGAGAAGAAGCGACCCGATTCCGACCGAACTCTTGACGAGCGCCGCGTCTCCCGCGCCCGCCTCGGTAACGCCCACATGCAACGGATAGTCCGTCTCGCGGCTTAAAAGGCGGTACGCCTCCACCGTCAGGGGCACGTCGGACGCTTTGACGGAAACAACAAGATCGTGTACGCCGTGCTTTTCGAAGGCTCTTACGCTTTCGAGCGCGGAATACACGAGCGCTTTTGCGCTTCTACCGTATTTTTCATAGTACTTTTTTTCGATACTGCCCGTATTCGCCCCTACGCGCACGGGGATATTGTGCCGTTTTACGCAATCCGCAACGAGCGCGATCTCGTTTTCTCCGCCGAGGTTTCCGGGGTTCACGCGAAGTTTATCCGCGCCGTGCTCCACGGCGATAAGAGCAAGCCGCGCGGAAAAATGAATATCCGCCGCGATGGGAATGTGAATGCGTTTCTTGATCTCGCAAAACGCCCGCGCGTCCTCCTCGTCGAGTACGGAAGAGCGGATGAGCCCGCAACCCGCCCGTTCGAGTTTCAGAATTTGAGCGACGCAATTTTCTACGTCGCTCGTCTTAACTTTCGTCATGCTTTGCACGGAAACGGTTCCGCCGCCGATCTCCAGACCGCCTGCACGGACGATTTTCGTCTTCATATCATACTCCCGCGTTTTTACAACGCCGAAATCATTCTTTCTTTTTATCCATCATGTTTTGCAGTTCAGACATAAAAGAGGAAATGTCTTTGAACGAACGATATACGGACGCGTAACGCACATACGCCACCTCGTCGAGTTTTTTCAAACCCTCCATCACGAGCTCGCCGATCTCTTTGGAAGAAATTTCGGACTCCATGGAATTGTACACGCGTTTTGCGATCTCTTCCGCAAGTTTATCGATCTTTTCTGCGGGAACGGGACGCTTTTCGCAAGCCTTTACGATACCGCGCTTGATCTTGCCCACGTCGAACGCCTGACGGTTGCCGTCCGATTTCACAACGAGCACGGGCGTAATTTCGATCGTCTCGTAAGTCGTGAATCTTCTTCCGCAACCCATACACTCGCGGCGGCGGCGGATCGTTCTGTCGTCGTCCGCCGAACGGGAATCGATCACCTTGCTCTCTGTGCAGTTACAGTATAAACAGCGCATAATATCCCCTTTTTCTGAAAATTATATAAATTATATCACATTTTTCGCATTTTGTAAACAATTTTCCGAAAATTCCGCACTCATGATTCAGGAATGTATCGCAAAAATAAGGCTTAGCGAAACGCTAAGCCTATTCGGGGATTTTTACTTTTTTGTTTTAACGATATTGCCGAGTTCAAAAGAACCGTTCTCCGCAAATTCATGCTGTATCACCAGATTGATGATTTTCGAACCGGCGTTACCGCCCTCTTCGGAAACCGCGCCCGCGATCGAGAGCAAAGTTTTATAAGACGCCTGCCCCATCTTATATTCGAGTCTGACGCTCGCCCGACCGTTTGAAACGCTTCGCGAAAGTTTTAAGGTAATCGGCTTTCCCGCTTCCACTTTATCCGTTCTGTTCTCGTCGGAAAGGCTTTCGGCGGCGCCCATCGCCGTGCCGCTTTTGTTTGCGCCCAGCTTGCAATCTTTGAATCCGCCGTTCCAGTTTACAAACCAGTTGCCCGCGTCCGCGTCTTTTCCGATCGCGCTCCCCGTCCAGAACTTGAACACGATGCTGTTCCACCGGTCGTTGGGAGAAATATGATGGGGAGTTAAATCCATCGTAATCTCGTAATTATCGCCGAGTTCGCCGCAATAGACGAGCCCCAGCGTGCCCGCAGAAGTCAAATTTCTGTCGCGGTTTGCAAACACGCCGTTTTTAGTAATCACAAGCCCTTTTCTGCCGTTTTCTGCGGGCTCGCCCGCCGTCGTATCGCTGTCGAAATTAAGCGGAAAATTTCCGTTATAGAGCGACTGCCCGAAGTCGGAATAAGTCGCGTATTTTTTTCCGTTCCCCACTTCCGAAACAGTGATTTTTTTTGTCGCTTCCTTGCGCTCGTCTCCGTCCGTGACCGTAACTTTGACGGTCGCTTCCCCGTATTCTCCTCATCTCCCGAGCCCTGCGAACCGTTCGGCGGCGTTCCGCCCGTTCCGTCGGAACCGCTGTCCCGCGGTTTACACGCGCACATTCCGAACGCCAACGCGCAAACCGCGGCGCCGACCAATAACCCTTTCCACCATTTCATCATGATCTTTCCCCCTATCCGGATAAGTCTTATGCGTAATAAACGTAGATTTCTTTTGCTTTCGCCGCATCCGCCGCGCCCCGCGATACGATCAGATCGTTTGCGGTCAAACCGCTCCGCGCAAAGACGAATCCTTCCGCCGCAACCCCTTCGAAAAATGCGTTCAGGAACGCGCCGACCGTGAGCGAACCTTCGATAACGGCGTCCGAGACATAATTCTGCGTACACTCGCCGTTCTTATAAAAACGTATGCCCGATCCGTCAAGCGAAATCGTAACAAAGCAGCTTGTCGCCAGATAACTGTTCCAAGCGCCGTTCCCCACGTTATAATTTCCGTTCTTTGCGGGATACATATCCGCCTGCGTCGTACCCAGCCCCGCCGTATTATTCGCCGTTACGCGCAGATTGGGCAGACTGATCTGCAATCCCCTGCACATGAGCGCGAGCGCATTCCAATCGTCGCCCGCGTTACCGCCCGTAACCGCAGAGCGGAACGAAACTGTAAAACCGCCGTCCGCAGCAAACGCCGGAACATTCGTATCGTTCGCATTCCCCGCCTTTTGCGCGATGATGTCCAGATTCGGATTCTGCGACGCGGGATATCCGTTCGCCCAGAGACTTCTGCCTGCGTCCGAAACCGCCGAAAAAGCAAGTACGCCGCCGCGCGAAGTCCAAACGGGCATTGCGACTCCTTTATAAGTTACGCCGTTCAGAGTGATCTCGATATAATTCCCGTCCGGTTTGAAAAGCCAAGTTCCGTTCTCCGCGCCCGAGATCGTATGGTCCGCCGCGAAAACATACCTTGAAGAGCCAATAAAACTCGCAGAAACCCCGTTGTCGTGCAGAATAAGATCGTATTTTCCCGCGATCTCGTTTTCGTCGATCTTACCGAGCGTCTCGCCCGCATACCGTTCGGTAGCGAGCACGGGCCAACCCTGCTCGTTAAAGAGCAAACGATGCACGCGCACGTTATGCCAACCCGTCACGTTTCCGTTGTCGTTGTAACGCATATGCGCGACAACGAAAAATTCTCCGTCGATCTCGCACACCGAATTGTGACCGTAAGCCGCCGAGCCTGTTTCTCCGTCGAACTTCCAGTTGCCCGCAAGTTTGTTTCCCTTGCCGTGCGCCGCCGCCATATCCGCGCCCGTAATATCGACGTAGGGACCTGCGGGATTTGTACTTCTTGCAACGCGCATATGATAGTTTGTGGAAAGAGAGCCGTCGCTCACCATCAGATAATAGTAATCTCCGTTGCGGAAAATGTACGGTCCTTCCGGTCCGCCCTGCGCCGCGTCGGGGGGAGAATATCCCTTCCAGAGAAGTGTACCGAATCCGTTCTCCTTAGGCAGTCCCCAATTCGCGCCCGAATTGTAGAGTTCTTTGATATAAATACCGCCGAAGAAGGACCCGTACACCATCCACAGCCCGCCGTCTTTATCGTAAAAGAGTTCGGGATCGATGCAGTTGGGAGCGTCGCCCGATCCGCTCTTTACGATCATCTGCTCGTTTCCGTAAACACCGAGAACGCTGTCCGCCTCCACGCGAACGATCGCCGATCTGTTCGAGCCGAACGAGGACAGAGAAACGTACATATAATATTTGCCGTTGTGATATTCCACGTCGGGCGCCCATGTGGAAGGCGCCGAACTCCCCGCATGCGCAACCGCTTTTGCAAGCACCGTGCGCCAGTTTACGCCGCTTCCGTACAGTTTCTGCGCTTCCCTCTGACCGGACTCCTCAGCGCTTCCGTCGCCCACTCTCTGCGTCCAATGAATGAGATCTGTCGAAGATGCAACGGCAAAATGCGATCCGAACGCATAAAAGGTCCCGTCTTTGGGGTCCTTAAAAATGGATGGATCGTGCACGCCCACGTCGTAGCCGAAATTGACGTTTTCGGGAAAAGAATATTTCTGATCGGACGGCCGATAATCGGGATCGGCGCGTTTGCACGTTTTGCAGATTCCCCCGACAAAATCATGCGCCGCACGATCCGCCTTTGCGCCGCATAAACACGCGCGCCAATGCTCGGCTTCATTCGATTCCCAATCAACGCCGTAGCTGTGTTTGTGTTCCTCATTCGGAATGATTTCCGTTTTCGTCTGTCTGCAAACCGTACATGTGAACGTCTTGATACCGTTCTCCGTTTCGGTTGCGGGCTTCGTAATTACGCCCGCACCCCAAGCATGCGCGGCATAGTCGTTTTTGTGCGCAGCGTCCCGTTTACACTCGTGCCAATGACCGAGCGTATCCTTACTCCATTCGCTTTTGAAATCGTGATCTCCGTTCGCGGCGATCGTAAGATCGGCAATTTCACTCGTACCGTCGCTTGCAAAGTGCTTACGGCATACGGTACAGTCCTTATGCCCTTTCGTCCCCTGCACGGAACAGTTTGCGGGAGTTTCCTCCACCCAAGCGCCGAACGTATGCGCGGCGAGCACGCCGTACTCCGCGTCGCAAATTTCGCACTTCGCTCTCTCCGTACAGGTAGCGGTTCCGCCGACATGGACATGATCCCCGTAGCCGCTCGGTTTGCACGCTGCAAACGAAAACGCCGTGAACAGAGCGCATAAAAGCGCCGCGATCCGCGGCAGTTTTCTTAAAAATTTTCTGAACATCTGATCCCCCATTTTATGTTCAATTTTTTATTCGATTATTTTTTCGTCCGTTTCCGCATTCTTTTTCGGTTCCTCGGGCGGCATGCCATGCTGCGCAAGCGCCGCTTCCGCCCCTTCCTCCAAAGGCGCGACTGTTTCTTCCGGCGCGACTTCGCGCATATCCTCCTCGCCGACTTCTTCCGTCTTGGGCAGAGTGATCCTGTCGGACGAAAAACCTCTGCCGCGTACTTCCGAAATGGTGCTCACCATAAAGAGCGCTTCGGGATCGATCTTTTGCACGGCGTTTCTCAGTTTTACTACGTCGCGGAAAGAAACGATCGTCAAAATCATATAACAATCCGCTTTCAGAAAACCCGTTTTTCCGTTCAAAAGAGTCACGCCGCGATTGAGCTTGTTCAGAATGAGTTTTCTGATCTCTTCATGCTTCTTGCTAAGTATTTTGACCTGCGCCCGTCGCGTACCCACCATTGAAACTTTATCGACGATCAACGACGATGCGAGCGTGATCAATACGCCGTAAAGAATATTTTCAAGCGTGATCCCCGCCGCAAACTGTAATAAAACGATCGAAATATCGAGGATCCACATTCCCGCAGAGACCGGAAAATTGAAAAATTTGTGCAAGATCAACGGAGGAATATCCGTTCCGCCCGTACTCGCGCCCACGCGCACCACCATACCGATCCCCAGACCGAAAAAGAGCGCGCCGAAAATAATTCCCAGAAACGGTTGATTGAGAACCCCGCCTGTTCCCGCCAAATCACGGAACAAAAACGGACTGTTTAGTTTGTCGTTTACGAACTGCCATAAACTCAGAAACGCAGGATACAACAGCGTACCCGCAAGCGTTGCGAGAGCAAACTTTTTTCCGAGCAGAAACGCCCCCAAAATAAAGAGCGCCACGTTCGCAACGTAGACGGTGAGCGTGACCGCCCACTCCTTGCCGACGAGGTTTCTGACAAAGATACCGACTCCCGTCGTACCGCCCATGACGAAGTCGTTCGGAATGATAAGGAACGCAGACGAAGCCGCCGCCAAGGCGTTGCCGCAAACCACGATCAGAACATAACGGATAAAACGCAGCACCTGTTTCTTCGTCGGTTTTTGTATCTTAGGTAGTTTCATGCTTTACTCCGCAGAATATTATATCACACGGGAACAGGACTTTTCAAGCGATTTTAACAAAATTTCTTTTGAAAAAATTATCCTCCTTCCGAAGAAGGAGGATAATGATTCTGTCGGTAAAAATCAGAGCTGGCAGCAGCAGCCGCGCGCAGTAAGACCGTACTGACGAGCGTAATACGCATCGTAATTGCCGCAATCGGTCAAATTGCTCAGATCGGCAGCGCGGTTACATCCGCAGCCGCAACCGTTTCTGCGGTGATTGCAGCCGCAATGATGATGACATCCGCAACCGCAGTTGCAGGGATTTGCAAACAGATTATTGACCGCACGCGCGAACTCGTTGCAAAGATTTACGCAGCCGTTCCCGCCTCTTCCGTTACCGTTACAGCCGCATGTATTACGGCAGCCACAAGTATTGCACATATCATTAACCTCTGTGGTAAATATTCGGCATTCCGCCGTATTATATGATATGTTCCTGCCTTACCGGAGCGTGAATAAACGCCTGCGGAAATCCGCAGGCGTTCTGGTATTTTTTGATTATTTCGCGTACTCCACGCTTCTGAACTCCCTGATCACGTTGACTTTGATCTGTCCGGGATATTCGAGTTCCGTCTCGATCTTCTTCGCAATATCTTTTGCGAGGAAGAGCGCTTTCGCATCGTCCACCTGATCGGGTTTGACGATGACGCGAACCTCTCTGCCCGCCTGAATCGCAAAACTCCTGTCTACGCCGTCGAAACCCGCCGCGATCTCTTCGAGCTTTTCGAGACGCTTCACGTAGTTGGATCCCGTTTCTCTTCTCGCGCCCGGACGCGCGCCCGAGATGGCGTCCGCCGCCTGTACAAGCACGGCTTCGATCGTTTTGGGCTCCACGTCGCCGTGGTGCGCCATAATGGCGTTCACGATCATCGCGTTCTCTTTGAACTTTTTCGCAAGATCGGCGCCCAACTGAATATGCGTGCCCTCCTGCTCTTTATCCACCGCCTTGCCGATGTCGTGCAGAAGTCCCGCGCGCTTTGCAAAGTTCACGTCGAGTCCGAGCTCCTGCGCCATAAGTCCCGCAAGAGACGCGACTTCGATGGAATGACGGTACACGTTCTGACCGTAGCTTGTACGGAATTTTAGCCGCCCGATGAGCTTGATGAGCTCGGGATGAAGCCCGAAAATACCCACTTCGAACATGGCGTTTTCGCCCGCCGCCTTGATCTGCTGGTCGAGTTCTTTCTGAACTTTTTCGACCGTTTCTTCGATTCTCGCGGGATGGATTCTTCCGTCCTGAATGAGCCGTTCGAGAGTGAGGCGGGCGACCTCCCGTCTCACGGGATCAAAGCCCGAAAGGATCACGACTTCGGGCGTATCGTCGATAATGAGCTCGATTCCCGTCGCGTTTTCGATCGCGCGGATATTTCTGCCCTCTCTGCCGATGATACGCGCTTTCATATCGTCGTTGGGAAGGGGCACGACGGAGACCGTCGTCTCCGAGGCGTGATCGGAAGCGCAACGCTGGATCGCAAGCGAAATGATATTTTTCGCGTTGATGTCCGCCTCGTCTTTCGCTTCCTGTTCAAGATTCCTCACCTGAACCGCGCAGTCGCGGCGGGTCTCTTCGAGAATTTCGTCCGAAAGCTGCTTTTTCGCCTCTTCCTTGGTGAGCTGAGCGACCCGTTCAAGCTCCTGCATCATGAGCTCCTGCTGACGGGCGACAACCTCTTCTTTTTTACTCAGTTCCTGCGTGCGGCGGGTAAGCGCCTCGCGCTGTTCGTCGAGCGAATTCGCTTTCTTGTTGAGTTCGTTTTCTTTCTTTTCGAGAAAGTCCTCCTGACGGTTGAGACGGGCTTCGGTGCGCTGCTGCTCGGCGCGCTTCTCCTTCATCTCGTGTTCAAAATCGTTTCTCCGTTTGATGTCCTGTTCCTTGGATTCTAACTGCGCTTCCTTTCTGATCTGCTTTGCCTGCGTTTCGGCGGTTTCGAGCATCTCTTTGACTCTCTTTTCCGCATCGTCGAGCTTCTTTTCGGATTTCTTTTTGGAAACTTTTTTCAGAATCAGCCATGTCGCAAGTCCGCCGATCGCAAGTCCCAGCACGGGAAGAACGACGAAAAGCGAGACCGCAAGCGGCATGGCTACGTCAAGGAGCAGACCGAATAATTGCTGCATATTCCAGTCTCCTTGATAAAAATTCGTTTTTTGCCGCGCCCGACAAATAGCCGAACTGCGGCAGATTAGTTTTATTATACACCTATTTTTTTTTACTGTCAAGAAGATAACCGATAAAAAAATCCGCGGGTAAAATTTCCCGCGGATTTTCCTGTAACCGGATCAAAGATTTTCGCCGTTTTCTTCAATGACTTTCCGATAAAAATAAGCGCTCTCTTTGGGAGTTCTCTCCCCCGTCTCGTAATCGACATGAACAATCCCGAACTTTTTGGAAAAGCCCTCCGCCCATTCGAAGTTGTCGATGAACGACCATTGAAAATATCCCTCGATCGGCACCTCGTCGGCAGCGCGCGACAAACTTTTCAAATAACGTCTCAAAAAATCAATGCGGCTGTAATCGAGGATTTTCCCGTCCAAATCCTTCCACTCGGAAAGCGCGACTCCGTTTTCCGTACATACAAGAGGCAGACGGTACCGCTCGTACAGGTACTTGGGACCGTAATAGAGACTGTCGGGATACACATTCCAACGCATGTCAGTTTTGGGCACGGAGGGCGCAGGCGTCACGCCTTCGGCTTTTCCGTTCCTGTCCGTGACGCAGTTGCCCGTATAGGTGTTGAATCCGATAAAATCCAGCTTGGATTTGATGAACAGCATATCCTTTTTCGAGGGTTCCAAACCGTTTTCTTTCATCCATTTAAGATGATCTTCGGTATACTTGCCGAATACGAGCGGATCGAGCCAGAGCGACGTATCGCCGAAAGAACGGTGGCAGGCGAACGTATCGTTTTTCGCAAGTTCGTAATCCTCCTCCCGATAGGGCAGCGCGGGCCAGTACGCCTCGGCGACGCCCACTTTCACATGCTTTCCGCAGACTTTGCGCAGCACCTTTTCCGCCCTGCCGCAAGCGAGCAACACGTTGTGACAACACCTTAACACGTCGCGGTCGGCAAGCTTTAAGAAGGGCGCGTGTTCGCCCGAGCTGTGTCCGATCCCGATAAAACACTGCGGCTCGTTGATCAGGATAAAGCGGTCGACGTAACCGCCGAAGAGTTTGGCTGCCTTTTCGGCATATTCCTCGAACCAAGCGGGACTGTTATTGTTCATCCAACCCCCTTTCTGATAGAGTTCGTAGGGGTAATCCCAATGAAAGAGGGTAACCCAAGGAGTGATCCCCGCGTCGGCGAGTTCGCGGAAAATCTCGGTATAGAACGCGACGCCGTCTTCGCTGATCTTGCCTACGCCGTGCGGAAGCAACCGAGACCAGTTGAGGGAGAGACGGTAATGCTTGATCCCGAGCTCTTTCATGATCGCCACGTCCTCACGGAAGCGATGAAAATGGTCGCACCCGACGTGACCCTTGTGTCCTTCGAAAATCCGCCCCTCCGTCATGGAAGCCACGTCCCACACGTTGAGCCCCTTGTCGCCCTCGAACGCGCCTCCCTCGATCTGATAGGCGGCAGTCGAAACGCCCCACGCAAAATCCTTTTGAAACGCCATAATATTACTCCTCCGAATTGATTTTACAGTTTTTCGATCTCTTCTATCCAGAGCGCCGCCGAAGCGTCCGACGGCATGCGCCAATCCCCGCGCGGCGAGAGACAGACCGAACCCACTTTTACGCCGTCGGGCGCACAGTTCCTTTTGAACTGCTGAGAAAAGAAACGCTTATAGAAATTGACGAGCGTATCTTTCAGCTGCTCGCGCGGATACTGATTTTTGAACGCGCGCTCCGCAAGACAGAGCGCCTTTGCGGGAGAATCGCCGCGACGCAGAAGTCCGTACAGATAAAAGTCGTTGATCTCGTATTTGCCGATGACGTCTTCCGTCTTCTGCGCGATCTCGCCGTTTGCGTCGGGAGGAAGCAATTCGGGAGAAATCTCCGTTTCGAGAATTTTATCGAGAACGCTCTTGGTTTTTCTGCCGAGGCGGTTCGCCTCCGCTTTGACAAGGTGCTTGACGAGCGTTTTCGGAACAGAACAGTTAACTGCATACATGCTCATATGATCCCCGTTATAGGTGCACCATCCGAGCGCAAGTTCGCTCAAATCCCCCGTTCCGATCACAAGCCCCTGCGTCGCGTTGGCAACGTCCATCAGAATCATTGTGCGGTAACGCGCCTGCGCGTTTTCGTATACCGTATCGAGGCGGTCGGAATCGTGACCGATGTCGAGGAAGTGCTCTTGTACGGAGTTCGCGATGGGCACCGTCTTGGAAGTAACGCCGAGCGCCTGCATCAGAAGAGCGGAATTATTCTTCGTTCCCTCCGTCGTTCCGAAGCCGGGCATCGAATAACCGAGAATGTCCTTTCTGTCCTTTTTCAGCAAATCGAACGCGCGGACCGCGACAAGCAGAGCGAGCGCGGAATCGAGTCCGCCCGAAACGCCGATGACCGCCGTCTTTGCGCCCGTAAATTGCAGCCTCCGCGCAAGCGCATTCGCCTGCATCGAAAGAATTTCTTCCGCGCGCGCGGTCAGTTCCCCCTCTTCGCGGGGAACGAAAGGCGTGGGCGACACCTCTCGTAAAGTCAGATCGCCGTCGCCGATAAACGAACAAGGGCAGACGGTATAGGCGTTCTGCACGGGAGAACCCGTCTGCGGAACGGGCACGAACGTATTCATGCGTCTGCGTTCGTTTACGAGAAAATCCACGTCGATCTCGGCTTCGCATACCTCTCCCGAAAAGGGTCTTGCCTCCGCAAGAGCGACGCCGTTTTCGTAGACGAAATGGTTGCCCGCAAATACAAGATCGGATGTGCTCTCGCTCATGCCCGCGTCCGCATAAACATATGCGCATGCGCACTTCCCCGACTGCGCGGCAAGCAAAGTTTTACGGTATTCGCGTTTACCCACCGTCTCGTTGGAAGCGGAAAGATTCACGATGATCGTCGCGCCTGCCTCCGTATGCTTCGAAGAAGGCGCTTCCGCCGCCCACAAGTCTTCGCAGATTTCGCAGGCGACCGTCGCCTCGGGATGCGCGCCGTCGCGGAAGAGAAGCTCCCGCGAAAAAGGTGCGAACACGCCGCCCGCCAAACGCACAGGCATCACGCCTCTTTCGGGCGCGGCGGAAAAATAACGTTCTTCGTAAAATTCGCCGTAAGTCGGAAGATTGGTCTTCGGCACGATCCCCGCAACGCGACCGTTTACGACCGCCGCCGCGCAGTTATACGTTTTATTCTCGAATACGACGGGAAGCCCGACGAACACGAGCATTTTGATTTCTTTGCTCGCCTCGGCAATCTTTGAAAGAGCGGAAAGACATCCGTCCGTCAGCGTCTTGTTCAGAATCAGATCGCCCGAAGTGTAGCCGCAAAGGGAAAGCTCGGGAAAAACAAGTATCTCCGTCCCCTCTTTCGCCTGCGCCTTAATCGTTTCGATTATTTTTTTCGCATTGAAAGCGGGATCGGCAATCCGCAACTCCGGACTTGCCGCCGCGACTTTCACGAATCCGTGCTTCATGCCTCTTCTCCCGCCGTTTCGCCCGCGATATCTTCCGCAGACATTCCTTTTGCCGCGATTCTGATTTTGTTCTCAATCTCGCTTGCAAGCTCCGGATTGTCCTTTAAGAACTGGCGCATTTTTTCTTTTCCGTTCGCCACTTTATTGTCGTTATAGCTGTACCATGCGCCGCTCTTTTTGATAACTTCGTACTGCGTTCCCAAATCGATGAGACACCCTTCCTGCGATACTCCCTCGCCGAACATGATGTCGAATTCCGCCTGACGGAAGGGAGGAGCGAGCTTGTTTTTAACGACCTTTGCCCGCGTGCGGTTGCCCGACGCGCCCTCGGTATCTTTGAGAATTTCCGTCTTTCTCACATCGATGCGAATGGAAGCGTAAAATTTAAGCGCCTTGCCCCCCGTCGTCACTTCGGGATTGCCGAACATCACGCCCACCTTTTCGCGAAGCTGGTTGATGAATACGACGCACGTGTTGCTTTTATTGGTAATACCCGCAAGCTTACGCAGAGCCTGCGACATTAATCTCGCCTGCGCTCCCACCACCGAATCGCCGACTTCCCCCTCGATTTCCGCTTTGGGCGTGAGCGCCGCGACCGAGTCGACTACGATAATATCCACCGCCGAAGAACGCACGAGAGAATCGACGATATTGAGCGCCTGCTCGCCCGTATCCGGCTGAGAGACGTAAAGTTCGTCGAGATTCACTCCGAGATGTTTTGCATAAACGGGATCTAGCGCATGCTCCGCGTCGATAAACGCCGCGATCCCTCCCGCCTTCTGCGCCTCGGCGACCGCGTGTAAAGCGACCGTCGTTTTACCGGAAGATTCGGGACCGTAAATTTCGATGATTCTGCCGCGGGGAAGTCCGCCGATCCCGAGCGCGAGATCGAGAGAGAGACATCCCGTCGGGATCACTTCGATCTCCGTATTGCCGGCATTGTTGCCGAGTTTCATGATGGAGCCCTTGCCGTAAGCCTTTTCGATCTGCGCAAGCACCGAGTCAAGTGCTTTGAGTTTTTCTTCGTTCATATGTTACTCCTTACATTTTTAACTTATTTTATTTCTTCGTAGGCATGGAAGAGCGCGAAATTGATCGCGGTCTTTGTTACAGTCTCTCTGTCGCCGAGAAGATCGTAACGGAATACGCGGATCCGTTGCTTGGTGCCCACCGCGAGATAGCAGTGCCCCTTTGGCAATCCGCTCTCGTCGGAATCCGGTCCGGCGATTCCCGTTGTCGCGATCGCAACGTCGCAATTCCCCTTCATCAAAAGCCCCGCCGCCATTTCGTAGGCGGTCTCGTCGGAGACGGCGCCCCGATTCCGGATCGTGAGCTCGTTCACGCCCAAACGTTCGCACTTAGCCTTACTGTCGTAGGCGTTGATCCCCTCGAAAAACACCGCGCTCGCACCCGCGACCGAGACGATCGCGCCGCCGACCCCGCCCGCCGTAAAAGATTCCGCCGTGGAAATCTTCATACGGTGCAGTTTCAAGGCGTCCACGAGCCGTTCGGCAAGGGAATGGTCCCCGATCGTATAGAGGTACTCTTTGAGTTGATCCGCCAGAACGCGCACCACTTCGTCGGCGATCATTTTCGGCGTTTCGCGGTTGTACACGATTTCGATGCGGGTCAGACCGTATTTTCCGCTCGCATGTAAAAACAACCTGCCCTCCGCAACCTGTTCCGCAGCGGAGACCGCGGCGCGGACCCGATCCTCGGGCGCGGCGGCAACTCCAAGCACCATGCGACAGTAACGTTGATTTCTGCGTCTGTCGATGCGCGGAATCACATCCGCCATCACCGTGCGCGCCCCTTCGTCGTTTGCGGGAATCACGCCGTAAATACAGCTTTTCGTCTCTTTGAGAACCCCCTCGAACACCTCTCCCGCGCCCGAAAAGGCATTGACCGCATCCCGTGCGGCGGAGACCAGAACGCCGTCGCAGACAAGAAAAACGCCGTCGCATTCCGACGAAAGACGCGAGATATGCGAAGAAACCGCGGTCGGCGCGTCGTAGGGCAGAATCAGTACTTCGTCCAAAAATACACCGCCCGACAAAAACGCGTCCGTCACCGTTTGAAAGTTGACCGAGGAGAGCGGATTTTTGACGTTGACAAGAACGATGACCGCGTACTTCAAGCGCTTTCCCCCTCGTCTTTTTGTCGATCGCGGAGCACCGCTTTGTTTTTGACAAGATAGTTCACGCCCGAAATCACCGTCATGAGCGCGCAGATCACAAAGCATGTAAGCCCGATGTAAGCGAGAATAAGCCCGCATACATAGGTTCCCTGTTCGGGGAAATCGGCTCCCGCAAATAAAAATGTCATACTTACAAGTAAAAACGCGACCGCGATATCCTGAAATACCGTTTTGACTTTACCGAGTTTATCGGCGGCAAGCACTAACTTTTTTCCCGCCGCGATCGTGCGGAATCCGCTCACAATGAGTTCCCGCGCAAGAATTAGCGCAACGAGTACGCCCGCGACGATCAGCCCGTACTGCCCGAACGGCTCCACCGTAAACGATACGGGAATCGTTAAAAGCACGATAAACGCCGTCGAAACAAGCACCTTATCCGCAATGGGATCAAGGAACTTGCCCAGATCGGTCACGAGATGACGGCTTCTTGCGATGTGCCCGTCGAGAGCGTCTGTCGCCGCCGCAAGCAAAAAAATTACCGCGGACGCCAAAAAACACCACGGACTTAACAGCCCGCAATAGAAAACCGCCACGAACACGGGGATCATGAATATACGCGTCAGTGTGATTTTATTGGGTAAGTTCATAATTTTACTCCGTTATTCAGAAACCGCACTTCCGTAAAGGTCGTAGTCCGATGATTTCATAATCTTAATATGGTATATTTCTCCCTCTTTTGCGCGCGGCGCGGTGAAAAACACCGAACCGTCGATTTCGGGAGCCTGAAAATAAGCTCTGCCGACAAATCCCGTTCCATTCGGATCGATCCCGTCGCAAACGACGGGAAGCGTTTTACCGACAAACGATTGCAGAAATTCGCGTGAAACCTTTTCCTGCGCTTCGTACAGCTCTCTCTGTCTGCGTTTTTTGACGCTTGCCGAAATCTGACCTTTCATCCGATAGGCGGGCGTCTCCGGTTCCCGGGAGTAAGCGAAAATCCCCGCATTCTCGAACTTTACTTCTCTTATAAATTCGCACAATGCGCGATGTTCCTCTTCCGTCTCGGTCGGAAAACCCGAGATGAACGTCGTGCGGAGCGCGATTTCAGGAATTTCCGTTCTGAGCGTTTCGAAAAGTTTGAGATACTCTTCTTTGCTTCCCCGCCGCCCCATCAGTCTGAGAATGCGGTTCTCGCAATGCTGCAAAGGAATATCGAGATATTTCAAAATTTTCGGATTATCGCGAATCTGGGCGATCAAAGCCCCGTCGATCTTTTCCGGATAACAGTATAGCAAACGTATATGACAGATATTGTCAAGATTAGAAATTTTTTCGAGGAAGTTTACAAAATTATTTTGACCTCTGTCCTCGCCGTAACGGGTCGTATCCTGCGCAACGAGAATGAGCTCCTGCGTGACCCCCAAACTTTTCGCCTCTTCGAGAAGTTCTTCCGCGGGATAAGAACGATATTTTCCGCGGATTTTCGGAATGAGACAATAAGTGCAAAAATTGGAACAGCCGTCTGCGATTTTAAGATATTTGTAATGCGCGGGCGTGGTTACGACGCGGGAAGAGAGAACTTCTCCGCACGTTTTCACGGCGTTGACCCGCTCGCCCGCATACGCGCGTTTAAGCGCGGGAAAGAGCTCCGCCGCATCGTGAACGCCTAAAAACACATCCGCTTCAGTGAGCGCTGGAAAGAGCTCGCCGATGAATTTTTCGCTCAGACAGCCGCTGACGACAATTTTTTCGAGGGAGCTCTCTTTCAGAGAAGCCGCGGAGATAATCTCGTTGATCCCCTCTTCGCGCGCCGCGTTCAGAAAGGCGCACGTGTTCACGATGAGAATTTCCGCTTCCGCAATATCGCTTACGATCGCGCAGCCATGTCGCTCGATCTCGCCCAGCAGACGTTCGCCGTCCACGCGGTTCTTATCGCACCCGAGGGAGATCATGCCGAACTTTTTTTTCAACATCAGTCGAGGCTCCCGTACTTGCTCTCGCATTCTTCTTTGGTAAGAAGCACCGTGCGCGCTTTCGCCTTGCCGTCGAACGGAGACACATAGCCCATGAGTTCCATCCACTCCATGATCTTACCCGCGTGGTTATAACCGACGGAGCATTTTCTCTGAATGAGCGAAATAGATGCGCTGCCCAATTTGACGACCATTTTGAGCGCCTTGATATACTGCTCGTTGACTTCGCCGCCGTCGTCGTCCCCGTCGCCTGCGGAAGCGCCCGCCGCCTGACCGGGGTTGTTGATGTAGTCCGAAACTTCGGTATCGAAGTAAGCCTCGTTATTCTCTTTGACGTATTTTACGACCTGCTCTACCTCTTTCGAGCTGAGGAAAGCGCCCTGCACGCGCATACAGTTGAACATGCCCTCCGTGCGGAAGAGCATATCGCCGTTGCCGAGCAGCTTCTGCGCGCCCGTCTCGTCGATGATTGTGCGCGAGTCCACTTCCTGAATAACTCTGAGCGCCATACGAGTGGGAAGATTCCCCTTGATCACGCCCGTGATGACGTCGACCGAAGGGCGCTGTGTGGAGATCACGAGGTGGATTCCCGCCGCGCGCGATTTCTGCGTCAGACGCTGAATGCGTTCTTCGATGTCTTTCTTTGCAACCGACATCAGATCGGCGAGCTCGTCCACAACAATGACGATCTTGCACAGTTTCTGTTCGTCCTCCGTAAGACTCGAATTGTATTCGTCGATATTCCGAGCGAGCACGCCCGAACGGGTCTTTTGCTGGAAGAGCGCGTATCTGCGCTCCATTTCTTTAATCGCCCAGTTGAGCGAAGTGACCGCTTTCTGCGCATCCGATATAATCTCGTTGATCATGAGGTGCGGAAGCCCTTCGTAGATCGTGAACTCCCCTTTGGGATCGATGAGAATAAGTCTCAGATCCTCGGGAGAATATTTGCAAATCAGACTGATCAACATGGAATGCAGGCAGACGCTTTTACCGGAACCCGTCGTTCCCGCGACGAGAAGCTGCTTCATCTTTACGATATTGCCGATAACGGGCTTGCCCTCGACGTCCTTTCCGATTACGAACATCAGCGACCCCGGTTTGGAATTGACGTATTCGTTCGCGTAGAGCAACGGACGAAGCCCTACCGTCGCGGGCGCGGAATTGGGCACGTCTACCGAGACGGTGCCGTTCGCGCGGTTTGCATAAACGTTGACCCCGTCGCTCGCGTGCAGACGCATGGCAATCTCCTGATCGCGCTTGACGACGGTATTGACGGAGACGTTCCCGGGAATTTCGAGATCGTAGCGGGTAACGGTCGCGCCGCAGGTCACTTTCACGACCTTGGCGTCGATTCTGAACCCTGCAAGCGCCTCTTCGATCACCGCCGAATTACGCTCGATCTCTTCCTGAGAGACCATGACGGCGTCGTTATAATCGCGGAACAGAGAGTAGTCGGGAGCGGCATACTGTCTGTATATATGCCGTTTTGGCGCAGGTGCGGGAGCGGCTTCCGCCGAAGGCGGCGCGATCCTCGCCTCACGTTCGCGGGGCGCAAACGCACGGACGCGCGTCGGAGGGGGCGGCACTTCCTCTTCCGCCGAAAAATCATCTTCCGCATCGTCGTCGAATAAACTTGCGGCGCTCCGTCTCTCCCCGCGCGAAAACTCCTCTTCTTCGCGGGAGAAACTTCTGTCTTCGCCGCGCATGGTATCCGCGATCCCTTCGTCGGAAAAAGCGCGTTCGGTACGGGATGCGCGTAAATTTTCTTCGGGTTCGAGCGCTTCGCGGGGGAACTGCGTACGATCCTCTCCCACGGAACGCGAAAACAGCGAACGGATGGAGTCGCCGCTATTGTAATCGATTTCTTCCTGCGGCGCGCTCTCTTCCCGACGGGCGCGGCTCATGCGCGAAAAAATATCCTCCGCGGGGGTCGGCTCTTCGGATACAGCCGCGCGGGACGCCGTCTCGTTCGCAACCGGTTCGGAAGCAAAAGACGGCAAGGGTTTCTGTTCCGCCGCAGGCGCGCTCGGCTCGGTCGAAAAATTCTCGTTATACGGAACGTCGTGCCCGTAATAATCGCGCTTTTCGGGCATAACAGGCTTGGGCGGTTCCGCACGGTACGACGGCGTCTGCGAATAAGAAATATCGTTCGCGGGCGAATACGTGTAACCGTTCGGAGAAACGGGCTTCTCTTCGCTGACCCGTCTGGGAACGGGGTTCGCCGTTCTCTCCGCCGCAGAGGAATAGTGCGCCGAGTAATAGGCTTCGGGCGCTTCTTTCAAAGTATTTTTCGCCGAATCTTCCGAAAGATTACGATACATCGACGAAGAACGGGACCGCGAATTGAAATATGAATCATGACTGAATATCAAGTTATTGCGGTATGACTCCTGCGGATCCGCGCCGAACAAAATCTCTTTGCTCCGATCCTTTTCGCTCGAGCGGCGGGTCGAATCCTGCGCAATACCGAACGACGCGTTAGCCGGATGATTTCTCGGTCTTACTGCTTCGGACGAAGGCATACGGTGCACGGGCGGCGCAAGATCCTCGAAAGCTACCGCGCGGGTCTCGCTTCGGGGTTCTTCGAACCGCTCCTGAGGGTCAAACTTTTTACGTTCCTCTCTCCTGCGTCTTGCAAAACGTATTCCGCCCATCTTCTTTCCGAGCGGAGTTTTTAAGATAATCAGAAACACCGAGAGAAGCGCAAGCGCGATAAAAACGACATACGCGCCCTCCACTGCAAGCAGCGCGCGGACGGGATAAACGATCAGCCCCAAAAGCACGCCCCCTCCCGTACCGTCGGCGGCGCTCTCGCGCGCGGCATTCCAGCAACCCGTCATATAGGCGCCGAAACCGTTGCCGAAGAAACTTTCCGCCGTCGCCGTATGCGCGATAAAAAATGCCGAAACCAACAAAAATCCCACGCGAAGTTTCCAACCCCACGAAATTCTTCCCTTTCCGAATACGAGCACAACGGACTGATAGACGGTATAGACCAAGAGCGGATACGCCATAAACCCGAAGATACCGAGAAAGAACGCCGTGATCGCCACGCCGATTTCTCCGAACAGATAAGGTCCCGTCACCAAAATAAAAAATATGACGGCAGAAAACAGCAAAAGAGTCATTCCGACCGTTTCGCGCGTCATAACGGACGCTCTGCTCTTTTCTTTATTCTCTTTTTTCTCGTCCCTTCCGTAACCGTTCAAAACAATCTCTCCGAGTAACCGTAAATTTTTCTATAATTGCCTAACCTATATTATATCATTTCGGCGCGGAATTTTCAACGATATTGCGCGACCTTTTTTGATTTTTTACAAACAATTTTTTCAATGCGATTGGTGTTTTTTTATGAAAAAATCCCCCTCGGAAATATCGCGAAGGGGATTTCGGAAAATTTTTCCTTATTTGAGGAGCAACACGGCTTCCTCGCCGTCCGTCTCCGAAAAATGCACTTTGACGCTCTCTTCCGAAGAAGAAGGCACGTATTTGCCCACGGCGTCCGGACGGAAAGGGAGCTCCCTGTGTCCGCGGTCAATGAGCGTGTATAAACGAATACTCTGCGGGCTGCCGATCTCGGAGAGCGCGGAGACGGAAGCGCGCACCGTTCTGCCCGTATACATGATATCGTCGATCAAGGCGACATTTTTACCGTCGATCGAAAATTCGATTTCGTTCCCGACGTAACGCGCGGCGCGTTCCTCTTCGGACAAATCGTCGCGGTAACGAACGGCGTCGAGCACCCCGAGCGGCAGTTCGACCCCCTCGATACGCGCGATCTCCCTCCTCATTTTTCTGGCAAGCACAGCCCCGCGGTTACGAATCCCGATGAGAACGAGATTTTCCGTTCCCTTGTTTTTTTCGATAATTTCCATCGAAAGCCTCATGACGGCGCGGCGGATTTCATCACGGTCGAGTATGATCATTCTTTTCTCTCCTTTCGAAGCGTTGTAAGTACATTTTCAAAATAATCGGGCAGCGGCGCGGTAAAACTCATTCTTTCGCCCGTCCCGGGATGCGTAAGCGTCAGACGGAAAGCGTGTAAGAGCTGCCCTTCGAGGCGAAACCTTTGCGTGCGGTATCCGTAGAGCTTGTCCCCCACAACGGGATGAGAAAGATATTTAGCATGCACTCTGATCTGATGCGTGCGCCCCGTTTTCAATTCGAAACGGACAAACGTATTTTGATGGAACCGCTCCTCCACAAAAAAATCCGTCTCCGCGCGCCGCCCCTTCCCCGCGGGGAGCACCGCCATTTTCAGACGGTTGTTCGGGTCGCGCCCGATCTGGGTCAGGATATGCCCCCCGTCCTCTTTCACAACGCCTTCGAGCAACGCATAGTACTCTCGTTTACAGCTCTTTTCGGCGATCTGCTTCGAAAGGGAGAGGTGCGCCGCGTCGTTCTTTGCAACGACGAGAAGTCCCGACGTGTCTTTATCCAGACGGTGAACGATCCCCGGACGGATTTTCCCGTTGATCGAGCTCAACGCTCCCAGATTATAGAGAAGCGCATTGACGAGCGTGCCCTTCGTATTGCCCGCGCCCGCGTGCACGGTCATTCCCTGCGGCTTATTGACAATCGCAAAATCCCCGTCCTCGTATACGATTTCGAGAGGAATGTTCTCGGGCTCCGCCTCGATCGGTTCGGGATCGGGAAGAACAATTTTCACTTCGTCCCCCGCTTTTCCCGCCTGTCCCGCCTTGACCTCTTTTCCGTTGAGGAACAGCAATCCTCTCTCCGCAAGTTTTTTAACGGCGGAACGGGTAAGCCCCGTCTTTTCACTGACGAACACATCGATCCTCGGGCAGCATTCTCCGAGCACAAACTCTTTTTCAGTCATGACGGCGATTCTTTTTTTCTTTCTTCTTTTCTTCTCTTTCCGCTTCGAGCGCTTTCGCCTCTTCCCGCCATTTCTTCGTCATGGGAAAGAGCGCGGACGGACCGATAAAGAGAATGATGAATACCAACGCCGCCGCACCCAACGTGATATAAAAATCCGCGGGATTGCAGATTCCGAAATGCAGAGGCGAAATATCGAGAAAATCACGGACGTGTCCGAAATACAAACGGTCGATCAGGTTTCCGATCGCACCCGCTTCGATGATTGCAAGACACATCTGCGCGGGAGGATTTTTCTTAAACAGCGTAAAAAACACGACGGCGATCCCTATGATCATAAAGATTGTCAGAATGGTGATAAACACCATCGCGGCATAGTTCTGCGAAAACCAACTGAACGCCATTCCCGGGTTGGTCGTATAAGTTAATTTGATGATTCCGAGAAAATATTCGGGGTCGCGCACCTGCTCCGCTTCCGCCCAAGCCTTGGTGATCTGATCGACAAAGAGCAACAGAAGAAAGACGAGCCCCGCAATCGTCGCAAAGCGCGCCTCTTTATTCGTCAAGCGGCATTTCAATTTATTCATAGTTACTCCCCGCCCTCCATCAGTCCGAGATCGCGGCACAGTTTTTCGAGATCGAGCGGTTCTTTCGGACTCAACACGTCGTCCATATTGAAACCGCTGCCGCTCTCCTCTTCGCCGCCCGCGTTCGCGTTCAGCTTCTCGAACAGCGCGTCGCAGAAAACTTTGAAATCTTTGACTTCCGCCTCGTCGGGATATTTTTCGTTGAGACGCGTGAGAAGCATACGGCACTGCTCGGAGAGTAACACGAGCTCTCTCGATTTGTTCTCCGCCTCCGCCGCAACCGTTTTTTTGATTGCGTCGCCCGCTTTTTCCGCATTCAAGAGAGCGTCCGTCACGCCGTCGCGCTCCCCTTCGAGAACCAGCAGACGCGCGAGCAGACGCTTGTTCTCTTCTTTGAGTTCGTCAAACGCCTCTCTGCCCTGACGGACGATCCCGTCATATTCCTCTTTCAGTCTGCGGACGAGCGCCTTTACTTCTTTTTCGGAATAACGCTTAAACATTGCCGTTCTCCTCTTCGATCTTCTCGATGAGCTCCTTTTTCAAGGCAAAGAGCGCGGGAGAAAGATGCACTTTATAGATATGCGGCAGATCGAGCCGCTTATACTCTTCGCGGAAACGGGCAAGTTCTTCTTTGCAGTACTTGCGTCCGTCCTCTACGGAATAGCGGGGCAAAACGCGCTTTCCGCCGAGAAAAAGAGGCTGCAACAACCGCTTCACGCAGAAACTTCCTTCGTATTTTTTTCTGCCGCCGTTCAAAACAAGGACAGAGCTCTCGTCCACCGTCTCGCCCGCGCGGGCAAGATAGTCGAAAAGCGCGTAACCCGTCGCTTTATCGTAAATCCTGTATCCCTCTTTATAGGCGGGATCGGTCGTCTTGGCTTCCGTATCGGAACGTTTGAGCTTTGGAAGTTCGTCGCCGTTTTCGAATACGGCGCAGAGCTTATAAACTCCGCCGAGCGAGGGAAGAGACGCGCTCGTGATGAGTTTTGTGCCTACCCCCCAAACGTCGATCTTCGCCCCCTGTTCTTTGAGCGAACGGATCGTATATTCGTCGAGATCGCCCGATGCGCAGATCTTCACCTCTTCCAAGCCCGCCGAATCGAGCATCTTTCTCGCCTCTTTGGAAAGAAAGGCAAGATCGCCCGAATCGATACGGATTCCCTTGGGGGCATGCCCCTTTTCTTTCAGATTTTTCAAAACCGCGATCGCATTCGGCATACCGCTCGAAAGCGTGTCGTAAGTATCGACCAACAGCACGCAATCGTCGGGATAGGTCTCCGCATACGCTTCGAACGCTTCCCTCTCGTCTTTGAAATTCATGATCCAACTGTGCGCCATCGTACCCGAAAGGGGCAGAGAAAACTGCTTCCCCGCGTATACGTTGGAGGTGGAAGCGCAACCGCCGATCATTGCCGCCCGCGCACCGTATACGCCTGCGTCCGCGCCCTGCGCGCGCCGAAGCCCGAATTCCATGACGGAATCTCCCTTTGCTTCCTGTACGATTTTGGACGCCTTGGTGGCGATCAGCGTTTCGTGATTGATAAAATTGAGAAGAGCGGTCTCGACGATCTGCGCCTCGAAAAGAGGCGCGCGCACCGTGAGAATGGGTTCGTTCGGAAATACGATCTCCCCCTCCCGCACCGCTTTGACAGTTCCCGTAAATCTGAATTTTGCAAGATACCGCAGAAATTCCCTGGAAAAAAGATTCAGAGACGAAAGATATGCAATATCGTCTTTTTCAAAAAGGAGATTTTCAAGATATTCCGCCGCTTCTTCCATACCTGCCGCCACGGAATAAGAAATGAGATCGTTGGGGCGGAAAAAGAGATCGAACGCCGCTTCCCGTTCGCAGAGACCGCGGTCAAAATATCCCTGCCCCATCGTAAGTTCGTACAAATCCGTGAGCAACGAAAAATTCCTCATTCACTGTCCCCGTTATGATCGTTATTATTCTCGGGTGGTTTTTCGGATGTATCTTCGGTTTGTTTTTCGGATTTCTTCTTTTTGCGCTCCTCTTTCGGAGGGCGGGGCGGATAATTACTTCCGAACATGTTGATCTTGCTGAAATAAGGCTCGTCGTTCTTATAGGGCGTCAGATAATTCGTAATCCCGCAGGGGTCTCCCCTTTTGCTGCCGACAAAACTCCCCTCTTTCAAAAAGTTAAAGATCATCAAGAGCATGCACGCCGCGATCCCCAGCCCCACCATCAGAATGGAAAAGAGGTGCGACCAAGGCACGCCGCCGCGGCTTAGAATATATTCGGGATCGCGCAACGGCTCCATAACCGTGCGTACCGCGCCGTACCACACGAAATAGAGACAGGTCGCAAGCCCGTTCGGTTTCTTTTTACGATACCACATAAAGGTAAACAAGAGCGCCCAACCGATCATGTTGAAGAACATTTCATAAAAGAAAAACGCGTAGTGCCATGTGGCGTTGGGATCGGAAAACGACTTTACGCCGAAATATCCGCTTAAATTGCTGATCGGAACGGCGAACGGGAACCACTGCATGGAAGGGTCCGTTACCACGCCGCCGTACACTTCCGCATTGAAAAAATTCCCCCATCTGCCGAGCGCCTGCGCAATAAGGATATTTACGACCACACAGTCCGCCGCCCGCAGAAAGTCGACCTTTTTGATGAGACAGACCACGAATCCCGCGCCCACACCGCCGATCACGCCGCCCGTGATCGACATTCCGCCCTGACGGAATTCAAAGAAGCGGGCGATCCCGAGATTCTCGTCCGTAAGGCAGGAAAAAAGCCTCGCGCCGACGATCGCCGTAGGAATGCAGACGATAAAGAGAAGAAAGATAAAATCGGGGGACATATTCCGCCGTTTCATGAGCAGCGCGGAAAGAGTTGCCGCAAGCAGCATTCCCGCCACGATACAGAGGGCGTAAAAATAAATTTCCAACCCGAAAATATAGATTCCCCGTCCGTCGGGCGAGAACCCGAAGAGCGGATTGTTTGCAAGAAGAGACAACGACATAGCTTCCCCTTAAAGATTCTTTCATTCATTATAACACTCATAAGAAAGAAAAGTCAACCCCGTAAGGTTGACTTCCTTGAATTTTTTCCGCAATCTTTGTCGACGTCAATTCAAATCGAGTTTGAGCGGTTTGATCGCTTTCAAAAGAGGCACCACCGCAAAGAGCAGAGCGTAGTTTGCAAGACTGTTCCATATCTGCCCCAGAATGAAGAACCGGATCACAAGGTAGATCCCGTAAGTCTGTCTGCCGCCGAAGCGTTCTTCGAACGCCGCCAAAACGTTTTTGGGCATATACAGTTTAAGACCGATATAGTACATTCCCGTACTGTTGATCCCCACAGAACAAATCAACAGCGTCGCCGCGCAGATGATCGCAAGTTTGACGTATACGCTGCCCTTAAAACGTAAGGGAAGATACATCACGAGTCCTGCGATAAGCGCCATTGTGGCGCACGAGAGAGCGACCCACCAATAATAGGGATAACCCATGCTGTTGACGGCATACCCTATTCCGTCTCCTAAAAACACCGCTAAAAACCCGAATAACGGTCCGACCATAATCCCCGCAAGCACGGACGAGACGATGGTCAGAGAAAACTGTACCGTCGCGAACTTGATCTCGAACATGTTCGTTGCGATGCACAGCGCCGCGATTACGCCGAGATAGGCGATTTTCTTTGCGATCGTCTTGTCGGCGAGCGCTTGGGAAAAGAGCAATCTTTTCCACAGAGTGACTTCCTGCTTTTCTTTTGTTTGGGCTTCAAAAGACATAAAAAAACCTCCCGTGAGAGAGGTCCGCCTGAAAATTGCGCATGATGAGATTTTGCGCGTTGGAGCGGACGCGCCGCGGCACCGCAGGAAAAAATCCTTTCGTTTGCGGACAACGTCCCGTTCCGCAACACTTAACGCGCCTTGGCTACTCTACTCATTCAATATAACATATCCGCGAAAGAAAAGCAACGAAATTACATAGTTTTTTCAAAATAAAAAATACTTTTAATATGGTACTCGTAACGATACGCACAGCGATCATCTTTATCGTTCTGCTCGTCATCATGCGCTTGATGGGAAAAAGACAAATCGGAGAAATGCAGCCTTTCGAGCTCGTGATCACTCTTCTGATCGCGGAACTCGCCTGCATTCCCATGGCAGACGTCTCCATTCCGCTTTTGTACGGTATTATTTCCGTACTCACAATCTTTGTCCTGCACGAGATCATGACCCTTTTGGATCTGAAAATCAAACCGCTCAAATCCTTCATCAGCGGAAAACCGAGCGTAGTCGTCAACAAAAACGGGATCGACGACTATCAGTTGAAACGCAACAATCTCGACGTCTCCGACCTCATCGAATCTCTTCGCTCGGCAGGATATTTTTCACTCGACGCGGTAGACTACGCTCTGTACGAAGCTAACGGAACCTTTTCCGCGCTCCCCAAACAGGACTACGAACAAATGCAGACTTCCCTGCCCATCGTGATCATCGACAACGGAAAATACGATCAGAAAAACCTTGAAATCACCGGACTCGAACAGTCTTTTTTCGACGGGATACTCGAAGAAAAAAAGGTGAAAAAGGCAAAAGACGTACTTGTTCTGACCGCCGACGGCACAGGCAAACTCTATCTGCAAGTCAAAAAACGCAAATTCGAAACCTTCAAAGTCGAATATCCGGAGGGGAAGGTATGGTAAAGTCCCTTACGGCAATTTTCGTATCGCTTGCGTTGCTCTTGGGCGCGGGGCTCTTCGAATGGTTCTATGTGGAGGATCAGTTTTCCTCCTTCGGGAAAGAGGTCGAAACGCTCGTTCTCAAAACGCAGGCGGAAGAGGCGAATGTCGAGGACGCGAAAGCCGTGCAGGTCTCGTGGGACAAACGCAAAGACCGCCTTCATATCTGGATCCCGCATAACGACATCGCCCGCCTGGACGAACACCTTGCCGAAGCGGTGCGCCTGATCGGCGAAAAGGAATATTCGCTTGCAAGCGCAAAGCTCGAAATCGTTCTGCATATGTCGAAGTGCCTTCCGGGAACCTACCGTCCCGAAATCGGAAACGTTTTATAACGCTTCCGACCGCATGATTTTAACGACGTAACAAAGGGAACCGCGCTTTATGCGCGGCCCCCTTTATATGATTTATTTATTCCGAAACTTCGGGGCGCGTTACGCTCTGCCCGCCGTAAGTAATGTAAAATAACTCCTCGGCATAACTTATCTCTTTTTCTCCTACAATTTCATCGTCTTCGTTATATTCAAGTTCTATCAACGTGAAATAACATTTTACCGCCTTTAACTTTCCTTCCGCAAATTTAACGACTAACTTTATTTCCTCAATTGTGCTGTCCCCCTCACGCTTCGTAAGAGTATAACCCTTTTCTTCCGTACTGTATATAAAATCGGAGTATGTGCCCGAATCGGATATAATTGAGGCACAAGAATCAATCCAATAAAACGCCAACACATAGTCCGATACCTCCGTGCCGACGACCCATTTATCGTCCGTCATTTTATTTTTTTCCAAATACTCCCCGATTACGCTGTCGTAGTAATAATAACCGGTCTCTTCATTTCCCATTTCGGAATCGATACTGAGTGACATATAATCTTTATTGTCGGCATGAATACTTTGCACCGTTGTTGTGAAGGAACCGCCGCCGTCCTCTCTCTCATCCAACGTATAAACATAGTTGACTTTGAAATTCCCATACGCGTCGGACTCCTTGTTCCATACCGCGTTCCAAACTTCTTCCGTCACCTCTTCGCCCGTAAGTGCGTCGATTTTTTTGCCGACGTCGGTCTCTCCTTCTCCGCACGCCGCAAAACCGAAGCACATTGCGCCCGCAAGCATAATGCTTGCCACTGTTGAAATCACTGCTCTTTGTTTCATTTTTTTTGTCTCCTTATTCTTTCAATACCGCCATTATACCCCCCCCCGTTATATTATTGTCAAACGTTTTATCATGATTTTATCAAATTTTTTGAATCATTCGTTGTAAAACGTCATATTTTGCACATACTGTCATTATGAAAAAATCAGATAAGAAAAAAACAAACAAAAAAAGCGCGGACAACCTTCGTTATCCGCACAATCCTCATTACTCTATGATTTATCCGAGTTCCCAGAAGAGGGACGACGATAACATTACGACGAGCAACGAATCTTAACCGGCGTTGACCTCTTTCAGCACCTTTTTGAACATTTCCGTTTTTTGGTCGATCATCGGTTTCTGCGCGGGCTGAACGTCGTAGTAACCGCGGGCGAGCATCTGTTCGAACACCGTGAACTGCGTGTCCGCGGTCGAGGTGTAATTCTTTAAGATTTCTTTGCGGAAAGGCTTGCAGCTCCCTTCGATGACCGCCGCCGAATAGTAGCTCATCAAAAGTTTTTCCGCGTCAAGCATATCTTGAAGCGCGTCTTTTTCGTTCAGAGTAGTGTCTTTTTTAGAAAGTTTCATTACTTTTTCCCTCCCAGAAGCGTAAACAGCGCCGAGAACCGCGCCGCATGCGCGTCCGCTATGCGGTTCATCTCTTCCGCAAGCGCCGCGTCCGTCAAAGTATGCGCGTAGACCCTCGCCTTTTTGCAGGCGATCTCTTCCCCTGTGAGAATGTGCGAAAGCACGTCTAAGTCTTTCGCCGTCAGATTGTTCATATAAAAACCTCCTCCGTCCTGTTATCGACGAAGGAGGTTTTTTTTATACTTGATCCGCGCAATGCGGGCACATCTTTTTCAGCGTACAGTTTTCGCAGTCTGGCTTTTGCGAACGGCACACCTTACGTCCGTGCCAGATAAGCCAATGGTGCGCCTTCGACCACTCGTCGCGCGGAATGACCTTTTTCAATTCCTCCTCAACCTTTTCGGGCGTGTTGGAGAAAGCCAGCCCGAGCCGACGAGAAACGCGGAAAACGTGCGTATCCACCGCGATCGCGTCGCCGCCGAACGCCACGGCGTAGACGACGTTCGCCGTCTTTTGCCCCACTCCCGCGAGCGTTCTGAGTTCTTCGAACGAAGAGGGCACTTCGCCCCCGAATTTCTCCAAAATATCGCGCGAAGCGGAGAGTATGTGCGCCGCCTTGTTGCGATAAAATCCGCAGGAGAAAATATATTTTTCGAGCTGTTCCCGACTCAGCGTCACCATTTTTTCGGGCGTATCGTAATGTTCGAACAATACTTTCGTGACCTTGTTTACCCGCTCGTCCGTACATTGCGCCGAAAGAATAACGGCGACGAGCAATTCGTAGGGCGTTTTGAATTGCAGCGCGGGCTTGGCGTCGGGATACAGGCGGTTGAGTTCCCGAAGAATTTCATTTGTGCTCATATTTCGATTATAACGCATTTTTCTCGGTTTTTCAATCGGTTATTATGAAAAAAATTATAATTTTTTAATAAATAAAGCCCGCGCAACTGCGCAGGCGTCTTACATTACAGATAACCGTAGCCGAACGGCGTTTTTTTCATAAATCCCGCAAACGAAGAATAGTTTCTCTTCGTAAGATACATTCGCGCGCGAGGCAAAAACCCCTCTTCGAATCGCACCGAAAGCCCGCAACCCACTCCCGCTTCTTTGGGGGTCGCCATCGCCGAAGCGGGTACCCCTCCGCTTCTCAAAACGGAAACAAAACCGAGAGTCTCGGATCTCGACTTAAAAACCGCAAGCACCGTCATAAAAATTTCCCCTACCTTCGTATAATAAATTGATGATTTATCTTGATAATGCCGCAACGGGCGGCTTCAAACCCGTATCAGTACAAAACGCAGTCTCCGCCGCCTTAAAGCTCTGCGCCAACCCCGGTCGAAGCGGACACCGTCTTTCCGTCGCGCTCGCAGAGCGCGTATATAACTGCCGCACTCTTCTCTCGGAACTCTTCGACGGATTCGGCGCGGAGCGCATCGTATTCACGAAAAATTGCACCGAGGGGCTCAACCTCGCGCTCTTCGGCGTTCTGCAAAAAGGCGATCACGTCGTGACGACGGCGCTCGAACATAACTCCGTATTGCGTCCGCTCGAAGCGCTCGCCCGTGCGGGCAAGATCGCTTATTCCGTAGCTCCGCTCTCTGAAAACGGTACAGTCGAACCGGAAACGATCGCCGCGCTCGTAACGGACAAGACGAGACTGGTCGCCGTGACCTCCGCCTCCAACGTAACGGGAGAATGTCCCGACCTTAAAAAAATCCGCGCGCTACTGCCCGAATGCGTTCTGCTGCTTGCGGACGGCGCGCAGGGCGGCGGACATATCCCCCTGCGTATGCGCGAAACGGGAATCGATCTGCTTTCGCTTGCGGGGCATAAAGGTCTGAACGCAATTCAAGGCGCGGGTGCATTTCTGTTTTCCGACCGCGTGAATCCCGAGCCCCTCTTATACGGAGGAACGGGGAGCGAAAGTCTGAATCTCGGCATGCCCGCGTTCTATCCCGATCGCTTGGAGAGCGGAACGCTCTCTTATCCCGCGATCGTCTCACTCTTCGAAGGCGCGCTCGTTGTGAAAGCGCGGCAGTCGGAACATACGGAAAAACTCTTAAAACTCACCCGAACGGTGAGCGGAGAGATTGCCGCCCTTCCCCGCTTCCGCCTTTATTCCAAGTCCAATCCCTGCGGAATCGTTTCGTTTGCGCACGAAAATCTTCCGTCGGAAGAAGTCGCGACCATGCTCTCCGAGCGCTTCGGCATTGCAACGCGCGGCGGACTGCACTGCGCCCCGCTCATTCACAAGGCGTTGGGAACGGCGCCGGACGGACTTGTTCGCGCCTCGTTCTCCCCTTTCCAATCAATTCGGGAGGGATATGCGCTCGTCAGGGCGCTCAAACGGATCGATTCAAATCGATTTTAATTTTTCTACGATCTTTTGCAGTTTTTTGCGCTTTGCGCCGTCGAGCATAGGAGCGATCTGACGATAGAACGCGTCGATCTCCTGATTGGAAAGAGTGCCGTTCTTCTTTCCCTCTGCGGCGCGGGCGTAAATTTCGCCTACGAGTTCGTTTTCGTTTTTCCCGTTATAACGCGCGGCGGCGGAAGCCGCTTCTTTCATAAAATCCTCTTTTTTTCCGTCAGTGTTCTTTTTTCCGCCGTTGAAGTTTGCAAAATCTTCCATAAAACACCTCACGCTCTATCCTATGTAGGACACACGGCGAAAGTTCTTGCATATAATAAAAATACGATGGAAACCGTGATTCTGATGCTTTTGGTCGCACTTTCCGATAAAAACGAATCCATGAAGGATTCGCTCAACAAATTTCTGTGTTTTTATAAAGAGAACCGCGAGCTCATCAAAATGCTCGCCGACACGTTCTCGATCCCTTCTTCCGCCCCCTCTCAGGGCGCGACCGCGCAGAACGAAAGAGCGGAGCATAAAGAAAACCGACCCCGCGAAGAGGTCGGCGATCCGAGTATTTTGGAAGAATATCTGCGCCGCGTCAACGTTTAAACGGAAACGGACGGCGCATCGGGAGAAACAGTCGGTTTATTTTTGATCACGCCGATCGCTTCTTGAAGAAAGCTGTCCGTCGAGTCGGGCAGAAGCGTCGAAAGAATCGCGTTCGCCCCGTCCGCCGTGGTCACGCCCACCCCGTGAATGGTTTTCCCGCTCTTCGGCCAGAAAATTTCGGCGGAAGTCAGTTTGAGCGCGCTGCCGCTCGGACCTTCGTAGGTCGTCTGCATGATCCCCTTTCCGTAAGTGCGCGCTTCACCCTTGCCGTTCCTGTGCAGATAGACGTCCGAAAAAGAAATCGTCTTATAGTCGATCAGCGCGCCGATCAGACATTCGGAAGCGGACGCGGTATATTCGTCCGCAAGTATGCTGATACGGGAACTCTCCCCGAAATAATCTTTATAATAACTTCCCTTGACGGAATAGCTGACCGTCGCGCCGTTTTTGAACTTGGCGTAGGCGACTTTCTGAGTGCCTGCGGTCGCGTCTTTCAGCAAATACGAAGCGATCTCGGCGAACACGTTCATTCTTCCGCCGCCGTTCCCGCGCAAATCGAGGATCAGATTTTTACGGTTATTATCCTTCATTTTTTGAAGACATTCCTTAAATTCCGCCGCAGCGTTCCCCGTAAATTCGCTCAGACAAATATACGCGGTATCGTCATCAAGCGCAGTAAGCGGCTCGTCCGTCAGAACCGCCTCGGGCTTTTTGTCTTTATCGCTCCCCTCTTTCGTGCGGAAGCGGTAAGAAACTTTGTTATCGCGGTAGAAGCAGTAGCTCGCCTGATATTCCGCCATCGTGAGTTTATAGACCGAAGCGTCCGCATCGTCTTTATCGAACGAACATTTGAGCCAAAAGAAAATATTGCCGTCGTTATCCGGTCTGAGCGACTTTACGAAAGTAAAGAAATCGGCGGACGAGCCTGCCGTCATTTCTTCTTTGTTATCGCTTGCGCCGTATCCGAGGATATACATTCCGCGTTTCAAGCCTGCTTTGTCCGCGGGAGAATTGCCCACGACCTGATACACGCGCATGGGATCGTAAGTGCGGGTAAGAGAGATCCCCGCGCCGTCCGCGCCGTTTTCAAGCGTATAACACGTCGCTTCCGACTCGTTCTCGCTGTCGCCGCAGAGCACGCAGTAAGTGTCTCCTGTTTTCAGGTTCGCGACGAACGTAAAATAGTCCTCCGCATTTCCCGATTTCAAGGTCTCCTCCGTTTTGCCGAATTTCAGAAAATACATACCTTTCCGAATTCCGGCGTCCGCCGCAGACGAGCCCGCGGCGATCTGATAAACTTGCAACGGTTTCTCTTCCGTATAAACCGAGAACCCCGCGTCGAGATTTTGTCCGTTCCACTCGTTGACGACCGTCTCGTATTCTTCGGCGGTATAGTAACCGGAATACGGATCGAATCCAAAAGACGCAAAAAGATTGTCGTAGAGCGCGTCTTCGAGATCGCGGTAATAATTTTCTTCCGCAACGTCGATCGCCCATAACAACGACTGCTTTTTCTTGCCGAGCGCGCCCCATCTGCCGAACCAGCCCGCAACGAATCCGACGGCAACGATCACGAGCGCGAGCAATACGCTCAGAACGCTTTTTTCGACCCGTTTGATTTTCTTTTTCTTGGCAGCCGCGTCAAGATTTTCTTCCCGCGTATCTTTTTCTTCGTTCATAACTCTTTCCTTCCTTGTTTTACAGTTTCAATAATTTATATAAAATCGAAATCACGCGGAACGTGACCGCGTCTGAAAAATTTTTCAAATCGAGCCCCGTGATCCGTTTGATTTTATCGAGACGGTACATCAAAGTATTACGGTGCAGAAAGAGCGCGCGGCTCGTCTCCGAAACGTTCAGATCGTTTTCCAAAAACTGCTCTGCGGTGCCGTACAATTCGGCGTCCGCGAACACCTCCGCCGTATTCGACATGCGGAACTGCGCCATATATTCTTTGAGCCGCGCTTCGGGCAAATCTTCGAGCATTGTCACGAGCAGATATTCGCGGTAAGCATGCACTTCCCCTTTGGAATGAAAAATTCCGCTCAGCTTGACCGCAGTGACCGCCTGCGAATAAGACGAGGCGATTTCGGAAAACGAATCCACTTCACATCCTACGCCCACGCTCGCCCGCAAACCGAGTTCTTCGTAGAGCGACTGAAAAACAAACTGCGCGAACTCGTCCGCAGATTCCTCTCCCGAAAACTTTACGATCGCAATACGACTGTCGTCCATGCGCACCGCTCTGTCGCGGCCGCCCTCGATACATCGCTCGATCAGTTTGTACGCCTCGTCCGTGCGCTTATCCGGCACCACGTCCGCCGCAAAGCATCTGCCGTCCGCAAAATTATGCTTGGTAAGATAGCGGAACGCTTCCCATTCTCCGCCTTCGCCGAGCAGAATCCCCTTTAATCCTTCTCCCGCGACAGCGCTCTTGTTGCCCGACGAACCGGATACCAGATACCTCACGAGACGGATTCTGTTCTCCGCTTCTTCGCCCGCCCCGCGGATGTACACCGTCGCTTCCTCTCCGCGAAAAGCAAGCTGAAACGCCTTGCAATCGCCGACGAGGGGCGAAAGACTCAGTTCCGTGCCCGTCTCTTTCCTAATATCCTCGAACATTCTTTTCAGTTGTGCAAGCGAATCGGCGTTCATGAAAGAGTCCTTTTTTTCAATCCTCCGCAAATATCAATCAGATTATAACATACCCGTCTGAAAAAGACAAGGATTTTCCGCGCAGGCTCATTTTTCTCGCGGGAATTTCACAAAAAGACACGCAAAAAACACGGTTGTCCGAACACGAGAAACGTAAAAAATCAAAAAATGCATAAAATAGTATAGAAAACAGCGGTTTACGGTGAGGACAAAGCCGAATTTTTCATTGAAAACGTTGACAGCGACTTTTTTGAGTGATATAATATATTAGATTTAATATCGAATTACTGTCGGTTATTGTCGGCGCTGACAACAATAAACTTTTGGAGTTACTTATGGAGGAGAATCGCAACAACGGAATGAACGGAATGAATCCGAACATGAGCGGCATGAACCCGCCTATGGGCGCGCGCGGAATTCCGGTAGGCATGAACCAAAATATGAACGGTATGGGCGGAATGAATCCCGCGGCAGGCGGTATGAACCGTCCGCCCGTGCTTCCGAACGACAAGCAACCCGCGGCACCCGTGCCTCCCGTCGGCGCGGGCGTTTCTACTGCGCTCGTACCAGTGGGAAAAGCCACAAAAGAACCCGAAAAAAAGAAAAAGAAGAAAAGACCCTCCGTCTTATACAATATTTTTGCAATTTTGATGTTCCTGCTTATGGTGGGCGGACTTTTTCTCGGTTTGCTCGGCAAATATTGGGTCTATCTCTCCCCCTCCTCGCTGTATCTGCCCGAGAACGTTGAAAACACAACTCTGACGGGTACTCTCGTCGGCATACTGATCGACGGAATCATGAACATTCAGGGCTATCTGAGTTTCGGAGAGGGCGTTACGGGAATTATGGGCGCGTTGCAGCACCTTCTTCCCGCCGTATCTCTTCTTGTGCTCGCGGTCTGCATCGTTTACGGACTGATCGCAATGATTATTGCCCTCTTTTCGAGAACCAATTCAAGAAGAGCGCTTCAAATCGTATCCACCTGCATGCTTGTCGGTTACGGTTGCTGCGGACTCAGCACCCTTTTCTTCGGCAGTTTTGCACAGGTGGACTTCGTATCTCTCGCGCTCGCGGCGCTCGGGTTTTTGAATTGCTTTATCACGGCGATCATCGCAAACAAACAGATCGGCGCGATGAACGCGTTTATTTCCCTTTTCTCGATCGCGGCTACCGCGCTGTTTGCTCTTCCGATGAGCGACATGCGCCGTTACGCATTTGAGACCGACGCGATGATGCCCGTTATTTTCGGGTTTGTTTCGCTCGGCGTGCTCTATCTCAATTTCTTCTTTACCGCCGCGCGTATCTGCGCCAAGAAAGGGAAGATTTTCGATCTCGTCATGCATACTCTGCAATTCGCGCTTATCGTGACGGTTTTCGTTATGACGCTGCTTGCAACCAACCCCATGACCGACATGTTCAGAATGATCATGCCGCTTGTCTGCTCGGTCGGCTCGCCCGCGCTTGCGCTCGTGACGTTCGCTCTTTCGCTCGTTATCGTATTCATGCCTAAGATCCTGAAAAAGGCCGAAGACAAAAAAGCGAATAAGTCGGGCGCGAAAGCAAATGCAAAAACGAAAGAGAAAGACAAAAAGAAAAAAGAGAAAGATCAGCCGGACGAACAGCGCCCGATGAATCCCGCGTTGCCTTACGGCGCGCCCGCGCCGATGGGTCCCGTGCCCGCACAGCCGGTGATGAACCGTCCTGCGCCCGCACAGCCTCAACCTCAACCCCAGCAGGCGCAACGGCCGATGCAACAGCCTCAGCAACCGATGCGCCCTATGCCCAATCAGGCGAACCGTCCGCCTATGCGCCCGAATCCTCCCCGCAAAGACGACGATTTTTCGGGAACCGCCAAGAGCTTCAAAGTCCCCTTCTCCACGGGCGGCGGAGACAAGAAAACCGATCCCGCAACGCAGGCGGCGCTTGAAAAGCTCGCGCAGGAAATGCGCAATATGAAAGAAGCGCAGTCGCATGCCGTCAGCGCGACCCCTCAGGAAGATTCCAAGACGCGCGAAGCGATCGAAAGCCTTGCGGAACAACTGCGCGCCATGAAAGAATCGCAGAAGCAAACTTCCAATCAGGAAGATACCGCAACCAAATCCGCAATCGAGCAACTGACCGAAGAGCTGCGCGCCATGAAGGAGGCGCAAGCCAAGGCGGAAGCGGAGAGACGCGCCGCCGAAGAGGCGAAGAGAACGGAAGCCGAAAGAGAAGCTGAACGCAAAGCCGCGGAAGAAGCGCGCATTGCCGAAGCGGAGCGCAAAGCCGCAGAAGCCAAAGCCGAAGCGGAAAGAATCGCAAAAGAAGCGGAGCGCAAAGCCGCGGAAGCGCGTCTTGAAGCGGAAAAAAGAACCGAAGAAGAGCGCAGACGTCTCGAAGAAGAACGCAGACGTCTCGAAGAAGAGCGCAGAGCCGCAGAAGCCGCGCGCCTCGAAGCGGAACGCAAGGCGGCGGAAGCCAAAGCCGAAGCGGAGCGCAGAGCCGCAGAAGCCAAAGCGGAGGCAGACAGACGCGCCGCGGAGGAAGCCCGCGCAGAAGCCGAACGCAGAGCTGCGGAAGCCAAAGCCGAAGCGGAGCGCAAGGCGGAAGAAGAGCGCAGAAAGATCGAAGAAGAAAAGCGCAAACTCGAAGAAGAACGGAAAGCCGTCGAAGCCGCCAAGGCGGAAGCCGAGAAAAAGCGGCAAGACGAACTCGAACAACTCAAACGCGAACTGCGCGAACTCAAGACCGCTCAGAACCAGCCTGTCGAACCCGATACGGGCGACGACAATATGGCAAAGATCATGGAAGAACTGCGCGCGCTCAAAGATGCGCAGGGCACCACTTCGACGACCTACAACTATTTGCAGGACGATTCGCACGGCAAAGAGCTTTCCGAGTTCGAAAAGCGTATGGAAGAACTGATCCGCTCTTCGCAAAAGAAAGAGCCCACTCCCAAGAGAGAGCCCACGGCGTTCGAAAAACGCATGGCGGAACTTGCGGCAAGAAAAGCGGCGATGGCGAACGGCGCGGGCGCAAGCTCGGGCGCTGCGGCATCCCCCCGCGCTTCCATGCCCCCTCAGCCCGCGGCGTCCAACGAACCGTCGAGATATGGTTCCCCGAGTTTAGACCCCTTCTTCTCCACGCTTTCAAATGCGGAAATCAACGAATTCGGCGATATCTTCATCGCGAACAAACTGGGCGTGCTCGAATATATGCCCGCATACGCGATAGGCGGAGACAATAAGGACTTCTTCAACAAAGTCGTTATCTATCTCGGAAAATTCCGTGGCAATATCTCGCGCGCGCTTCTGGATAAACTGCTTAAATATATTCGCTCGGCGAGATAATCAAATGACAAAACAAAAAAGACGAATGCAAATTGCATTCGTCTTTTTATTTTCTGATCCGGATCACGACCGAAGTACCTCTGTCCTCACTGTACCGTCTTGTCTCCACAATGGTGTCAACGAGATAAAGTCCCCTTCCGCTCTCCGATTCCCTGCTGACGAGAATACTTTCGTCGGGCGGACGGAAGGCTTGTAAACTTTTCACGCTGATCGAAATGCTGTCTCCGTTCAGCTCGACCGAGAAGAACGCTTTTCCTCCGCCGTGACGGAGCGCGTTCGACAACAATTCGTCTGCCACCAATTTACTGTCGTACACGGTATCCTGCGGAATATCGCGTTGCCTGAGCCCCTTGCACAAAGTATTCAGCGCATCTTTCAGCGCGTTGTAGTTATCGATTTCGAAGTACATCAGTCAGCCATACTCTTTTTAAGTCTTTCTTTCAGTTTACTCAATACCTTGCGTTCCATACGCGAGACATACATCTGCGAAACATTCATGCGGCGCGCTGTTTCGACCTGCGAAAGTTCCTGATCGAAGCGGTAAGCAACGAGCCTTTTTTCCTCATCCGATAAAATGCTAAGCGCCGATTCGAGTTCGTCGCGGTTTTCGATCCGTTCGAGGTTATCTTCCTCCGCGGGGATCACTTCATAAAAACTCATCGCGTCCTCATCGTCGTCTACGGGATTGTCGAGCGAAACGATGCCGCCCGCTTCCGCCGCGCGCACCACCTCTTCCTCGCTCACTTTGAGCCTTGCGGCAAGCTCTTTCGCCGTAGGACGCAACCCTGTTTCGGTCAGATACTCGTCAGCGACCTTTTTGAGATTTACCCGCAATTCCGAAACGCGGCGCGGCAGATGCACAAGACGGGAACGATCCCTGAAATAATTTTTGATCTCGCCCGTGATCGTGGGCGTAATAAATGTAGAGAACTGCAAGCCTTTGGTTTCATCGAAGCGATCCACGCCTTTCAAAAGCGCAAGCGCGGCGACCTGATACAGGTCGTCGTACTCTACTCCGCGTCCGACGAATTTTTTCGCAATAACGGAAGCTATGTATAGGTACTTTTCTACGATCTCGTTACGGAGCGAAACGTCGCCCGTCTCACGGTACCGCCGAAACAGTTCTTTATCTTCCATGTCTTACGAAACGAAATTCGATTGCTTTGAGACAATCGTCCTCCTTCTCCATATTCACGTCTCTCGCAAGCGCGCCCAACAGCGCGGATGAAATTCCGTCGTCCGGAAGCAGGCTTTTCGAGCCGTCTCCGTCCGCTTCGATTCTGACATATACGCCTTCATCTTCGGAGAAACTGACGCGCGCGGCGGGATAACCGCTATGCATGAGCAACAACAAACTTTCTGTCACGCACACCTTGCAGTCTTCCGTGTCCTCCATATCGAGACCGACGAAAGAACAGATCCCCCCCGTCGTAAGCCGCAGGGTAGTCATCAGTTCGCGGTCAAATTGAAAACCGAGAGATAAAATATCTTTCATTCCGCAATCTCCATGATCGTATCGAGCGAACAAATCACAAACAATTTTTTCAGTCTCGGAATCAGACCTTTGATCCGGATCGTAAACCCGTCGCTTCTGACGCGTTTGAGTATTTTAACGAATACGCCGAGCGTCGTCGAATCGATAAATTCCACTTTATCGCATTCGAACGTCACTTTGGAGGGCGTTTTATAGCACTTTACAAAATCTTCGTAAAAATCGTCCGCGTTGCCCGAATCGATCTCCCCCGAGAGTTCGATAACGAGTTCGGGTACTTCTTCCAAAACTTTGAATTGCTGCATGATTTCCTCCGTATGTCTACTATTTATGTATAACACCGAGAACGCGGGTTTCAAACGCTTTTCGTGAAAATATCGCTTAACCGACTCTCTCCGCCCACTCCATCAGTCCGAAATCGCGGATTACGGAGCAAAGACCCGTCTTCTTTTCGGGAAGAAGCTGCAGTTCGTTCAGAGATTTTGCCGTGGTCGGCGCGCGCCCCGTCAGCGCATAAAAATTATTTCTGTAATGAAGTTCCCCGCTCAAAATCGCTTTGATCTCACGGTAAAAAGAGGTGCGCATCTTTTCAAACGAAGCCGCGCGGAATGCAAATTCTTCGGGCGTAGGGATCGAAAGGGCGGAATAAGGAGTTTCGGCTCTCTTTGCGCGCGTTGCATAATCGGGTACGGTCAGTCTCGGTTTTCCTTTGGAAAAAAATGCAAGATAGAGCGCTGAGAGCAAACCGAACGCCTGTTCCTCCCCTTTCATCCCGATCAGCCGCGCAAGCGCAACGCCTTCTCCCTCCGACATGCCCTCGCTTTCGCATTTTCTCACAACCGCGTTGATTTCGACTACTTCACGAAAGGAGAGCGACTTAGTAACAAGCGGCAGCAACGCGCCGTACACCCGTTCTTCCGTCTCCTCCCGCCCCGCAGACAAACCGAATCTGCGCATCGCTCGCGCCTCGACGAGCGCAAGACGGGTCAGAAGCAGCCGCATATACGCTTGTCCCGCCGTGCTTTCCGCGAGCGCCTCGTCGCAATATACGGCTGCTTCGGCAAGCGGAACTTTTTTACGAAACCGTTCCGTCTGCACTTCTCCCGATTTTTCGTAAGCGCCGTCCAATGCGGCGCAAGCGGGAAATACCGCGCAAGGAATTTTACGCACTTCCGCAAAGAAGCGCGCCGCAGTGAGAGTTCCCCTCCCGCCTGCGGCAACAACGGACGAAACGTCGTCTGAGGTCGCAAAGAGGGGCAGACAGTCGTCGGAATCGAGCACGAGACAGAGCGCGCGCGAGGGAAGAAAGGTGCGGAACGCGCCGAGCGCGCTTCCGTCCGTCACAAATAAAAGTTTTCCCGCAGGGCGGTTCTCGGCGATCTTTCTTACGCCTTTTTCGGTCGAACAAAAAAAGAGTCCGCCCTCCTCTCCCGCAGGCGCGTTTGTCTTAGGTAAGAGTTCGGCGAACATCATAATATTTCTCCGTATTCAATTATAAAAGTTCACAGGAGTAGCGCGAACGCATTGACCGCATATCCGACGGCAACTCCGAAAAAATACATAAACAACAGAATCATCAATCCGCTTCTGACTTCTTTTCCCCTTCGGAAAAGAACGGTAAACCCAAGCCCCGCATTGGTAATAAGCCCCGCAAGACAACTGCCGAATTCGATTCCGCCGACCGCGAAGGTTTCGGCAAGAATCACGCTCGATGCGCAATTCGGCACAAGACCGATGAGACAACATACAAACGGCTGCACCCATTTTCCTGCTTGCAAAAAGGATACCACCGCTTCCTCACCGAGTCCGAAAAACAAATATCCGAAGGCAAGATTGACAAGAAGCACAAATGCGGCGACTTGAAGCGAATGCAACAACGGCGAAACAAAATAGACGTTCGCTTTGTTCTCATGCGCGTGCTTGCAAACGTCGTAATGCGCATGTCCGTGACCGCGCATATGTCCGTGTGCGTCGTGCCCGTGTTCTTTTTCGCACATATGCACGTTTTCTTCATCCGTCTCTCCATGCATATGCTCCGCTTCCTCCGGAATTTCACCGTGTTCGCAGGGCGCGGGCAAAGGCAGAACGCGCGGTTGCCGTTTTAAGATGAGATCGGCAAGATACCCGACGGAAACGCCCAGAATCAGCTTGATTCCCACCGTAGCGAGCACGCTGTAAACTTTATCGAGCGGCATAAGCGAGGGCGTAGTCAGCATTACAAGAAGCGCCTCGTCGCTTGTAGCGATAAATACGGCAAGAAGGGTTCCGACCGTAATATGACGGTTGCGGTACAGCTTTGCCGCCATGACCGAGAAACCGCACATCGGAACCGTGCCGAGCGCAGAGCCGAGGACGGGCGCCCATTTTCCGGCAAGCGCACGGTTGGGTTTTCCCGCCGCCGTATTATGCTCCAATACCTCGATCAGAATGTACATTAAAAACAAAAAAGGGAAGAGTATAGCGGTATCTTTCAAGGCGTCGAGAATGACTTCCCACCACATGTCGCAAAATCTCCTTTTTGTTTTTACAAGATATTATCATACCCGATTGCAAACGGTTTGTCAACTGTTTGGTTAACCGTAAAAAAAGAGCATTGCAAAACTGCAATGCTCTTTCGTGTTTCGTATCGATTACTTCTTCGTATTCGAACCGTTCGAAGGTTTCTTCGCCGCAGTCGATTTCGCCGCAGTCGATTTCGTTGCGGTCGATTTCGAAGCAGAAGGCTTCTTTGCCGCAGTCGATTTCGCCGCAGGAGCTTTCTTCGCGGGAGCGGGTTCCGCTGCGGGCGCTTCTTCAACGGGAGCGGGTTCCGCCGCAGGAGTCTCTTCAACGGGAGCGGGTTCCGCCGCGGGAGCTTCTTCAACGGGAGCGGGTTCCGCTGCGGGAGTCTCTTCAACGGGAGCGGGTTCCGCTGCGGGAGTCTCTTCGACGGGAGCGGGTTCCGCTGCGGGAGTCTCTTCAACCGGCGCACCGTTTTCCGCCTGCTTCTTGGCAGCCATTTTCGCGTCGCGCTTCATCTGTTTTTTCATCTCTTTCGTAATGACGCGGGCAGCATCGATTTGCGCTTTCATTTCCTGAGGCGTAGGAGGTACGAATGCCGCGCCCTCCGCATTCTCGGGAATAACGTCGTAATGCTCGTCGCGCTCCAACATCGTCGCTTCGGTGTATCCGTCAAAGAGGTGAATGTGCATTGCGTCAAACGCAAGTTCCACGATTTCGCCGAGCTCCACCGTTGCACGGGAAGAAATCTTCGCGATCATCTGGGAAGCGCTGTCAACGACCGTATTCTTGTCGCTTTCGTAATCCACGTCGCAATAGATCTGCGTCTCCGCGCCGAGTTTTTCGATAACTTCGATCTTCGCTTTTACAATCGTATCGGGCGACTTGGAGATGAACGCTTCGTCCTGATGAATATCTTCGGGGCGGACGCCGAGCGTCACGAGCTTGCCCGTGTTCTTATACTCGTCAAGGTTCTTGATCCGGTTGACAACCGTCTTGGGAAGAAGAATTTTGTTCCCGCCGATAAAATTGACGTAAATTCTTCCGTTTTCTTCGGTAATCGTCGAATCCTTGAAGAAATTCATCTGAGGAGTTCCGATGAAGCCCGCAACAAAGAGGTTGATCGGGTAATCGTAGAGGTTCTGCGGGGTATCGACCTGCTGCATGAAACCGTCTTTCATAACGACGATACGGGTACCCATCGTCATAGCTTCGATCTGATCGTGCGTGACGTAGATGAACGTCGTTGCAAGACGAACGTGAAGTTTAGAAATTTCGGTACGCATCTGCGCGCGGAGCTTTGCATCCAAGTTGGAAAGAGGCTCGTCGAGCAGGAACACTTTGGGTTCGCGGACAATCGTTCTTCCGAGCGCGACACGCTGACGCTGACCGCCCGAAAGAGCTTTGGGTTTACGGGAGAGATAGTCTCTGATCCCGAGAATATCCGCCGCAGCTTTGACCTTTTCGTCGATGACGTCTTTGGGAACCTTTCTCAGTTTCAGACCGAACGCCATGTTGTCGTATACGGACATGTGCGGATAGAGCGCGTAGTTCTGGAACACCATTGCAATATCCCTGTCTTTAGGTACGACGTCGTTGACGAGTTTGCCGTCGATATACAGTTCGCCCGAAGAAATTTCTTCGAGACCCGCGATCATACGCAAGGTCGTGGATTTTCCGCATCCGGAAGGTCCGACGAACACAATGAATTCTTTATCCCGAATATCGAGGCAGAAATTGAATACCGCCTGATTCCCGCCGGGATAAACTTTGTTGATGCCTTTGAGCAAAAGACCTGACATAAATTTCCTCCGAATTTTCGTTGTTTCTATTATAACCTTACGGCGAATAAAAATCAATAGTCAAACATAACAAATAAACCTTTTGTTTTTGTGCACTTTGTACTAAAAATTAGGTTTTTTACACATTAAATTAAGACATCATGCACAAAAAAATCCCCCGACGATATTCGCGGGGGATTGAAAATTTGTTTTAAGCCGTCTTTTTCCGCACAAGCTTAGGCTTTTCGCCCTTATCGACGCAGTCTTTTGTGATGATCACTTCCTCCACGTCTTTGACGGAGGGAATATCGTACATAACGTCCGTCATCAGACTTTCGATGATCGTTCTCAGTCCTCTCGCGCCCGTCTTTAAGCGAATCGCCGTATTTGCGATCTCACGCACCGCTTCGTCCTCAACGGTCAGTTTCACTCCGTCGAGCCCGACGAGCTTCTGATACTGCTTGATAATGGCGTTCCTCGGACGGGTGAGAATATTCACGAGCGCGTCTTCGTCGAGCGCCTGCAAACTCACCACAATGGGAATGCGCCCCACAAATTCGGGAATGAGCCCGAATTTTGTCAGATCCTGCGGTTTTACGTCGTCAAGCAAGGTATAATCCACTTCATTCGAGCCGAGTTTCACCGTACCGCCGAACCCCAAGCCGGAATCGTCCTTTCTTGCGCTGACGATCTTATCGAGCCCAACAAACGCTCCGCCGCAGATAAAGAGGATATTCGTCGTATCGATACGCATACAGTCTTGCTGAGGGTGCTTTCTGCCACCCTGCGGAGGAACGTTCGCCGTCGTGCTTTCGATGATTTTCAGAAGCGCCTGCTGTACGCCCTCGCCCGAGACGTCGCGCGTGATCGAAACGTTTTCGCCCTTTCTCGCGATCTTGTCGATCTCGTCGATATAAATAATGCCGCGCTGCGCCTTTTCGATGTCGTAATCGGCGTTCTGAATGAGTTTGAGAAGAATATTCTCCACATCCTCGCCCACATAGCCCGCCTCGGTGAGCGTAGTCGCGTCGCTCGTCGCAAACGGTACGTTCAGGATTTTCGCAAGCGTGCGAGCAAGAAGAGTTTTTCCGCTTCCCGTAGGTCCGAGCAACAGAATATTGCTCTTCTCGATTTCAACGTCGTCGCCGTCTTTATCGCCCTTTCCGGCAGCGAGCGCATTAATCCGTTTATAGTGGTTATAGACCGCCACGGAGAGCACTTTTTTCGCTTTATCCTGTCCGATGATATACTGGTCGAGTTCCGCTTTGATCTCGGCGGGTTTTTTGAGTTCGACGGGTTCAAGCGTCTCGGACGCAGGCATCTTCTGCAACATATCGTTGCACAGTCCCACGCACTCGTCGCAGATAAAAATTCCGTCCGGTCCCGCGATCAGTTTTTTTGTTTTTGCCTTCTCTTTGCCGCAGAAGGAACAGTATTGTTCGTATTTAGCCATGAAATCTCCTTACAATCCGCAGCCCGCAATCAAGGGGGAATTATCTCTTTTCGTACACTTTATCGATGAGCCCGTATTCCTGCGCTTCGTCCGCGGAGAGATAATTGTCTCTGTCCGTGTCGCGCTCGATGACTTCGACGGGTCTGTTCGTATTTGCAGCCAGAATCTTATTCATTTTGGATTTGATCCTTAAAATATGTTCCGCCTGAATCTTGATGTCGCTCGCCTGTCCCTGCGCGCCGCCCAGAGGCTGATGAATCATGATCTCGCTGTTTTTCAGCGCGTAACGCTTTCCTTTCGCGCCCGCCGCCAACAAAAACGCGCCCATAGATGCGGCGAGTCCGATACAGATCGTAGACACGTCGCACTTAATATAATTCATCGTATCGTAAATCGCCATGCCCGCGGAGACGGAGCCGCCGGGGCTGTTGATGTAGAGACTGATGTCCTTTGCAGGGTCCTTTCCTTCGAGGTAAATGAGCTGCGCCACAACGGTATTCGCCACCGCGTCATCAATCTCGCCGCTCAAAAAAATGATCCTGTCTTCAAGAAGACGGGAGTAAAGATCGTAACTTCTCTCCCCGCCCGAAGTCCGTTCCACAACATAGGGAATCAGAACGTTCTTTTCATTCATTTTCAGCTCTCCTTCTTTTTCGCGGCGGTTTTGGGTTTTGTTTCACCCGCCGTTTTCTCGGCGCTTGCTTTCTTTGCCGCGGTCTTGGGCTTGGTCTCCCCTTCCGCTTTTTCGCCGCCCGCTTTCTTCGCGGCGGACTTGGGCTTGGATACAAGTTTCTCCTCGTTTCTTTCAACGGGATCGATGTACATTTCGTTGTTTGCCATCAGAAATTCGAACGTCTTGGTCACTTTGATATCGTTTTCGATGTATTCGAGCTGACGGGGATCAATCGTCTTCTTATACTCTTCCGCGTTCTTTCCAACGCTCTTCGCCTGTTCCGCGACCTTCGCGTCGATCTCCTTCTGCGTCGCCTCGATCTTTTCGAGCTTCATGATCTTTTCGAGCACGAGCTGCTGCAAAACGGTGGTCTTTGCTTCTTCCTCGAAGTTCTTTTTATATGCCTCGCGCGTCGAACCGATGTAGCTGAGATAGTCGTCGAGTTTGATCCCCTGATACATTAGATTGTATTCCATGTTGCGCAGGGAGTAATCCTCCTGCGTCTCGATCATTGCGTCGGGAATTTCGGCGGACGCGCCCTTTGCGATCTCCGAAAGAATGGAAAACTCCGTCTCGTTGCGGCTCTTGGACTCCGCATTTTTTATGAGACGCTCTTTGACTTTGGCGCGGTACGCTTCCACGCTGTCGCTTCCCATTTTCTTCGCAAACTCTTCGTTGAGCTCGGGAAGTTTCTTTCCCGTGATCTTATGCAGAGTCACGGTAAACACCGCGGGTTTCCCTTTGAGATTTTCCGCCTGATAATCCTCGGGGAAAGTGACGTTCACGTCTTTGGTCTCGCCGAGCTTCATCCCGACGACCTGCTCCTCGAATCCCGCGATAAAGGTATGCGAGCCGAGCGTCAGATCGTAATTCTCCGCGCTGCCGCCGTCGAACTCTTTCCCGTCCGCTTTGCCCGTAAAATCGATGCTCACGGTATCGCCGTTTTCGGCGGCTCGGTCGGTGACTTCCACTTTTTCCGCAAGGCGGTCGCGCGTGCTCTCGATATCTTTTTCCACGTCGGCGTCCGTAACAGTATACTCTATTTTTCTGATTTTTATACCCTTGTAAGTCTCGATCTTTACGTCCGGTTTTACGGGAACCGTCGCAGAAAGAACGACTTTTTCATCGGTCAGGTCTTCTACCGCAAGCGAGGGATCGCCTACGACCGTGAAATTCGTCTTTTCCTTTTCCAGCACTTCGCCGTAGTGTTGCGAATATAAAAGATTCAGCGCATCTTCATAGAACACGCCCTTTCCGTAGAAAGTTTCAAGAACGTGCTTGGGCACTTTCCCCTTTCTGAATCCGTTTACAGCGTACTTCTTTCTGTTTTTGAGATACGCCTGATTGTTCGCTTCCGCCCATTCTGCGGCATCGAAAGTCATCGTCACTTTGACAGTGCTTTTTTCTGCGGGTGCTGTTTCGTACTTCATAAAATATCTCCTGAAATAAATTCATTTTTAGTAAGAGCATAGACTTACAAGCTACATTTTAACATAAAGAGAAATAAAAGAAAAGCGTTTTCATTTACATTTTGATTTTTTTAGGTTATAATTGATTCAGTTCATGCAATTTGAACAAGAAGGTGTTTTATGCCTCAGGATGCATTTACTCTCCGCCTCATCGCAAGGGAACTGAACGCAGTCCTTTGCGGGGGAAAAGTCAACAAAATCAATCAACCCGAACGGGAAGAAGTCGATCTTCTCGTCTATACGGGTTCCGCCGTTAAAAAACTCGCGCTCAATGCGAATGCTTCGGACTGCGGCGCGTATTTTTCGGAGAGCGTCAAAGAAAACCCCGCCGTCGCGCCGAGTTTTTGCATGCTGCTCAGAAAACACCTTCTGAACGCGGAGATCAAAGAAATCTCCCTCGTCGGGTTCGAACGCATTCTCGCGTTTCGCTTTTTTTGCGTTTCGGACTTCTCCTCCGCCGAAAAAATTCTCTACGCCGAAATCATGGGCAAGTATTCCAACCTGATACTTACCGAAAACGGCGTAATCCTGGGCGCGTTGAAAACGACTTCCGTCGGAGAAAACTGCAAACGGCTCATTCTCTCGGGGGCAAAATACTCTCTGCCCGAAGCGCAGGATAAAACCGATCCGTCGGACTATCCGGCGCTGTTCGAATTGCTTCGGGAGCCGCCAAAAGAAAATCTTGCCGATTTTCTCTTCCGTCGCATACGCGGGATCGCGCCCGTTACGGCGGAAAACATTGTAAAATGGTACGGCGGCGGAAATCTCGCGAAACACGTCTACGACTATCTATTCTCCGACGAGATCACCGCCTGCGTCAACGAACACGACTTTTTTGCAAGGTGGGAAGAGGGCGCGCGGCTCTTTCCCTCCCTCGGCGAAGCGCAGGCGCATTTCTACGGCGATCGGCAACGAAAAAAAATATTTTCTTCACGCTGCCGAAAATACAGAGCCGCCGTCAACGGCGCGATCAAAAAACAGGAAAAACGGCTCGTTCAGATTGCGGACAAACAAAACGAATGCCGAGACGCCGAATCGAACCGGATCAAAGGCGAACTTCTGACTGCAAACCTCTGGAAAGTCGAAAAGGGAGCGCGCGGGTGCGAACTCGAAAACTTTTACGACAAAGAAGGCGGAACGCTTAAAATTACGCTCGACCCGTACAGATCCCCCTCGGAGAACGCGCAGAATTATTTCAAAAAATACCGCAAGCAGAAGCGCACTCTCGAAGCGCTCGCGCCGCAGAAGGAGGAAGCCGAAAAAGAGCTCGAATATCTCCGCTCACTCTCCGCTTCGATCGATTACGCGAAAGAAGAAGAGGATCTGAACGCGCTCGGCGAAGAGCTTTCGGCGGCAGGACTTGTAAAAATCGAAAACACAAAAAAGAAAAAAGAAACGCCTGTGCAGTTCAGAACGTTCGAAAAAGACGGTTTCCGCATTCTGGCGGGCAGAAACAATTTAGAGAACGACAAGCTCGTCCGTTCCTCCCGTCCCGACGATCTGTGGCTGCATGCAAAAAATTATCATTCTTGTCACGTTGTGATCAGAACGGAGGGAAAAAAAGTTCCCGACGGCGTTCTTTTGTACGCCGCGGGAATCTGCGCCCGATATTCGGAGGGCAAGGGAGACAAAATCTCCGTCGATTACTGCGAAATCAAATATGTAAAAAAACCGCCAAAGTCCAAACTCGGGTTCGTCGTCTATACCGATTACAAGACGGTTTCGGCTTCGGCGGACGACTCTTTTCATTCATCCTGAAACAAAGGCGTAGAGAAATAGCGCTCGGCAGTGTCGGGAAGAACGGTGACGACCGTCTTTCCTCTGCCGAGTTTTTTTGCGAGGCGAAGGGCGGCGGCAACATTCGTTCCGCCCGTGATCCCGCAGAGAATCCCCTCTTTTTTTGCAAGTTCACGCGTCGTTGCGATCGCTTCATCGTCCGAAACAATACAAATTTCCTCGTAGACTTCCCGATTGAGCACGGGAGGAATGAGTCCGTCGCCGATCCCCATTTGCAGATGCGTACCCACCGAGCCGCCTGCGAGAATGGCGGCGTTTTCCGGCTCGACCGCCCAAATCTTGATTTCGGGATATTTCTTTTTGAGAATCTCTCCGATCCCCGTGATCGTTCCGCCCGTGCCGATTCCGCTGCAAAACCCGTCGATTTTGCCGTCGACGTCACGGAGAATCTCTTCGGCGGTCGTCCGTCTGTGCACAAGAGGATTGTTTTCATTCTCGAACTGTTGCGGCATAAACGCGTTCGGCGTAGTTTTAGCGATCTCTTTCGCCCTGCGGATACATTCCTCGATACATTCACCGATATTGCCGTCGTCGTGAACGAGCAACACCTCCGCGCCGTAATGGGCGATGAGCTTTCTGCGTTCCTCGCTCACGGAATCGGGCATGACGATGACCGTTCTGTATCCTTTGACCGCGCCGACGAGGGCGAGTCCGATTCCCTGATTTCCGCTCGTGGGCTCCACGATGAGAGCCCCTTCTCCGATCAAACCCTCCGCTTCCGCAGCTTCCACCATCGCAAAGGCGGTTCTTGTCTTGATCGAGCCGCCCACGTTTAGCCCTTCGAATTTTACGAGAATGCGCGCGTCATCTTTCTCCGTCATCCGATTGAGACGGATGAGCGGCGTATTCCCGATCGCTCCCAGAATATTTTCGTATATCAATCGACTGCTCCTTGATTGTTTTTTATATTATATTCGGCAAAGAAAAAAAAGACAAGTAAATCGCATGACAGAAACAAAACAAAGCGAAAAAAGACCCGCCCAAAAGGCGGGTCCCTTTCGTTTTACTTCGTGCTGCAATTTTTGCCCTGCGGATAGAGCGGAAGTTCGAAGAATCCCGAACAGACCTCTTGCGAGTATTCCTGCGCAGGCGGGATCGCACAATATCCGTAACTGGGCACCAGAAGTTCCACCTGCATGGAAACTTTGAGAATCACGGTCACGCACGCGCTCAGTGAAAACGCGGTCGCATCCTGATTCCACACGCCCTCGGGCGACACGCTCGAAACCGCCGCCGTCACGGTATAAGGCATGACGGATGCGGACGGCACGAACATCAGAACGTCTTCGTTCATTACGATGCTGCTCGTCGCCTTGCCCTCAACGCCGTTAGCGTCCACATATACGATCTCGATGGGAATGGTTACGGTCGCCTGCACGCGCGCACAGGGACCTTCCGCCTGACGCTCGACGGAAAGATTCGTAACGATCCCTTCCGAAGAGAGCGAACGCGCGCTGATAAAGGTAAGCGGATATGTAGGATCGGCGGGAACGGCGTTTTCGATTACCGCGCTGTAATTTTCAAGACGCGTCTGAATAATGCCCGCGTCAAAAATTTTTTCCGCCTGAATGCAAACCTTTTCACAGAGCCCGTTCAACGGATTGCCCGAAATCGTCCCGGGACAACGGTCCGAAGAAAAATTGGAAAAAAATGACATTTGTTACCTCCGTGTAAAGAACTCATGGTTCTTATTGCATGATATGCACCACGCAGATACTTTCGTGATTCGTCCGTTGAAAGGAAAGCCGCGATCCCGAAATTCGGATCGCGGCGGAATCCTGTCACAAAAGTACCTTTTGCGTGGGATAAAGACACCGCGTACCGTTCTTTTTCAAAAACGCTTCTTCGCCGCCGCACAGGAGCCTCTTGCTCTCGCCGCCGCGCACCGTATAGAGATTCCCCCCTTGCGCGGGGATTTTCAATATCTCGCCGCCGCGCACTTCCTCTTGAAGTCCGTTTTCGGCGGCAATCAGGCGGGCGGGTACGGAGAACGCCGAAGCGATCTTGTTCAGGGTCTGCCCCTTTTTCACACGGTAAAATCCGCAGTTCTCTAATAAAAGTTTCACACGCCATGCTATGCGGGGGAAACATAAAAAGGTGACTTGTCTGAATAAAATAGGACATGCGAAATTTGTACAAGACCACCGCGCTCGTAACTTTGTTTACCGCGTTCGAACACTTTCTGGGATTTTTATACCGGATCATCCTCTCGCGCACACTCGGCGCGGAAGGGTTGGGCGTCTATCAGGTCGCTTTCACCGTCTATTCGGTATTTCTCACGATCTCCGCCAGCGGACTGCCCGTCACGCTTTCGCGCACGATCTCCAAACACCGTGCGGCAAACACACCCAAAAAGGGACACGCGGCGACAAGCTCCGCCGTGATCGTCGCTCTCATGTTCAGTCTGCCGATCACCCTGCTTCTGTTCTTCCTGCGCGATCCGTTTTCGCGGATATTCGCCGATCCGAGAAGCGCGGACTTGTTCTATATACTCCTGTTCGGACTGTCTTTTACGGCGCTGTATACGGTGATCCGCGGAAGTTTCTGGGGAAACCGACGCTTCTTCGCTTATTCCGCCGTGGAGCTTTTCGAAGAGATCAGTATGATCACGATCGGAGTTCTTCTCATTCTCGTGATCCCCGTGTCTCTGCCCAATGTAAACAAGGCGGCGATCGCGGTATTCGTCTCGCACTTTCTCTCCTTCTTCGTCGCGCTTGTCTACTATCTGTGCAAGGGCGGAAAACTCGCCTCGCCGAAAGGGGAATTTCTGCCCATGTTAAAATCTTCTCTGCCCGTCACTTCGATGCGGGCGACCTCCTCTTTGATCTCCTCGCTCATATCCGTACTCTTTCCCATGCGTCTTATCGCCGCGGGGCTGTCGCCTGCGCGCGCCATGAGCGAATACGGCGTGGTGTACGGAATGGTCATGCCCGTACTGATGCTTCCCTCCACGCTCATCGGCTCGATCGCGCTCGTTCTCGTGCCCGAGCTCGCCGAATGCTACTACAAAAAGGAGAAAGAAAAACTCTCCGCGCTCGTTACAAAAGCAATGAATATCACGCTCATGACCGCATTTATCCTCATTCCTCTCTTTCTCGTATGCGGAGAAAGCGTGGGCATTTTCCTCTTCTCGGACGCAGACAGCGGAAAGCTCATCGCTTACAGCGCATTTCTGCTCATCCCTTTGAGTATCTCCATGATCACAACGAGCATGCTCAACTCCATGGGATGCGAAAAACAGACTTTGATCTTCTTTTTGCTCGGCTCCGCCGCCATGCTTCTCTCCGTTTGGTTCCTGCCCAAATATCTCGGGAGCGGCGCTCTCATCCTCGGCATGGCGCTTGACTATCTGATCGTCTCCGTCTGCTCGCTCATTCTTTTAAGAAAACACACCAAAGTCGGTTCATGGAAATATTGTTTCAAACTTCTGCTTGTCGCCGTTCCTGCGGCGGCGCTAGGCTTCGGCGTGAAATATCTGCTCATGACCTGCATGAGCTACATTCCCGCAACCGTCATCACTCTGCTGCTTATCGCGCTGATTGAAGGGCTGCTTCTCTGGGCGTTCAGGCTTTTTGATTTCAAAGACTTTTTCAAACGGTTCGTGATCGCCAAATTGCCGATCCGAAAAAAAGCGAAAGCGCACAGATAAATTTATCCAAACGGTTGCACTTCTCCATAAATTGTGTTAAAATACAGTCAATCAAAATCCAATCGGAGGAAGAACTGTTTTATGAATCTTACTGACGAACTCAAAAAAACTCTGCGCATCCGCGTAGACTACACCAACATGACGGACAAATACCTCGGCGACAAAGGATATTCCGCAAAACAACTCGACGCGCTCCAACCGACCGCGCAAAAGGCATACTCCTACGTTGCGGATAACCGCGGAAAAGACGAGCTCTTCATGGGCTGGACGGAGCTTCCGTATAATCAGGACGAAATCGTAAAGGATATACTTGCGACCGCGAAGAGCGTGCGCGAAAAATTCGACACCTTCGTCGTACTCGGAATCGGCGGCAGCGCGCTCGGTCCCACCATGGCGTTCAACGCGCTGTGTCATCTCCACTACAACGATCTGCCCAAAGAAAAGAGAAAGGGACCCCGCTTCTTTGTAGAAGACAACGTCGATCCCGTAAGAATGAAAGACCTCTTGGACGTGATCGACGTCAGGACGACCTGCTTTAACGTCATCTCCAAATCGGGCGCGACGAGCGAAACGATGACGCAGTACCTTATCATCTCCGATCTTCTGAAAAAAGCAGGGGCGAACCTCAAAGATCATTTGATCTTCACCACGGACGCGGCGCGCGGAAACCTTGTTAAAATCTCCAACGAACTCGGCGGCGTCAAATCTTACATTCTTCCCGACGGCGTGGGCGGAAGATTTTCGCAGCTCTGCCCCGTAGGGCTTCTCCCTGCGGCGGTACTCGGACTCGACATCGAAGCGCTGCTTGCGGGCGCCGCTTACATGGACGGTCTCTGCAAGACGGGCGATTTCAGAAAGAACCCCGCTCTGCTTGCGGCAACCCTGCAATTCGCGGCAATGAAAGACGGCAAGAATATCGGCGTTATGATGCCTTATTCCGACAATCTCAGATATGTCTCCGATTGGTATGCGCAGCTCTGGGCGGAATCGCTCGGCAAGAACGTAACGCTGAGCGGCAAAGCCTGCAACGCGGGTCAGACCCCCGTCAAAGCGCTCGGCGTGACCGACCAGCATTCGCAGGTTCAGCTGTACACCGAGGGTCCCTTCGACAAAGTGGTTACATTCCTCTCCGTCGATCAATACAAGACCCCCTTCCCCATTCCCAAAGGCTGCGAGAACATTCCCGACGTGGGCTTCCTCGGCGGACATACGATGGAAGAGCTCATTCAAGCGGAGAACAAGGCGACCGCGTTTGCGCTCACCAAAGCGGGACGGCTCAACTATACCATCTCTCTTCCCGAAGTTAACGAATTCACGCTCGGTCAGCTCCTCTACTTCTTCGAATTGCAGACGGCATACACAGGCGCGATGCTCGACGTAGACACTTACAACCAACCGGGGGTGGAAGCGGGCAAAAAAGCAACCTTTGCCTTGTTGGGCAAAAACGGCTACGCCGATCAAAAAAAAGAACTCGACGGCGCGGCAAGCGATCCCAAATACGTCGTTTAACCAAAAAACAAAAACTCTCGGACAAAACGTCCGAGAGTTTTTTTATTTTACAGATGTTTCTTGTTAAAATAATTTTTGCGTACAGTGGGAATCCGACCGCACGAACCGCCCGATGATATTGAGCATCGAGAAGAAACGGTCGATCGAGATATTCTGCTGACGAACCGCATGCTCTTCGATAAAGATTTCGTTGATGGTCTTTTGAAGCCCCTCTTGGGAACAGTCGCCTTCAAACAGTCGCCCGCAAATTTTTTTGCCGTACTCGTAAGCAGAGTCGATCCTTTGGCGGATCGTCTTTTCCGAATAATCGTAATGCGCTTTTTCGAAACCGTTGCATATCCCCAGATCAAGATCAATGACGGGAACATCCGTCACAAAATCTTTATGCCAGTCGTAACGCGCGTCGAAGTGCAGAACAAAGACGAGATCCAGCTTTTCCGACGAGAGAATGGGACGCGACTTGTGCAGAAGCGGAAAGAGCGGAATGTTGTCCGCCGCCCCGCCGTCGATCGCAAGCCGCCCGTTGATAAACGACGGAATGATCTGCAAGAACGGATAGTTGATCGCCGCTCTGAAATACTTACGCCACGCGCGGTTATATCTTCCGAAAATCCAATAATACCTGACCGAATAAATGGGAATATAACAGACGGGAAAGCAGAACGGAATCGTCAGTTTATCTTCATTTGCAGACATGGCGTTGATGCACTTAGACACGAGACGCTTGGCAAACACCTGCCAGAAGAGTTCGGAAGTCTTGTGTATATCGATTTTGCAATAAATATCCTCTAACCAGTCGAGTTTATCGGCGGCAAAAGAGTAGCCCGTGAAAATTCCCGCGGACGCGCCTGAAACCATAGTGATTTCTTCTCTGTCGACGAACTCCATTAACGCCTTTGCAAATCCGATCTGGTAAGCACAGTTCCCGATTCCGCCCGAGAAGACTATCCCGATTTTCAGTCTGCGTCGCGGGACAGCGCTTTTTTTAGTTTTTCGATTCCGCTCGTGACAGCGTCTCCGATTTTATTTTTACCCGCTTCGATGGTCTCGGCGACTTTACCCGAAATCTCCTGCACCGTCTTGCTTTCACGGACGGCAACTTCGATTTTAAGCGCCTCCGTCTCCGTTTCCAATTTTTTCAGGAACTCGTCGAAGTCCGCCGTGGCTTTGCTGATCACGGTCACGTTCTTCTGGTTGAGCCCCTTACTCAGCTTGAAAAGGTCCATATAATTCCATTCGACCTTTTGCAGATTGGCAGCGGATAAAACCGACTTCGACTTACGGATCAGCTTTCTTTCGTACTCGATGAGTTTCAAAACATACTTCATCTGCTTTTTGTCGGTGCGGCAGTTATCCGTCATGTATGCGAAAACCAGCAACTTTTTGTACTGCTTCAACAGTTCTTTTCTTTCGAAATTCGATGCGATTTGCATTTTCTTCCCCTATTCTGCCGAGCAAAAAATTACTCGGCTTTTTCTCTCTCTTTGATTTCGATATTGTACTTTTTGGAATCTGCGGGCGTGGCGTTTCTTACGATCGTGCGGAGCGCCTTTGCAATTTTGCCCTGTTTGCCGATGACCTTTCCCATATCGGAATCAGACAAAAGCACGGTGACGTTGATTGCGTCGTCCGTCTCTTCCGTCTCGTAACCGATATTCGCCTTATCTTCGGCAAACTGTTCCACAATGTACTTGATTAAGTCCAACATGTTAATTTCTCCTCGCTCCCGACCCGCGGCGCGGGTTCGGGATTACTTCTTTTTCTTTTTGCCCTTGGTCTTGGGCGCGCTGAGCTTAGTCGGCTTTTCGAGAACGCCCGCCTGCACGAGAAGCGCTTTCACCGTCTCGGTGGGCTGTACGCCTTTGGCAAGCCAATCTTTCGCTTTCTCCGCTTCGACGGTCAGAGTGACGGGCGTGCTCTTGGGATCGTAGTAACCGACTTTTTCGATATACTCACCCGTTGCCGCTTTGCGCGCGTCTACGACGACGATACGATAGACGGGAGATTTTTTATCGCCCAATCTTACAAGTCTCATTTTTACCATTTTAGTTTCCTCCGAAAATTTTACGGCTTCCGCCGATTGTTACCTGTTTGAATTAAAAGGGAAGTCTCATTTTTCCCTTGCCGCCCTTCATGCGTTTCATGAGTTCTTTCGTGTCTGAAAACTGCTTTAAGAGCTTGTTGATCTCCTGCACGTTCGTGCCCGATCCCAGAGCGATCCTGCGCTTTCTCGAAGAGTTGATGATCTGCGGATTATCCCGTTCCTTGGGCGTCATCGAAAGAATGATCGCACGCATTCTGTCGATCCGTTTTTCGTCGAGATCGGATTCGTTAAGTCTGACTTTTCCCATATTCGGGAGCATGGAAGCAAGCGCGCCCGCGCCCCCCATTCTTTTGAGCGCCTCGAACTGATCGAGATAATCCGCAAGCGTAAAACTCGCGTCCCGCATTTTGCGTTCGAGCTCTTTCGCCTGTTTTTCGCTGACCGCCTCCTGCGCTTTCTCGATCAACGAGAGCACGTCCCCCATGCCCAAGATACGCGACGCCATGCGGTCGGGATAAAAAGGTTCGAGGTCGGTGAGCTTTTCGCCCACGCCGATGAATTTGATGGACTTGCCCGTGACCGCCTTGATCGAAAGACAAGCGCCGCCGCGCGTATCGCCGTCGAGCTTTGTTAAAATGACGCCCGTGAGATCGAGCCGTTCGTTAAAGGTCTTTGCTACGTTGACGGCGTCCTGCCCCGTCATAGCGTCCACCGTTAAAAGAATCTCCGTGACCGTCACTTCTTTTTTAATCTCTTCGAGCTCTTTCATGAGCGCGTCGTCGATGTGAAGCCGCCCCGCCGTATCGATCACGACCGTGTCATACCCCATTTTTTTGGCGAACTCCACCGCCTGCTTCGCCGTCTTGGGAGGAGCCTGCGTACCTTTTTCAAAGACTTCGGTATCCGCCTTTCCGCCCACGACCTGAAGCTGTTGGATCGCCGCGGGACGGTAAACGTCGCACGCGACGAGAAGGGGACGCTTGCCCTGTTTTTTGAGTTGAAGCGCGAGCTTGCCGCACAACGTGGTCTTACCCGCGCCTTGAAGCCCGCACATCATGATGACTGTGGGCGGCTTGGGATTTACTTCGAGTTTTGCATTGCCCGAACCCATGAGCGCGATCAGCTCTTCGTTGACGATTTTAATGACCTGTTGGGCGGGATTGAGCGATTCGAGCACCTGCTGCCCCACCGCCTTTTCCGATACCTCTGCAATAAACTGTTTTGCGACCCCGATGTTGACGTCCGCTTCCAGAAGCGCGATACGAACTTCGCGCATCGCCGTACGGATTTCAAGCTCGGTGAGTTTTCCGCGCTTGGTCAGTTTTGAAAATATGTGATTGAGCCGCTCCGAAAGCGATGAAAACAACGCCATAATTTACTCCCCGATTTTTCCGTTTCCGATCATATCCGCAATACGGGATATTTCCTCAGCGTGCTCGGGATACCGCTCTTTGAACCCGTCGAGTGCTTCGGCAACGCGCGCCGTACACTCTGCAAACCCGAGCTTCTCTTCGTATTCTTCGAGCTGTTTACGGCAGACCGCAAGACAGTCGGAAACGCTCTGACGCGAACACCCTTTTTCTTCTGCAATCTCCGCAAGCGACAAGTCGCAGTTAAAATAGAGATTCGTGATTTCCCGCTGCGTTTTGGTAAGAAGTCCGTGATATACGTCCCACAGCCGTAAAAAATGCAAATCTTCCATTGACGGATATTATTATATACGCTAAAAAATTTCCTGTCAAGTAATTTCACCTGACAGGAAAATATTTCCTTTTGATTTACGATTCTTTTTCGCAGAGTTCTATTCCCAATTTGATTCCTGCGGAAAACCCGTCTTTGAAAAACAGATACTCCAACGAACTTTGAACTCCGCCCTCTCAGAGAAATAATTCCGAAAGCATATTTTTTTGCTCTTCGTTTAAGGTCTTTTCCAGCGCTTCGTATGCCATGATGTATTCATTTCTTGCCTCTTGATAATCTACATCCTTAGGCACTGATTCTTTATAACCCAATTCTTTGTCGTAAATTTTTTTTATAATCGATTCCATATATATCTCCTTTGTTTTACATTATTTTATCAAACAAAACGTAGGAAGTCAAACAAAAAGTGGGATAATATGATAAAATATTTTTATGAAAGATAATATCTTCGGAAAAAATTTGCGACAAATGCGACTAAACGAGCATATTTCACAAAACAAATTAGGCGAATACTTAGGTGTGAGCAATCAGCTGGTCAGTTTCTGGGAATCGGGAAAACGCGAGCCGGACATGGATATGATTATAAAAATTTCTGAATTTTTCCAATGCACCATTGACGAATTATTAAAATAAACAACCCGCGCATATTCAAGGCGAATCAGAATATGTAATTATGGAATCCAAAAAAAGATTAAAAGAATTGAGAAAAAAGAAAAATATTACGCAATTAAAACTCGGTTTGGAGCTCGGCATGACGCAAAACACCATAAGCCGTTATGAATCGGGAGAACGCGAAGCGGATTATAAAACGCTGATTTTATTTGCCGATTATTTTAATGTGTCAATCGATTATCTTCTTGAAAGGACTGATGATCCTACTCCACCGAAAAAATAGTGACTAACTAACCGTCCCGTGCGCAGTGCGCACGGGACGGTTGTTTTATATCGATTTTTTATACAAACCCTTCTACAAACTGTTCCGCGTCGAAAAGTTCGAGATCGTCGATCTTTTCTCCTACGCCTGCGAACACGACTGGAATTTGCAATTCTTTGCACAGCGAGAACACGAATCCGCCCTTTGCCGTTCCGTCGAGCTTGGTCAGCACGATTCCGTCGAGCTCGACCGCCTCGTCGAATACCCGCGCCTGATTAACGGCGTTCTGCCCCGTCGTTGCGTCGAGCACCAAAAATTTCATGAACTGCGCCTCGGGATATTCGCGCGAGACGACCCTGTCCATTTTCTGCAATTCTTTCATGAGATTTTCTTTTACGTGCAGCCGTCCTGCGGTATCCACAAGAACCACGTCGGTATTTTTCGCCTTGGCGGAAGAGACCGCGTCGAAAATGACCGCCGCGGGATCGCTCCCCTCCTCATGCTTGACGATACGCACCTTTGCCCTGTCCGCCCAAACGTTGAGCTGATCGCTCGCCGCCGCGCGGAAGGTATCCGCCGCCGCAACCGTCACGCTCTTACCCTGCTTGACAAACCAATTCGCCACCTTTCCGATCGTCGTCGTCTTGCCGACGCCGTTGACCCCGACAAACATGATAACGACGGGATACTCGAACGCGGGAAGCTCCGCTTCGTCGAGAATATCTTCGAGAATGTCTTTCAACAGATCGGTAACGAATTGCTCGTCTTTGAGCTTATTTTCGATCGCCTCCGCTTTGACTTCCTCCACGATGTCCTCGGCAGTCCGCACCGAGACGTCGGCGGAAATCAGAATTTCTTCGAGCTCGTCGTAAAATTCGTCGCCGATTTTATTTTTCAGAAAAAGCTGTCTGAGTTTATGCGCAACGTTCGCTTTTGTCTTTTTTAATGCGTCTCTGATTTTTCCGAATAATCCCATATCCGCTCCTTAATGTTCAGATGACCGTGTCGCCGCCCAAACGCTCTTCCACCTCGGACAACCGCACGGAGACGAGCTTACTCACGCCCTTTTCCTCCATAGTGATACCGAAGAGGGTGTCAGCCTGATTCATCGTCGGCTTTCTGTGCGTGATCACGATGAATTGCGTATCGCGGGAGAACTTCTTCAAGTACTTGGCAAAACGGTCAACGTTCGCCTCGTCGAGCGCCGCCTCGATCTCGTCGAGAATACAGAAGGGCATGGGGCGGCTTTTCAGAATCGCAAACAGTATGGCGATTGCCGTAAACGCGCGCTCCCCGCCCGAAAGCAGAGAAATTTTTGTGAGCTTTTTTCCGGGGGGACACGCTTCGATCTCGATACCCGCGTCGAGGGGATCGACGCAGTCGGTATAGTCGAGCCGCATTTCCGCTCTTCCGCCGCCGAACAGCTCGCGGAAGATGTGAGTAAAGTTATCGTTGATCGCGCGGAAACCTTCGTTGAACTGTTTGAGTATGGTGCCCTTCACGTCTTCGAGCGCGTTCGACAGATCGGCGATCCCCTTTTCGAGATCTTCGCGCTGGACTTTCATGTCGTTATACCGGGTCAGAAGATTCGTATAGTCCTCTTCCGCATTCTGGTTGACGGGTCCGAGCGCGGCGATTTTATGCTTGAAGCTCGTAATGTTCGTCTGCGCGTCGGCAATGTTATAGTTCACGTCGCGCAGTTCCTGCGCGCTCTCGTAAGTCAATCCGTAAGCCTCGCTCAACCGCTGACGCATATTTTCGAGCGTAGTCTCCGCCTTGGAAATTTCGATTTCCGCGGCGTGCTTGTCCTCGCCGAGCGTGAGTTGACGGGCGAGCAGAGAACGCTTCTCTTCCTGAAATTCCATCTGACGGGCGTTCTCCGACTTCTTCTCTTCGTCTACGACCGAAAGACGGTCGCGGAGCGCGCCCACGGTGCGTTGCTCCTCTTCGGTCAGCGCAACTTTCTCCTCTTCGCGCTGCAACTGCTCGATCTTGATTTCCGTTTCGGACATGGCGACTTTCACGTCTTGCACCTTTTGCAAAAGCCGTTCTTTTTCCTGTTGCAGTCTGCGCGAAGTCTCGCTGTCTGCCTGCCTTGCCGAAGCGATCGCCGCGCGTTCCACCTGCAACGCGTTGTACTCGCGCTGAATGCCGTCGCGCTCCTGTCTGAGCTTTGCGATTTCCGCTTCGCGGGCGCTCGCTTCCGCCGCTGCCTCTTCGCGGATTTTATTGAGAAGTCCTTCGTTCTCTGCAGTCGAGAGCACTTTGCTCTCCAAATCGTCTACTTTCTCTGTAAGACGGGTCAGGAGCATTTCATACTCTGTTTTATCGTGATCCGCCTCCGCGACAAGCGTGGAAAGGGTGTTCTCTTTCTGTGAAAGCGCGGCAAACTTCGCCGCGTTTTCCTGCACGCCGAGGCGCAGTTTTTCATAGGTTGCGCGCGCCTCTTCAAGCTCGTCTTTACAGGCGTTAAGCGCCTTTTGCAGCTTTTCCGCCGAAGCCTCTTTTCGCGCAATCCCCTCCTCGCATTCCTTGATATGCCGCTCGCCTGCAAGCAAGTTGCCGCTCTCCTTGCGTTTGGAACCGCCCGTCATAGCGCCGCTTGTCGATATGGTGTCGCCGTCGAGCGTTACGATCTTGAACGCGTGCGGATATTTCTTGGAGATCGCCGTGGCGTTCGCAATGGTATCCGCGACGAGGGTGTTGCCGAGCAGATTTTTGATAACGTTCTCGTAATAGGAATCGTAAGTAACCAAAGTTTCGGCAAGACCGAGCGCGCCCGTCTCTTTGAGCGCCTCTTTGATCTCGCGCGTGTTCGTATACGGACGCATGGAAGATGCGGGCAAAAAGGTAACCACGCCCCCGTTCGTCCGTTTGAGGTGTTCGATGAGATACCGCGCGTCGTCCGCCGTTGCGGTGACAAGGTTCTGCATCGCCGCGCCGAACGCCGTTTCGATCGCAACTTCGTATTTTCCTTCGCAGCGCACAATGTCTGCAATCGCGCCTTTAATGCGTCTGCCGATCTCGGCGTTTTCCTTACCCGCAAGCTGTAATCTTCTCACGGAGTCGCGGTAGCCGTCGAAACGGTTTTTGAGGTTGACGTAAAATTCAAGGTTATTTTTGAGATTGGCGATCGAAGTATTGCACGCAACAATGTCTTGCGTGATCTTTTCTTCGGAACGGTTGAGGTCTGCGATCTCCGCTTTGATCGCCTGCTCCCGCTCGTCTTTTCGGTCGAGGAACGCCACGACTTCGCCCTTGCTTGCAAGGCATTCGTTGAGTTGGGTTTCGAATTCCTGCTTGCGCACGGTCGCCTTTTCGATGGCGGCTTTCACTTCCTGAATGCGTTCGCTCGCCGCGTCGCGCCGCGCCGAGAGGCTCCCCGCGTTCGCTCTCACGTCAGCAAGGCTCTCCACCGAGTTGAGTTCGTGCGCGCGCTTTTCGTCGGTGAGACGCTCGTATGCAACGACGTGCTCGTCCGCCTCTCTGAGACGCTCTCCGAGTTGTATGCTTCTCTCCTCGATCTCTTTCGCCCGACGTTCGCTCGCCGCCGCCCGTTTTTCGTTCTCGAACGTGATCTTATCGATCTCCTGCGTGCGGCGGACGGAATATTCCACGTCGTCGGAAGCGGCGCGCAGCTGACGTCGGTAGGATGCGATTCTTTCACCGATAACCCGCGCTTCGCCGCTCTTATGCTCGATCCCCACTTCGAAGAGACGCAGCTTTTCGTTGAGGGAACGCAGCTGTTCATCGGCATGACGCACCTTTTCGCGGCTCTCCTCTTCCGCCGTATCGATTGCGGCAAGACGGGATTCCACCTTTTGAAGCCGCTCTTCCGTCTCGCGGATCTTTTCGCGCTGTTTATCGGTTTCCTGCGCAAAGGAATCCGACCGCACGAGATATGTATTCACTTCTTCGTATTTGAGCCGTTCGGAGTATTCGCGGAACTTGATCGCGGTCTGCGCCTGTTTTTCGAGGGGACGAAGCTGGTTCTCCGCCTCGTCCATTCTCTGTACGAAGATCGAGAGATTGTCTTTGCTCGAAGCGAGCTTCCTCTCGATTTCACCGCGCTGGGTCTTGAACTTCATGACCCCCGTCGCTTCCTCGAAGATGGCGCGCCGATCCTCCGGCTTGGCGTTCATGATCTGTTCGACTTTTCCCTGTCCGATGATCGAATAGCCGTCCTTTCCGATCCCCGCGCTGTGCAGAATCGCAACAATCTGTTTTAACCTGCACTCCTGATTATTAATGAGATATTGACTTTCGCCCGAGCGGTACAGCCGCCGCGTAATTGCGATCTCCTCGTATTCCGTGTCGAACATCTTTTCGCTGTTATCAAAGACAAGCGTCACTTCGCAATAAGAAAGGGAACGGCGGGATTCCGTACCGCCGAAAATTACGTCCTGCATGTTGGAGCCGCGGAGAGTCTTTGCCGACTGTTCGCCGAGCACCCAGCGCACCGCGTCGGCAACGTTGCTCTTACCGCACCCGTTGGGTCCTACAATACAAGTCACGCCGTCGTCGAGTTTAACGCTCGTCTTATCCGCAAAGGATTTGAAGCCTACGAGCCTGATTTCCTTAAAGTTCATTCTATCCTCTCTTTGAATCGTCTCAATAATTTCTCGGCGGCGTCCGTCTCCGCAAGTTTTTTGCTCTGACCGAACCCCCGCGCCTCCTGCCCGAGCGCACGCACCACGCACCCGAAGCCGTTCTCCCTCTCTTCCGTCTCGTATACGGGCGGACGTTTCTTCCGCTCCTGCACATATTCCTGCAACTGCGTTTTATAATTTCCATCCACGCTCTCCGAAAGAAAGCGTTTCAAAAAGTTACGCGCGGCGTTCATGCCGCCGTCGAGATATATGCCCGCGACGACCGCCTCGAAAAGATTGGAGGGGGTTTTTCCTCTCACGGTATCCTCTCCGCCCGCATAGCGTAGAAATGCGAGAATACCCGCTTTCTCCGCCGCTCGGGTCAGCGCGTCGCGGGAAACGAAACGCTTACGCGCCTCCGTCATTTTGCCCTCGTCCGTGCCGTCTCTGAGATAGAGCGACTCGCTCACGGCAAGCTGCAATACCGCGTCGCCCAGAAATTCAAGCCGTTCGTTGTCCCGCTCTTTCTTTCCGTTTGCGAACGATTTATGGGTAAAACACTGTTTCAACAGTTCTTTGTCCCGAAAAACATAGCCGAGCGTCTCTTCGGCGCGTAGCGCGGTATTCTTGTCCCAATCCTCGGACGGTCTCATTCCTCTTTCGTCTCCGCTGTTTGGGGAAGCATTTGAACGATATGTTCCACCGTTCTGCCCTCCACCGCGTCGACCGCTTGCAGAACCGCCGCCGCAACCGACTCCGCCTTGGAAGAACCGTGCGCCTTGATCACCGCTTTTTTAAGTCCCAAGAACATTGCGCCGCCCATTCTGTTGTAATCGAGAATGCTCCGCACCTTTGAGATCTGTTTGCGTGCAAACAGATAACTCAACTTCGCTTTTGAGAATTCCGCTTTCAGAATAGAGGCGACCGTTTTGCCGCACCCTTCCGCCGCTTTGAGGGCGACGTTGCCCGAAAATCCGTCTGCGACGAGAATATCGTAATCGCCGAACATCAGATCGCGTCCCTCCGCGTTTCCGATAAAATTGATCCCCTTGGTTTCGGACAGGAGCGCGAACGCCTCCTGATGCATGATGTCGCCTTTATGATCTTCGGTTCCGTTGCTCAGAAGCGCAACCCTCGGATTCTCCATGCCGTAAGCCGCACGCCCGTATGCGGTCGCCATCACCGCAAACTGCGCGAGATAAGAGGGTTTGCAGTCCGCATTCGCCCCCGCGTCGCACAAAAGAGTGCTCGTCCCGCGGTAGTTGGGGATCGCAGGACAGAGCGCGGGGCGCTGCACGCCCGCAATCCGCCCGATATACATAATCCCGCCCGTGAGCACCGCGCCCGTCGAGCCCGCCGAAATCAGCGCGCCCGCCTCCGCGTCCTCTTTCAAAACTTTCAAGCCGACGACAAGCGAGCTGTCCCTCTTGTTCCTGACTGCGGAAGTGGGCGACTCGTCATTCGTAATAACCTCGGACGCATGTTTTACTTCTACACGCGCAACGTCGTAAGAAAGCGCGGCAAGCTCTTTCTTTACCAAAAACTCGTCGCCCGTAAACACGATTCCGAAATTTTTTCTTTTACCGAGCGCGAGAGTTGCGCCCTTTACGATTTCGCGCGGGGCGTTGTCGCCGCCCATCGCGTCAATTACGATTTTCATTCCTTATCCCCTTCGCATTCCGAAAATGCGCAACTTTGATTATATCATATTTTTCGGAAAAATACAAGCGTTTCAAAGAGCGAAGATTCCATTCATATTATTCTCTTTCGACCGTGACCGCAGTCTCCGCGTCCGTCAGCACCCTGACCGCCGCAACCACCGCGCTCTCCACTTCGGCGTCTTCCGCTTTGAGCGAAAAGGGAATGCCGACCTCGAAAATAATTTTATTTTTCTCCCCGCGCACAAAGCGGAAATCGTGCAAATCCATTCCCTCGTACATGCCTTCGACCGACTCGCGGATCCGCGATTCGAGTTCTTTCGCCTCTTCGTCCGAGGGGTCAACGGGATCGAAATGAGCCGTGAGATCCACCTCCGTCTCGGCGTAAACTTTACGCTCGAGCCCGTCGATTCTTGCATGCGTTACGGCAGAAGGAAGATTTCCGTCCATTTCGACGTGCGCCGTCGCAAAAAACTTCTGAGGACCGTAGCGCAGAATTTTCAAGTCGTGCATTCCGAGCACCCCCTCGCCTGCAAGCAATATCTCCTTGACCCGTTCTACGAGTTCCGGTTCGGGCGCCTGCCCCAACAGACGGGAGCTCGCTTTACGTAAGATTCCGATCCCCTCCCACAGAATAAAAACAACGACAAAGAGCCCCGCGATTCCGTCGAAGGGAATTTCCGCATAGTACGAGATCAGCATACCCGCAATGACCGCAAACGTCGCAATACAGTCCGAAAGACTGTCTGCCGCGGCGGCAGACAAAACGTCGGAATTCATTTTTTTCGCTCCGATGCGGTATAAAACGAACATTCCCGCCTTGACAAGCACGGACGCGCCCAACAGTATAAACGCCCAGAACGTGATTTCGGGAAGTTCCCAAGCAATGATTTTTTCGACCGACTCGCGGATCAGTTCGGCGGCGATGAGCAAAACGGAAAATCCGATGAACATCGACGCGATATATTCGGCGCGCTGGTGTCCGTAAGGGTGTTCCTTGTCCGCAGGCTTTGCCGCAATGCGGAACGACACGATCGAAACGATCCCGCTCCCCATGTCGCTCAGATTGTTCACGCCGTCCGCCGCAACGGAGATCAAACCGAATACCGCGCCGAATACGATCTTTGCCGCCGCGAGTAAAAAATTCAGACAAATTCCGATCGCGCTCACCGTATTGCCGACGCGCTGTCTTTTTTCGTTCATAGTTCCATTATACACAAAACCTTTTCGATTGTCACCCGATCTTTACAAACTTTTTGTATTGATTGTATAACGAAAGACAAATCCGTCAATCATTTTAGCGAGCAAAAAACTCCCCCGTTACATAGAATAGAGAGGAGGGTGCATGCTCACAAAGGAGAATTATGGACGTCAAGCGCGGAGAACTTTATTATGCGGATTTGAGCCCCGTCGTGGGAAGCGAGCAGGGCGGAATACGTCCTGTTCTCGTCGTGCAGAACGACACGGGGAACAAGTATTCCCCTACCGTCATCGCGGCGGCGGTGACGAGTAAAATCCACAAGGCGAGGCTGCCCACCCACATCGAACTGCCTTTGGGCTACGGACTGCAAAAGGATTCCGTTATTCTTCTCGAACAGATCAGAACGATCGATAAAAAACGACTGATGTCGAGAATCGGAGAATTACCGCCCGCCACGATGTCACGTGTGAACAGAGCCATTCTGATCAGTCTGGGTTTTGACGGAAATACTTACAGAGCGTAATAAAAACCCGCCGTTCGGCGGGTTTTTTAATGAGTTAAATAATACGTTACAATGATTTTCTCAACGTTTCTTCTTACTTTTTCACGTGCGCGCAAATTATTTTTTACAAGCGGAAAAACGAAATATTTTATAATCTGAAACATTTCGCAATCAGATACCGTTTTCCTTTTCAAAAACTTAAAGCGCGCAATTTTATGCTATATTTATCAAAAATGGTAAGAGAAGAAGTAGGAAAGCGACTTAAAGAGAGCAGAAAAGCCGCAGGTTTTACTCAAAAAGAAGTTGCGGAAAAACTAAACATGTTACAACCGTCCTATGCGCGGTACGAAGCGGGAGTATTGGAATTAGATTATGAGAAATTGATTTTTCTCTGTAATTTATTTAACGTTTCCGCCAATTACCTCTTAGAAATTTCCGAATTTTAAGCCAAATGCGCCCGCGGACAGTTGTCCGCGAGCGCATTTCTTTGTAAAAAAACCCGAATATGCGCGGTTACGCAATCTATTTTTTGTTCCGATTTTAATTTTAACGAGATTTTATCTATCTTATAAGGACTTAAAAAACCGCGCGGACGCGCGGTTTTTCATATTTGCGTTACTGCATTTTTTCAAGAAGTTTGAAGTCGATCCCTTTTTCGCCGATCTTTATGATTTCCACCTTGACCATATCTCCGATTTGAAGCACGTCTTCCACGCTTTCGACGCGTTTGTCGCTCAATTTGGAAATGTGAATCATACCGTCTTTTTTGGGAGCAAATTCAACGAACGCGCCCACCTTAGGCAGAATCCTTACGACCGTACCCAAAAATCTGTCTCCCACTTCGGGATCGTGCACAATGCTTTCGATAATCGCTTTCGCTCTGTCGCAAGCCTCGTAATCCCCGTAGGAAGCGATGCTGACCGTGCCGTCCTCTTCAATGTCGATCTTCGCGCCCGTCTCTGCGATGATCGAATTGATGACCTTGCCCTGCTTGCCGACGACGTCGCCGATCTTTTCGGGATCGATCTTAATGGATATAATACGGGGTGCATATTTGCTGAGCTGATGCGCGACTTCTGGTACGCATTCGAGCATTTTGGAGAGAATGAACTGTCTGCCCTCGTTCGCCTGCTCGATCGCGGTGTGCATGATCTCTTCGGAAATACCCTTGATCTTAATATCCATCTGAATGGCGGTAATTCCCTTCGTCGTTCCCGCAACCTTAAAGTCCATGTCTCCGAGGAAGTCCTCCAAGCCCTGAATATCCGTCAGAACGCGGAACTCGCCCGTTTCCTGATTTTTGATGAGACCCATTGCAACGCCCGCAACGGGAGCCTTGATAGGCACGCCCGCATCCATGAGCGCCATGGTGGAGCCGCAGACGCTCGCCATCGAAGAAGAACCGTTCGAAGAAAGAATATCGTTTACGACACGGATCGCATAGGGAAAATCCGCTTCGGAAGGAATCACGGGAACAAGCGCGCGTTCTGCGAGTGCGCCGTGACCGATCTCTCTTCTGCCTGCGCCGCGGATCGCCTTTGCTTCGCCCGTGCAATATCCGGGGAAGTTATATTGATGCATATAGCGCTTCTCCGTTTCTTCGTCGAGCCCTTCGAGTTTCTGTTTTGCCACAAGCATGTCGAGAGTACAGGTCGTAAGCGTCTGCGTCTGACCGCGCGTGAAGATCGCGGAGCCGTGCACGCGGGGAAGGATGTGCCGTTCGCACCAGATCGGGCGCACGTCCTTAAGACCTCTTCCGTCGGGACGGATCCCCTTGTCGAAAATCTTCGCGCGGATTTTTTCTTTATTCAGATAATAAATGCTGTCTTTGATCTCGCGTTTGTTCTCGGGATAAATTTCCGCAAAGTGTTCAAGCGTCTCTTTTTCCACCTGATCGTAACGCGCTTCGCGCTCTTTTCTGTCAGTGGTGTCGATCGCCCACTCGATTTTCTTTTCGGCAAATTTTCTGACTTCTTTGTCAAGCTCTTCGGGAACATGATAAAGTTCGATCTCTTTTTTGGGCTTGCCGATCGCGGGAACAACATCTTTTTCGATGAACTCGCAGATTTTGGCAATTTCTTTATGACCGAACATGATGGCGCCGACCATTTCGTCGTTCGTCACCTCGTCCGCGCCCGCTTCGATCATGAGGATCGCGTC
>CAJUOV010000006.1:0-92615 GCA_910588695.1 uncultured Christensenellaceae bacterium
GGCTAAGCCTATTTTTAACCACGCGACTATCGCGTGGTATTCTTTATACAAAAAACCCGCGCGGCAGAACGCCGCGCGGGGCACAGACAGAATCTTGCGAGATACTCACGCGCCGGTATCTTTTGAATCGATTCCGTTTTCGTGGATTCCGTATGAATTGCAGTTGTCTTTCCAGACCATTCTGCCGTCTTGACTGATCTGTTGCGCAGTACCGAAATCCCCCGTCTCTTCCGGCATAAAGCTCATGAAATCGACAAACGCATAAGGTCCGTCCGCACTTCCCGCATTGTTCGCAAAACCGATATGGAGAAAATACTCTATCTTGTAACGGTGCGGCGCGCTTTCGCCCAAATCGGTGATTTTGAAACTGTAAACAATGCCATTTACATTCGTCTCGCTGTTGATGTAATAGGTGCCGTCGAGGAAACACGCGACAAACGTACCGCCCCAACCGAAACCGAAATCATTGTTGAATATCTTTAATTCAAAGTGCGTATTCCCCCAGTTGTCGCCGTCCGTTTTGACACGGTCGACAAACTGCACCATGTTCAGATATAAACCGTCGTCCGTGGCAAAAGCACGATAGTCGAATCTGTTCTGCGCTTCCGAACGGAACTGACAGTCCTCCCACGCCGTCCAGGGAACCGCTTCGAGCAAGCCCGACTGACGCGTATCGATCCCGTTTTTATGAATGCCGTAGGAATGACATTTATCTGTCCAGACCATTCTGCCGTCTTTGTTCATTTGTTCCGCCCCGTCGCCGTAGCCCGTCGTCTCATTCGGCGCAAAGCTCATAAATTTCACCGATGCATACGGTTCGTCCGTATTGGCGAATCCGTTCCCGAAACCAATGAAAATTTCGTAGGAAATTTTATAGCGATAGACGCCTCCTGTCTCCTCGACAGCGGTAACGCGGTACTCGATCCCCGTCACGTCCGTCTGATTGTTGATGTAATAGGTCCCGTCGAGGAAGCATGCGACAAAGGTATCCGCCTGCATTCCCCATTGCTTTCCGCCGCCGAAATTGTGATTCCATATCTGCATTTCGACATGCGTGTTCGCCCAGTTGTCGCCGTTGAGTTTTACGCTGTCGACGTATTGCACCATATTCAGGTACAACCCGTTTTCCGCCGCATATCCGCGGTAGTCGTAGCGCGCCTGCGATGAAGAGCGCACCGTGCCCTCCGCGCCCCATTCGGGCGGCGTTGCATTGCCGAGCAAACTTTCGCCTAACGCGCTTTTGATCGCGGGAACGAAATGCAGTCTGTATGCGTATTCCGTCGGGTGCAGCCCGTCGGTAAAGAGCGAAACAACGGGTTTGCCGAACATGAGGAAGGAATCCTCCACGTCGAGATAGATAAAGTTTTCGTCGTCCGCGCATATGGTTCTGAAATTCTCGTTCAGATCGACGACCATTTTATGCATTCCCTGATTTTCCGTATTCACGCAGTGGCTGACCGCTAAGACAAGGAACTTCGTTTTCGGAAGTTTCGCCTTCGCGTCGGCAAGGAATTTCGCAAGATTCTCGCTTGCCGCCCGCACGCCTTCGTTCTGAATCCAGAAGAGATCGTTTACGCCGATTCCGATGATCACAGTCTTGGGCTCGTATGCGGCGACGCTGTCGACAAGCGGGTTCCAGTGCGAAGTATGCGAGCCGGAGATCGCCATATTGTATACGCTTCCGATCCCGTCGATTCCGCTCAGATCGTCCGCATAGTTATGCCACAGCTCCATATAAGAATGACCGAGAATGAGCGTGTCGACCCTTCTGTCCGCAACGCTGTTGTTAACCTCCGACGAATGGAACTTATTGCCCGCAACGTCGCTCGCAAATCCGATCCCGCCGCCCGCGCTCTCGCCGATAAAGTAGAGCGTATTCCAGAACGTGCAATAGTATTTTCCGCCCGTAAGTTCCACCTTCATCGGATAGGAAGTCATCTTCTCGAAACTTGCGGAGAGATAATTCGTCGTCGCGCTCTTCTGTCCGTTTACGACTTTCAAGATCCCCACTTCCCACTTGGCGCGGTCGACGAAGAAGAAGTTATAATTGTTTTCGTCCGTATAGCCGAATACAAGCCCGAGCCTGCCGTCCGAAGCGCTGACGGCTTGCGCCGTATACGTTCCCTCGCTCAACGCCGTATTCTTTTTGATCGCAAGCGTATTCGCGGCGTCGGTTAAGAGCGCGCCCTCGGAAGTTCTGATCCTGCCCGTAACCGCTTCCCAATCCGAGTATGCGTCGGAACCGTGCGGATAGTCGCCCGTGTCTTTTCCGTCGATTCCCGCAGCATGGAAAGTATACGATTTGCAGTTGTCCGTCCAGAGCTCGCGGTTGCCGTCCTTTGTGATTTTAACCGCCTTTTCGTAGCCCTCGTCCGTTTCGTTCGGCGTAAAGCTCATGATCTGCACGAACGCGTAAGGTCCGTCTTGGGAATTTTCGAGATTGTTATCGAACTCGATGAAAATTTCGTAAGAAATCACGTAGCGGAAATCTGCTTCCGCGCCCCGATCGGCGACCGTGACCTGATTCACGATTTTTTTGACGTTGTCCTCTTTGTTGATGAAATAACTGCCGTTTCCGAAGAACGCAAAGTAAGTTCCGCCGAATCCCCAGCCGATATTGTGCTGCCAGATTTCGAGCTCGATATGAATCGAAGAATCCCAGTTGCTGCCGCGCACATAGTTGTCGACGTACTGCTCCACGTTGAGATACAAGCCGTTGTCCGCGGCTTTCCCGCGGAAATTATAACGTTCTTTTGCGTCCGCCTGCACCGCGCAATTCTCCCACGCCGTCCATTCGGGGAAATCGTAATGCGTTTTTACGGGAATACCCGCCTCGCCGACTTCGAAATATTCGTTCGGATTCTGCGGAAAATGTCCGTCCTCCCACAGCCAATCCTGCGCCTCCATATTGCCGTCCGAACCCATTCTGTCGAGAATACAAGCTCTTTCGTTGGGGGTCTTGACCGCCCAGCCGAACGCAAGCGCAACGGGTTTTTCGGTAAAACCCAGCGACGAATAGGGAATCATGACTTCGTAGACGTATTCGTAGCGATAGTTGAACGCGCTCTCCGCTTCTTCGAGCGTGTTCACCCCGACGTTCGCGAACGCCGCGCGGCGGAAAGGAATATAGTCGTTTACGCCGCTCTTCGCGATGTCCGTTTCGACTCCGCCGTCCACGTCGATCCCCACGCGCAAAATTCCGTCGCGGAATACGCTGCTGCCGCCCGTTCCCGCGCCGTCGATCAGAAATTCGATCCCGTCGTTATTCCAGATCGAATCGTTATGACGCGTACAGACTTTATCTTTGACCGTCGCAAGAAAATACACGCCGTCGTCTCCCAGCCTTGCTTTGAGATTTGCGCGTTCGGTCGCGGAGGAAAGTTCGTTTTTTTCGTTCACTTCCCGCAACAAGAGGGTATCGCCCGTATAAAACCCGTCGTTTTTATCTGCGGTCAGCTCTTTTCGGGGAGCGGCGGAAAGACCGATGTCCTTAAACCCCGCCCGGTCTGCCCTCGCATAGCCGGAAGGATCGGCGTGCCCCATCCCCTTCACGGTGAACCATGTGCGCGAAGTATCCTCGCGGTTATCCACGTTGACGAACGCGGGCATCACGCCTATTTCCTCGGGCTTTTCGCTCAACCCGAACGCGCCCCAAGGAATAAACGCCTCCGTGGAATAACCCGTCGCGCCGTTCTTTACGTTCATTTCTCCGTTCACCTTTGCTGCGGTTTTCAAGGGGAAATAGCCGCGCGCCCACGGATACCCGCCCGTTCTGCGCCCGAACCAAGTCTGGTTTTCCCCGAGCGCGTTCACTCTGACTTGCAGACAGTCGCCGCGCGTCTTAACGGAAGCGTTGAGCGCCGCGTTCGAGAGTGTGGTCGCTGGATCGGGATCGAGGTAGTACTCGATCGAATCGTTTTCGTGAAAAGCGCGGTCGGAAGCATAGTAGACGTTTTTATCGTCCGCCTCCGAATAAAGATACAGCCCGTTCTCGCCGAGGTGCGTCCATGTCGTAACGGTAATCCCCGTTCGCGGCTCGATAAAGGAAAGACTGTTTTCGCCGTACATCGCTTCTTTCACGCCGTCGATTTCGGTATTTTCGTCCAGAACGACGGGCGCGTCGTAAACGGGCGTTTTCGGTTCTTCTTTTTCGGGATGTTTCGCTGTCGCGCTCACGCCGCAGGCGGTCAGCGCGCATGCAAGCGACAGAACGGATAATGCCGCAATCAATTTCTTTTTCATAACTTTACCCCACTTCTGTTTTATTTGCCGAGTATCACGATCTCGCTCGCCGCAGTTCCTTTGGGAAACGTGATCCGCACTTCCGCAGTCTCCGTCTCCGCAAAGGAAACCGCGATCCCGCTCCCCGGAATTTTGATCTCGTAATCGTATTCGTCGACATAGCGGTTGCTTTCGCTGAATCGAACGCCCGCATACTTGTCTTCGCCGATTGCAATATCCGCTTTTTCCGCCGAGAGCGCGTAATCCGCGCTGTCATAGACGAGTATCCCTTTGATTTTTCTCGACTCCGCAAAGCGGAACACAACCGTTGTCTCCGAATCGAACTTAACTTCGTTCAACCCTCCCGCGTCCGTCGCAAAATAATTGACGATCCCGTCCGATAAACAGGCAAACGCCCTTTCGACTTCCGCTTCCGCGGTAATATCGCGGTACTGCGAACAACCCGAAGGCAGCGGCTGCGCCGTGGAAGAAGGTCCGTTCAGAACAACTTTTCCGTTCCCGTCGAAAGCGAGTTTATCGAAGCAGATTTTTCTTACGTCGCCGCCGTTTACCGCGTCGATATGCGAATGGTACGCCATCCACAGTTCTCTTCCGTCGGGTGACGGAAACACGCTGCAATGCCCCGTGCCCGAGATAAAATTCCAATCGGGACTCGCCTGCAAGACGGGATTGTATTCCGCTTTCGCATAAGGTCCGAGCGGAGAATCCGCCGTAGCGACTCCGATTCCGTAAACGCTGTTTTTATAAAAATTTGCAGAATAGAAAAGATAGTATTTTTCGTTCCGTTTCAGTACGAAAGGCGCTTCGTTCCATTTATATTCTTTCTTGGGATTCTCCCAATCCTGCGAGGGCGCAACGAGCGCGTTTTCCGTGAGCGTTCCCTCTTTCACCGTGATCATGTCGCTTTCGAGCTCGCACCCGTACACCGACGAAGTGCGTTCGACCTGATCTTTGGAGAAATACAGATAGATCCTGCCGCCGTCGATGAACGGGCTCGGATCGATCGCTGGAAAACCGAAATCGAACGGACACTTCGTGCGGGATAAAGTCTTTCCGCCGAACGTTCCCTCGATCTCGTGAAAGGGTCCCGCGGGAGAAGCCGAAGTCGCAAGCCCCACTTTCATTCCTCCGCCGTTGAGATCGTTTCCCGAGTAGTACATATAATATACGCCGTCTTTTTCAATGACCTCGGGAGCCCAGAGAGAGTTCACCGCCCAAGCGTCGCGCGCGGGCGTAAACACGGGACCGAGCGCTTCCCAATCGGAAAGATTTTTCGACTTCCAGCCCTGAATATAGCTGCAATCCCCGTCCGCATATGCGTTTGTCGCATACAAATAAAAGGTGTCGCCCACCGTAATGACAGAAGGGTCCGCCGCCTGCACTTCTCCCTCGTTGAGAAAGTACAGCTCTTTATCGTACCCCCCCCCTGCCGCGTCCGAGCTGTCGACGTATTCGAGCGGCGTGCCGCAAGCGGCAAACGAAACCGACGCGCCGACGAACGCAAACGCCGCCAACATTGTTCTGCATAATTTTTTCATAACTTCCTCCTTTTTTTATTCTTTCAGTCCCGTGCTGGCAATTCCTTCGATCAGCTGCTTTTGCGCAACGAAATAGAGCACGAGCATGGGGATCATGGTGATCACGCAGCACGCCATGATCTTGGGCCAGTTGCTCTCCGCACTGCCCGTCATCAACCTTAACACAAGCTGCAAGGTGTATTTCGATTCGGTATTGAGATAGAGCATAGGTCCGAAATAGTCGTTATATCCCGCAATGAACCAAAGAACCATCTGCGCGATGATCGCGGGCTTTGCAAGCGGAATCATAATACGGATAAACGAGCCGAACTTTCCGAGCCCGTCGATCTCCGCGGCTTCCAGCATCTCGTTGGGAATGGTGTAAAAATACTGCCGCAGAAAGAATGTGCAGGCGACCGTTCCAAAGGCATTCGGGATCATGAGCGGCAGAAAGCTGTCCGTCCAGCCGATCCAGTCGTATACGATGTAGGCGGGCGTCATGGTGATCACGCCGGGGAGCATCATCGAAAACATCAGAACGGCGAACATCGCGCTCTTCGCGCGGAAGCGCATCTTTGCAAACGCAAACGCCGACAGAAGAGAGGTAAACACCCCGACAAACATGATGGGCAGCACGATCAGCAACGTATTCCCCAGCCCCGAATAGAGCGACGGCATTTGAAAAACTTCTTTGTATCCCGTAAAATCGATATATCCCCTGAAAAAGCGGAACGGCACTTTGACCGAATCGATATACGTCTTGAACGAAGTGCTCAATATCACAAAGAACGGCAGCAATACCCCAAGACACCCGAGGGTCAGAAAAGCATAGGCGATTACGTCGCCGAAGATCTTTTTTCTTCTGTTCGACGCCTTACTCATAATGCACCCACTTCTTGCTCAGCGCAAAATTGACAGACGTAAAGATCATGATGATCATGCCCACGATCCAGCCCATCGCCGAAGCGTAGCCCATGCCGAAACGCCGTCTGTCCTCGAACGCCGTCTGCCAGACGCGGAATACCATGGTGAGCGTCGTGTCCTCCGGTCCGCCCGTGGGCGTCATGACCTGAAAATTCGCAAAACTCTGCAACGCTCCGATAAAGCCCATGATCGCAAGATAAAATGTCGTCGGCGAGACGAGCGGCAGCGTGATCCTGAAAAAACACTGTACGCCGCTCGCGCCGTCAAGCTGAGCCGCCTCGTAATAAGAACGGTTGATTGCAGAGAGCGCCGCGGTATAGAGAATCATGTTGTAACCGAATCCGCTCCACACCCCCAAGACGATCATCACGGGCATCGCCGTTGCGGGATTCCCCATCCAGTTGACCCTGCCGATCCCTAGCGCGTTTGTCACGTCGTTCAATATTCCGTAATTGTAATCGAGCATCCACTTCCACATCATCGAAGTCGCCACGACCGAACAGACATACGGAATAAACAGAATCAGACGGAATACTTTTTTGAACCTGATCCTGCGGTTGAGAAAATTCGCAAAGAGAAGCGCTACGATCATCGAGAGCAGTACGGACGCAAACGAGTACAAAAAGGTATTGCCGATCGATTTGAAAAAACGCGTGTCTTCGGTAAAAATGCGGACGTAATTCTCGAATCCCACAAATTCGATGTCGGTCAGATCGAGCGGCTTCACTTTTCCGAAGGAAAGTACGAGGGAGACCGCGAGCGGAATCACCCCGAAGAGAAGAAATCCCACGAGCGGAGAGAGCGCGAAAAGCGTGCCCTGAATATTTTCTTTTTTCTCCCGCCTGCCCATTTTTCTGCGCGTTTTCACGTCAGCCCTCGTAATATGCGTCTATGATTTTCTGTGTTTCCGCCGCATGCGCCTCTTTAAGCTGTTGCAGCGACATCGTTCCGAGCAGCACTTTATCGTTGAGATCGTTCGCCCATTCATTGATCCAGACTTTATTGGGAAGATACCCCCAGTCGCCCGTTCTCTGATAATACGCCGCGTCTACGAACAGTTTGGAGTTTGCGGGTTTCTTGCCCGTCTGCAAAAACACTTCGCTGTTCGAAAGCTCCATCGTATTCGGAATGGTGAAACCCGCCTCCGCGAACGCAGTCTCTCCCCGCTCGCCCGCCATGAATTCGATAAATTTCCATGCCTCGTCTTTCTTTTTGCTCTTCTGCGGAATCGCATAGGCAAGCGAACCGCTGTGTCCCGCCATGATGCCGTCTTTGTGTTTGGGCAGAGGTGCGACGTCCCAGTCGAAGCCGCCCTCGTCTTCGGGCGCAATCGTCTTACGGTAGATTCCGACCGCATAGCGGGTGCTGATGAGCATGGCGCACTGTTCGGAGGAGAAGAGCCCGTAATCGGAGTTGGAATCGGATACGTCGGGTTTGGGCGAAACGCCGTGCTTGACCGAGAGATCGACAAAGTACTGCATTGCCTCGCGCTGGGAGGGAAGTTCGGTGCACTGCGCCTTCTCAGCCGCCGAGAGCGATCCCTTATCCGAATAGGAAACGATCTCTCCGCCTGCGTACTCCGTTCCGTTCAGCTCAAACGACTCACCTTCTTTGAGAATATAATTCTTGCTGTCGTCGAAGAGGGTAAATTCGTATTTTCCGCCCGTCGCAAGCGAGGAGTTCTCGACCCATTCGAGGCAGTCCCCGCCGACCGACCAGCCGAAGCAGAACCAGTTGATCACATAAATCCCGTAAGGCGTAATACTCATATCGTTCCGCACGGGAGCGGCGGCGTTGGAGGTCAACTTCTGCGAGAGCGCAAGAAATTCTTCCCAAGTCGTCGCGATCTGATTGTTGAAATAATAAGTTCCGTCTTTTTCGAAATACGCGCTCTTCGTGCCGTATTGCGAAAGCGATTCTTCCTCTGTCTCGGAGATACACTCGATCCCCACCGCTTCCATCGCGTCGAGGTTGTAAAAGAGCACCGAAGGGCTGTAATCGCGCATGATCCCGTAGAGCTCTCCCTCACCGCCCTTGCGCGAATCCACGTCGTAGCGGTAACGGTTTACGCCGTCCTCCCACATCTTGTCAAGATCGATCTCGGTGCTGTTTGCGGCATAGTCGTCGAGCGGCGTAATCGCGCCGTCGTCGATCCACTGCTTGATCTCCCCGTCGCCCGCGACGATCACATCCGGCACGTTCTTTCCTCCCAGCACGTTGTCGATCTTCGTTTCGTAGTCTCCCGACGGAATAGGCGTCATCGAAACTTCGATCGATCCTTTGTTGAGTTCGTTGAACTCCGCAATGAGCGTGCGCATGAGCGCCGTCTCCGTCTCGTTCCCCCAAGTGAAGAATTGAAGTTTTTTTACGCTTCCGTCGTCGCCGCAGCCCGCCAAACTCAATACCGCCGCCGCAGAGAGCGCGAACGACAAAAATCTGCTTCCCGCTTTTTTCATATATTTTCCTCCTTATTATTTTTGATCAATGCCATCTCCGTCATACGCAGATAGGTCGCGCCGTACGGAAACATTTCTCCGCTTACATTTTGCCCCGTCCTTTTTGTTCCCGCATTCGGAGAGGGCGCCAAGTCGTGTCCGCTCTGATATTCCCACTCCACGGGCGCGAAAACCCCTTTTACCACGATCGGCGGATTCTTTCTGTCGAAAGGCATTTCATACGGTCGCTCTTCCGCCGTGAACTTATCGTCCGCAAAGGCGTACCGCCATTCCCCCGTCGGCAGATACAAGTAATCGCAATAGGGATATTTGCGTTCCACGCCCTCTCTCACGTATTCGCGCCGCTCCTCGCGGTATTCCACGGGAAGCGCAAATAAAAGCGCGCCGTACTCCACGCATTTTCTTCCGTCGAAGCGTTCCCGAAGTACAGGCTCCGCGAAATAGGTCGCCGTGACAAAGCCCCCTTTCGGAATTGTGAACTCCGCCCACCCGTCTTTGATTTCGGTGCTTACGGAGAATTCCGTTTTCCCCCACGCAGGCAGACGGTAATAAATTTTGACTTCTTCCGTCGCGGAGAGCTTTACTGTTCTGCGGAAGGGATACTCCGATTCGCAGACGAGCGTTCCGCCCTCTTTCAGTTTGATCCGCGCTCCGACGGGAGAAACCACGGCGATCCCATCTTCTTTTTCGAGATAGGCAGAGAGCATGAATTTGGGAAATCCCTGCCCGAAGTTCGCCGTGCAGCAACCGAAATTGGGCTCCAACCCGAACACGTTCGCTTCGTTGTTATTTGTGCGAAAGGTCTGTTTTTCAAATCGGGTACAAGCGATCTGATTGACCTGCTGATCGTATTGATGCGCCCACATGTCGGCGGAAACCGCGGCAGGCAGCGCGTTGAACGCCAGCGCTTCGAGAAAATCGCCCCACTTGCTCTCGCCCGTCAAAAGGGTGAGCCATTCGTAAGAATACATCGCTTCCACAATGCCGCATAGCTCGCTCCCCTGCACGGGACTTGTGCCGGAAAGGCACTCGTCCCCCGTAAAATGACGGTAAGCCGTACCGTGCTTTTCAAAGAGCTTTTTCAGCATTTCACTCGCGGAATCGGAATATTTCTCCCCCGTCATCGCGCAATAGAGCGCCTCGCTTTTGAGCGCCATAGCAATATTGACGACGTGCGTTTCATAAGCCCAATCGTTTTTTACATCGTCCCACAGAGAGATCGCCGCGCCGAAATTCATGCCGAGCGTTTTCAACCGTCTGACGAACCGCACCAATTTTTCGTCTTTTGTTCTTGAATACAGCCAATACGCCGCCACAATGCATTCGTACCAACGCGCCCCCGCCCAATTAAAAGGCGGGTTATGATTAAAAGACAGATCGAGATAGCCGATGAGCCGCGCAAGGGATTTTTCGATTTTCTCCTTTTCCCCCGAGCATTCCGCATAGACCACAAGAACTTTTGCGATCAGAAAGAGATACCAGATATCTCCGCACTGCTTTTCTTCGCCGACGGGATAAAAACAGCCGTTCTCCGCCTGATCTTTCAAAAGCGCGTCAACGTATTTCTTCGCGCGGGAAATCATCTCTTCGTCCCGCAAGAGATAGGCAAGAGGAATAAACCCGTCCAAAAAATAGGGAAAACGCTCCCAGCCGTCGTGCGCTCCGCCCAGCCATTTGCTGTCTTTTACGTCGTTCCAGACTTTATCGAGGTTTCCGTGAAGCCCCTTAGCCTGCGTTTCAAGCTGTTTTTTGAGCCATCCCCGCGGCTCGATCCGTTCGGGCGATAAAAATTCAAAAATCATAAATTCACCGTTTGTTCGATTGTCGATTTTATTATAACCCCGAAACGATAGGAAAACAATATAAAGAATCACTCAACATGTTGACAAAATCACAATTTTATTTTATAATATTTTCGGGAGCCGCACGATGGAATATCTGAGTTTTGAAAAATTGCCTCACTATATTTTCTCCGCGAACAGACAGTTTTCAAAGGGAGAAAAGCACATGTTGCGCACCTTCAACGAGAGCGTGCTTGTCCTTGTACGCAAGGGCGTTCTGCGGTTTCGGGAAGCGGAGATCGACGTAGAGGTTAAAGAGGGAGAATATTACATTCAGAAAGCGGGATTGAAACAGGAAGGTATCGAGCCGAGCGACGAACCGAACTATTTTTTCATTCACTTCAAGGGACATTTTTCGCACAACGGACTTCCCCTGCACGGAACGTTCAATATCGAAGAGGCGCAAAAGATCATTGCGGAAATCGAAAAGCTCGGAAACACGGCGGAAAAACTCGATTACGATTCTCTTTTTTATCTTCTGCTCCGTCTGTTGCGGAGAGATATGCACCGCGAAACGCCCGCGGAGCGCCTGCGCAACTATCTCATTAATCATTACAATGAAAATATCACTATCGACGATTTGACCAAACTCATTTACCGCTCGCAAAATCAGGTCATCAATATTTTCAAAGCCGCCTATTCTTCGACGCCCTACCGCTTTCTGATCGATTTCAGGCTCTTAAAAGCCGCGGAGCTTTTAATGGCGACGGACATTCCCGTGAAAGACGTGGGATTCAAGGTCGGCTTCGAGGAGTATACGGGATTTTACAAGGCATTCGAAAAAAAATACCGCAAATCGCCGAACGAATACCGCCGAACCCATCTTATCAATTCTTTCCCGCAGGGCATCTATTTCGACCCGCTCATCACTGTTTGAATCACTAAAAAAAAGGAATCCGCCAGATTGCGGATTCCTTTTGATTTTTATTTTTTCTCATTCCTCTTCGTCCTCTTCGGGCAGTTCCACGTTGTGATAGATGTTCTGCACGTCGTCGTTCTCTTCGAGCTTATCGAGCATTTTCATAAAAGTTTCCAATTTTTCGCCTTCGAGCGAGATCTTGTTCTGCGGAATCATAGTGATCTCCGCCTGCAAGAAATTAAGTCCCTTCTCTTCCAAAAATTTACGCGCCTCGGAAAACGCCGAAACGGAAGTATAAATCTCGAATGCGTCGTCCGCAGTCACAACGTCGTCCGCACCCGCTTCGATCGCATAATCGGTCACCTCGTCTTCGGTAAGCGAGGGAGTCCGCTCCACTACGATCACCCCTTTATTTTCGAACATATACGAAACGCAACCGGTCATTCCCATACTGCCGCCGTGCTTGCTCATGATCGAGCGCACGTCTCCCGCCGTGCGGTTGTTGTTGTCGGTCAGCGTAGTAATGATTACCGCGGAACCGCCCACCCCGTAACCCTCGTAGGTAAGCTCCTTATAGTCTTTGTCGCCCATTTCGCCCGCCGCCTTTTTGATCGAGCGTTCGATATTGTCGTTGGGCATATTCGCAGCTTTCGCCTTGGCGATGACGTCGGCGAGCTTGCTGTTCGTCGAAGGATTGGGATTCCCTTTCGCCGCCACCGCGAGCTCTCTTCCGAGCTTAGTAAAAATTTTGCCGCGGGCAGCGTCCGCCTTGCCCTTTTTTGCCTGTATATTATGCCATTTGCTGTGTCCCGACATACTGTTATCTCCTTAAAAATCCAATTATTTTCTCTTCAACTGATACATTAAAATTCCCGCTGAGACCGCCGCGTTCAAACTCTCCGAATGTTCGCCCATCGGAACGGACACCGTATGATCCGCTCTTTCCCGCATAATATCGGAAAGCCCCTGCCCCTCGTTGCCGATGACGAGCGCAAACTTTGCGGGCGCACGGAAAGAGAACACGTTTTCCCCGCTCATGTCCGCAGCGATCACGGAAACGCCTTTCAAAGCACAAACCGTTTCTTCGCGCGTACACTGCATGATCTTTGCATAAAATACCGCGCTCATGCTTGCGCGCACGCACTTGGGAGAATAGGGATCGGCGGTGGAAACGCAGTACACTTCCTCATAGCCCGCTGCCACTGCGGTCCGCAGGATTGCTCCCACGTTCGAGGGATCGGAGACCCCGTCGAGAACCAGACAGCTCTTTTCGGGCGGTTCGGTTTTGCGGAAAGGAATTCTGACCTCCGCGGCTATCCCCTGCGGCGTTTTAACGTCGCACACCGCGCGGAAAGCGTCCGCCCCGAGCACGACTCGGGGATAGCCGCAAGTTTCTCCGTCATAGTCCTCCCGCACGACAAGCCGCACGATTTCGAGCGAACTCTTCATGCACTCGCGCACCGTCTTTTCCCCTTCGAGAAGAAATGTTCCCGACTCTCTCCGTCCTTTTTTCTCGGTCAGAGCGCAGAGTTCTCTGACCGTCGGATTACTTTTCGATAGAATAACCATAATGCAAAAAAGCCTTTTTTCAAAGGCTTTTTTCGTTTCAGATTGCAGCTTTCGCCTTGTCGCAAAGTTCGGTAAACGCTTTCGCGTCGCTCACGGCGAGCTCGGCGAGCACCTTACGGTTCAGCGTGATCCCCGCAACTTTCAGCCCGTGCATAAATTTGGAATAAGAGAGACCGTTGAGGTGCGCTCCTGCGTTGATACGAGCGATCCAAAGTCTTCTCATGTCGCGTTTTCTGTGCTTTCTGCCGATATAGGCATAATTGAGCGACTTCATGACCGCTTCGCGCGCGATCCGATAATTTTTGCTCTTGTTTCCGAAATAGCCTTTTGCGAGCTTAAAAATCTTTCTACGTTTTTTAACGGCGTTTACGCCTCTTTTAATACGCATCGTTCATTTCCTCCTCAATCCTTATAAGGAATCATTCTTTTCACTGTATTTTCCTGCGTGGAAGAAACGAGCGTCGTCTGACGAAGATTTCTCTTTCTCTTCCTGTTCTTGGTTTCCGCCTTGTGGTTCTTGCCGCCGTGAGGTCTGTTGACCTTTCCGCTGCCCGTGAGCCAGAAGCGCTTTTTGCTACCGCTGTGCGATTTCTGTTTCGGCATATCTGTATCCTCCAAAAATTTATATCTTCATCCCGCCTTTATTTCTTGGCGGGCGCAAGTATCAGAATAATGTTTCTTCCTTCCATATTGAGGGGCTTCTCGACAAGACACACGTCTTTCAGCGCCTCCGCAAAATTCGTCATCACGTCTTTCGCGAGCGAGGAGTGCGCCATCTGTCTGCCTCTGAGACGAATGGAGACCTTGACTTTATTCCCCGCTTCGAGAAACTTTCTCGCATGCTTCTCTTTGACTTTGAGATCGCCCACGTCGATAGTCATGGAAAGCTGCACCTCTTTGAGTTCGACGATCTTCTGATTCTTACGGTTTTCCTTTTCCTTTTTCGCAAGATCGAACTTGTATTTGCCCCAGTCCATGATTTTACAGACGGGCGGAATTGCGTTCGGGGAAATCTTCACGAGATCGAGATTTTCCTCCTCCGCAAGCCGCATCGCCTCCCTCGGCGACATCACGCCGAGCATGTCTCCATTAGACGAAATCACTCGGATTTCGCGGTCGCGGATCGCTGCGTTCACTTGATTCTGCGCTTTGATAATTTTTTACCTCTCAACAAAAATAACGGGTCGCGCATAGCGCAACCCGTAAAATCCCTCACAATACGGCAATCAGCCGTTCTTTCAGAATATCGACCCGCAACGCCTTTGCGTTCGCGGAGAGAAGGGTTGACCTCTGCTTGACTTTATTATCTTAACAGATTTCCCCTTCCCTGTCAACGGTTTTACAAGCCATTTCAGAAAATAATTTTATCGTCGTTCTCTTTTTTGAGCAACGAGACGAACTCGCCGCGCTTCATCGCGCCGATGTCGCCCTCTCCGCGCCTGCGGACCGAAACGGTGCACTCCTCCACTTCTTTGTCGCCGACGACGAGCTTATAGGGCACTTTCTCCATCTCCGCATCGAGAATCTTTTTGCCGATCTTTTCCTTTCTGAGATCGGCGGAAGCGCGCAGTCCCATTTCGTTGATCTCTTTCACGAGCTCTTTCGCATAGTCGGCCGCGCGGTCGGTGACAGGCAGAATTCTGACCTGCTCGGGCGCGAGCCAGACGGGGAATTTGCCCGCATAGTGTTCGATGAGAATTCCGATAAAACGCTCGATCGAACCGAACGCCACGCGATGAATCATGATCGGACGGTGCTTTTGTCCGTCCTCGCCCGTGTATTCGAGATCGAAACGCTGAGGCATCTGGAAGTCGAGCTGAATGGTGCCGCACTGCCACGTTCTTCTAATGCTGTCCTCCAAGTGGAAATCGATTTTGGGACCGTAAAAGGCGCCGTCTCCTTCGTTGACGACATAAGAAAGTTTGAGCTCGTCGAGCGCCGCTTTGAGAGCGGACGTCGCCTGTTCCCAATCCTCGTCCGAACCCATGCTGTCTTTGGGACGGGTGGAGAGTTCGACATGATATTTGAAACCGAAAAGAGAATATACTTCGTCGATAATGCGCACTACTCCCTTGATCTCGTCCGTGATCTGCTCGGGAAGCATAAAGATATGCGCGTCGTCCTGCGTGAAACACCTGACCCGCATAAGACCGTGAAGCTGACCGCTCTTTTCATGGCGGTGCACAAGCCCCAATTCGCCCATACGGATAGGCAGATCTTTATAGCTGTGCGGAGAGAGTTTGTACACGAGCATTCCGCCGGGGCAGTTCATGGGTTTGACCGCGCAGTCCTCCCCGTCGATCTTCGTTGTATACATATTGTCTTTATAGTGTTCCCAATGCCCCGAATTTTCCCAGAGCGAACGGGTCATGATCATGGGCGTCTGCACTTCGACGTATCCCTCTCTTCTGTGCAGCTGCCGCCAATAGTCCACGAGTACGTTTTTCAGAATCATGCCGTTGGGCAGGAAGAAAGGAAATCCTTTCCCCTCGTTCAGAAGCGCAAAGAGCTTCATCTCTTTTCCGAGCTTGACGTGGTCGCGCTTTTTCGCCTCTTCGAGCATCTGAAAGTATTCGTCCATCTCCTCTTTTTTGGCGAACGCAGTGCCGTAAATACGGGTCAGCATCTTCTTTTTCTCGTCGCCCCGCCAATATGCGCCCGCGATCGAGACGAGCTTAAACGCTTTGAGCTTGCCCGTCGAAGGCAGGTGCGGACCGCGGCAAAGATCGGTGAACGCTCCCTGTTTATAAAAAGAAATTTCCTCTCCTTCGGGCAGATCCTGAATGAGTTCCACTTTATAATTTTCATGAAATTTACTCATGAGAACAATCGCGTCCTCTTTGGGGAGAGTGAACCGTTCGATCGGAAAATCCGCCTTGACGATCTTTTTCATCTCCGCTTCGATCTTCGAAAAATCCTCCATCGTGATAGGCGTTTTGAAATCCACGTCGTAATAAAATCCGTTTTCGATCACGGGACCGATCGCGAGTTTACAGGTCGGGAAAACCGTTTTGAGCGCCTGCGCCAAGACGTGCGAACAGGTATGACGGTATACGTCGAGCCCCTCTTTATCTTTGAGCGTTACGATCTCAACGTTATCTCCCTCGCAGAGCCGATCGCTCAGATCGACGAGTCTGCCGTTTACTTTGGCGGCGACCGCCGCTCTCAAAAGCCCTTCCGAAACCGCGCGCGCAGCTTCTTTGCACGACGCGCCGTCGCTCAGATTCAGTTCGTCCCCGTTTTTCAAAAATACTTTCATCTTCTTCTCCTTGCATTGTTTTTGACGGATTTTATATCAATTATTAATAATTTCAACCGATTATGCGTGACATAATACTTTGCAGACCCTACAAAAAATAAAAAACGCCCTTAAATTTCCCGCTCGGGAAAAATTTAAGGACGCATTATCATGCGCGGTTCCACCTTAATTGCCGAATCATTCCGGCCGCTCTTTTAACTATAAAACCGAGTACGGAAAGCGGTTTCGCTATCCGGTCTTTTTACGCCCCTTTCAGCCGCGGGCGGCGCTCTCTGAAAAAAAGAAGTCGGAAGCTACTTGTCTCTCTTGATAATATTGTAGCTCTCTTTTTTTTCTTTGTCAATTATTTAGCGGCTGGTTTTCAGGAAAATATGGCGCGTTCCGCAAAATACTTTTGCAGAAAGTCGCCCAACGAAGCGTCGACTTCGCCGAGACAGTAGACAAAGCCCGCGTCGGAGAGAATAATCTCGGTCTCAGGATTCTCTTCGCCCAAGAGACGGCTCCGTGAAAGCCTCGTAAAGTTCTCCCCGAACACCGCGCCGTCTTTGAGGTAGATTTTATGCCTGCTTTCCCCCACTAAAAATTCACAGAATTGTTTCAGATCGGAGACGGAGAATCCGCTCGGAATATAGTTCAGAATGCGCAGCCATTTTTCGCGGAGCGCGTTGAGACGGAAAGCGTATATTCCGTCGATCGCGTACTCCTCCGTTTTGGGAAGTTTGCCGAGAATAAAACTTTTGTCCCCCTCGAAGTCAGCCGCAATCAAAGCGGCGGCGAGTAGTTTCTTCTCCCGCTTGGGCAAGGCGACATTGAGATTCCGGCTCAGAAATTCATACTTGTATCCGATCCCGAGTATTTCGGCGATCACGCTCCTGAGTTCCCGTTTCACTGCGGGAACGGTCAGAAGATTCAGCACCGTCCTCTCTTCCCCGAACACGAGTTCTCCCTTTCCTCCGTTCCTCACGACCTCGTTCATCAACGCATTGTAAATGTAAGTGACAAAGGAGCTTTTCTCCTTGCGCTCCGTTACGACGATTTTTTCCACAACATTATTCTATGCCGCCTCGGCGTAATTATTTATCTTGGAGAAAAAGAGCGAAAAAAAGCATTGATTTCAAACGCTTGACTTCCTTTCGCCGAAGTATTAAAATAGAGGGAAAGAATGTTTGAAAGAGGCGAATATGGATTTCAAAAAAACGGAACAGAAGTGGCAGGCGTTCTGGGAGAAAAACAAAACAGGCTACGACAAAAAATCGAACAAGCCCAAATATTATACATTGGAGATGTTCTCTTATCCCTCGGGCGCAAAGCTGCATATCGGGCACTGGTACAATTACGGTCCTTCCGATTCGTTCGCCCGCTTCAAACGTATGCAGGGCTACAACGTATTCCAGCCTATGGGCTTCGACGCGTTCGGACTCCCCGCCGAAAACTATGCGATCAAAACGGGCGTTCACCCCAAAGACTCGACCGAACAGAACATCGCCACGATGGAAAATCAGCTCAAAGCGATGGGCGCGATGTTCGATTGGTCGGCGGAAGTCAAGACCTGCAACGAGGACTACTATAAATGGACGCAGTGGATGTTTTTGCGTCTCTATGAAAAGGGACTCGCCTACCGCAAGGAAGCGCCTGTCAACTGGTGCCCGAGTTGCCAGACGGTGCTTGCGAACGAACAGGCGGAAGACGGGATCTGCGAGCGCTGCGGCACGCAGGTCGTAAGAAAAAATCTCACGCAATGGTTCTTCAAAATCACCGAATATGCCGAAGAACTTCTTTCCGGACTCGACAATATCGACTGGCCCGAAAAGACCAAACTCATGCAAAAGAACTGGATCGGCAAGTCCACGGGTTGCGAAGTTGAATTTACTCTTGAAAACGGCGGATCCCTGCGCGTATTCACGACCCGTCCGGACACTCTCTTCGGAGTAACCTACGTCGTCCTTGCGCCCGAGCACGCGCTCGCAAAACAGCTCGCAACCGAAGAATACTTCGATGCGGTCAACGAATATATCGACTACGCCTCCCGCGCAAACGAGATCGACCGCCTCTCCTCCACGCGCGAAAAAACAGGCGTCTTTACGGGCTCCTACTGTATTCACCCGCTTACGGGAAAACGCATACCCGTATATCTTGCCGACTACGTGCTCGCAAGCTACGGGACGGGTGCGGTGATGGCGGTCCCCGCGCACGACGAACGGGATTTTGCCTTTGCGAATAAATACGGTCTGCCTGTCGAACAGGTGATCGAAAAACACGGAGAAGAGACCGTTCTTCCCTACACGGAAGAAGGATTTCTCGTCAATTCGAGAGATTTCGACGGTCTCGCTTCCGACGAAGCAAAAGACGCGATCGCAGCGGAACTCGGCAAGCTCAACAAGGGCGGCAAAAAAGTCAATTACCGCCTGAGAGACTGGCTCGTCTCACGCCAGCGGTATTGGGGCGCGCCCATCCCCGTCGTGCACTGCCCGCAATGCGGCGTCGTACCCGTACCCGACAAGGACTTACCCGTTAAACTCCCCTACGAGGTGGAGTTCCGTCCAGACGGCAAATCCCCCCTCGCCAAGTGCGAAAAATTTATGAATACGGTCTGTCCCAAGTGCGGCGGAGCGGCGCAGCGCGATCCCGATACACTCGACACCTTCGTGTGTTCGAGCTGGTACTATCTCCGCTATGCTGACGCGCACAACGAAAAAGCGCCCTTCGACCGAGCCGCCGTCGACAAGCTCCTGCCCGTCGATACTTATGTAGGCGGCGCGGAACACTCTTGCATGCATCTGCTTTACGCGCGTTTTCTTACGAAAGCGCTCCGCGACATGGGTTATCTCGATTTCGACGAACCGTTTACGCGGCTTATTCATCAGGGCGTTATTCTGGGGCCGGACGGAAACCGCATGTCCAAATCCCACGGCAACGTGGTCTCGCCCGACGAATACGTGGAAACTTACGGTTCGGATGCGTTCCGCCTCTATTTAATGTTCGGCTTCTCCTATACCGAAGGCGGACCTTGGAACGACGACGGGATCAAGTCGATCGCAAAGTTCCTCGACCGCGTAGAAAAAACGGCGCTCTCCGTTTCCGCAATGACCGCGGCAAACGGCGAAACGTTCGCTTACGGAGAAGCGGAAGCCGCGCTCGATTACGCCCGCAATTATGCTATTTTACGCGTAAAAAAGGATATGGAAGCATTCTCCTTCAATACGGCGATCGCAAGGCTCATGGAGCTCTTAAACGCAATCGGCAAATATCTCGCGCTTCCCAAACCGAATCTTCCTCTGTTGAAAGATACGATTAAAGATTACATTCTTTTGCTTGCCCCCTGCGCGCCCCACTTTGCGGAAGAACTCTTCGAAGCAATCGGCGGCAAAGGTTCGGTGTTCGATCAGTCCTATCCCGAAGAAAATCCCGCTGCGCTTGTTCTGGAAGAAACCGAGTACGCCGTTCAGATCAACAGCAAGATTATTCTACGCGCGAAATTCAAAAACGGACTCACCGACGAAGAGCTGCAATACTGCGCTCTTGCCAAAGACGAAATCAAAGAACGGGTCGGCGACAAACCGGTCAGAAAGTGTATTGTCGTCAAAGGTCGGCTCATCAATCTGATCGTTTGATCCGATTAAATTTGAAGCCCGCGCATTTACGCGGGCTTTTTTCGTGCGGAAATAAAATCACGGAAAAAGAATATACTGAAAAAGATGAAAACCATATTATTTACGGGCGGCGGAAGCGCGGGTCACGTCGTACCCAATCTTGCGATTATGAACGAGCTTCGCTATTCCCACCGCGTCGTCTACATGGGAACGGACGGAATCGAACGCGGGCTCGTCCAAAGGGCGGGATTCGAATTCTTTGAAGTGAACTGTCCGAAACTCGTCCGTTCTTTTACCCTGAAAAATCTGACCATCCCCTTTCGTCTCAAAAAAGCGGTTCGCGAGGCAAAAGAAATCCTCGAACGGGAGCAACCCGATCTCGTATTCTCCAAAGGCGGATTCGTGAGCTATCCCGCAGTGTCCGCGGCGCACAAGCTGAAAATTCCCGTTCTGACGCATGAAAGCGATCTGAGCGCGGGGCTCTGCACAAAACTGATCGCCAAAAAGTGCGAGCGGGTTCTGACCTCTTTTCCCGAAACCGCAAAACTCTTCAAGAACGGGAAATGGGTGGGCTCTCCCATCCGCAAAGAGATTCTGCGCGGCGAAAAATCGCGGGCGAAAAAGAAATTCGCTCTCTCCGAAACCAAACCCGTTCTGCTCGTTTTGGGCGGCGGAAGCGGAAGCCGTGCGATTAACGAAGCCGTGCGGCACGAGCTCAAAAAACTGCTTGCCGAATTCGACGTACTCCACTTGACGGGAAAAGGCAATCTCATGCAGAACGCGCCCTCAGGTTATATCCAAAGAGAGTTCGAGCAGGATATGGGAAGCTGTTACGCGGCGGCGGATCTTGTTCTTTGCCGCGCGGGCAGCAATACGCTCTTCGAGCTCCTCGCACTCTCAAAGCCCTGCCTGCTCGTCCCGCTTAAAAAGGGATCGCGCGGCGATCAGCTCGAAAACGCCCTCTATTTTGAAAAAAAGGGACTTTGCCGCGTGCTCGACGAAAGCAATCTCGCTTCGCTTCTGCCCGAACTGAAAAAAACTTACTGTGACGAAGGGTTAAAAAACGCCCTCGCGGAAGAGAGCGTTGCCAACGGACTGACGAATATTCTGAACCTGATCGCGAAATACGCTAAGCAGCCCGCTACTCCTCGGGAGCAAGAGTAAATCCGCCGCCGAACAGATCGGCTTGCAAAAATGTCTCGGGTACCTTTCCGAGCAGCACGCTCTCCGCGACCAGCACTTCGGTAAGCGACGCAAAATTACTCGTTCCCGTCGGCATAATGATCGAAATGTCCGCAACGATTTCGAGATAAATGGAATGCTTTGTCTGGTTGATCCCCGCATCCAAGAATTTAGAGACAAAACGGCATGAAACATTGGAAATGGGTATGATTTTGAGATGTAATTTGGGTCCGAAACCCGCCCATGCCGAGACGCCCGTAAGCGCGCCGAGGGGCACCTCTACGCCGTCCTGACTCATGCTGTTCAAATTTTCCTGCGACATGTACGCAGTGTCGCGGGCAATACGGTTGATCTGAAAGGCGTTCGAAGAAATCGCCTGAATATCTCCTTTTCCGTCCCGCTCGATTGCGATCAGATCCTCGTAACGAAGTTTGTCCGACAGCGTATAATAGACAGCGTCGTTCACGGCGACCGTCGTAATCGAACGCATGCTCGCTTCGGCGATCGCCTTTAAGACGTTCGTAACGTTGGTATGGATAAATACGACCGCCCCGATCAGTGCGAGCGCCACAAAGACAAACGCAATCCGCCGTTTCAGTTTGCGCTTTTTGGAAATAGGTTTCACAAATTATTTTATGCGGCAGACGGACAAACTTTACCGAAAAAACCAAACAAAAAAAGAGCGGTGTTTCCGCTCTTTTCGATACTAAATCCTTATAAAATGATTTTCAAAATATTTCAATAGCCATTTTTCCGAAACATATGCGTTTGTCTTATAATAGCAGGTTGCTAACGGAGTATAATATGGTTCGCTTTGCTGATTCCCGATATATAAATTTGCGTATCCGTCCCAATCTTCTCCCGCGATTTCTCCGAATTTCACTCTTATATCCCGATTCACCGAATCAGACTGATTTTTTACGGGTGAAATCAGAATGTCACAATATAAACTCCATGGAACGGAACCGTCGACACCCTCGGGATGCGCCTGTCCGTCGCCCAAGACTTCCGAATACATCATGATTCGTTCGCAAATCATAGGATTAACAGGAACGCCGTTCTCCATTTTTTCAGCCGTTACCGAATACTCTCTCGTCATATTCGGGTGAAAATCGTCTGCGTGGTCAATCGGAGAAAGAAGCCAACATTCATAGTCAGGCTTCAAATTTTCCCGACAATACCGCAAAAACCCGTCAAACGATACAGTCGCGTCGGAATGATGGTCGAATTTAACGATTTCGATTTCATTCTCTCTTTTCGTGCAATTCGGCGTCTCTTCCGTAAAGGTAACAGGATTCCCCGAAAGGTTATCAATTTGAGCGTTCAGTAAGTCAATTTTTTGTTTTAATTCTTTGTTTTCGCCGCTTATTTTCTCCAATTCCGCCTGCAATTCGTTGCAAACGGTCTGCAAAGCGGAAATCTTCGCATCCGTTTCAATATCCGGTTCCGTGTATCCGCACGCAGAAAAACCAAAACAAATCAAAACGAGTCCTACGGAACACCCCAATAATATCTTTTTCATTCTATTTTATTTACGAAACCACTCTCAAAACCGATTCCACGGTAGCGATTTCGGTCGAATTGATTTTTTCGACGGCATTCTTGATTGCAAGTTCGTGCGTTTCGTGCGTAACGAGCACAATCGAAGCCTTACCCCCCTCTTTCTCCCGCTGAATCATTTCCACGATCGAGATATGATTTTTTCCGAAAACGGAGGCGATCTTGGCGAGCACGCCCGATTCGTCCGAAACTGAAAGCCGCAAATAATACGCGCTCATAAAATCGTCTGCGAAGTTCACATCTTTCTCCGCTTCGGCGTCGTTTTTGAAAGTAGAATATTTAACGTCCGAATGCGTCGCCGCATAGATGATGTCGCTGACGATCGCGCTGCCCGTGGGAAGAGAGCCCGCGCCCCTGCCGTAGAGCATGACTTCGCCCACCGCGTCGCCCTCGACGAACACCGCGTTGAATGCATCCGCAACGCTCGCAAGCGGGTGATCTTTTCTGACGAAAGTCGGATGAACGCGCACCTCGATCCCCGCATCTGTTCTCTTTCCGATCGCAAGCAATTTCAGCGTATAGCCGAGCTGCTTTCCGTCCTCGACGTCCTCTTTCGAAAGATTGGTGATCCCCTCGCGGAACACATTCGTAAAAGGCACTTTGGTATGGAAGGCAAGCGACGCAAGAATAGAAAGTTTATAAGCCGCGTCAAACCCCTCCACATCGGAAGTCGGATCTGCTTCCGCATAACCGAGCTTTTTCGCCTCGGCAAGCGCCGCTTCGTAGCTCATGCCCTCGTTCGTCATCTTGGTGAGAATATAGTTGGTCGTCCCGTTGATGATCCCCATGAGAGAGGAAATTTTATTCCCCTGCAAACCGTCTAAAAGAGTTCTGATAATTGGAACGCCGCCCACGCAGCTCGCCTCGAAAAAGAGCCCCGCATTGTGCCGCTTGGCGGCGCGCTCCAACTCGTGCGAAAATTTCGCATACAATTCTTTATTGCTCGTAACAACGCTCTTGCCCGCATTGAGTGCGGCGAGAACGTATTCTTTTGCCGCCGAAATACCGCCGATACACTCCACGACGATGTTCACGTCGGGGTTGCATACAACCTCTGCAATATTAACCGCAATCTTCTCGGGCGGAACCGCCAGACTCTCCGCGCGGCTGCGGCTGGTTTCGAGCACGCTCGTAACCTCGATGTCTACATTCTGAGTTTTCCGATAGAACTCACGGTGCTCCGTTAAGATCCTGTAAGTTCCGCCGCCCACTACTCCGAGTCCTAAAATAGCCACGCCGATTTTTTTCATCTGGTTCCTGCCTCCTGCAAAATTTCAATCCGAAAGAGCATCGCAGCGCCTTTCATTTATCTTCCGTGTTCAAGTAATAGAGATATTTGAGTCCTTTGAGCGTGAGCGTTTTGTCGATCACATCAATGCACTTCGTCTCTTTTGCGATCGTCTCGGAAAACCCGCCCGTCGCGATCGTAAGCACGTCGCGCGTTTTGAGTTCCGATTTGATTTTCGCAACGATATATTCTACGAGCCCCGCAAAGCCGAAAACAATCCCTGCCTGCATATTTGTGACGGTATTTGTCGCAATTACGCTCTTAGGCGCCACGATTTCAACCCGCGGCAACTTTGCCGTGCCGCTCACAAGACTGTCCAAAGACCCCTTGATCCCCGGCGCGATCACTCCCCCGGCAAAGGAATATTCCGCGTCGATCACGTTAAACGTGGTCGCCGTACCGAAATCCACGATAATCATGGGCTTTCCGTTACCGTACGTTTTGATCGCCGCCACGTTGTTGACGATCCTGTCCGCCCCGACCTCTTTCGCGTTATCCGCCTTCATTTTCAATCCAGTTTTCAGCCCCGGGGCGATCGCAAGCGGAATAATGCCGAGATAGACGGAAAAGATATGTTCGATCGTATAATCGAGCGACGGCACGACGGAAGAAAAAATTCCGCCCGTGATGTCCGCGCGCGACAAATGATTGATCGCAAGCATTTCTATCAAGTGCGCGCCGTATTCGTCGGACGTGCGCTTGAGGTCAGTCGCGGCGCGCCACGAACATTTGAGCTCGTCCCCGTCGAACACCGCAAATTTGAGATTGGTATTGCCTACGTCGATACAGAGTATCATTCGCCTTTCTCCTCTTTCGGCGTATCCCCCGCCGATTCGGAAATTTCATCTTTTTTGCCCTCTTGGGCGGGAACATTTTCTTCGCTTTCCGAAAGCACTTTTTTCTTGTTGCCAATCTGCTTTTCCACAACAAGCACGACACGGTGCAGAGCGGGAGAGAGAACAAGGTTGATCGCAAATTCCACGATAAAATTGATCCCCGCGCAACCGATGAATAAAAAGTATACGAGCGTCGAACCCGCTTCCACAAAATTCTCGGTAATCGTACCGCTCATCAGAAGCGCGCCCAAAATAAAGAGCCCCGTATTCAGAACGGGCGCGAGAACGGAAGCCACGATCACGCCCGCAAGTTTATTCTTTTTCGCTATCAACGGATAAATCAATCCCGGAACGATCCCCGCCGCAATCCCTTTGATCAAGCAGGTCAACGCCGTTAAAACGGGGTGATTGACAAACAGAATGTTTGTGAAATAGTCGGTTCCCGCAACGCCGTACATCAATACGATAAACCCGAACGCAAATCCCAGAAACGCGCCCGCCCACCAACCGATGAGAACGGCGCCGAGCACGATCGGCACAAGCACGAAGCTCAGGCTCGTAGAGCCGATCTTGAAAAATCCGCCCAGACACTGCAACAACACAACGAGCGCAAGAAGCACCGCGAGGTAGGCAAGATTCCTTGCCGAGAACACTTGTTTCGCTTTCAATTTAGTTTCCTCCATCAGATTCGGCTTCTGCCGATAGCTGTGAAATTAAGTAACCGAACCCCCTTGCTTTTCGGATCCCGTCAGATGTACGCGTCCCAATGAGAATTCTTATCTTTTATTATAACAGTCTTTTTTTCGTTTGGCAACTAAATGAAGCGAACTTTCGCGGAACATTTTTCACGGGGGTCGGCATAAGATTTAGTATAAACCGCAGGCAAAAAACGATACATACACTCTGCGGCGACGGAGGAAACTATGAATTGCTGGTTGAGCAATAACAGCTATCTTTGGATTCTCATTATCCTGCTCATTCTGGGAACGTGCTCGGGCGTGTTCTCTTCGAGCATCTTTACGGGATGCGGCTGGCCTATCCTTGCGGCTCTTGCGTACTGTATGTGCAAAAACGGCACGCTCGGCTCGCTCTTCGGAAGAGGCGGCTGCGGCTGTAACAACTGATTTCCAAACAGCGAAAAAACCCGCATTACGCGGGTTTTTTTGTTTTAACGCAATTCCCTATTTCCATCCGCCCAGATGAATTTGTTTTTCAATATCCGGTCGATACTGCTCCAAGATTTGTTCGTCGGGGTTTGCGTAACCGATTCCGATGAATACGGGGATCATATAGGTAGGCGGCACTTTTAATTTTTTCTTGACGAGATCGTGCTCCGCATTCAACGGGATACGCATCGAACAAGCAAGCCCTTCCGCCGTTGCCGCCAAAAAACATTTTCGATTACGCACCAGATCGTTGCAAACGGATTTCACTTCGAAACAGTTTCGCCGTTTAATCTTTCGATCTAAATACGGGAATAATCACGTGGAGCGCGTCTTTTAGCATGGAATACAGTTTCGGCATAGCGTACCCGTACATTTTCTGACCTAACGTAACAGGATAAGGGCTGGTCATATTCAAATATCTTTCGGCGTCGAACTTATCCGCAGCCGTTTTTGCGTATTCGAAAGCATATTCCTTTTCTTCGTCCGTTCTCAAAATAATATATTTGCCAATTACGGTTGTGATCCCACGTGGGAGCTTTGTTTCCCGTCTCCAAAATTCTTTTGATTGTTTTGCTTTATTTTATTCGCAATTCTTCTTCCATCTCTTGAAGCGGATCGGATTCAGTTTGAGATACGGCTTTAATCTTACACCGAGCACCGCCGCAAAAAAGAGCTTGACGGCGTCGGGCAGTAGATAAGGCACAACGCAGAGCATTAGGGCGGCGGCAACTCCTACGGGCTCCGCACTTCCGCGGTTGAACACGGTAATGAACCACAACGTGCCGAAGAAATAGCAGATCGCCATTCCCAGAATCGCGCCCGCATAGACGAGCGCCGTCTTTGCGATTTTATTGCGGACTCCGAATGCGGAAAAGATTCCCGTGATCATAACGGAAAAAACAAATCCGATGAGATAGCCTCCCGTCGCTCCCATCAACGCGGGCACGCCCGCATTGAAACTCGAAAAGACGGGAATCCCGATCAACCCCATCAGAAGATAGACCGCCACGACAACGGTTCCGCGCACGATCCCGAAGAGCGCGCCGACCAGCGCGACGGCAAAGGTCTGCAATGTGACGGGAATCGACCCGACGGGCACGGCGATCCATGCGCATACCGTAATCAGCGCAACGCCGAGCGCAAGATAAGCGATTTCTTTTGCGGCGCTCTTTCCGTAAGTTTTTCTTATCGCGCCCTCTTTTTTTACACTCTCTTTCATGCTTTTTTCAGATATTTTTTCAACGTTTCCGCGCGGTCGAGCCGCTCCCAAGGGAACTCCTCTCTGCCCAGATGCCCATATGCGGCGGTTTCGGCATAGATGGGACGGCGCAACCCCAGCGTCTGAATAATGGCAGTCGGGCGGAGATCGAATTCCTTTTGAATAATTTCCGCGATTTTATCGTCGTCAAGCGCGCCCGTGCCGAAGGTATCGACAAACACGGAGACGGGACGGGCAACGCCAATCGCATAGGCGATCTGCACTTCGATCTCGTCCGCAAGCCCCGCCGCCACAACGTTTTTGCACAGATACCGCGCCATATAAGAGGCGCTCCGATCCACCTTCGTGGGATCCTTTCCGGAAAACGATCCGCCACCGTGCGCGCATCTGCCGCCGTAAGTATCCACCACGATTTTTCTGCCCGTGAGCCCCGAATCCCCCTCCGGTCCCCCGATCAGAAATCTTCCCGTGGGATTGATCAGATATTTCGTATTGCGGTCGAGATATTCGGCAGGCACCGCGTTTCCGATCACAAATTTTTTAATATCGTCTGCGATCTGCTCCTGAGACGCGTGTTCCGCGTGTTGCGCGGAAACGACGACGGTATCGACGCGCACGGGCTTCTTCCCGTCGTACTCCACCGTGACCTGCGTCTTTCCGTCGGGACGCAGATAAGAAAGCGTCCCCTCTTTTCTCGCCGCGGTCAGCGCGCGCGCAAGCCTGTGCGCCAACACGATGGGAAGGGGCATCAGCTCCTCCGTTTCGCGGCAGGCATAGCCGAACATCAGTCCCTGATCGCCCGCGCCGATCAGATCGAACGAATCCCCGCCCGCTTTATTTTCGAGAGAACTGTCTACACCCAACGCAATATCGGGCGACTGTCCGTGAATCTTTTCGATAATTTCACACCGATCGAATGCAAAGTTTCCGAAATCATATCCGATTTTACGGATCACGTCCCGTGCGACCGCTTTATAATCGACGCGCGCCGCACTCGTCACTTCGCCAGTTATAAAAAGCGTATCGTATGCGGCGCAGCATTCCACTGCCGCCCGCGTATTTTCATCTTGTTTCAGAAGCTCGTCTAAAATTCCGTCTGCAATACGGTCGCACACTTTATCGGGGTGCCCTTCCGTAACGCTTTCGCTTGTAAAAAACCGTTTCATAATATTTTCCTTTTGTATTCTATCATATTATAAAAAACACGGGCGAAAAAGTCAACCGAAATCAACTTGCTTTTCCTGCCGCCGCGTGATATAATCGGGATATGAGCATGTGCGAACTCTGTCCCGTCCGCTGCGGCGCGGACCGGAACATGAAAGCGGGCGCTTGCGGCGTAAAAAATATCACCGTCGCAAAATTCTGTCTGCACGCCTACGAGGAACCGTTTCTGTCGCCCAATCGCAAAAGCGGCGCAATCTTTTTCGGCGGATGTTCCCTGCGCTGCGCGTTTTGCCAGAATTACGAAGTCTCCCGCGCGAAACGGGGAAAGGAACTCTCACCCGAAGAACTTGCAAAAATCTTTCGTCTTCTCGAAGAGGCAGGCGCGGAAAATATCGATCTTGTGACTCCCGACCATCTCGTTCCCATGATCGCCGAAGCGTTCCTGATCTATAAACCGCGCGTCCCCGTCATATACAATTCGAGCGGATACTGCCGCACGGAGAGCTTGCGGTTCATCGATCCTTATATCGACGTTTATCTGCCCGACCTCAAATTTTGTTCCCGCGCCCTTTCGGAACGCTATACGGGGCGCAAGGATTATTTCGATTACGCCTCGAAAGCGATCCGCTATATGGCAAAAAAGCCCGTTCTTTTTGAAAACGGACAGATGAAAACGGGAATCGCGGTGCGGCACCTTGTTCTGCCCTGCTGCACCTCGGACTCTCTTGAAATTCTTGATTTTCTGAAAAACGTTCTTCCCGAAAACACGCCCGTAAGCCTCATGCGGCAGTACACGCCCATGGGCGAAACGGACAAATATCCCGAACTCGGGCGAAGGCTCACGGACAGGGAATACCGCCGCGTCAGAGACTATGCCCTCTCGCTCGGATTTTCCTCCCTCTACACGCAGGATAAAGAGAGCGCGAACAAACATTTCGTCCCCGACTGGGATGACGACGCTATTTCCCGAACAGTTCGTTTTTGAGCCGCACAAGCTCTTTTGTCAGTTTTGCGCTCTCCTTGGGATCGGCGTATTTGAGACGGTCTTCGATGTCGCGCACGCTTTCCATGCTTTTTCTCATAAAATCAGTATCGCACACGGACTTAAAACTATGCTATTATCGCTTAACAACGTAACATTTTCATATACGGGCGATCCGATCTTTTCCGACCTCTCTTTTTCGATCGACGAGGGCGAAAAAATCGGCTTTATCGGCGGAAACGGCGAGGGAAAAACCACTTTGATCCGCCTTGCGCTGGGCGAACTTACGCCGGAACAGGGCGACGTCGTCAAAAAGAACGGCGTCAGAATCGGCTATCTGCCGCAGAGCGGCGGATTCGAACGGAACGACTCCGTCCGCCTCGCCATGGAAGAAGTATTCGCCCGCGACCGTTTTCTGTTGGACGAGCTTGATTCCGTACGACAGAAAATGTCCCGTGCGGAAGGACAGGAACTATCTGCGCTCATGCGCAAATGCGAAACGCTCGAACGGGAAATTTCCACCCGCGACAGCTATCATTTCGGGGTGAAGATTCAGACGGTGCTGTGCGGCATGGGATTTCAGGGAAGAAGCGAAGAGAACGTTTCAACCATGTCGGGCGGAGAAAAGACAAAACTGAAACTCTGCCGTCTTCTTTTGGAAGAACCCGATCTTCTGATATTAGACGAACCGACCAACCACCTCGATCTCGCGACCCTCTTCTGGCTCGAAGACTATCTTGCCGCATTCAAGGGAGCACTTTTTATTGTTTCGCATGACCGATATTTTTTGGATAAACTCACTTCGCGCACGCTCGAACTCGAACACGGAAAACTGCTCTCGTACAAAGGCAATTATTCCAAATATAAAATACTCAAAGAAGAGCGGCTGAAAACACAGCTTCGGGAATACGAAAAACAGCTCGAAAAAACGAAAAAACTGCAAGATTACATTGACAGGAATCTTGTCAGGGCGACCACCGCAAAGAGCGCGCAAAGCCGCGTAAAACAGCTGGACAAGATAAATCCCGAAAAACCGCTCCCGCCCAAAATGCCGCCGCGCTTCCGCTTCACCTACGAAACTCCGCCCTACGAACGCGTACTGTCCGCACCGGGTTTCGACCTCTATGCGGGCGAAAAAAAACTTTTATCGGATGCGGAATTTACTCTCATGCGCGGCGAAAAATGCGCGCTTGTGGGAAGCAACGGCGCAGGAAAGAGCACGCTTCTCAAATTTTTGTTATCGGGGGACAAAGCCGTAACTGTCGGAAAATTCGTCAAAACCGCCTATTATGATCAGGAGAACGCCGCGCTCGATCCGAACGCCGCAGTCATCGACGATTTAAGATTCCGCTTCCCGCTTTTTCCGCTGACCGAGGCATATTCTTTGTTGGCACAATCGGGAATCGATGCAGACGACGCGCTTAAAAAGGTAAACGAGCTTTCGGGCGGACTCAAAGCCAAACTCGCGCTCGCCGTTCTGCAAGCGAAAAACGGAAACTTCCTGGTTCTCGACGAACCGACCAACCATCTCGATCTTTTATCGCGCGAAGCCCTCGAAAGCGCGCTGAAAGAATTCGACGGAACTCTCCTCTTCGTCTCGCACGACAGGCGCTTTATCGAGTCGATCGCAACGAGCGTTCTTTGTATCGAAAACGGCATTCTCGAAAAATTCAACGGCAGTTATTCCGCCTATCTCGAAAACAAAACAACAAAGCCCGCCCAAGCTCAAAGCGCGCCCCTATCACCCAAAAAAACGGAGAACGAAAGTTACAAAAGCAAAGAAGAACGCGCGCGTCAGGCGCAACGCCGCAACCGAATTTCGGAAATCGAAACGCGCCTTACCAAAATCGAAGAAGAACAGCAAAGTTTGAACGCCGACCTGATCGCCTTTGCCGCCGACTTCATAAAAGTAAAACATATCACCGAAGCGCTCGACGCGCTTCAACAGGAGTCCGACCGGCTCTATGAAGAATACGGAAAACTGATCCAATAAAAAGTCCGCACGACAACCGTGCGGACAAAATTTTGAAATTTTACTTTTTCTTTTTTTCTCTTAAACGCATTTCGGAAAAGAAAGAACTTAAAACCGCTTTACATTCCTCTTCCATGATCCCGCCTGCGACTTCCGTTTTGTGATTCAATAGATTTGCATTCGCAAGTTCGTTTGTAAGACTTCTGCCCTTTTGTTCGAACGCGCCGAAATACACGCGGTCGATCCTTGCGTTCAGAATCGCTCCCATGCACATGGGGCAAGGTTCGAGCGTGACGTAAATTTCCGCCTCGGGCAACCGCCAAGAATGCATTTTTTTGCACGCCTTTTCGATCGCTCTGAGTTCCGCATGCGCCGTCGCCAACTGTAACCGCGTGCGGAGATTGTATCCCTTTCCGATGATTTTCCCGTTCAGAACAACCACCGCGCCGATAGGAACCTCTCCCTTTTTTTTCGCTTTTTCCGCCAGGCGCAACGCCTCGCGCATAAATTCTTCCCGCATACGTTTCCAAAGACAGTTATTTTTTTCGATCGAACAAGAGTTTGTCCCGCATTAACGGCTTTACATTCAATATCATTACCGTTATCGCCGAAAACAAATCTCTTCGTTTAATTTTGCAAGCACGTCTAAATTCTTATTGAGGATTTCGGGCAAGTCCCGAAATCCGAGCGGATGTTCTTTTTCGTCGGAACCGACCTCCACCGTAAATGCGGGGATATTCAACGTCTCAACGCACCAGTCCTTATAACCGCCCGCGGAAAAAGGCGTGCTTTTCAGAGGATATCCCGTCTCGCGCGAAATTACTTTCGCAAGTTTTTTATCGGCTGCCGCGCGCCGAAAAGGCTGATGAAAACGCCAATAGATTTCTTCGCCTTTCGTGTGCCAGCTCACCGTATAAGAGGGTGCTTCCTCTTCCGTAAACATCGCAAGCGCTCTGCTCTCGGGCGCAGAGAGCGGCGAAGAACCGATATATCCGTGCGGCGACGGCGAAAACACGTTCTTACGACCTTTGCCCCACCGCGCGGGGAAATTCACATTGAGATCTACCCCTTCGGCATTCGCTTTCCAGAGCGCAAAACTCTCCCCGCCGTTCAATCCGATCAAAAATTCCCTGCGCTCGGGGGAAACCGTTTCGATTCCGACTTGGGACAAAAGCGCGCCGTCCGGATTCATCAAGGGCAGAATCCACGCCCCGCCGTTTACAACGCCCCGCCTGAGATGTCCGATCGCAAGCATAGAAGTGATCCACTCTCTCGCATGAACGGCGTACTGACTGATTGCAACCGCTTGATTGTGCCTGCCTGTAAACATGGCGTAGAGGTTACGCCCCTCCGCGCTCTTGCCGATAATTTTCTTTTCGCCGCGATAGCGTTTGTAATATCGGGTCACCGCCTCATAAACGTCCATGCGCCATTTTATGACGGAAAAACTTATTTATGATACTTTGCGCCCGCATTGATCATAAAAGCGCGGTAGACCTGTTCCAGTAAAATGATCCGCATGAGCCTGTGCGGAAACGTCATATCCGAGAAAGAGAGCAACTCGTCCGCACGATCCTTGACCTTTTGCGCAAGTCCCTCCGACGAACCGATAACAAACGTCAATTCCTCTCCCCTGTCCGCACAGTGCGCGATTTCCCTTGCAAACTCCTCCGAAGATCGTTTCTTGCCCTCCACGGCAAGCGCGATTACCTTGCCTCTGAGGCTGTGCAGAATACTCTCCGCCTCCTCATCGGGATTCTTCTTCTCGGGAAGCTCCCGCACCTCCGTTTTGCAAAAACGCGAAAGACGTTTAAGATACTCCGCCGCTCCCTCTTCGAAAAATTTTTCTTTGAGATTGCCCACGCACACAAAATTGATTTTCATCATAATACAAAACCGGAGATAAGATTTACGATCCATTGAATCGCGCAGACGCCGATTCCCACGCACGCGCCGAAAAAGAACTTTTTGCCGTATACGATCTTTCCCTTTTGCAGTTTGTCCCGCCGAAAGAAGATCAGAAAAAAGAGCGACCCCAAAAAGAGCAGCGCGGCGACAACGATCACGGCGATATATACGCCGAGCGGCATCGTCCACCTCGTACCGTAGCCCGTCGCTTCCAATACAAGAATAAGCGCGTTATTCAAAAAGTGCGCGATCACCGTGGGCAGCATGCTCCCCGCCCTGACCGCTACGAACGTGAGACACACACCCGAAGCGAACTGATAGAGGGTCTGTTCGGGATTGCCGTGATAGACGGAAAAGAGCGCGCCGCAGAGAAATATCGTCGGCACGACCCCCCACCCGCTCGCATCCATGTTGCGCGATAAGATTCCGCGGAAAAGCGTCTCTTCGAAGAGAGCGGGCAGCACCGCGATGACAAGGATTGCCGGAAGCAAATTCCACCCTGTGAGCGAGGGAACATTTACTCCGCCGCCGTGATAACCAATCGCCCTCAATCCTTTGATAAACAGCTCGTTGAGTTCGGATACGGGAAACATCAACCCGAGTTGCAGAGCGATCGCGATCAGAAAATAATACCACTTACAATTTTTCGCAAGCACGCGCACCGTCTCTTTGGTGCGTAAAAAATAGAAGAGCGCCGCTCCGACAAGACAGAGCTGCGGTATCAGAAAGCTAAGATACAAATACCAATCGGGATAGACCGTGTCCCCCGTGGTCACGTCGACGGGGAACTTTACCGCCGCTCCGACAATCAGCATAAAGAGCGCGGAGACAAAAAATATCAAACCCGCGCCTGTCGAATAGCCGATTCCCGCCTCGCCCAAGCATTTTTTACGGAATTCCCGTTCGATTTCTTCCGCGCTTTTTACAGGTTCTTCCCGTTTCTTCATAACGCCATTATACAGGAATTTTACAAAATGTTCAAATAAAAACTTTGCTTTTTTCGGAATTTATTATATAATGAAAGAAAGTTTTCTTCTTACAGGTGCTTCATGAGAATCATCGACACGCAAACAATAGAGCACTGCGTCTTCCGCCTTGCGAAAAAGGCGGGGCTGACGTTGACCGATTCCTGCCGCGCCGCACTTTCGAAAGCGGAACAAATCGAAAAAGGGGCGGCGGCGTTCGCCCTGAATTCGCTTCTCGAAAACGAAAAGATCGCCCGCCGCGAAAAGATGCCCGTCTGTCAGGATACGGGCATGGCGGTCGTACTTCTCGAAATCGGACAGGAAGTCTTTTTAACGGGAAAGCCCCTTCGCGAAGCCGTCGACTGCGGCGTGAGAAACGCATATAGAGAAAGCAGTTTCAGAAAGAGCATCTGCGATCCCCTGACCCGCGTCAACACGGGCGACAATACGCCCGCGCACTTACACACGGAGATCGCAGACGGAAATCAAATCAAAGTCACGTTCCTGCCCAAAGGCTTCGGAAGCGAAAACATGTCCCGCCTCGTTATGCTGACCCCCGCGGAGGGTCGGGACGGAATCATTAAAACGATTGTGGAAACGGTAAAAATCGCAGGTTCCCGCCCCTGTCCGCCCGTTTACGTAGGCGTCGGGATCGGCGGCGCGTTCGACGGCGCGGCGTTCCTTGCAAAAAAAGCGTTGACGCGGGACGTCGGAACGCGCAATCCGCGAAGCGACGTCGCCTCGATCGAAGAAGAGGCGCTTGAAAAAATCAACGCCCTCGGCATCGGCGCGCAGGGATTCGGCGGAGTAGTGACCGCAATCGGCGTTTCCTGCGAAATCGCCCCCACTCATATCGCGGGGCTTCCCGTCGCTGTCAATATTCAGTGCCATTGCGTGCGCTGCGAAAAAGAAATCATCTGAACAGGTGCGCATATGACAAAAATCACTCTTCCGCTTACGGATCATGAAAAAAACAAACTGCACGCAGGCGACTGCGTGCTCGCCTCGGGAACCGTTTACACCGCGCGCGACTGCGCGCACAAACGGCTGTTCGCGCTTTTAGACGAAGGGGAACCGTTGCCCTTCCCGCTCGAAGGCGCATTTGTCTACTACGCAGGGCCCTGCCCCGCGCCCGAAGGCAAGGCTTGCGGAAGTTGCGGTCCCACCACCTCCGCCCGCATGAACGCTTTTGCGCCCCGCCTTTTACGGCTCGGATTGGGCGGCATGATCGGCAAGGGCGAAATGAGCGAAGAGACACGGAACGCAATCAAAGAAAAACATGCCGTGTATTTTGCGGCGATCGGCGGCGCGGGCGCGTTCTACGGAAACGCGATCAAGCGCTGCGAACTTGTCGCCTTTCCCGATCTTTTGAGCGAAGCAGTCTACAAAATGCAGATCGAGGACTTTCCCCTCGTCGTCGCCATCGATGCGGACGGCAACAGTATTTACAAATAAAAAAACCGCAGTAAAACTCTGCGGATTTTTTATACGATCGCCGCGGTCAAATCTTTCAACACTTCAACCCAATCGGAAACGCCGCCGTCCGACTTCCCCGTTCGCAAAATTACCGTATCGTACACAGGCGAGATATACAAAATCTGATCGGACTTTCCCCAAGCAATCACGTCGTAACCCGATAAGTTCGCCGACGGAGTTGAATACCACATGTATTTATAACCGATATTTTTTCCTTCCAAAAAACTCCCATGATAATCTCTTTCGTCAACGGGAAAGCTGCATAGCATCGAATCTTTTAACCATTCGCCGTTTACGATCTTCTCTCCGTTCCAATTTCCTCCGTGCAAAACCATGCTCCCGATTTTAATAAAATCCTTTGCGCGGAAATTGATTCCGCTCTCCATTTTTTCAAAACCGTCCGAATGATCCAAGCTCCACGAAGCGTTTTCTTCCGCTCCGATTTTACTCCAAATCTCCCGCTCGAAAAATTTTGAAACGCTTACGCCCGTGCTCCGTTCCAAAACAATTCCGAGAAGCAACGGATGATAATTGTTGTAGTGAAATTTCCCTTGATAACGGTCGGTAACCGCCGTATGCTCCAAAGCGAGTTTTCTCAGATCGTCGTGCCAATAGGTCAGCGAGTCGTCGCCGAACCATAAAAACTTATCCTCATCGTATACGATTTTTGAACGCATCAGAAGCAATTCTTCGATCGTCGTCGTTCCGATTTCTTCGTTTTGAAATTCTGTAATATAGTCTGAAATCGGCTGTTGTGCGCTTTGAATATGCCCCCTTTTCAATTGCCTTCCCTACGAGAAGCGAAACGATTGATTTTGCCATGGAAAAGGAAGTGTTAACAGAATTTTCATCGTACCCGTCCGCGTACTTTTCGTAAACGATTCGATCGTTTTTTGCTACGATAAACGACGTCGTCTGCGTGCTTCCGATAAAATCGTTTAAGATTTTTTCTTTGCCCGAATATGCGATTGTAATTTCCCCGATTGCGGGATTTTCTGCCTTTTGATAGACATAAGGATTTTCACCCTTTGCCACCAAGCGCTCGGAAAATATCTTATAATCGTTTACGCTTGAATCCCAATGAAAGAGCACCCTTTTAAGAAATACGGGCGTATACATGCCCATTGTGACGAAGCACAGAATTAAAAATGCCAAAAGAAGCGCGACAATCGGAGTAACGATTGCGCAAACCAAATATCTCGACCTTTTGATAAGCGGCTTTCTCATAGTTACATTATACCAAAACCGAAATAACTTATCAAGCCTATCGGAAATATTTTCATAGTGAAATAAAAATTGAAACGCGGCGATACGCCGCGTTTTAATTATTCTTTGACTTTTCGGTTTTCGTACTTCTTTTTTGTCGCGTCGCCGCCCCGCAAATGCCGTTCCTGCAAATTGACGGAGAGCACGCCTTTAACCTGTTCCCACAGTTCCGGATCCACCGCCGCCAATCGCTCCGTCACATCTTTATGTACGGTCGGGCAAAAACAGAACGGTAAAAGATAACTGCGGCGCCGAGTGCATTTCGGCGCCGCAGAAGGCTTACATGTAGCACAATGCTTTTTCATTTTCATTCGTTTGGGCTTTTAATCTTCATTTTCACTACGTTCAGTATAGCATTCACATTTGAATTTGTCAAGCTACTTTTGTAAAAACTTGACAGTTAAACCACGATTTCCAACACTTTTATGTTATAATATTTATGAATATATGTATCCAAACAGGAGGAATTTTATTTGCAAAACAACACATGGATAAAATGGTATCACAAAGGTGTTCCTGATGAAATGTGCGATGCTCGAGAGCGTGCAAGAAGTAAATTATCGCTATTTAGACATTGCAAAAAATGTACGGCGCTTTCGGGTTGTTATTTTGTATCCTATAATAAACCCGATTATCCGCAACACCCCTTTGACGATTGTGAAATACGTCCTATAAGCATAACTCGAAACCAACTGACTGCCTTTTGCGATATCAGAAAATTTACCGAATATATTTTCCGATTCGATAACAGCCGCGGAAAAACTTATATCTTTGAAAATTGGGGATTCACCATAGGCGACTCTCAGAACTTAAAGGATGAACTTGAAAGGCAGGCAAAAGAAAAGTATCTTAACGGAGATTATAAGTTGCAATACGCAGATGAAAACGGGCAACGAATTACAATCGAAATCGGCTTGCAAGATAAAGAAAAAAATGATAGAATTATAAAAACCGGTTGGATGGTGAGACCATCGGGACAAATCACCTGTTCAACGCCTTTTACGGGGGTAGTACAATGAATTTAGAATTATACGACGATATCGATCTCAACAGTGAAGTTCCCGAGCTTGCAGAACGGGACATTCATAAGGGATGTCACGGGACAATCGTTCAATTGGGTAAAGAAAAAAGTTTGATTATCTTTTACAACCCGAAAGACGTAGGCGATTATGCGTTCGCTTGGGTAGAAAACTCACGTTTAAGTTTTATTAGCAAAATGGATGATGAAATGTTAAAGGAATTTGCCGAACGCATTGTAGAATTCGATCCTGCTAAAAAACTTCGGTTTGAAGAGACGAATTTGCAGGAATATGACGCCGTGGAACTCATTGTCGAAAAACCCGTTTATGCGAAATGCGGCGCGCATAAAGGCATGATCGGAACGATACTCGATCCCGAAAAAATCGCAGGCGGTTGGCTCGTCTACTTTGCCGACGAAACAGGCGCGGACACCATCGGGATTCACGTTAAAGAAAAAGATTTGAAATTGATACACCGCTCCGAATAATAGCAGAAGCCTCCGATGGTATTTCGTCGGAGGCTTCTGCTATTATTCACAGCAAACTTATTTTTTGCGCAAATAACTTTTACCAATTTTTACCCATAGTTGCTCCGTGCATTAGATTAGCGTTGATTAAGTCTAAACGCTAAAACGCTTTTATACAAACTATTTGGCTCGCTTTCGAGCCAACGAATCGCGGCGTTTATATCGAGAGCAAACCCTTTGCCGAAATATTCGTATGTGGTTTTATGGGAACCCGAAAAAGGTCTTGCGACGACGCGCTTCACGTTTTCTGCCATAGGCAGACTGCGGTTGATAGAAGGATTGCAATTTAGTAAACTCTTGCCGTTATCGAAAATCGGCGCAGGTTGATAACTGCCGTCTGCATTCATAATGATTCCGAGATTATGAAAATGCCTGTCCTCGTTCAACACGATATAATCGAGCGTAAATACTTTTCTAAAATAATCGGTTAAATCGAGTCCGACCGTTTCCTTGCAAAAACCTATAACATAAGCGACTTTCCCGTTCACGTCTTGAAACTCTTTTATCTTTTCAAACAACGGAATACCCGTTACGTTCCCGTGCAACCGTTCGAGCGTAATAAACGACTGACTTGCCGATAAAAACGTTCTGCTTCTGCAACCGTTTTTCCCGTTGATTTTCCCTTGCTCGTAAATCACGTATTCTTCGGGTTTTAACGTAGAAAAGGTTAAAAGTTTTGAAACGAGATATTCTACTTCTCCATCTCGCCCTTCGTTATCCTCTTTATACCAATACCCATCTTTGAAAAACTTCAACTGCGTGCCGTCGCTTGTTCCTTCCGTATCTATAAGAAAATCATCCGATATTTTTACGTTAAACATTTCTGAATCTCCTCGGGGCAACGTCTTTCCAAGTCAAATTTTCACCGTTGAACCGAAACCAAAGAAAATCGTTATACGATACGCCGTGCGTTTTTTTGACGATCGCAAGCGGATCGTAATAAGAAACGCCGAGCTTCTTCAAATAATTATCGATACTGCGGCAATCGCGTTGCCAGCAGCGGGTTTCCAGAACGGTTGAAAGTTTGAAAACGTCCATTTCATCGTCATGAAAAATTTGCTTTACGGGATGAGATGTAAACTTCTGCACTTTTGCTTTATTGTGATCAACTTTTACATACGAAACAATCTCGTCGTTCCAAAAACATAAAATTTCGAGCCCGTCCCAGCGATTCGCCGACGTTTTTTTCGGCGTAAGGCTTATTTCCATATCCAATACTTCGGCGATTTTTTGTAACGTCTGCAAATTCGGAATCACGATCCCCGCCTCGATACGACCGATCGTCGATTGCGGAAGATTGCACCGAGCCGCAAGCTCTCGTTGTGAAAGTTTCAAACTTTTTCGTTTCTGTAAGATTTCGGAAGAAAGTCCCATAAACATCACCTCACTAAAATAATAACATAGCCTTACAAAAAATCAAAAATTTTTTGCGTCGCTTTTGCGCCGCAGTTTTCTTACGAAAACCGTATCAAAGTTTGAATACGGCGCTCGAAAACCCTTGCAAGCAAGTTTTCTCGCTTGAATTATAGCATTTATGCTATCATTTGTCAACCGTTTGGATAAAAAGAAAAAGAGGGAAAAACGTTCTTCCCCTCTTAATCATTTTATTTGATTTTCCGTAAAAACCGCTCGTCGGAGTTCTCACCCGAGCGGTCATCCGCTACCGCCAAAGAATCGCCGAGATCCAAGTCTTTCAACACATGCAGAAATATATCAACATTGCCAAAACTGTCAACCTCAATTCGACGAATGATTTTACGAAGCTGGGCGTTCGTCATTTGCGACACGTCAGCAATATCCTCGATCGAACGGAAGGTTTGATTGAGAATACTCTCCAACCGTCCGTGAACGCTCAAACGACCTGTTACCGTTTTAAGTTCTTTTTCAAGACTCTCGATCCGTTCTCGCATACCCGAAAGCCGCTCGTTTAATTCCTCCCGCGAAATCAAGTCGTCGGTGTACATATCCATGAATTTCTGCCGCGATTTTGTAAGCTTTGCAAGTTCAACGTTTAATTCCTTTTCATACGCCACGTTCTTGTTCTTCGTCCGATATGCTTTCTCAAACTCCGACACAAAGTATTTGACGACCTCTTTTCGGTTTGCAAGAATATGCGCAAAATACTCGGTCAACGCCTGCATCAGCTCCTTTTCGTCGATGCTCGTTTGATTGGAACAGCTGTCCGCCCCCTTGCCGTTTCTGCCCGAACACACCCATGAGATATATGTATTCCGATAAGTACGCTCCACTCTGCGGAACGACCATCCGCACTCTTTGCACTTTATCAGCGTGGAAAACAAATATTTATTGCTGTGCCGCTCCCTGTCCAGCTTGAAAGCCTGTCCGCGTCCGCGAAGCACGGCTTGCGCCTCTTCAAACGTTTCGCGGTCGATAATCTGCAAATCGGGGCGTTCGGTAACGAACCATTCCGAGCGGTCTTTTTTCTTGCGTTGCCCCGTTAAAAAGTCCGTAATTTCCGCCTTGCCGTTGATAATTTTGCCCGTGTAAATCTCGTTTGTTAAAATGCGCACGACCGTATTTGCAATCCATTTGCACCCGCGCTTTGTTCGGATTCCCTGCGCGTTCAGCCTGTTTGCAATTTTCGCCGCTCCGCACCCCTCATGAAGATACCAGCCGAAGATTTTACGCACCACATCGGCTTCCCGTTCGTTGATCGTAAGATTGAAAAAATCGCCGACCGTCTTATTGTAACCGTATACGAAATTGGGCACTTTCCCCCTTTCCGCATTGATTTTTTTACCGAACTTGATACGCTTGGAAGTGTTCGCGCTCTCTTCCTGAGCAAGCGCCCCGAAGATCGTCAGCACGAATTCGCTGTTCCCCATGCTCGTCATGTTTGCCGTTAAGAACTGCGTTTCGATTCCGAGCGCTTTCAAGGTGCGGATATTCTGCAATAAATCGACCGTGTTTCTTGCAAAACGTGAAATGTCTTTGACAACTACCAATTCAAACACGCCCCTATTGGCATCGTCCATCATGCGCAGGAACTCTTTTCGGTTTTTAATTTTCGTCCCCGAAATTCCCTCATCGGCATACAACCGCACAAGCGTGTCTCCCGTGTGCTGCGTATACTCTGCAAAGAACTTTTTCTGCGCTTCCAAGCTGTTGAGCTGATCTTCCTTATCCGTCGAAACTCTGCAATACGCCGCGATTTTCATCTTTCGTTCTCCCGCTTGTCCGCATTTTCCGTCGCAATTGCAGTCTCCCGCTTGATTGCCGCTTCGATACGTTCCATGTTGGCGTCGATACAGATATCGAGCAAAACGCGCGCGAGCGCTTCGGGAGTATTTCCGTCGTGAAATCTAAAATTCAACTTCGGCTTGTCCAATCTTTCCCCTCCCGAGTCACTATATTTTACGCCCCCGTTTCGACAAATATCACCATAAAAGTAAATAAAATCGAACTTTTTAACTTAAAAACGCAGGAAAACCGAGCAAAACAGATAGAACAATTCGCCAGAGAAATTTAAGAAGAAGCGTCCTTCACTCACGAATCATTTTGTCTTGCCTTGCTTATTTTTTCATATTTTTTTAATTTACAATGTATTGCAAACCGTTTTCTGAAAATTAAAAAAACGACTAATCCGAAAATAAATTCGAAATTAGCCGTTGCATTTATGCAACATCATCTATACTACTTAACATTTTCAATTTCGCACAGTTATAACGATCGCTATAAAAAAATATCTATACTCTATTTTTTACAAAACAACAAAGCTCTCAAACTGCGCTTACGCTGGTAGCGGCTTTAACGGTGTTTTAACTACTTACAAAACAACAAAGCTCTCAAACCCAGGCTACTTTGCAAACTCCCACCATGGGGTTTTAACTACTTACAAAACAACAAAGCTCTCAAACGCAATCGCGTGAATCAGAGCGTAACACATAGTTTTAACTACTTACAAAACAACAAAGCTCTCAAACGACAGAACGGTTACTATTTGGGCGGAATAAGTTTTAACTACTTACAAAACAACAAAGCTCTCAAACGAGAGGCTATGCAGGAAAGAAGGCTTGCGGGTTTTAACTACTTACAAAACAACAAAGCTCTCAAACTATGGTATCATGGCACTACCAAATACAAAGGTTTTAACTACTTACAAAACAACAAAGCTCTCAAACGGGGTCATGGCATATGTACGATTGACGCTCGTTTTAACTACTTACAAAACAACAAAGCTCTCAAACTTGAAATAGGGCGATTTTTCGCACGCTTTCGTTTTAACTACTTACAAAACAACAAAGCTCTCAAACGCGAGCGCGGGTTGTCAACAAACTCCCTCGGTTTTAACTACTTACAAAACAACAAAGCTCTCAAACCTGATTGAATGTGCATCGGCGAAATGTTGTGTTTTAACTACTTACAAAACAACAAAGCTCTCAAACCGCTGGGTCAGCATGATTTTTATTTATCTTGTTTTAACTACTTACAAAACAACAAAGCTCTCAAACTCACATTTCGAGGCATAAACTTTTCAAGAGGTTTTAACTACTTACAAAACAACAAAGCTCTCAAACAGTACTACCCATTGTTTTGAGTTTTGCCCCGTTTTAACTACTTACAAAACAACAAAGCTCTCAAACAACAGGCGAAAGCGGTGGGCTCTACGGCGGGTTTTAACTACTTACAAAACAACAAAGCTCTCAAACGAAGTCCGAACTGTAGTTCCATCTCCTAGAGTTTTAACTACTTACAAAACAACAAAGCTCTCAAACCCCTGCGAAGATTCGATTTTTTGCCTGTGGAGTTTTAACTACTTACAAAACAACAAAGCTCTCAAACGTCCGTCCAATGCCTCTTTTTGGTGTATCCGTTTTAACTACTTACAAAACAACAAAGCTCTCAAACAGATGTGAAGGCAGCAGGCATAAATCCTGCGTTTTAACTACTTACAAAACAACAAAGCTCTCAAACGCACTAGTACGGTTGCCCGTCCCTGTTCTTGTTTTAACTACTTACAAAACAACAAAGCTCTCAAACCCTATCGATCCTTCGACGGCGGCTGCTACTGTTTTAACTACTTACAAAACAACAAAGCTCTCAAACTGTATATACAGAATCAGTTGAACGAGGTTTGTTTTAACTACTTACAAAACAACAAAGCTCTCAAACTATAAAAACCACATTCAACCGGTTTTTAAGGTTTTAACTACTTACAAAACAACAAAGCTCTCAAACACGTCAATCGGGAGTTGATGCGTTTTGTCGGTTTTAACTACTTACAAAACAACAAAGCTCTCAAACGATTCAAAATGCATTTTACTCGTCCAATGCGTTTTAACTACTTACAAAACAACAAAGCTCTCAAACCTCAAATTAAGGATTAAACGCTCGTATTGCCATACGATTGTCATAAGTAGCCAACCTATTCAATATCATTTATTATACTATACTTGCGATAAATTTTCAACAATTTCACATAAATCTTCGGTAATAATTATTGCCCTTTCTTCCGGAAGTATCGGACGGCTCTTACCGCTTTCAATCAGCAAGAGCGATAGTTTATGTAATTTACAATGTCGATATAATAACTGCAACTCCTCGTTATCCAAAACATTTTTCAAACCTACTAATACAAAATTGTACGCACCCTTTAATTCCGAAAAAATATTTAAATAGCAAATAATTTTTTCAAGTAACGTCTCATAATTTCTTTCCGGTTTTACATTGCAAAGTTTTAATAAACCTTCTAACGAGATCTCATTGTAATCCAAAGCAAATTGCTCTGTCCCGCAAAGTTCCAACAAAAATTTTTCGCTTACCGCTTTTACATTCTGGAACTTAAAAATCAAATCGTTTTCATTGAAATTTTGCTGTAAATGTTTGTGCAGTAAATTGATTATTTTTTTATCGGAGAGCTCAAACGAAAATATATCGGTTAAAATTTCGCCTGCGCTTTCCGCGTTTACATTTTTATCTCCGTCCCAAAACATAAATTCCGAAACCTCCCCGCGAAATGCAGCGACAAGTTCTTGTACAACCTTATAATACTCTTTCGGATTTTGAATACAGAGTACAAACGGACTCGCATCGTCAAATTCGATCTTAGTTTCAATGTTTACCGAAGTAACTTTCATATTTCCACGACCCTATTCATACTCTCTTCCACATAGCTTTGATTTTCGCCTATTAAATAATCAATCTTAGAAAATTGATTCTCTGTCACTTCCAGCATTTCCACAATTCCTTCCGGAGGCAAATTTTTTTTCACTCGATCCTTGACAGCCTGACTCGTGACGCCGTTAACGACAAGTTTCGAGTAGACCGACTTTTGCATCATAATAAATCCGTTCTTGATCAAGAACTTATGAAAGACCGAATAATCTCTCCTGTTTTTAGAGGTTTCCATCGGCAAATCAAAAAATAATAACAATCTCATAAATCTATAATTCATTTCCAGCCATAATTTCCCGAGGAAAAGAAAAATGCGAAATGTCTCCGCTCTCCAAAACGCTCAATACGCTCCGCACATTCCTTCGAATTGCAAGATCAAGCGTAGTATGTATTCCGTCTATCACTACACCGAAATTCAATACATTTGCCATTTTGCGTTTGAATTGTTCGTCTCCCTCTTCGAGTGATAAGGCAGCCTCATCGACAATGGGTCTGAACGGCTCCATTAAATCGCAGGAAAAATTAAACTCGTTAAATTCATTGTCATGCCATATCCCAAGTTGCGTCAAAAAACCTGCCGCAACAATCTCTCTGTTGAAAGCGGATAGCAAGCACGCATAACCGTAATTCAGACAACCGTTAAGAAAACCGCCGCTGTGCCGCGATACGTCTGCGGGAAGAATGCAGTTAAAATACACTTTTGCAGCATGTCCTTCCCGATTGCTGGAATCCCCTTCTCGCACTTCCTCCGCGTATTGCGCCAAAGCCTGCGCTTCTTTTTCAAAACCCCTTCTTTTTAACAAAGCAGACTGATTAAAAATTTTTTGCTTAATAATCTGTTGCCATAATTTTTTCTTAATATCATTCCCCCAACCAAACTGCCATTTGTACCGTTTAGAGGTATTGTGCGCTCCGTAATACGGAATAATTTCCGATTGGGGATTACACTTCTCGTCGCAAAAAATAATTTTCACATTATTTTCTACCAATACCGACAGAAGCGCAGCGGTCATAGATACCGCCGTACTCTGCACGATCAGCGTGTTGATTTCGTTAATGTATATTTTCTTCTCTTTCTCTCCGCGCACGACGAGGTAATTCAAACGTGTTTCGAGTTTGCAACGCGAATTGATGATTACGATACGGAATCCCATATCACACTTTGCGCTCTCTTACCGTTAAACCACAGCACGATTGATGAATGATCTTAAAATCAACATCCGTAATATTTTTACTTGGTTGCAATTTACCGTTCAGCTTACTGCCACCGATCAAGGTCAAATCCGAAAGTTGCGCATTGCACTGGAAAAAGTTCAGAATCTGCAACAAAACTTTCACTTGTTTTGCAACAGACAGTGCGGTGAACGCTTCCAGTCCATCCATCAACAGCTTTCTGAACGTGGCGCAATAACCTATTCCGGTGTAAATTTCATCTTCGAGTTTTTCCTCCAAATAGAGATATAAGTTCATATTATTTTCCCTATTGATTTCGAGTTTTACCTCCCCCATGCGGTTCGTCTTGACGATGAAATGATCCTCCTGCATTTCATCAATTTTCGCCCTGTATCTTTCGCAAAATTCCGACAGCGCTTTCACATATTCGTCCGTCTTATTGTCCGTAAAAAGTTCAACGCCGTTTTGCACCAAAATCTGCGCGTCAGAAATTCCAGTAATATAGACAGGCATTCCGTTATAAGAAACGAGCTGGTTAATTTTGAACTTCGGCACAAGTAACTTTGGATTAACAAGTCCCTTACTCTCGAAATAAGAACAAATCAGCGCCTCGTCTTCATCTGTTTGTCTGCAAACCAATACGGGAACCGCCTCGATTGTCTTAATGATTTTACCCTTTTTCCCCTCCGACTGTACGATTGCAAAATAAGCAGTCGTCAGTCCGCTGTAACCGCCGTAGCGGTCAATATTGCTCAATACGCCGTTGCCCTTTCTGGGAATCTTACTTCGACTGTCGTTTTTGGCATAGACCGTCTGATCGTAAAATCCGCCCTTGGCGCAATAGGCGTATCTGGTAACGCTCATACTGCATTTTGAAAATACGGATTTGACGGTAGACAATGAAGAAGTTTTATCCCACGCGCCGTCGACGTTGCGCACAAACATCGTTTTCAGATTGAACATACGCCAAATATCTCCGTCTTTGCGGAACATTGCAAAAGGCGACGAGAAACAAGTATCGAAGACGTTCCCGACAACCACGTTCAGATACGCATCCCGTGCATGGTGCAAATCATTTGTTTCCCTGCACTTAAACAAATCGAATTTATTTTTGAAATCGTTTACATTTTTCGCTTTGCTGTAAACTATTTTGGTATTCGGATACTTCCGCTTCATCAATTCGGCAACGACTTTTACCGTTTGATCGGTAATCGTCTTTTGACGGTTGATAAAACCGTTGTAATCGTCTTCGCTCAAAGGTTCTGTACGCGTCAGACGATGATAAGTCAAATCTCCGATCAAACCCTTTTGCAAAAGCAATTTCCAGAAAGATTGCGCTTTCGTGAATTCCTTCGGCAACGGATAAATATCACTCTTTTCCGCATTTTTGGAACGCAACACAAGCACTTTGTTGTCGAGGCTGTCATCTTTGATATAAGTTCGCGGCAGAATATGATCGACGTCGTAAAGATCTGTATTGATTTTCGCAAGATCGATCCGTTCCCCCGAATACATGCACCGTCCGAGTTGCCTGAAATACAGATACAGCCTTTCCTGTCTGAGCCGCAAATCGGTAATTTCTTCTTTTTTCAACTCTTCGCAAATATCGGAGTAAGCGCTGTCGATGCCTTTATACAATTCAAGCAAACGGTTTTTCCTCGACTGCGTTCTGCCCTCGTCGCCCTTCTTGCCCTCTTCGCGCGTGACTTCGATAAAAATTTTATCGGGGATACTTCCAATCGCCCGCACATATTCGTCCGCCATGCAGCATGCCTGCCAAACACCGCGACGGACGGCGGGCGAAACGTAAAGATTTTCCAACTCCTCGTAAGTTATTTCCCCGTTGCTTTCCCCGTTCTCCTCTTGAATAAGTTTTTCAAAATTGTATTGTTCGTCGAATAAGATTTCGTTCAGGTTCTGATTGGTCTCGTACAGAAAATCGAGAACGGATAAATTTTCGCCGAGCGCGGGAACGAAAACGGTGAGTCCCGTCAAAAGTTTCTCGGATAATCTTCCGAATTTCTGAAACGACAATCCTTTCAATTCTTTGACGTGCTCGTTGATTGCGCTGATTTTTCCGTAATTCTTCCGTATCAGATCGACGACGATGTTTTTATCGGTATTGAGTGTATGCCAGAGAATAATATTTTCGCAAACACCGCCGCACTTTTGCAAATCCTCGTCAACGAAATCTCCCAAAATCTCTTTCAAACGAAGATAGGAGGACATGTTCGCTTTGAAATCCCCGTCTTTTCCCGTCAGCTTCACCGAACCTTTCTCCGCTGCGGATACAGCTCCTTCTCTCACAAGAAAATCCAATATCGATTTATCCGTCACTTTTTTCTTTTTCAGAAAAAGATTCCGATAAATCCTTTGTTTCAGCCCCACCGAGATCGGTACGTCGTTAATCCGAAGTTTATTCAGTTGATTCAGGACGTTGTACTTTTGATAGATAATGGAACACTGCGGAAGAACGTCCTCTCCGTGCAGATACGAGCATTTATTCGTCATGCGCCGCATAAACTCCTCGTTACTCTTCGCCCTATCAACGACCTTGTCAAAATTCCAAGGCGTGATTTTTTCGCTGCCGCGAACAACCCAACTGTTTTTTCCCGTCAGCGGTCCCACATAGTACGGAATCCTGAAACGAAACACACTCAAAATTTTATCGAAAATCTCTTGCGTTTCAGGGTGAACTTTCACCATGTTTTCGACAATTTTTATAAGTTCGTCCTCATTGACCTGATGAGGAAAGAGTCCGTTATCGGAATGCAGAATTTTCGGCAGAAATGCGCCGCGATCGATTTTTTGCAAAATATCCCGTCGCGTCTCTTCGTCTTTAACGTCTTTCAGATTGGAGAGGAGTTTTTTCAACTCGGCAAAAAAGTCCGCATCCTTGCACAATTTTACTTTGACTTTTTCCCCGCCTTTTTTCGTGTAGCCGACATAATTTACATAATTCGCTTTCTCTTTTGCGCTTTTGAAAAAACTGCGATAGACGTCCGAAGGAGAATTCTCACGTAAAAAATTTTTTAACTGTCTTAAATCGTCTCTGTGCGTTTCATAAAGTTTGATCATTGCAGAGGAAATATTCGGCTGCCCTTCCAGCAATTTTTCAAAAACGACAAAACTGTAAATCGACCTTATTTTTTCAAGTAAAACGTAGTTGTCTCCATACGTCGATTGCATCGCCTCAAACGCTTCATTGGTCAGTTCCCTGAACGAGAAAGACTTCTCGGCAGCATACTCCTCGCCGAACAGCGCTTTGGGGGATATTTTTCCGCCGGTAATTCCCTTGATGATTTCTCTCGTCAAAGCGTCCTTACCGAAAAGTTTTTCCAAAGCGGCTTGTTTATCCCGAAGTCCCGTCTTGTTATCGGTCAAAATCTCTTTTGCTTTTTGAACGAATCGGACGGAAAAATTCGGGATTATGTCGCATTCCGAATATATATCTGCGCAGACTTCGTTCAACCCGTCAAAAAGTCTGCCCGAATCACGAACGCTCTCCATACCGCCGTCGAATAAAAAGTGTCCGCGATATTTAACGATATGATGAAGCGCAAGATAATAAAGTCGCAAATCTCTAACAGGCTTCGTCTGCAAATCTCTGCGCAAATGATATATCGTCGGATATTCGGCATGATATTGTTTATCGGTATACGCCCCGTCGGCAAACAAGCTGTTTTTATCGCCGCCGAGCAATTCCGCTTTATCGTCCGCATAAAAGGCGCTGTTATTCAAACGGATAAAAAAATTCTCATCTTCCAAAAAAGGAGCAAAGAGCGCCTGCAAAAACCCGAGCCGCTGTTTTCGCCTTTCCAGCCTGCGGCGCGCCGTTCTGAAAAGTCGCCTACTCTCGGCCGTTGCGCCTTCGGGAAATAACCGAACCGCCCAACAATCCTTGCCCTTGGCGCGCAACAGACGGTAATTTTCGTCCGTGCACGCCATTCCCACCGAATTCGTACCGATGTCCATGCCGAGATAAAATTTCTTCATAAGTTTCTCCTAAAATTTTGCTTTTTTGTATTGACAATTAAAAAATCGTTTGCTATAATAATGATACAAAACAACAAGGCAAGTTCAAATAAAGAATTTTCCTAACCACTTGTCGCATTGTGCGATGAAGCTCTTCTGAACAGGAAGAGCTTTTTTTTTGATTATATCACGTAAATCAACCCTTGTAAATAGCAAAGCTCAAAAAAACTTCCAATTTGTTAGAATCGAATAATTAAGAATCATACTTGTCAACGAAAAATTCGGGCAAATAATCCTTATTATCTGCCGTTACATTGGAAAAGACCTTATTGTTACAATTTTTAATTTCTTTTAATATCTGTCTAAAAATTTCAATGACCTCATCTTTATATTGATAATCGTTATCGTCAATTAGAATGACAGTGCCGACTTTTTACCTTTCCTAACAGCTTTCTTATTGTTTTAACGGTCAATCCCTTGCCTGAAACGCTAAATTCTTTTCTCCCGCAGTCACACGCCAATAATTTCGCCATAAACGTCTTTCCAACGCCGGACTCCCCGCATATCAGTAAACCTGTTGCCAATTTCACACTGTAAACTACATACTTTTCGGTATTTTGTAAAAAGTCACAGATGTTCTTCAATTTCTCGTCTTGTTTGTTGTAACCTACAATTATTTTCCAATCTTAATATCAGTTCTACCTGACACATGTTGTCATGATTAAAAAACATTTGAAATACATTATATGTTTGCCACTGATTCTTTCGCCTAAAAATTAGGGATTTTCATGAGGAATTATTGCTATTTTCTTAAAAAAATATCAATCAATCTATAAAGCGATTGAATACAATAGCAAATATATAAATATAAAGACGTGGCGATTGCAGAAATCGCCACGTCTTACTAATAATACTTCAACAAATATACAAAACGTTCTAATAAGTTACTACCGTATGTACGGTTGATTTGCTTGTGCCGAGCACATTGGCGCAAGCACGAACGGTGCAACCCGTTTCAACAATGTATTTCCCTTCTCTGACAACTCTTTCTTCGATATACTCCCACATATAAATTCCCCTTTTTTCGACAAAAGATACTTTAATTTATGTCGAATATCAAATAATTATGCTTCATATTTTTTGTTACCGATGTTTGAACCAAACGGCTCTGAATCAGGAGTTATGCAGATTCTCGGCAAGCACCCAAGGAATATCGACCGTATCGCTTTCGTCGCGGGGATCGGACGCCTTGTGCGCATTGACAACCGTTTCCTTCATGTGTTGCCAATCGGGCGCGACTTCATAATAGGTAATCAATTCATCGAAGAATGCGTTCGCCCAACCCGTTATTGCTTCGTCGCAAAGTTCAACGTAAAGTTTTTCGCCTACAAACTCCGAAAGATCGATCGCATAAGTTGCCATATCCGCCCAAGAACCGCCCTGAGCAAGGAATCCGTCGTTAAAATGGACGTCTGCAAATCTCGACTGTTGATAATAGCCGACAAGTTCGCCGTTTTCCTTGTAGACCTTGACTGCCGCGGCATGACCGCCCATTCTCACCGTAATCCAACCGCTCCCGCCGAGCGTGAATACAGAAGAACGAACCGTCCAGGTACCCTCTTCTGCGATTCCGGTATTCCAGCCGTTGAGGTGATAATTTCCGCCCTGATTGTAAGGAAGCTGTTCGCCCCAATATTCATTCGCGGAAATCACGCAGGTCTCCAAATTAAATCCATCCGTTGAAGTCGTCCAACCCGCCATGTCTCCCGTTTCGAATCCGCCGTTCACGACGCGATTGCCCGTCGTATCTTTAATTGAAAGGGTCAACGTAAAGGAAACCTCATTCGAAGAATCCTCTCCGTTGGTCGCGGTAACTTCAAACACAACGGTTTCAACATGATTCACCGTGAGATTGCAATCCGCAAACGACAATTCATATATGCCGTTTATCAGAGAGATCGATTCGGCTTCTCCGCCTCCGATCTTTCTCGTGACCGAGTAATTTACAGAAAGGTTCTCGGGAACGATCAGATATTTTGAAAAATCGATTCGGGAAGCAACCGCGGACGGATCGCTTTCTCTGATCGAAAAGACGTCCCAAAACGTCTCTGCTTTTCCGTCGGTCAAAAGATCGCCCGCTACGATTTTTTCACCGTAAACGGTTACGGATACGGTAAACGTGCTTTCAAAAGTATCTCCGCCGCTTCCCCACATTATATCGGTTAAAGTTACGGTGACAGCAACGCAATAAACGCCCTCTTCTCTATCGGTCGCATCAAAGCGAAACACGCCGTCCCCGATACTTGCGCCGCTTTCCTCAACGGAATAAGCATAAGTAAAGCGCGATCCCGTTTCCGGCTCGGGCAGACTTATCGTACCGCTCTCGCCCTTTTGGATCGTCATTGTTTTATTGTCGAACACAGGTATTTTAACTGTATTTCTGACGTTTACGTTTGCCGTAAACGCCGCTACGCCGTCTATTTTATAAACCACGGTATAAGCGCCCGATTTCGCCGCCGTCAGTCGGAACGGATCCGCCGCATCTACGCTCAAACCGTTTTCTTGAATTTCCGCCGTGAACGCATTATTCTTTACAACTCCCTGCGACAATGCGGGCAAATCCAGCGTATACGTATTCGTATCTTTGAGATCGAACTCCGCAGAAGGGTTAAAATATCTCGTTTCGGTGAGGTCGGTATATTTTTCATCGGACGGCGCGTCTTTCCAATAGGTTGCAAACGCATCGAGATACAATGAACGGAAATCCCCACCGTCCTCTCCGTCGACGGCTTTCACATAGACTGTTTTACCTTTGAATGCGCTCAGATCGAGTTTATAATCATTGAGTTTGAGCGCAGCTTCGGGGTCTTTCCAGAGAATATTTCGCACGTCTGCGATCTTAATATCCGTACCCCCCCCCCTCGGATTTCTTTTCGTAAAATTCGAGATGCACATTCCGAGGCGTGTTCCCCTCGATCGGACGCGCCGAGCCGAATTTGAACGTGATCCAACCACTTCCGCCTACGACGAACGAAGGACTTACGAGAGTTTCTGTTCCGCCGTCGACTCCGACATAATATTGCCCGTCGTTATTTGAAGAATACTGACCCCAGTAGGAGCCGTCACTGCTCAGCGATCCCGTTGCTCCCGTCCAACCGTTCAATCCGTCCTCGAACCCGCCGTTCTGCATGCGGAACGCCGTTGTATCGGTTACGTTCACCGTATAAGTATAGGATAGAGGTTCGCCGAGACCGTTTTTGATATCGGCAATTACCGTAAACGTCACGGCTGTCGAAGTTTCTCCGTATTCGCCGCCCGCATTGGAAATCGAATACACGATTCCGTCCGTGTGGACCGCACCGTTCACCGAATAACTTGCGATATTGCCCGTATTGGAAAAATTCGCAAAAAGATCGAGTATATAAACGCCGTCTTTCACCGACGCCAGATCGACGCTCACCGTTTTGCTCTCCTCTTTGAGCGCAGGAAAATGCGATCGGTCGAAAGTTACTCTGACAGCAAAGGAAGCGCTGCCTCTCTTCTGCGGATTCCCCTTATAGGTGTAGATTACTTCCACCGTTTCATCCGCTTCCGCCGTATATTTTTTCTGCCCCGAAAGAGCGATTCCTCCGATTTTATAGACGTATGTGAAATGTTCGTCCTCCGATTTCAATTCAAGCGTATACGAGTTTTCGGATTCTTCCTCAGAAAACGGATCGATCATCTCCGTCGCGTCGGCAAAGACGGGAGCGGCGGGAGTTGAATCTTTGATCTTTACGGTGACGGTAAAATTTACGCTTCCCGCCGAATTGCCGTCCACGGTGACGGCGGCTTCTACGATCAGAGATACCGTATCGCTTTCATTTTCAAGCTCGTAATCGGCTCCGAGATCGTAAGTCAACTCATTGCCCGTGATCGAAGCCTTTTCGTCCTGCGTATTTAACGAGTAGACGTAACCGTAAGTATGCCCCTCCGATTCCGTCGGCGCAAAAGCAATGCTTCCGCTGTTCGCCGTAAAGAGATCGATGTCGATCGATACATTGGCAAACGTCGGCATTTCGGCGGAGAGCACATGAATTTCGATGGAAACCGTGACGCCTTCGGTAGACAATGTCAGCGTCGCGTCGCCCGTTGCAACGCCCGTCAACGTCACAATTCCGTTCTGAACGTCGACCGTTATAAATTCGTTTCCTTCGGCGACTGCCCTAACCTCTCTGCCGTAGGCGGCAATATAATCGGCTGTCTCGACCGCCACGCTCTTACCGACGCTGAGCGATACCGACTGCGCATGTCCGTTTACTTCGTGCGCCGCCTTCCTTTCAAACAGAGCGGTGATCGTAAGATTTTTATTGACCGTGACCGTTTCGCCCGCCTGTTTCGTTTCACCGTTTACATTCCAGCCTTTGAATTCGAAGTTCGGATCGGCAGGCGTTTTCGCTTCGGGAAGCGTGTACGACGCACCCGCCTGCCACATACCGCCCTCCGCAGGCGATACGGGCTCTCCGTCAAGCGTGACCGTATAGAACGATTTGGGTACTGTTACGCTGAAAGTCAGCCGTACTTCTCCGCAAACAACCATAATGACCGACGATCCTTCTCCCGCCGCCGTCACGGTCAGAGTACTTCCCGACAGGGCGACCGTCGCAACCTTCGGATTGCTGCTCGTCGCGCGGAAAGCGTTTCCGTTCGCTTTTACATATTGCGTCAAATCGATCGAGGCTCTTCCGTCCGTAAACACAATCGCGCCGCCCTCTTTCAGTTTTTCGGCGATAGTCGTCTGTTCCTGTTTTCCCGAATCCGGATCTTCTCCCTCGCAGGCAACGAAGCCCGCGGTCATCGCGCCCGCTGCCGCAAGAGCCAGCAAAAGCGCCGTGATTTTTCTTCCCTTTTTCATAATTTTCCCCTTCATAATTTATTGTTTACAGATCGCCGTCAGATTCGTCGCGATCGGATTCTTCGCCTGTTTGTTCCGCCTCCTCTTTTTCTTCCGCCCCTTCTTTCTGCTTCTTTCTGCGAATCAAGAATACCGCAAGCGCCGCCGCGCCCGCCGCCGCAAGCACGCCGAACACGACGGAAAGAGAAACGACGAGAGCCGTATTATTTCCGTCCGTATTCCCGACTTTTTGCCACGACACGTTGAATGTCAAAATCTCGTCGCCGCTTTCCAGAACGAATACATAATTTCTCGCTTCTGGCAACGACGCAAGGTAATCCTTATCGATCGTCACCGTTCTGCCGTTGATTGTAATATAACGGGAATCTACTTTGCGGTAGTTCTGCGCCGCATTGCGAACGACCCATTCCTCTTTCGCCGTCACCGTGCGGAAAGACAGCGCGCCCTCGCCCTTATATTCGAGATTGAAGTCTGATTTTTCAACGGCACGGAAAGAAGCGCGCGTCGCGCAGGCGTTCAGCCCGAATCTGCCTTCGAGGGGATCATTATTTTTCAGTTCGGCGCGGATCACTTGCGCGCCGTTGAGATACACCCGTACGTCTGCGCCCTTCGCTTTTACTGCGATATTCAGGTTTCCCGCGTCTACCTCCCCGATGTTCGCTCTGCCGAGTTCGCCGTTCTCCGACCAGAGTTTAACGATCTTTCCGGGTCTGTCGTAATTTGCGATCAGATAATTCGTCAGTTTACCGTCTTCCTCGGTTGCACGGAACACGACCGCCGCAGCGGCTCCCGTACCGAGATCGAAAGAAGCGGAATAGTAGAAATCGCTCCCGCGCTCTTCGGAGAGCAAAAATCCGTCTCCGCCCAAATTCGTGCCCGTCAGTCCCGCTGCCGTATAATGCCATTCGCCCGACACAACGCCGGAAGGCATAAAAGTAAGATCGTCGTTCCCCGAAGGCTTTGCCGCAACCGATGCGCGGATCGTGCGCGTCATATTGCCCGCAGAAACTTCAACGACGGCATTCCCCGCCTTGACCGCCTTGATCGTGGCGCCGTCCGCCGTTGTTTCGACGGTGACGCAATCCCCTTCTTTCACCCGCCAAGCAAGAGACTGTCCGCCCGCATAGGCAAGCACGTCCGCTTTTACCGCAAGCGTATCGTCGAGTTCCACTTCCGTCGCCGATACGTTGAGATACTTTTCTTCCTCTCCTTCCGAACGGCGGGGATCCGAGATCTCTCTGACGGCGATCTCCTTTTGCGCGTTGGGGGAAACGAGAACTTCGATCCCCGTCGAATAAGGAGAAGCAAGCGTTAACAGATAGAACGGCACGGTGAAATCTTTTGCGAACACTTCTACGCCGCCGTTATCGACGAGGATATAAAAGTTCAGCGTCGTATCCTGTTTACCCTGCCGCGAGGCAAAACGAAGAGTTCCTTCGGGGAACGCCACGCCCGCCGTTTCAGTATGCGAGCGGTCCACGAAATAGCCGTCACGCTTGTTCCAGCCGATCTCGGTATAGTGCATTCCGTCCGCGCTTACGTTCACGCGGATGGAAACGGGTTCGAGCGCGGGATTGACAACCGTCGCTTCGATTTCCAGACAGTGACTCTTCAAAGCCGCGTAATCGGTGACTTCCGTCTTTTCAAATGCCGTATCGTCCCTGACGACCGGCGTTTCGGTAAGCGTATAGCCGAAATCCGCATTCTTTTTCAGTCCGTAAATAACGGGAATCGTAAATCCGCCCCCGTTCCAGCCCTTGCGCGCCGTGCGGAACGAACCGCTGTCTACCGAACCCGCCGCATTGGGCATTCCCGAAAACCAGCTCAGTCCCACAGCTTTGTCCGCATATTTTCCCTCTTCGATATAGAAAGTTTGCGCCGCATAGGAGTCGGGTCCGTACTCCATTTTACAAAGCCGTTTATCCGTGGATTCGAGCGCATCGATCCGCGCGCCCGTATCGGGGTCTTTAACAGTCAGTTTTCCGCCTTCGAATCCAAAGTCGCACACGAAATAATAGCGGGAAGAAAGCGTAACGGCAAAATGCGTCCGCCCGTCGTCCGCCGTGAGCGGGAACACGTCGGGACATTCCGGTTTACAATAAACTCTCAAAAATCCCGCGTCCTCCCAGTTGACGAGATCTTTTGATTTGAGGAAGAAGAGATATTGATCCTCCATGTCTGTGAGCGCCATGCCCCACTTATATTCGCCCGCAACGGCGGAAATATCAAACACTTTCGGATCGCGCCAGCTTCCGTCCGTCACGGGATTTCCGCCCGCGTCGAGGCTCACGGTACAGGGAACGAGCTTCTTTTTCTCCCAAGTGAGTCCGCCGTCTCTGCTGATCATGATTCCCGTGTTTTTATTTCCGCCGTTATCCTGATGTCGGGTATAGTATCCGAGAAGTCCGACCGCTTCGCCGTCCGTCTTCGCGTCCGCCGCCTCCGAAAACCAGCCGTCGATCTCCGCGCTTTCGCCCTTATGATAGACGAGAGCGGAGCCCGACCACATATATCCCGTCTCCCCGTTCGCCATGTCGGGCACGAGCGCGATCGGAAGATTTTCCCAATGTACGAGGTCTTGACTGCGCGCGTGTCCCCAATACATATCGCCCCACGTTTCGCCGAACGGATAATGCTGATAGAAAAGATGATAATATCCACCGTAGTAAACCATGCCGTTCGGATCGTTGTTCCAATGCGAATTCTGCGAATAGTGAAAGCGGTTGCGGTAGAGTTCGGAATAGAGCGAAATTTCGTTTGCGCTCACGGCTGCGTCCGTAAACGAGGCAGCGCCGCCCGCCGTATAATAACCGAGTTCGCCGCCTTCATACGCGCCGAGCGTATCGCCCGCTTCGAGCTTTACGGCAGGCGCGCTCCCGTCCGTGAAAACAAAGCGTTCGATCCCGTCCGCATAAAAGGAAATCACCGTCTTATCAGACTCCTTCGAAAACACGACCTGAACGGAAACGGATGAGAGCGATCTCGTTTTTTCTTTTACGAGTTCCTCTTCGTCCGCGCTCATATTTGCGGGACCGACAAAGGGTTCCTCTCTCAGCACTTCTTCCGCCTCTCCGCTCTTCACGAGCCTGACGCGGTTTTCCGTTCTGTCGACGACGAACGAATACGATCCGTTCTCCGTCTTGCCGAATACAAGCCCTGCCGCTTCCGCCGTCAAGAATTCCGCCTTTGCCGCAAACGCAAACGTTTCGTCTGCGCCGAACGATTTCCCCGTCAGATCGACGGCAACCCCTGCATTTTCCTCCGCAGAGGTCACATGTCTCTTCACGGTCAGACCGACTGCGGCAAATAACACCAGAAAAAACACCGCGAACATACCGATCAAACACTTTCTTTTTGCTCTCATAATTCCTCCCTCGCCGTCAAACGGCGTCATTCCGTATCATATTTATTTTATAATGGAATCGTTTCCATGCAGTAATATATCCCACCCGTTCTTTTCGGGATCCTTTTTGACTAAGTCGTTTCTCCCTCGTCAAACAGCGTAGGAACGATGATTTTATCCTGAACATTCCGTCCGCCGATCTTTTTAACGAGCTGATCCACGATCGCTTCCGAAAGATTCGGAATATCCTGACGGATAAATGTGAACTTCGGACTTTTTACCCAACTGTCGAGAACCCCGTCGTAGGACACGATCTTGAAACGCTCGGGAACTTTTTCGCCCCGCTTTTCCGCCTCGCGGTACAGAGCCAACGCCAGCATATCGCCCGAAACGAGCGCTCCCTCCGCATCCGGATAGCGATCGAAAAATTTTTCCGCAAGTTTCGCTTCTTCTCCGTGCGCGATTTCCTCGAAAAGAATGTGTTCTTCTCTGCCGTTCTCGCGCATCGCCGCGCAATATCCGTTGAGACGCTCTCCCACTTCGGAATCGACTTTCGGCTTGCCGCCGAGATAGCCGATTTTTCCGCCGCTCCTTTTGATGAGATACTCCGTCGCGCGGCGGGAACTTTCAAAATTATCGCTCGTTACGCAGGGAATGTTCTCTCCGAGATGACGGTCGAGCGTTACGATCGGATAATCGGGCAGAATATCGTTATGACGATAGTGCGTAATAAAGATCGCTCCGTCCACGCGTCCGCTTGCTATTAAACGGATGACCTCACTCTCCTTTTCCGCGCTGCTCTGCGAACAAACCAATAACAGTTTGTATCCGCGTTTGTCGAGGCATGCTTCGATCTCGCCCGCTATCGCGCTGAAAAAAGGATGCCGTACCGTCGGTACAAATAAACCGATCAGATTATTGCGCCCGCCTTTCAGCGTCTGCGCGGTGCAGTTCGGCGTATAATTCAACTGTTCCATTGCGGACTGTACCCGTTTTCTGACGTCTGCGGACACATATCCGCTTTCGTTCAGAACTCTCGAAACCGTCCCCATTCCCACGCCCGCAAGCCGCGCGACGTCCTTCATATTCGCCATATTTCTCTCCCTTCTTATTTTTTCAATTGTATCAAATCGAACGGGAAAAGTAAATACAATTTTATGCCGAATAAGAATTTTCGCATTTACGCCAGGGCAACTTCGCTATACCCAGCGAAAGACTGTTTGTTACGGTATCCTCGCTGTTTTCCCAATCCGGAACGGTTTCATAGTAAGTCACGACTTCGTCGAAAAACGCATGCCCCCATGTTCCGCCCTCTTCTGCATCCCAAAGTTCGAGGTACAGCGTCTCGCCCAGATATTCGTGCAGATCGATCGCATAGGTGCGCATATCCGCCCACGAGCCTTTCGTCACGTCGGGGAAACCGTTGTCGTTAAAGTGATTCGAGCGATACAGCCCGATCTGCGTGCCGTCTTTTTTGAACACTTTAACCGCCGCCGTTCTTCCGCCCATCTTCACCGTGATCCAACCGCTTCCGCCGAGGATAAAGTTCGTAGATTTCACGCCCCAAGTATTCACCTCGTCGATCCCCGTATTCCATCCGTTGAGATGATACGTTCCCGAGCGATTATATGGAATTTTTTCTCCCCAATAGCTGGCGTCCGCACTGAGACAGCCGTCAAGATCGAATCCATCCGTCAAAGCCGTCCACCCCGTCATGTCGCCCGTCTCGAATCCGCCGTTATAGACCTGACTGAGATTATCCGAAACAATGATCGACACCGATGCCGTAACGTTTTGATTGAGAGCGACGCTTTCGTCCGCATCCGTGGCGTATTTTACGGTATAGACTCCGCGCCCGAGATTCATGTTCGTGTAATCAACGCCCGAGAGCGTAACGTTGTCTTTTTTCACTTCGGTGATCTTCACGGGAATGGGTTTGCCCGCCAAAGTCGCCTTTGCCCCGTCCGTACCCGACGAAATAAGTTCTTTGAGATTGACGGGAGAAGTCAGTTCGGACGCAAGCAAAACGCGATCCTCCGCCCTCTTATCAAGACGGATAAAATTCGCGGGAGCGGGATATTCGCAATTCAAGTACCAATTTCTGAGATTTTTAAGATCGTCCGCATAAGCGCCCGAAGGAGTAGGCGCGTTGTCTAACGAACGAAACTGCTCGGTAATGAGCGAGGTCACCTCTTCCTCTGTCAGCGAACAGCGAATATCGTCGAGATTGATAAATCCGAATCCCTCAGAGGCATTATCGACCACATTGAGATAGAGTTTTTTGCCCTCGTATTTGTCGTCGAGCCTGGTATATGTTCTGACAAGCGTCAGAGCGCGCACAGGATCGGAAAACGCATTGTTGCGGATCCTCGCCACAACCGCATCTTTCTTTTCATCTTCCGTATCTTCCGCAAGACGGACTTCGACGTATGCGTTCATGCCTTTTCCCGCGCCGAGCATCATCGAAATAAAGGGCGCGCCCGCCTTTAAGGTAAAGGTCGTCGAACGCATGGAACCCGTCTTGCTTTCATTGAGGTCGCCGCGGAAGAATTTTTCGCCGTGCGCGTAGAAATATCTGCCTTCCCAATAGGTCGCGTCGGCGCTTGCGATTCCCGCGGGGCGGAATGCTTCACCCGTGATCTTCCACTGGGCGAGTCCATCTTCGAAATCCCCGTTTTTGATCGTGAACGCGTCGGGCGTATCGTCTTCGAAAGGCGGCGCGGCGTATTTGGCAAGCAACGCGCTCCGTTCGTCTGCATATTTTACGACTTCCGCCTCGTCTTTGAGCAATCTAAAATCGTCGAGATTCGCATACGGATAAGAGTTCTCGTTTTTGCCCGCATCGTTATCGGTAATGCGGATCACGACCGTCTTGCCCATATGCGCCGAAAGGTCCGCCGTATGACGGATCATCTGCGCGGTAATGAACGCTCCGTCGAAATCGGTATTCGTCGCCTTAACCGCCGACTTTCCGTCATAGAGGAAATTGAGCGGCGCGCCGCTGACATGATCCAAAAACTCGATATAGACTTTATCGGGATTTTTTGCCGCTCCCAGCTTAAACGCAACCTTCCCCGTTCCCGAAATCTTAAACGGCAGCGAGGTCAGCGTCCCTTTGTTGGTAATGATCGCTTTTTTTCCGTTAAAATAACAGTTCCCCACCGCTTCGAGTTCAGCCGCCTGATCCTCCGTGACCCCGAGCGGTTGGAACGCCATATCTTCGCGTGTCCATCCCGGAATATCGTTTCCGTCCAGATCGTACTCGAACGAACCGTTCACGATGTCGTCCGAAACATACTCTTCTTCTCCGCAAGCGGCGAAAACACCCGCTCCGAGGGTCGCCAGCGACAAAACCGATAAAACCGCGATTGCCTTATTGAATTTATTCATATTTTCCCCGTTTCCCTTATTTTACTTCGATCTCGTACCCGACAACGTTGCAAAACCGTGCCGAACCGCCTTCTGCGAAAAAGGACACGCCCTCCGCCCCTCTGTCGGGGCAGACGTTTGCCGCCATAACCGCCGCGCCGTCGTTCACATACAATTCCGCCCCCGTGCAATCGAGGAAGAGACGGAACGAAAGAACGCCGTTCCCGTCGGGCGCGACATGCACGCTCCTCGCCGCAAAATCCGTTTCGGGAAAGGCGCCGCGTATGAGTTTTCCGCACCCGCCCCGATCGAGAGTTACCGTACCCTTCTTTCTGTCGTAATAAATCGAAAGCGCGCATCCCTCGCCGACAAACGCCCTGATCCCGACCCGTTCCGCCGTTCCCGTGTCGATCCCGAAGGATATTTCTTTCCGGGTTCCGCTCAATGCGGAAATCTCGTTCTCTTCGTCGTCAAGAACAAAATCCGAAACGCGCCGTTCGTTTTTGCGATACAACTCGATTTCACGGACGGGACGCTGATACAGCTGTCCGTTCTTCAAGGAGAGCTCGCGCGGCAGAATCATGGAACCCACATATCCGTCCGGCGCAGTCACGTAATCTCTGTCCCACATCTGCATCCAAGCCGTCATGATCACCCGCCCGTCCGCCGCGGCAATCGTCTGGGGCGCATAAAAGTCGAAACCCCCGTCCGTTTCGCCCATATAATCGACATTGAATTTTCCGCTTGCAAGATCGAGCTTTCCGACCAGATACACCGACGAATGGATATTTACAAAGCGTTTCCCGTCCGACGGAAGAAACTGCGCGCTGTACATCAGAACATCTTTCCCGTCCGCTTCAAACATTGTGGGGCATTCGTATACCCCTTTATTGAGTCCGCCCTCTTCTCCCCCGAACAGCGCGCCCACGAATTTCCAACGCTTCATGTCTTTTGAACGGTAAAGCAGGATATTGCCGCAAAGCTCCGTCTTAGTTCCGACGAGCGCATAATATCTGTCGCCGCGGCGAAAGAGGAAGGGATCGCGGAATTCTTTGATCGGATAAATTTCAGGCAGTTTCGAGGAGGGAATCACGGGATTGCGTTCGTATTTTTCAAAATGAACGCCGTCGCGCGAATATGCCAGACACTGCTGTTGCACGGCATCCTCGTCTACGCCCGTATACATGACATAGAGATTCCCGTTTTCCGCGCGCGCAGATCCGCTGAAACATCCGTAGCCCCAATCGTAAGGCTTGTCGGGCGCGAGCGCGACGGGCAGATATTCCCATTTGACAAAATCAACCGTCGCCGCGTGCCCCCAGTACATGGAATTCCACTTGGCTTCAAACGGATTGTATTGCCAGAACAAATGATATTTCCCGCCGAACGAACAGAATCCGTTCGGATCGTTCATCCACCCGATCTCGGGCGTCAGATGAAAAGAGGGACGTTTGCTTCTGTCCGAAAGCGGCGCATGTTCCCGCACGTATTCGTTTGCAAGGGAAAGCGTATAGGACAATGCTTCCGCTCTCTCCGTTCTCTTCATAACTTTTAAGCCTCTCTTTATTGATAAATCGATCTGACCGATCCCGCTGCCAACTTCGCAATACGAACTTCGCCCGCCGCATCTTCCTGCTCCGCCGACACGACGATTTTGGTCGACGAAGGCGCGGCATACGATCGCATCGTAATCGCAAGCCTCGCGTCGAAAAAGGTTTCGATCAGAGAGCGGTCGATATAAATTTCCATCGTCAGCATACCGTTTTCGATTTCAAATACCGCGTTGCCCATATCGTTCGATTCACCTTTCCCCTGCGCCCCCTGATCGACAGTTATACTTGAAACTTTTTTCGCTTTACAGTCGTAAACGAAATCCGTATAATCCGAACCGCTCTCGTTCGATTTTACGCGCACGGAGACTTTGTTCGTCTTTTCGGTGATTCCCGTAAACGTGACGCTCAGATAGAGCATATCGCGATTGACTGCGGAAAGTTCGGCGTTCGCCTCTTCGAGGGAGAGATTCTCCTTATCTACGAGCGTCGTAACGTATTTTTCCTTCACTGCGGACACCGCGTCGATTTCGGCAAACCGCCCGTCGTCGGACAGGGTCACCTTTCTCACAAGGCTCATGCTGCACGCCCAGCCCGCAAGCCTGACTTCCGCCTCGCTGCGGTAATCCTGACTGATGCTGAACAAATACATGTCTCCCTTTTCGTCGAGCATAGCGCTCGGACCCGTAAACACGTTCGGACCGTAATCGAATCGCTTCGGCGCGTGCGCGTAATCGGGATCGGGAATAAATCTGCCCGTGATCTTGTCGAACGTACCGAGGAAGTAATAGATGTTGTTGTCCGCCGTGGAAGCGGGCGCGGGAGAGATGATGAGAATGTGCTTCGTAATGCTTTTATCCTCATTCGACACGGGGAGCATGACGGGAAGTTCCCACGAAGTCCCGTAGTCTGCGTTCCAGTCGGAGGACGCGAGCTGATAGAGAACGCCGCGATAAACCCAGTTCATATCGACGTCGCCCGCATTGTAATCTACTTCGACCGTGTCGGATTCGTAGAGCAGAACGCAGCCCTGTCCGTTTCTCGACGAACAGACGGTCATATAATAGACGCCGTCCTCCCGCCATACGTGCGCATCGCGGAATTCGCCCGCCTGTCCTTCTCCTTCTTTCTGCGCGATCGCAAGCTCCTCGCCCACGACCCATTCGGTCAGATAGGGATCGGTCAGATCTTTCGGATAAGCGTAGCCGATATTCTGATTGGAAATCAGTCCGTCCTCACGGAAACTGTCGTTGCCCGCCGTAAAGAAGAGCACGGGCACGTTGTTAACGTCGTTGATCGCCGCGCCCGACCACACGCCGTCGGGACACACGCTGTCAGGCATGGGCGTAATCACCTCTTTGCGGGGCGTCCAGTTGACCATATCGGTACTCGTGAAATGTCCCCAGCAGAGCTGGCGGAAAAAAGGTCCCGCCATATTGAATTGGTGAAAAACATGGTACACGCCGTTATAGTACACGGGCGCATGCGTTTCGTTCGTCCACATCTGATAAGGTCCGCCGTGAAACTGCGTCTTATAAGGATCGTCCGTAAGGATATTCATAACCCAGATATCTTCGAATTCAATCTCGGGCATTTCGGTCATTCGAAAAGACTTTTGAATATAATCCCCGGGCAATGCCGCTTTGTAGATTTGAATTTCATCCATGAGCCCGCTCACATGGTGCAATCTCTCGTCCGCGCTCACACAGCCGATGTGCATATCTTCGTCCGAAGGCTTGCTCAGTCTGATTCCCTTGTCGAACTCGGTATAAGCGACCCGCTCGCCGTTCAGATAGAGCGCCGCATAGCCGTTTTCGCCGTCGAACACGCCCGCGACGTGATTCCATTCGTATTTATCGAGCCGTTTTTCGCCGCTCCATAGCTTATACCATGAACCGTTCGCGCCGAACTGAAAACTCAGTTCTCCGAACCGCCAGTAGCCGAGAAGAATTCCTTCCCCCGTCGAATCCGTATGATAGGACTGCGACAGTATGGGAGTAATTTGTTCGGTGCCGTTTTTTTTGCCGTTCGGATCGTCCCACTCGAACATGCGGGGCGCAACGTATGCGCTAACCGTCAATTGATTGCCCGAAACGGTATACTCGTCGCCCGAATAAGAAATTCCGCTCGAATACCCGTCAAAGAGCAGACACCCGCCCTTAACGCCATTTTCACGCCATTCGGGATCGCGCGGCGCAATGTATTCCGCATCGTTATAGATATAAGAAATCTTCGCGTCTTTGAGATTTCCCGAAGAATCCTTTGCATATTTGCCCGCGCCCTCGTCGAACGAAAGACTCAGACAAAGATCGCCGTCGTAATTTTTATCGCAACCGGTCAATACAAGCGCCCCGCAAAGACAACCTGCCGAAGCGACGGCCGCAACGACCGACCATAATTTTTTTGCTTTCATACTGCCTCCCTTATCCGAGATATTCGGCAATCGCCGCTAGATCGGGAAACGCCTCGATCGCGCCCTTTTTCTGCGTCGTCAAAGTTCCGCATACGCAACCGCGCTTCATGGCGTTCACGACCGATCCGATCCCTTCCGTATCAAGCGTATACAAGACGCCCGCATAGTATGCATCCCCCGCGCCCGTCGTATCCACGGGTCTGAGATCGGGCGCGCAAACTTTTATAACGCTCCCGCCGTTTTCGGAAAAAACGCTTCCCCTCTTCCCGAGCGTGACAAACAGTTTTTTTCCTTTCGAAAGTTTCCGCACGGCGCTCTCTTCCTGTTTCTCCCCCGAAAAGAGATAGAGTTCCTCTTCCGAAAGTTTCAGAATATCCGCCGCCGCAAGATATTCCGCATAGATTTTCAACGCCTGTTCCCTGTCGGGAAAAATATCTTCTCTGTAATTAGCATCGAAGCTCACCAGCTTTCCCGCGCGCTTTGCAGCCGCTATAAGCCGATTGTAAAATTCGCGCCCCTCTTCTTCGCCCAGCGCGAGAGAGCCGAGATGAACGATGTCCGCCCTTTCTGCGATTTCACCGATCACGCTTGCATCAAAACAATAATCGGCGGTGTTCTTGCGGTAAAAACAAAAACTCCTGTCTCCGTTTTCGTCGAGATCGACGAACGCAAGCGTCGTATTTCTGTCGGAAACGTTTTGAATATGCGCGCCGAGCCCCCGCCGCGAAGCAAACTCTTTCAGAAATTTTCCGATCAGGTCTTCACCGACGCTGCCGTAAAACTCCGCGTCTCCTCCCAGTTTTTTCACGCCGCATGCAACGTTGAAGGGCGCGCCGCCCGCATGACGGGAATAGACGATCCCTTCTTCCGTCTCTTTCGCAATGAGATCGGCAAGAATTTCGCCGACGCAAATGATCATATCTCCCTCCTTATTTGAGACCGCTGAACGCGACGCCCTCGACGATATACTTCTGACAGAAAATATATACGATCGCAATCGGAATCGTGCCGAAAGTCAAAGCCGCCATGGTCACCGACATATCGCCCGAAGCGTCCGTTCCTTTTTGCACAAGCTGTAAAAATACCTGCAAAGGCATCAGATCCTGTCTGCCCGAAAACATCAGTTGCGCAAATACGTATTCGTTCCACTGTCCCATGAAAGTGAATATCGCAACCGTCGCAAAGACGGGCTTACAGCAGGGAACAATGACCTGAAAAAAGGTCCTCAACTTTCCGCAGCCGTCGATATAAGCCGCCTCTTCGAGTTCCTTGGGAATCCCCATAAAATAGGAGCGGAACATAAAGATATACATAGGCGACACGAACCCAGTGATCAGATAACCTAATATACTCGCTTCCCCTCTTGTGAGCCCCAGCGCGCTCAAAAGCACGTAAGTCGAAACGACGGAGGTCTCCACAGGTACGATCAGAAGCAGCAGAATAATCGTCGTAATGACCTTATGCCCGGGGAATACGATCCGCGTCAGCGCATAGCCCGCCAGTGAATTAAGCACAAGCATGGCGAGAATGGTAATCCCGCAGTAGAGAAAGCTGTTGAAGATCGAACGCCCGAAATAGGTATAAGCCGTAAACATCTTGCCGTAAGCCTGAAACCAGTTCGCGGGGCGCGCGGACGGCAAGAACGTCCAGAAAGTGTTCATCGCGCTGTCTATTTCCTCTTTCGTCTTCATACTGTTTGCGATCATCCAGACGACAGGAAAGAGAAAGAGTACGCAGAGAGCGGCGAGAAAGATATAAAACAAAGTTTTACCCGTTATTTTTCCCGCTAAAATTGCGTTTTCACGCGGCGTGCCGTTTCTTTTTTGTTTGGTTCGTTTTGCAGAAACAGAGACTTCGTCCAATTCGGTTGAAATCGTATTTTCCATCTTACTTCGCCTCCGTGTTGTCGCCGCTTGTCAGTTTTCGCAACACCAGCGCGATCGTCGCCATCACGATCGTGTAAAAAAACGCGACCGCGCTCGAATAGCCGAGCCCCTTTCCGCCGTTGCGCGCTCTGTCGTAAATGAAATACGACATTGTATAAGTAGAGTTATCCGGTCCGCCCTGCGTCATGATCATCGGCTGCGTAATCAGCTTGAACGCGCCGATCAACGTCGTTACCGCCACGAACGAAAAAGTCGGTTTGATCGCGGGAAGCGTAATCGACAAGAACATCTTCGCGGGAGACGCGCCGTCGAGCGAAGCCGCCTCGTAAAGTTCGGGCGGAATATTTTTTAATCCGGAGAGGAAAATGAGCATCTGATAGCCCGCGCCCTGCCATACCGAAACGAAGATGATAACGCCCATCGCGGTATTCGGATTTTCGAGCAACAGTTTATCCATATTGAACCCGATTTTTTCGAGCATCACGGTCACAAGCCCCGTTCTGGACACAAGGTTGATCCACAAAAACGAAGTCACCGCGAGCGAAAGCATGACGGGCATAAAGAACGCCCAACGGAAAAAAGTATTGCAGCGGAGCTTTTTCATATTAAGGATAAGCGCAAGTCCGAGCGCCACCGCAAGCTGTACGGGCACCGCAACGACTACGAACAGAAACGTATTGCCGAGCGCTTTCCAGATAATCTTATCCTCCGCAAACATGATGCGGAAATTTTCGAATCCGATAAAGTGCGGCGGTCTGATCCCGACGTCCGTAAAATCCATATCGGTGAACGCATATGTAAGCGAAATCGCGATCGGGACGAAAATGAACAGAATCCCGAGAACGCAGGCGGGCAGAATGAACCCGATGCCCACCAACGAATCGTTCTTTTTATAACTCGTGCCGAACAGCTTGAAATATGCTTTTTTCGGCTTTTTCGGTTTTTGAGGCAATATGTTCCGAGGTTCGGAACCGGACGCCGTATGAACGTCTTGCATGATTCCCTCCTCTCAACGGATATAGGTGTCATGCGTCGCGGCGATTTCGGTGATCTTCGCCTGAATGCCGCTTAAATTGTCATTCGTTCTGATATAATCGATGATGTCTTTGAACGCAAGCTCGTATTCGCCCGTAAATACGGAAACGGGACGGTGTGAGGCGTAATTCATAAGATCCGCAACCTCTTTATATGCGCCCGTCTGCAAATCTTCGTTCACGCCCTCGTCCTCGTAACTGGATTTATGGGTGGGAAAAGTTCCGATCGCTTCGAAGTATCTCATGCTCGCTTCCGCGGAAGTGAAATATTTTACGACCTGCGCAGAAGCATACGCGTCTTTGGTATCGGGAGATACGCCGAGGCACCAGCTTCCGCAACCGGAAACGACTTTCCCTTTCGTCACGCCGTCCGTCTTGACGACGACGGGCATGGGCATTGCGCCGATATTATTCAATTCCGAATTATACTGCGATGCGACGATATTGTTGAGAAGCCAAGGTCCGTGAATCACGAACGCGGCTTCCCCCGTCACGAGCGCGTACTGCGAAGAACCGGAATAACGGTACTGATTTACCTTTCCGAGCGACGCGAACGCATTCACCGCTTCTGCGGAATCGAGATTCCCCGACAGCTTTCCCGTCGCGGGATCGCACACTTTCGCCCCGACGGAATCGACGAGCGGCGCGTAAAAATAAAAGTTTCCCGCATTGCCGCCGAAGCCGTAAGTCATATCGATCTTGGCTGCGCCCCCGTTTATCGCGCCGAGCACTGCGGCAAGCTGATCCCACGTCCAAGGATTCTGCGGCGTCGCATACGAGCCGACACCCGCGCGCGTCAGCACTTCCTGCGTGACGATCTCTTTATTATAATAGAGCGCGGTCGGCGTTTCCATTGCAGACAGAGCGTAAAGTTTTCCGTCGATTGTCGCCTGCTCGATGACGCTGTCCATATAGTCGTCTTTCTCTTCCGCCGTCAGATATTCCGAAATATCGCGGATCCAGCCGTCTTTCTGATATTTTGCAATCTTCGGCGCGTCGACCGCAAGCACGTCGGGGAAACGGTTTCCCGAAGCCTTCGCCGTTTGAAGCGTATTCTGCAATGTCTCCGCGTCAGTCTGCGAACGGAGCACAACCTCGATGTGCCTGCCGTCCTGCGTTTTGAAGTCAGCCGCATTGAACGCCTCCGCAAGACTCTTGTAAACGCCGCCCTCCGCCTGTTCGAGCGTCTTGTTGATCCACATCAACACTTTTTTCGTATCCGCGGTATCTTCCAGATCCGCGTCGCCGCAGGCGGCGAGCGCCACCGCGCTTCCCGCCATAACCGCCGCCGTTGCGACAAAAGCTGCCTTTTTCAAAAATTTCATGATCTTCCCTCTCCTTATAAATTTTTACATTTTTATAATATGGAAACGTTTCCACATCTTTTGATTTTATCATACACCTCAAAAACCGATTTGTCAATACTTTTTTCGAAACTTTTATCGAATTCACTAAAAAATTTTCGGGCAGAAAAAAACGGGGATAACTTATAATCCCCGTTCAACCGTTCGTTTCGTCAGCAATACTGTTTATACGCGTTTGCGATCTTTTCCATAAACTTGTTGTTTGCGACCTTATTTTGTGTTCTTGCTAAAAATTCGCCGATTTCTTCCACGCACTCTTCGATCTCCTCTTCGTCCAAGTCAAGTTTATCGGAATACGAAAGATATTTGATGAGCGTCAGATTATACTCCATGTCCAGATTCTCCGATAAATGAGAATCGATCGTTCCGTAATCGAAATGCTTTCTGAGCGACGCTTTTTCGCGTTTTGTCCGTTTCAGCCACTCAACGGCTTCCTCTGCGCCGAGCGCGTCGTAAGCAATGAATTTATGTTCGCTGATATAAGACTTAAACAGCGACAAAAGTCCGATATGGTCGTTGTTTTCGATAATGGGTGCAACCGCCTGCAATTTTTCGATTCGCAAAATGCATTCGTCCGCCAATTCGATCGTCTTATTTGCGATTCTGACCTTCCGTTCTTCCGTCAATTCGGGATTGCCCAAAAACAAATCGGTTGCAAACACCATATATTCGCAGATAAACACTTTTGCCCATTCGTCGAAAATTCCGGTATTATCGTCCTCGATGTCGAGATCGATGCTGTTAAACTTCTCTTTGATCCTGCGGTACACCCCTTTATCGATAAATGCGGTATTATTCTGATCGATACAAATATTCGAATATAAATCGAAAAAGGTAAGACAGATATCCACCGATATTGTCAATTCGTTTGAAAAATTATATTGATACGCCTGTTTGAACGCCTGTAATTCACGCTGCACCGCTCTCACGTCGTCAAACATCTGCGCCGCCTGCGTATAAAAAAGCAAATATTGCGCCAATTCGTAATCGGAACACTTCGATCCCTGTTCCGAAAAATGACGTTTGATATACTCTTTGATCAAATATCTGTTATTGATCAGATACATTTTATTGGTGTTGACGGATAATTTCTGTCTCGCAAGAAAATAATTCACGATCCCTTCCACCAAAGTGTCGGTATCGGTATCGTCAATCGGCTCCACGAACGAATTGTCGAAATCGGACGGAAGCATCAAATCCTCGTTTGCGAGTTTCACACAGTGAACTTTGGTTAAACCGTAGCTCGCCAACGCGTACCCGAGTTCGAAAAACAAATTATTGCTGATCAACCCGTCTCCCCGCTTCTGAAAAATGATGATCGCCTGATTGCAGCTTTTGATCTGCTGCAAAACCGTGTCTCCGACGGAAGCGAAATTGGAGTCGTTTGTTCCGTTTCCGCCGATAAAGCACTTATAATTGCATCTGTTTTCCAAAATGTGCTTTACCCTCAACGCAAGTTCGCTCGTTCCGCTCCAAGCTATAAATACCCTGTCTTTCATCTGTATTCTCTCCTTTTTTATTACTTTGCGACCGACGTGCGATCCACATATTCTTTCAATTCGTAATAATCCGAAACGATATCGATCCCGGGACTGATTTCCTGCAATCTTTTCAGTTTTTTCTCCGTCGGAGCCACGCCGACAAATTTGCAGCGCATTCTCTGCGCGCACTCATGATCGCGGCCGGTATCCCCGAAAAACAGAGCGTCTGCCGCAGTGCGGTTCAACTCGCGCAGCGTTTCTCTCAAAGTAAACGGATCGGGTTTCATCAGCTGCGGCTGCGCGCCGATCCGACCCGAAACGGGAACGTTTAATCCGTTGCAGTAAAGGTTCAGAAATTCCAAAACGCATTCGCGCGAATTATTCGTCGCAATTCCGATCGGATAACCTTCACCGTATAAACGCGGCAAAATCTCGCCGACGCCGTGCACGGGTCCGCAGTTTCTGACGGCATCCAGCTCCGCGGAAACCAATACCCCGTTCATCTCCCGAAACAGAACTTTTTTTTGTTCCGCGTCGAGACCGCGACGGCTTCGGATCGCGTCAAAAACGTCAAACGCATCTTGTTCAGCCGAAAACGGTATGCCGTGCCTATTCATTCTGACGCACATTTCGTTCACCACGGCGCTCAGATCATAGTTCTGGAACAATCTGCACATCGTGCCGTCGAAATCGAATACTAACCCCCGACGATCCACTGCGCCACCTCTTTTGCCGTTTTGTTTTGTATCGCAATATCCTCGATTTTCGCCTCGCGGACGATTGCGTTCGTCGTCAGCACATACGCGTTTCTGTGTTCGCGCAGAAGAGTCGCGGGAATCCCCGCCGTCATCGGCCCCGTAAACAAGCGGCTGAGAATGCTCGCTTTGTTGAGGTCAAACACGGGAATGAGCAGCGTATTCGAAGACAGCGCCGTTCCCAGCCCGACCGTGACGATCGATTTCGACGGCTGGCCGGGATCGATATATTTTTTACTGTGTTCGCCTACTTCGACGATTCTGGGCGCGTCGTCGATGATTTCTTCTATCTCGTTGTACGTGCCGACTTCATACGCCAGAATCTCACCGACGGGAGAAACGGAAACCGCATGCAGAACGGGCGGATACCTTCTGAACACCTGTCCCGCTTTTTTTACCGGATCGCTGTCCGTATAAATTCCCGATAAAAGACAAAGCTGCTCGTCCGCAGGTTCTTTCTGCAATCTTTTCAGCGGTTCGATCAACATCTCGTTGATATGCTTCGTTCTGCTCGTTTCATGCTCGCGCCAAACTCCGAACGTCTCCGTATCCGATACGATATGCGCTTCTCCGAAGGGACATCCCTCATATTCGTTCACGATCCGAAGCATCGCTCTGAAAATCTGAGTCGCGCTGCGCCCCGTAGGAAGAATTACGGAGGAATCGGGATATTTTTGCGCCATCGAAAAATAGACGCGCGCCGCGCATTCCGCCGCTTCCCTGTCAGTCTCGAACGACACGATTCCCTTTGTCCAAATCCCCGACGCAGAGCTTGAATTCGCATTGCCGCATTCCTTCGCCCGAGGCTTGCCGAAATCGGAGTCGTTGATCGCGATGATATCTTTGACAAGTTTTTCCAGAGTCGCGTCCCTGCAATCCATCCAATCCAACCATTGGGTGGAAGTCAGAAAATAACTTAAATTATTCGGTTCTACGCGCTCGACCCTCAGCCAGAAAACAGGCTTTTTGTATTTATCGGCAAGCGATAGCTCTCTTTTGACCTGAATGCTCGCATCCGCGCTCGCACAAAACAGCAACACGACAGCCTGACAGTTTTTGATCGCCCGATGGATCGCCTCGTCCCACTGTTCTCCCGAACGGATATTTTTCCCCGCATACCACGCCTGAATCCCTTGTCTCTGCATATACTTCGAAAGGTGCACGGCAAGCTCCTCTTTACTCGAATGATAACTGATAAAAACGTTGATCTTATCTTCTGCCATAACAAACTTACCTCACTGTGAATGCGAAACGCGCTTTACGATTTTATAACCGTTTTTCGTCAAAAGCCAATAAGCGTCGTCCAATATCTGATAGTCGTATTTGATCACGTCGCAATCAATCTCTTCGCAATGATCTCTTCGGGCAATCATTTGCCTGAATTCGGTCAGTCCTTCAAACGTCGTCAGATTTCCGTGTCTGCGCAGACGGTAATTTTTTCCGTTCGTATGGCGGAGCTTTCCGTTCCTCTCCTCCGTTTCGTTCAGTATCCGCTCTCTGCTCGCGGGAATCACGCCCTTGCTCAGCATAAACGAATTCCAACGGTAATGCTCCAAGACCGCAAGCGTTTTTCTGCGCGAAAGGCGAAAATCCAACGTATACTTAATTACGCTTTTCCCGTCTACCCGTAACGAATACGCAGACGCGTCGGGCAGATCGTCGCCCGCGTAATACGCCAGATATTCCTGTTCGCTCAACGCAGGCAGATCGTTTTCGTCATTTCTCACGTATTCCAAGCCCATAAGATTGAGTTTCGACTGCAAACTCAAACAACCGTAAAGGCTCGATTCTCTCTCCAACTGACTTTTTGCAACAAACCAATTTTTATTTGCAGACAACGCATTCTCCGTAACCGCTTCCTCGCTCAACCGAAAATCTTTATCGTTGGTAATCTTGTATTCCAGATCGTAAATTTCATTCCGCTGCTGTGCCATGCGGTAAATTTTGTCGCCGATTATTTTTTCAATATCGAAAACACACTCGCTTTCGTTTCCGATGCAAAATACATTATTTCTTCTGAATTCGAAATAGGAATCGGGTGATTTTACGCTTCTCACAAACGCAATTAAATTTTTTGCCTGCCACTCGTCGAATTTTTCCATGAGTTTTTGCGTGAGATCGATATTTTCCAAATCGTTTTCAAAGGATACGATCAGAAAATTCGCATCGTTTTCGGATTTACAGACGATCTTGCGTAAATCGCTGTAAAATTCGGGCGAGTTGACGTCGCAGGAGAGATAGTTTGTCTCGGCAGGCACTTCGGGAAGCGGCAAATAATCCTTTTTGTCAAATCCGTCTTTCTTGTTCAGATAACGGCGGTAAGAATGATTGAGATTCTTATTCCGCACAGAATCGTTTTTATCAAAAATATAATAATGAACTTTTTTCAGAACGGTCCCGCCGTTTTGTTCCGTTACAAATTGATTGTTCGCTACCGACGTCAGAAATATCTGCGTATTCGGTTTTCCGAACCCGACCATGCAAACGTTAATATTTATATCCGGCTTGATGAGCGAAGTTTTATAATCGATCTGACGTTCGTCCAAAAATTTTGTAAGCGGAAACCTGTCCACAAAATCCATTGCGATCATACGATATTTATTTTTATAGCGGATACAGCCGCACGAAATTCTTGACGCTTGCTCGTAAACCGTCTCATAACTCGGATCCCCGAATACGAATATGCGCAAACGATGAAATAAACCGATTCTTTTTTCCTCTTCGAACTGCGCGATTCCTTCGTTGAAAAGTTTGCAAAGATTCAGATTTTCTTCATCGCTCCGAGTATTTACGACAATCGAATACTTCTTCCCGTTCAACGCTTTTTTTAAGATATTGCGGATCAAACCGCCGTAATCTTTACAGGAAATATAGCCGATTTTTTTCTTGTAAAGCTCCAAACCGTCGGCGGATGAAATGCCCGCAGCCACCGCGGCAAGATATTTTTTATTGTCGGCGCTTGCGAAAATAGAATAATTTTCCCGATTGTTCCCGAAGAGGATCAACCGCTCTTTTTTCGAAAAAATACGCCGAACGGAATTTTTCCACTGCCACAGCCTCTGCCCGATAAAAGAAAACGCAAACAGGATCGCGTTCAGAATCAATACGACGCAAAAACAGTAGACGGTGATTTTATAAAATAAATTCGCTTCGATCAGAGCTCCGATTTTGTTTAAGTTGAATTTGAGAATTACAAGTTCGATCACATGGGTGATGGCGTTGAGAATCCCGTCGAAGACGGAATTGCCTCCGTACACGTAACCGATGCAAAAAAGCGGAAGCGCAATCAGAAAAACGGCGACGCATTTTCCCTTCTTGAACCCCCGGATAAAAGTAATGCGTTCCGCCCTGCTCTCTTTTCTGAAAAATCCGACGATCACAAACACGACCGATAAAACAAGCAACGCAAGACAAAGCGCGGTGATAATATTGTAGACGATCATCGTATTCTCCCGTAACAGACCGATTCAAAGATCAAATTCGGCGAATCATGTAAAAAATTCTTCAATATATTTCATATTATACTACACTTTTTCTTATTTCGCAATATCATTTATCAAATAATTATCAATCGTAATTTTATTTTTGCATCAAAAAACGCGGAATTATTTTCCGCGTTTTCGATAAAATCGGAGATCGGGCATTCACGATATCAGAGAAAAGAAATTTTTCCGTCTGCAATTCTGACTTTTGCAGAAAGCAATTCTTCGGAGACGGATGCCCCGATAATAATTTCGTACACGCCGTCCTCTATCTCCCAACCGTCTTTCGCCGCAGACCAATATTCGAACGCGCGGCGGTCGAGACGAACCGTGACGCGCTCCTTTCCTCCCGCTTTGACGAACGTCTTTGCAAAACCTTTCAATTCCTTATACGGACGATAGACGCAGGAGCCCATTGCGCGCACGTACACCTGCGAAACCTCTTTGCCGTCGCGTGCGGAGACGTTTGCGATTTCGTAAGACACGTCCAAACCGTCCTCCGTCGCTTTCAGAGTCAGATTCCGATAATCGAATTCGGAATAGCTCAGCCCGTGTCCGAACGGAAACAGCACTTCGATCCCGTAAGTGTCGTAAGAGCGGTAACCCACGTCGAGCCCTTCGTTATAGCGGGTCACCTTGCAATCCCGGTAACATTGCGCCGCAGGCGTATCCTCAAACGAAAGCGGGAAGGTTTCGGAGAGCTTTCCGCTCGGATTCGTCTTGCCCGTCAGAACGTTTGCAACCGCTTGTCCGCCCTTTTCCCCGGGGAAACCGACGTACACGACCGCCGCGACCTCGTCGATCCAGTCGCTCATATCGATCGCCGAACCCGCGAAGAGAACGACCACCGTGTTCTTGTTCACCGCCGCCGTTTCCAGAATTGTACGGGTTGCCGCTTCGCAGAGTTTCATCGACTGTCTGTCGCCGCCCTCGCTCTCGATATTCGCGCCCGTGCCCGCAAACACAAGATTCACGTCGCTCGCCGCAGCGTTGTCTACCGCGCTTCCCGTGCACATGAAAGAACTGTCCACTCCGCTCTCCGAAAACGCGGGCTCGTATGTAATTTCTCCGCCGTGCTCTTTTCTCATAATTTCGAGCATATCGAACATGGGCGTGAGCCGCTCCACTCTGCCCGATCCGCCGCCGCTCATAAAATCGAGGCGTTTGTGATTGTAAGCGCAGGGACGGGCGAACCAACCGCACATCGAAAGACTCTGTCCTTTTCGAAGGGGCAGCACGCCATTGTTTTTCAACAGCACGATCCCCTCTTCCGCGATCTCCTGCGTAAAGGCGATCCTGTTTTCAAGCGTATGCTTGCGCTTTTTTCCTTTCTGCATCTCCTCGCAGCGTTCTATAAGATCAAGCACTCTTTGAGCGCAGACGTCGATTTCCTCTTCCGTAATCTTTCCCGCCTTAAAATCTGCGACCAACGCCTCGTAATGCGAAGAATTAAAGGGCATTTCAAGGTCACACCCCGCCTTTGCCGCTTTCGTTCTGTCGCGCACCGCGTCCCAGTCAGACATTATGAGTCCATCAAATCCGCAATCCTTGCGGAGCGCGTCGTAACCCTTTCGATATTCCGATCCGTACACGCCGTTGATACGGTTGTAGCTGCTCATGACGGAAACAGGCTTTGCTTCCATTGCAATCTCGAAAGGCTTGTAATATATTTCCCTGAGCGTGCGCTCGTCCACCTCGCTCGACTGTTGCAGACGGTTGAATTCTTCGTTATTGCAACAGAAGTGCTTAACGCACGCCCCCGCGCCCTCGCTCTGCAAGCCCCATACGTACTCCCGCGCCATCACTCCCGCGAGATAGGGGTCTTCCGAAAAATATTCGAAATTCCGACCGCAAAGCGGATTGCGTTTGATATTGACGCCCGGACCGAGCAAAATATCCGCGCCGTAGTCGAGACAGTCGTCCGCTACGCATTCCGCATACTTCCGCGTAATTTCCAAGTTCCAAGTATTGCATAGCATCTGTAAAGAAGGATAACTCACCGACGGTTTATCTCCGTCCCAATTTTCGGGATTTTTTGGCATTCTCACACCCATGCTCGCATCCGTCACTTTGACTCTTTTCAATTTTCCGTCAAAGTCACAGGTGTTCCAGCAGTCTTTTCCGCAAATCAGACGCAGTTTTTCTTCAATACTCAATTCTTTCAGGCTTATTTTCATAATTTCTACTCTCGGTTGATTGTTTTTATATTTTATTCGTCGCTGTTACCGTCCGGAGAATTCTCCTGCGGCGCGTTCTCTCCGTTCGCCGCAGGCGGATCTTCGAATTCCGCAAAGGGCGAGGCGGGCGCCGAAGGACGGTTCTGAGACGCAAAGTCGGTAAAGGGATCCTCCTTTTGCGGAGCGTTCGCCCCGTCCGTAAACACGCCCGTCTGCCGCATCATCTGTTCGAGACGTTTTTGCATGTAATCGCCGTAATCGACAGGTTCGTTTTCTCTTACCGCAAATGTAAAGAAAGCGCGCACGGGAAAAATGACCGAGAACACCGTCATGAGAAACGGATTTCTCGGACTGTATTTACGGTAAAGCGCGTTATAGACGGCGCAGAAAAATACGATCATCAAAAGATTGGCGACCATTCCCAAAACGGAAAACCATACCGACGCGTTCTGTAAACCGAGAAGGGCGGACGGAACGTTTTCGGGATTGAGCACGAGCACGGGATTACCGTCGATATAGTTCGTCTCGTAATAAGCTGCGGACGAGAGCAGAATACTCGTCACAAGGCTGAGCACTTCGAAAGCGCAGTATACGAATTCCGCGATCATAGCGTAGAGACCCGCGCGTTTCATTTTTCGTCCGAAAAAAGGCGCTTCGCCCGCGACCCTCCCCGCGAAATAGGTATGCGCAAAGGGAATGAACCCCAGCCACGCATGTTTGATCCCTGCCCGCTCCGCCATGTTATAGAGGGCAAGCCCGCCCAACACCAAGCTGATCAGATACACTCCTCCCGCTACACCCAGCAGGATATACAGCTCATCGAGGGAAATTCCGCCCCCCGACATGCCGCCGCGGAAAAACTGCATAATTACCTGCGGAATCCGCAAAAATTCGAAAAACTCCATATTAACTCCTTATTTTTGATCGAATAACGGAATTTCGTATTCCGTATTCGCAAGCGTCAGACCTTTGGCAGGCATCGTTTTGGCAAGCAGACTTCTCTTTCCCGTTTCAAGCGCTTCTTTGATCGTACGCTCCTCTTTTCCCGCGCCGATCGCGAACAGCTCGCCCGCAATAATCCTTACCATATTATATAAAAAGCCGTTTCCGCCCACTTCGATTTCGTAATGCGTTGCGCTCCCCTCTTTGTAAGAGCGCACGGCGAGCGCATATATTTCACGCTCGCTCGTCTTTGCGGAAGAGCCCGTCGCCGAAAACGCCTTAAAATCATGCCTGCCCACGAGAAGTTCCCCCGCTTTTTGCATACGCGCCGCGTCTGCCCGAGACAACAGCCGCGCTTCATACCGCTCGGAAAGAGGCAGGGCGCACTCCGCAAAATAAGCGCGGTAAAGATAAGTTTTTTTTCGCGCCGCGCGCGTACAGTCGAAATCTGCGGGCGCTTCCGCGCTTTTCAGAACGCTCACGTCGGCGGGTAAAAAGCGGTTCAGACAATCGCGGATCTTTTCTGCGGGTACGGAAATTTCCGCTCCGAAACCACACACCTGAAATAATGCGTGCACGCCTGCATCCGTTCTTCCGCTTCCCTTGATCTTTATTTCTTTTCCGAATGCGGAAAAAGCGGCATCCTCTAAAACGCCCTGCACGGTGCGCCCCTTTCTTTGAATCTGCCAGCCGGAAAAATCCGTTCCGTCATAGCTTACCGCCAAAACGTAATTCTTCATATCGGCGACCCCAAATAAACGCGCATAAATACGACCCCCGTCACGAGCGCCGCCCCCATGAAAAGCACAATCGCGTCCCGCCACGTAAAACGCAGTTTTTTATATTTCGTCCTCTTTCTTCCGCCCGTGTAGCAGCGCGCGTCCATCGCGTCGCCGAGCTCGTCCGCTCTGCGGAACGCAGAAAGAAGAAGAGGCACCAGAACGGGAACGAACGATTTGACTTTTTTCACGAGCCCGCCCCGTTCGAAATCGGCGCCGCGCGCTTTCTGCGCGTTCTTGATCCGTTCCGTTTCGTCCATGAGAATGGGGATAAACCGAAGCGCAATGCTCATGATCAGCGCAAGTTCGTGTACCGGAAAACGCACCCATTTGAGGGGCGTCAGAATCGCTTCGATTCCGTCCGTCAGCGCGACGGGCGTCGTCGTATAAGTCAGAAGCGAAGAACACATCACAAGAAGGACGAGTCTGAAAATAAGAAAGAGCGAAAAGACGATTCCCGACTGCGTGATGTGAATAATCCCGTAAGAAACGTATTCGCCCGTCTCCTCGCCGAACCAATCCCAATACAACTCGTCTCCGCCGTGAAATAGCACGTTGACGACAGCGGTGAAAAGCACAAGAAAGATAACTCCCCTCACCGCGCGCAGCACTTTCCAGATCGGTACGCGGGAGAACGCTATAATCAATATAAGCACGCACGCGCATGCCGCAAGACCGTAAAAATTGCTTGCGAGAAACACCGCTACGATATAGGCGATCAGAAATAAAATTTTGAGCGCGGGATTTACGTTATGAACAAAGGATTTGACGGGATAATATTGCCCGAAAGAGACGTCTTTCACGATTCCCCTCCGTCGGCTTTCCCCTTTTTCGCCGCATAATTAAGAACGCTCCCGATAAAGCCTTCCGTCGTGAAATCGTTTTTCAGTTTGATTCCTTTCTTTTCGAGCGCAAACGTGAGTTTTGCGGTCAGAGGCACGTCGAGCCCGAGTGATAAGAGTTCTTCCGTCTTTTCGAAGAGTTCTGCGGGCGGAAGCACGAATCTGACTTCGCCCTCCGAAAAAACCGCGACGCGGTTGCAGTTCTCTGAAATCTCGTCCATATCGTGCGAAACAATAACGATCGTTTTACACCACTCGCGGTGTAATTTGTGCAAAAGTTCCATGATCTCACGCTTGCCCGCAGGATCGAGCCCCGCCGCAGGCTCGTCCAAAACAAGAACTTCGGGTCTTGTCACAATTACGCCCGCGATCGCTACGCGCCGTTTCTGCCCTCCCGAAAGATCGAAAGGCGACTTATCTTTGATCTCTTCGTAGTCGAGTCCCACAATTTCGAGCGCGTCGCGCACCGCGCGCTGCACCTCTATATCCGTCGGTTTTGTCTTGGCAAAATTCTTAAAACCGAAAGCAACGTCGGCTGCGACCGTCTCGGCAAAAAGCTGATACTCCGGATACTGAAACACCATGCCGACTTTTCCGCGGAGTGCGTTAAAATCCGTCTTTCTGTCAGAGAGATCGAATTCGCCCACCGTGAGCGAAGGCAGCGGCGGCGGAACCTGTCCGCGCTTCACCTTTTGTTTATAGCGGCGTTTGAGGGAAGAAGGAAGGCGCAACAGTCCGTTCAGATGTTGCACAAACGTACTTTTACCGCTCCCCGTATGTCCGATCACGCCGAAAAAATCCCCTTCTTCGATCGTAAGGGTAACATCTTTCAGCGCTGCGACCGCAAAGGGCGAACGCGCGTTATAAGTATAACTCAAATGTTCCGCTCGGATACGCAACCGTAAATCTCCTTCGCAAGCGTTTCTATGTCGAGCGTGTCGGGAACGTCGAGCCCCCCCTCGCGCAATTTTTTGGATATATAGCCGATTCTCGGCAAAGTCAGACCGTATTGCAACAGTTCTTCGTGACGGCTGAAAATCTCTTCCGGAACGGCGTTCATAACGATCTTTCCCCGATTCATGACGATCGCACGGTCGGCAAGCAACGCCTCTTCCATGAAATGCGTTACAAAAACGACTGTGATCTTCTCCTCTTTGTGCAATTTGATCACCGCGTCGCAGATCTCTTTCCGTCCGCGCGGATCGAGCATGGCGGTCGCTTCGTCCAGAATCATGATTCTGGGCTTCAACGCCAGAACGCCCGCAATCGCAACTCTCTGCTTCTGCCCGCCCGAAAGGCGGGAGACCGTCGCCTCGCGCAAGTGTTCGATCCCAACGGCTCTGAGCGCAAAATCGATCCGTTCTTTGATCTCTTCTCTCGGAAGAGCGATATTTTCCGCGCCGAACGCCACGTCGTCCTCCACAATGGATGCGACCGTCTGATTATCCGGATTCTGAAAAACGATCCCCACTTCCTTACGAACGTCGTAGAGCTTTTTTCCGTCGAGCGTTTTGCCGAATACCGAAATTTTACCCGCATCGGGGAGAAGCAGTCCGTCACAAAGCCGCGCGAGCGTCGATTTCCCGCTCCCGTTGTGCCCCAAGACGGCGACGAACTCGCCCTCTTCCACGTCGAAATTCAGATGTTCGAAGAGTTTTTCCCCTTCGTAAGAAAAGGAAACGTCTTCAAATGAGATCGCTTTCATAAAAATACATTTTAATTATAGCAAATCACGCCGCATTTTACAATGAAATACCCGTGAAAATTCAAAAATATTTCCGCTTCCCGCAAATGCGGATCATTTCCGATAGAACCGCTTCTTTTTTTACGTTTTTATTACAAATTCCCGCCTGAATTTTTTACAAAACACTGCTATCATTTTATCGATAATAGGAGAACATATAACAGTGGACGGAGTACAAATCGCAACTTCCGTGCTCACTTTGATCGCGGGCGTGGGAATTTTTTTGATCGCCTGCACGATGATGAGCTCGAATCTGGAAGCGCTGGGAAGCAAAAAACTGAAAAAACTGTTTGCCAAAACCTCGAAAAGCAAACTTGTGGGCGTCGGCGTGGGCGCGGCGACGACCGCCGCCATTCAGAGTTCGAGCGCAACGAGCGTAATGACAATCGGATTCGTAAACGCGGGAATCATGTCTCTTCCGCAGGCGGCGACGGTGATCTTCGGCGCGAACATCGGCACCACGATCACGGGACAACTGGTCGCCCTCGGCATGTTCGGCGGAAATACGATCTCCTCCTCGGTGATTCTTGCAACGTTGGCTGGCATAGGCGCCTTCATCCTCGCTTTTACGAAAAAAGACAGAGCGCAGAAGATCGGCGGCATCTTGGCGGGATTCGGAATGTTGTTCGTAGGGCTCTCGATGATGAGCGGCGCCATGAGCTATTTTTCCGAACTCGAAGAAATCAGAACTTTTCTCGCGCTCTTCAAAAACCCCTTTCTGCTCGTGATCGTGGGCGCGCTGCTGACCGCGCTCGTACAGAGTTCCTCGGTCATGACCTCTATGGCGATCACCATGGTCGTGACGGGACTCATCTCTCTCAATCAGGGAATTTATATCACCATGGGTTCCAATATCGGCACCTGCGCCACGGCGCTCATTGCAGGTCTGACAAGCACGCGCAACGCCAAACGGACGGCGCTCATTCACCTGATCTTCAACGTGAGCGGCGTGATCGTATTCATGCTGATCGGATTGTTCATGCGTTTCGGAAAGATCGACTACGGATGGCTGTTCCAAAAAATGTTCCCCGACGCACCGCAGCTTCAAATGTCGATGTTTCATACGATCTTCAACCTCATCACGGTCGTTGTCGTGCTTCCGCTCACGAATCCGCTCGTGAAACTCGTGACAAAACTCGTCCCCGACAAAAAGGAACGAAAAAAAGAAAACGAACCCCGTTTTCAATGCTTGGAGGAACACATGCTTGCCACTCCTCCCATCGCCGCAATGCAGGTCAAAAACGAAGTAACGAACATGGCGCGGATCGCAAACGAAAATTTCAATCTTGCCTGCGAACTCGTCTGCACGCTGGATTACGATAAAATCGAACTGTTCCGCAACAATGAAAAAACGCTTGATTTTCTCAACCGCGAAATCAATCGTTTTATCGCAAAACTCCTTGAAGCCGATCTGGGCGAAAAGGACAGAATGTATCTCTTCACCGCGATCCGTTCCGCTTCCGATCTGGAACGCGTGGGCGACTACGCCGAGAATCTCACCGAATACGCAGACAAACTCAAAGAGATCGACGGAGCTTTCTCCCCCGAGGCAGTTACGGAAATCACCGATCTGAAAGAGACGGTCAACCGCCTTTTCGACATCGTGCTGGAAATTTACAAAGACAACTCCGCCGAACGCCTGAGCGAAGCGTTGCAGATCGAAGAATCCATCGACGCGGTCACCGAACAGATGGCGCAGCGCCACATCGGAAGGTTGGAGCGCGGAGAATGCACGCCCGAGATCGGCGCGCAATATCTTTCGCTCGCTGCGAATGTAGAACGGATCGCGGATCACTATATCAACGTTGCCAAAACGGTAAAAGTTTACGCGTGACCTTGAATAATTTGCGCATGCGTAAGAAAAATGCTATAATCGTTCCGAGGAATTATATGAAAGGAAAAGTATTTATTTTAGAGGACGACGCAGGGATCGGCGGACTTGTAAAGGTCGCGTTGGAGATGAACGGCTTGGAATGCAAAACGTTTCCGACCGTAAAAGAATTCAAAAACGCGCTGTCTTCGGAGCAGCCCGACGTCGCGCTGCTGGATATTATGCTTCCCGACGGAAGCGGGCTCGACGCGCTCGGATTCGTCAAAGAAAAATATCCCGACGTCAGCTGTATCATGCTCTCCGCCCTTTCCAAAGAAGAGGACAAGGTGAACGGGCTCAATTCGGGAGCGGACGACTATATCGCAAAACCCTTTTCCGTTCTGGAACTTACGGCGCGGGTGAACGCGCGGCTGCGCAACCGGAAAAAATCCGCCCGATTAAAAGTAGCGGACGTCACGCTGAACACCGAGACTTTCGTCTGTACGGTGAAAGGGAAAGAAGTATCGCTTAACCGAAAGGAATACGAACTTCTGCGCTGTCTGATGATGAACGCAGGCAAAGTTCTGCCGCGCGAAAAACTTTTGAGCGAGGTCTGGGGCTACGACGGGGGCGAAACGCGCACGCTCGACAACCACGTCGCACGTTTGAGAAAGCTCGGAATCAAAATCGAGACCGTATTCGGGATAGGTTATAAAATATGAAATGGAGAATCTGGCTGTTATCGCTCGGCATCACGCTCGCATGTGTTCTGATCTTCGGATTTGCTTCCACGCAGGTCTATTATAAATCGTCCGTAGACGACAGCAAAAGTTTTTTACGCGTCTACATGAACGTGTTCGACAGGAACGAGTATCCGTTGAACGAACAGGGCGCGGCGCAATTTTCCGAGCGGCTGAACGGCGCGCGCGTCACGGTGATGGACGCGCAGGGAAACGTGCTTGCCGACAGCATGGCGAATGAAGTCACGGAAAGTCACGCAGACAGAGCGGAGATCAAAGACGCAATTTTCAAAGGCGAGGGTTTTGCCGTGCGCGGCAGCTCCACGCTCGGCAAAAACATGGTGTATTTCTGCAAAAACTTTGACGGAGAATTTTTGATCCGGATCGCCGTTTTTACAGACAGCGATTGGTTGATCTTCGTAAAAACCCTTCCCACTCTCGCAGTTTTTGCGGGTATCATGATTTTATTGAGTATCTTGGTCGCCCTTTTTGCAACGCATTCCATCTTAACGCCCGTCAAAAAACTCGCGGCGGAAGCCGTGAACAACGACGAAGTTTCAACCGACTATTCCGAACTCAGACCGGTCGCGGATATTCTAAACGAACGAAGTCAAAGCATCCGCAAACAGCTGGACGAGATCAAGTCCGAAAAGGAGACGGCGGAAAAGGCGCACTCCTCGAAGGACGAATTCATCTCCAACGTCACCCATGAGATGAACACGCCGCTCACCTCCATTCACGGATACGCCGAACTGCTGAACGGGGGCGGCATGACGGACGAGCAGAAAAAACTTGCCTATCAGACGATTCTCACGCAGAGCGAACGGCTGACCAACCTCATCGGCTGCATTATCGATTACAGCGAGATCGACAGCGACGATCTGCCGCCCTACGAAACGGATTTTTCCGCGCTTGCCAAAGAGACGCTGTGCGCTCTCAAACCGGAAGCCGACAAACGGAACATTACGATCACGGAAAAAATAGACGAAAACGTCGTCATAATGAGCCGACACGAACGACTGAGCGAAGTTTTCGGCAATCTTGTGAGAAACGCGATCAGATACAATAAAGACGGCGGAAATATCACCGTAACGCTCAGTCCGCACGAACTCATTGTAGAAGATACGGGGATCGGAATCGCCGAAGAAAATATGAGCAAAGTTTTTTCCCGCTTCTTCACGGTGGACAGATCGCACGGCGGAAAGAACGGCGGCTTCGGTCTGGGGCTTGCGGTCGTCAAAAAAATCTGTCAAAAATCAGGCTGGCAGATCAGCGTGGAAAGTACGCTCGGACAAGGAAGTAAATTCACGGTGAAATTCTGAAAAATCAGATAAAAAAAGGAGATAATCATGAAAAAAGAACTCAAAGAACAGACGGAAAACGTCAAAAAGAAAGTCAGAAACTTGGGACCCCTGAAAATTATCCTGCTCTTATTGCTGGCGGCGGGAACGATCTGCTCCTATGTATTCCACGACCGCATTTTCCCCGCGGACAGCGTTTTTAACCGCGGAATCACCGATTCGGAATTTCTGAACGGCTTGCTTGCGATCGTTCCCAAACTCATTCAGGCGGTACGGATCATAACGATCGTACTCGTCATCACCAGCATCGTTCTCGCGATCCTGAATACCGTATTCCACAAAAATCAACGCCAGATCACCGTCATCCGCCTCATCAACAATCTTGTGAAATGCGTGGTCGCCATAGCGCTCGTCATCAGCGTGCTTGCGATCTGGGGAATCGATACGACCGCGCTCATCACAGGCGCGGGAGTCGTTACGTTGATCGTCGGCTTGGGAATGCAAAGTCTGATTTCCGACGTGGTCGCGGGGCTTTTCATCGTATTCGAAAACGAATTCAACGTCGGCGACATCGTGACGATCAACGGCTTCCGCGGAACCGTCGTCTCGATCGGGATCAGAACAACCAAGCTCGAAGCGCTCGGCGACATCAAAATCATCAATAACAGCGACATCCGCGGCATCCTAAACCAGACGATCAACCCCTCTGTCGCAAAATCTCTCATCGATATCGAATACGGCGAATCGCTCGAACGGGTGGAGGAGATCATAAAGACCAAACTTCCCGAGGTCAAAATCGAAGGCGTTCACGGCGAGATCTGCTACGACGGCGTAGCAACGCTCGGCGCCTCCGGCGTCACGTTACAGTTCACGGCAAACTGTTACGAGGGCGACATCTTCTCCGTTCAACGCGAAATGAACAAACGGCTTAAACTCATGTTCGACGAAAACGGCGTGGGAATTCCCTTCAATCAACTCGTTGTGCATATGCCGAAAGAAGAAAACGGCAATAAGAAAAAATCGAAATAACCGACCTCAAAAAAAATCTCTCCCCGCAAAGGAGAGATTTTTTCGATCCTTTTTGAATTTTTTCATCTTGCGTATTGACTTTCCCAAAAAATTCCGTTATAATACCCTTTGAGCGCGGACAGGCGTATTTTTTCCGCGTGCAAAGAAAAAATTATTTTAATTGTTTGGAGGTTTTTTGATGACTAAGATGACAATTGACGGCAACACCGCCGCAAGTCATGTCGCTTATGCTTTCAGCGAAGTGGCTGCCATCTATCCCATCACTCCTTCGTCCCCTATGGCTGAGTCCGCGGACGAATGGGCGACACAGGGACGCGTGAATATGTGGGGACAGAAGCTCCGCATTGCAGAGATGCAGTCGGAGGGCGGCGCCGCGGGCGCGGTTCACGGCTCCCTGTCCGCAGGCGCGCTGACCACAACTTACACCGCGTCGCAGGGACTTCTTTTGATGATTCCCAATATGTACAAGATTTCGGGCGAACTTCTGCCCATGGTCATGCATGTTTCGGCGCGCGCGCTCGCGGCGCATTCGCTGAACATCTTCGGCGACCATTCCGACGTAATGGCTTGCCGTCAGACCGGTTTTGCAATGCTTTCGAGCTGCTCCGTGCAGGAAGTTATGGATCTTTCGCTCGTCGCGCACCTCGCAACGCTGAAAACCCGCGTTCCCTTTCTGAGCTTCTTCGACGGATTCCGTACCTCTCACGAAGTCTCCAAGATCGACGCGATCGACTACGACGAGATGAAGGCGCTCTTCGATAAACTCGGTCTTGAAAAAGAAGTTGCCGAATTCAAGGCGCGCGCGCTCAACCCCGAACACCCGATCCAAAAGGGTACGGCTCAGAACGGCGATACCTATTTCCAGAACAGAGAGACGGCGAACAGCTACTATAACGCCACTCCCGCAATCGTTCAGGCGATGATGGACGAAGTGAGCAAGCTCACAAAGAGAAAGTACCACCTCTTCGATTACGTCGGCGCAAAAGACGCGGAAGAAGTCGTTGTGATCATGGGCTCGGGCGCGGAAACCGTGGAAGAGAGCATCAATAAGCTCAACGCCGAAGGCAAGAAATACGGTCTGATCAAAGTCCGCCTTTACCGCCCCTTCGTTGCGGACGCGTTTGTCAAAGCGATTCCCAAAACCTGTAAAAAAATGGCGGTTCTCGACAGAACCAAAGAACCCGGATCTCTCGGCGAACCCCTCTACCTCGACGTATGCACGGCGCTCCTTGAAAAGGGCGTGAAAGGCATCGAAGTCGTAGGCGGAAGATACGGTCTCGGTTCCAAGGAATTCAATCCTTCCATGGTGCTTGCGGTCTATAAAAACCTCGAAGCAAAGAAGCCCAAAAACCATTTTACGGTGGGTATCTACGACGACATCACCAAAACCTCGCTCGACTTCTCCAAGAAATTCGACGCGGCTCCCGCAGGCTCTACCTCCTGCAAATTCTTCGGACTCGGTTCCGACGGTACGGTGGGCGCGAACAAGAACTCCATCAAGATCATCGGCGACCATACCAAAATGTACGCGCAGGCGTATTTCTTCTACGATTCCAAGAAATCGGGCGGCATTACCGTTTCGCACCTGAGATTCGGCAAAAAGCCCATTCAGAGCGAATACCTGATCGACGCGGCGGACTTTGTGGCATGCCACAACCCCTCCTACGTCATTCGTTACGACATGGTTTCCGATCTCAAAAAAGGAGGCTCCTTCCTGCTGAACGCGCCTTGGACTACGGTCGAAGAACTCGATAAGAATCTTCCCGCTTCCGTTAAGAACGCGCTTGCGAAAAAGAACGCGAACCTTTACGTCATCGACGCGATCTCGATCGCCGCAAAGCTCGGATTGCGCGGCAGAACGAACACCATCCTTCAATCGGCGTTCTTCCTCATCAACCCGCAGATCATGCCTTACGCAGACGCTGTGGAATACATGAAGAAAATGGCGTACAAGTCGTTCGCAAGAAAGGGCGACGCAATCGTTCAGATGAACTACAACGCGATCGACTCCGCAAAAGACAACCTTGTCAAGATCGCCATTCCCGCTTCGTGGGCAACCACGACAGAGGGCGCGGAGATGCTCAAACTTGCGGATAACGACTATTTCAAAAACGTCGTCGCTCCCATTCTCGCGCTCGAAGGAGATAAACTCCCTTCTTCGGCGTTCAATGCGGACGGCTCCGTACCCACCGGCACCACAAAGTTCGAAAAACGCGGCGTTGCCGTTCTCGTTCCCAAATGGGTGCAGGAAAACTGCATTCAGTGCAACCAGTGCGCATTCGTATGCCCGCACGCATGTATCCGTCCCGCCCTCGTGGAGACGGGCAAAGACAAACCCGCAAACTTTGTTACAAAACCCGCAACCGGAATCCCCGGCTACGAATACCGCATTCAGGTTTCGCCGCTCGACTGTATGGGCTGCGGCGTATGCGCAGACGTCTGTCCCGGCATGAAGGGCAACAAGGCGCTCGTCATGACGCCTTTCGCGGAGATCGAACCGCTTGAAAAGGATAACTGGGAATACTCTGTCGAACTCCCCGACGTAGATCTTTCGGCTGTCAAAATGGCAGACGTCAAGAAATCGCAGTTCACCGCTCCCCTCTTCGAGTTCTCCGGCGCGTGCGCGGGCTGCGGCGAAACGCCCTACGTCAAGGTCGTCACCCAGCTCTTCGGCGACAGAATGATCGTTGCGAACGCAACGGGCTGTTCGTCGATTTACGGAGGTTCTTCCCCCACCTGTCCCTACACCACGAACAAACAGGGCAACGGCCCCGCTTGGGCGAACTCCCTCTTCGAGGACAACGCGGAATTCGGTTACGGCATGCAGCTCGCATACAAGGCGAGAAGAGCAACCCTGAAAGAAAAAATCGAAAAACTCGCCGAGATGTGGAAAGAATGGGCGGAAGGCAAAAAAGCATGCAAAGACTGGATCTCCGGTATGGACGATGCGGAAAAGAGCAAGCTGGCGGCTGCCGAACTTCTGAAATGTATTGAAGAATGCAAAGACTGCGGTTGCGAATGCGACGCGCTCGAAAAAGAAATTTATGCGGAAAAAGACTGTCTCGTCAAGAAATCCTTCTGGATCATCGGCGGCGACGGCTGGGCATACGACATCGGATACGGCGGGCTCGACCACGTCTTGGCTTCGGGCGAAGACGTGAACGTTCTCGTGCTCGATACCGAGGTTTACTCCAACACGGGCGGACAGGCGTCTAAGTCCACTCCGATCGGCGCAGTCGCAAAATTTGCTTCGAGCGGAAAGCGCGTGAAAAAGAAGGATCTGGGAATGATCGCGGCAAGCTACGGATACGTTTATGTCGCTCAATGCGCGATGGGTTCGGACAAAGCGCAGCTCGTGAAAGCGCTCAAAGAAGCCGAGGCTTATCACGGACCTTCGCTCATCATCTGCTACGCGCCCTGCATCAACCACGGCATTAACATGATGAAGTCGCAGGCGGAAGAGAAGTCGGCGGTCGATTGCGGCTACTGGCAGCTCTATCGTTACAATCCCGCGCTTGCGGAAAAGGGCGAGAATCCTTTCACGCTCGACAGCAAGGATCCCACGGGAGACTATCAGGCGTTCATCTTGGGCGAAACGCGTTACGCTTCCCTGAAAAAGACGCAGCCCGAAGTTGCCGAAGAACTCTTCAAAAAGACGGAAGAGAATTCCAAGGCGCGCCTTGCAGGCTATAAGAAAATGGCAGGCAAAGAATAAAATGCAATAAAAAAGAACGGCTCTTATGAGCCGTTCTTTTTTTATTACACAATCTCTTACTTTTCTTTTTTCTCGGATTTTTCCGTGAAAACTCCGCCGACCGTTCCGACAATAATGCAGGCGCATATCCCCGCCACGGGAAGAATCCACATGATATTCCAAAGATTCAGAATCGCGGAAACGCACAGAAAGACGAGGAGCGAAGCGCACATAATGATCCCGCACGCGCCGCCGGTATACGGATTCTCCCCTTTCTTCTTTTTACGGGCGACTTTGCCGCGGTCGCACATATCGCAGATACACCCCGCGATCCCGCATCCGAACACGCCGGAAGTCACGATGCACCACATGGGGTGCCAAAGCCCCGTCAGCAATCCCGTCAGAACATAGGCGAGCAAAGAAAGGGCAAACAGCGACGCGCATACGCACGCAGCAACGCGTTCGGGAACAGACTTCATGAATCCGCAGCAACGCTCCGCCCGTTTCCCGTTGATATAAACGCCGCGCGGCGAAACCTCCACGCTGTCGGTATCGTTGGCGAATTGCCACGAATCCTCTTCCATGCGCTTCGCCGCCTCGGGACTGTTTACGAAAATTCCCTTAGAGGATATTTTCACGCTCTTTCTTCCGCTCGAAAATCGGATCGATCCCCCGTCCTCATCTTCCTCTTCTTCCGTTTCGGCGTTCTCCTTTACGCGACCGGAATTAGCCGCCGAGCGTTCCCCGCGCAGAAGCTCGTCCACACTCACGCCAAGAATATCCGCAAGCGGCAAGAGCTGCGCCGTATCGGGCATCGCTTCCCCCGTCTCCCATTTGGAAACCGCTTTATTTGTAATCCCGAGCTTTTCGGCAAGCTCGGACTGCGTCAGATTTTTTTCTTTTCTCAATTCGTAAAGCAATTCGGAAAATTTCGACATATCCGCCCTCCGTGTAAATTTCATGCTTTATTTTAACATCTGCGGCTTTTATTTTCAATAGAATCGAGTCGAATAAAAGTAGAATTTTTTGAATTTTTCGGTAGAATATAAAATTACGTCCGCAGAAATGCGGACGTATCCCGTCATTTGTCTATTTTAGATTTTAGCCGATGGAAATTTTACTGCCCTTTCTGTGTTCACGCCCGCAATGCATGCAATATCCCTTAAAATCTTCGTATTCCGTATTTGTAGTCTCTTTTTGTATCCGCGTAACGTTCGCTTCGACGTCCGCAATCTTTTTCCCCTTATAAGAAATCGAACCGACTTTTTCTTTGCGCGTTTTTTTCTTGTATTTTGTGTCGGTAACGTCGCGGTATTCCGTCAGACTGTGTCCGATACAGAACATACGTCCGCAACGCGGACAGATTTGCCATACGCCGTAATGAATTGCTACCGCAAAGAGACAGCAAATTTGCGATACCGTTAAGGCGGGAGGTAAAAACAATAACGTAAAATAATGAAAATTCTGCGAGCTTTCAATCACGGAAACGATCTCGCCGTAATATGTCCAACCCAACCACGCGGCGCATCCTCCGAGCGCAAGCGGCGCGAATATGACGAGCGGCATTCCTATCGCCGCATGCGGAGGATGCTTCACGCACGCCTTTTCGCCGCAAAACATCCAATTAAACCACTTAATAGCCGACGCGCCGATTAACCAAAAAGCGCTTACGACTGCCGACGTCGCCGCCGCAACTATTATCAACGTAATCGGAGCCGGCTCTTTACCGATCATCGACATTACGAATAACACCGCCCACGGCACGATGACGGAGACAATCGTCGCCACGACCGCAGTCAAAAGACAGCCCGCAAATATCTTAAACAATATTTTCGGCATAACCTATTTCCTCCCGATAAACCGCAACCGAATATTGATTTTTAATTTATACCAGTATACATCATCACCCCCCCCCG
>CAJUOV010000006.1:92625-110421 GCA_910588695.1 uncultured Christensenellaceae bacterium
CGTCAATCTTTTTCACGGGCTAAACGATAATTTTCTCAATAAAAAAACTCCCGCGCGGATTGATTCCGCGCGGGAGTCTACAAATATTTCAACTTTCTAATTCTTTTTTAAATTCCTTTAATATTCTGCTTTCGATTCTCGATATCTGCACCTGAGAAACACCGATCGCCTTGGCGACTTCGCTCTGCGTCATGTCTCGGAAAAAACGCAGAAACACTATCTTCTTTTCCCGTTCGGGCAACTTCTCGATCGCGGACTTCAATACCATTTTTTCGATCATCTCGTCCTGATTGTCCTTAGAGGACAATTTTTCTTCAAGCGAAACCGACTTCTCGTCTTTATAATCGCTTTTTTCATAGATCGAAACAGGCATACGCGAAGAACCGAGAGTGAACACCACCTCGCCTTCATCCATCGAAAAAGCCGCGGCAATCTCTTTTACGCTCGGCTGGTCTCCGTGCTCCGAAGAATAGCTTTCGATATATTTATTGATGTCGCGCGCGTTTTTTTTGATTGCGCGCGAAACCTTCACGCTTCCGTCGTCGCGCAGAAAGCGCTTGATCTCCCCCGCGATCATAGGCACCGCGTAAGTCGAAAACCGCACGCCGAAACTTGTGTCGAACCCCGCGATCGCTTTCAAAAACCCCATGCTCGCAAGCTGAAAGAGATCGTCATATTCCACGCCCTTGTTCAGATACCGTTTCAGAATGCTCTTCAAGAGAGATGTGTTATGCGTGAGAAGAAGTTCTTTCGCTTCGTTGTCTCCCTCTTTGGCGCGCGCTAAAAGCGCAAGCGTTTCCTTTTCATCGAGCATTGATCCCCGCCTTCGCGCCGAAGTCCTTTTCCATAATGACCGTTGTTCCCGCGCCCCGATCAGATTGCAGAGAAAATTTGTTCATAAACGTCTGCATGATTGTAAACCCCATTCCCGAACGTTCCTCTTCGGATGCGGTGGTATAGAAGGGCTGTTGCGCACGCTCGATGTCGTCAATCCCCTTCCCGCTGTCGGAAATCTCAATATGTAGGCTATGTTTCTCCGTTCTGCAACGCAGGGTAATCCATCCTTCTTTTCCGCCGTATCCGTGAACGATTGCGTTCGTCACCGCCTCGGAAACGGCGGTCTTAACGTCGGACAATTCGGCAAGCGAAGGATTGAGCGGCAGAATAAACGCCGCGACGGCGTTCCTCGCAAAAATCTCGTTCTCGGAACGGGATAAAAATTTAAGTTCCATTTCGTTCATATTCCACCTAAATTCTCGGCATCAACGTGTAAATTCCGCTCAGTTCGAGAATTTTATCCGCGCCCGTATTCGGGTTTTCGAGATACATTCCCATGCCGTACTTCTTTAACCTTTTGTAGCGCCCGATCAAAAAGCCGATCCCCGTGGAATCCATAAATTTTACGCCCGCAAGATTAAAAACCGCACGGGAAAGCCCCGCGTTTTCGTCGATGAGGCGGTCGGCTTCTTCGCGCACCGATGAAACCGAATGTTCGTCGAGTTCCCCCGCAAGATAGATGTATAGATCGTCGCCTTTCAGATTGCCTTTTAGTTCCATCTACTTCTCCCTCGTGAATTTGTTTCAAACATTGTAACAAACCGTTTGTTTTGAAATTTATCTAATTCTGTCAAAGAAAGAGATTTCGCGTCGAAAAAATTTTATCCGTATTTTGCAAAATGGGCGAAAAAATACTTGACATTTATCGGGTTTTATAATATGATAAACAAGCATTGCGAATGAACCCGTAAGTACGGGCCTTTAGCTCAGTTGGTTAGAGCTGCCGGCTCATAACCGGCTGGTCCGCGGTTCGAGTCCGTGAAGGCCCACCAATCATTTGTACCGGTTCGGTCGGCGGGGATCGCAAGCAACAGAAATTTGGCCCGATAGCTCAGTTGGTTAGAGCGCCAGCCTGTCACGCTGGAGGTCGACGGTTCGAGCCCGTTTCGGGTCGCCAAAATAAAGCCTCATTCCGAGGAATGAGGCTTATGCCTTGAAAAAGGCATAAATGCCTTGGTAGCTCAGTCGGTAGAGCGGTGGACTGAAAATCCATATGTCGGCGGTTCGATTCCACCCCAAGGCACCACGTCGTCGGCGCGGGACGAACTTTGCAAGCGTTCACCTGCGGTAAACGCTTTGCTTTAGCGTCCGCGCCTCCTCTTTCCAAAAAAATACTTCGTCTTTTTTTGGAATCAAAACCCCTGACGGGGATATGCCGGTGTAGCTCAACTGGCAGAGCAGCTGATTTGTAATCAGCAGGTTACAGGTTCGATTCCTGCCACCGGCTCCATCGGTTTTTCAATTTCATATTCGGGAAGATTCCAGAGCGGCCAAATGGATCAGACTGTAAATCTGACGTCTACGACTTCGGTGGTTCGAATCCACCTCTTCCCACCACCACAAGATACGGGAAAAAAACAGTTATTTTTTCCCGTATCTTGTGTTTTTTCGGGTATTTTCACTTTTTTGTTACCTGTATCCAAGTACCCGAAAAAAGCTCATTTCCCCAATTTTCCCCAAAAATAAAAATACCGTTTCTGCTCTCTTCCCGTCAAATACGGGGAGTTTTATTTTTACATTATATTGCGGCAACCGACACCCGCGAGCAGCTTGAAAATCGCGGCGTACTCGACACGGGTTCGTTATTCACTCCTGCGCCGACGGAGCGCGCGGCACGGCGCAAAGGCGACGTGCGGAACTCTTACGGCGCAGGAGAAGCTGCACGTCGGAAAACGAAAAAACAAACTTCGGCGGAAAACGACCGGATCCGAAAAAAACGCGACGGCGGCGGGTGTTGCTCTATTCGGAAAAACAACGTTTTACCGATCGAGCAGATAGGCGGGCGCGAACACGCGCCCGCCTGAACGGTAGAACGTACAATACGTCCTACCGCATTTAATTTTTTCTTGAAAATTTTTCCCGACGCTTGCGGAGTGGGGAAATTTTCATAGAAAAATTTTTTGCCAAATAGAACGACCCGAAAATTTTTTTCTCCCCCGCCGTTCCAATTAAAAAGCCGTCCCGCCCGGGCGGCTTCCTTTTTCCTTTCACTCCGCGCCACCCCTGCGCGCGGAGAATAGAAAAAGGTTTAGACATATATATGTATAGCAATTCGGAAATTTTTGTACTTTCATTACGATTATATTGCCCTATTCATAGTTTACTTGTTTCCCGCTTTTTTCAGTGTAAAAGAAAGCCCCCGCGGATTTCTCCGTGAGAGCCGTGACGCCGCTTTCTTATTCAACGCCGAAAAGCGCGGTCGTGCCACGCTTTTCTTTTTCTATTCAATTCGCCGCTTTGTTACCGAACCCGCTTTCCCATGGCGGTCCGTTCGAGAAGTTTTGATAATAGCATCCGCACATCTTCCCGTCTTTCAAAAAGCCTGTGTCCGAACACTTTCTGCACCGATAATGCGGGAGAAGATCGTCCTCCGTCATGCAGATCGATTTCAACGCATTCCGGCGACGTTCTTTAATCTCTGCAAGCGTTTGAGAAAGCGTCTTGACTTGCTCCGCCGTTCCGTATTCTTCGGCGCGGGAAAACTCGATCTCGCACTTCTTCATTGCCTTATCCGCTTCCTTGAACTCGGCGTTCTCTTCGGCTCTTTTCCTGTTCTGCTCCGCCTCATCGAGCGCGCGTTGGCGATTCTGAGAATGATAACGCTCGAATTCGCCTCGCGCTTCCGCCGATTCCGCCGCTTCCGCCGATTGTTCCGCATATGTCTTTTTTCGCTCTTCTTTCGCTCGTCGCGGCTTATGGATCATCAGAAGGCGCACCTTTTTATTGACGTAAAAGCGGACGCGTTTTTCGAGATGTATGTAATTGAAAGTTCCGCGCACAAACAGAAATCCCGCGCTTATCAAACACTTTATTCCTTCCCTTACGTCCCGTTCGCAACAACCCGTTTGCTCGCAAAGCTCTTTCACCGAAAAATCACAACCTTTCGCCTGCGGCTTGTTACAATGCGCGCCCAAAAGTGAAATCAGAATCACCTCGAAGTCGCGGAGCTTGCGCGGGCGATTCTCTCTGGGTATGTAAAATTCCTGATCTTGAAGATACCGCTCGAATGTGATGAAAAATTCCTTGTCTTTCTTTCCTTCGTACACATATTCCGCTTTTTTATGGTAATGCTTCGTCTGCGTCAATAAGCCCGCGCCGGTTCCCGTTTTAATCCCCTTTGCGACCGTTCTGCGGGAATATCCCGTTATCCTCTGCAAATCCGTATAAGAACGGTTGCAGCGGGCTTCCAAATCGTCTTTCAGCTTTGAAAAGGAATATCCTTCACCGATGATCCTTAATTCGGAAAAGTCAAACCTGCGCATAACGATCTCTCCGTTCTGCGCTACGATATTTTCTCCGCTTTTGCTTTTCCTCGGAATCTTTGCTCCTAAAAGATAGACAGGGAGCGCCCAATATTCATTGGATCGTTTCGGCAAATTCAGTTGTTTCCACGCATTCTCCATGCCTTTAACCCTTCTCTAAATATTTGTTTCTTACTCCGCGATCGCCTCGAAGATCGGGTATGCCTGCTGCGGTACTACTGCATTTCCGAGCCCTCTAAGTCTGTCCACCCGAGCGGGAACCCCATGAGCCACTCGACCCACGTCGGGTTCAGCTTCCCACCATTCCCCGCCGACATTCCCCGACGCTCCTCTTCCGTGATCGTCCCCTGCTCCTGCAAATTGCGCAGTTTCGTCCGCGCGCCCGAACAGCCCCAGCTCGTCGCCTGCGGCGTCGGATATAGGGCTACATACTTGTGCAGATTGAACTGATGAGCGCCGTTGAACCCAACGTTCTTGCTGTCTGCAACCGTAGGTGTCGGGAACTTTTCCCGAATAGTACCCCCCCCCTGCGCTTCGAAATATGCTACCTGCTCCGAAAGATGTTTCTGCTTCTGATTGACCCAACGCTCTGCCAGATTCGCGTTTGTCCGCCCCGAAAACTCCCCGTCGCTCGCCGTCGGCGTGCGCCACAAGGAACACCCGCTCCCGCTTGTGCGGCGCTCCCACGTCACAAGCTCCCCATATTCCCCACCCCACGTGATACCCCAGCGCGGCAAGGTCATCGAGCACTCTACGGAAATACCGTTGATTCTCTCTTGAAAATAAACCGGGCGTATTCTCACCGACGAACCACCGCGGTCTAATCTCTCCGAGCACCCTCGCAACTTCTCCCCACAGGTCACGCTCGTCACGATCGCCGAGACCCTTTCCCGCAAGGCTGTAAGGCTGACACGGAAATCCTGCGGATATGACGGTAATTTCTTCGGGATCGATTCCGAGCTCGGCAAGCCGTCCATTTGTAACTGTTCGGATATCATGAAGATTCGGCACTCCCTTGAAGTTCTTAGCAAGCACTCTGCTTGCGTACTCGTCTATTTCGCATTGGGCGACCGTTCTGAACCCCGCCCACTCCGCAGCAAGATCGAGCCCGCCGATTCCGCTGCACAATGATAGATGATTGAGCAATTAAGCACCCCCCCCCATGGTGAAGAGCAACGGCGGAGAGTAATTCATGTAAATCTTTTCCGTTCTCTTCTGTCCCGCTTGTGCAATCGTACGCTTTTCCGCCGTGTACCAACCTTTCAGGGCGTCGTTGTAGAGTTCGTTATCATAACTCGAAAGAACGATCTTTGCTTTACTTTTCAAGACGGCCCGCAGAAGCTCCTCATGCCGTGCATCCGTCATTTCATACTTATACATATTTTTCTCGCGCAATTTGAGCGGATAAGGCGGATCGAGGTATAACAACGTGTCCGGATCGTCGTACCGTTTAATAAGCTCAATTGCGTCGTTATTCTCGATCTGCGCCTGCTTCAAACGCCCGCATACGTTAAGCACGATTTCCGGCAATTGATTCCATTGCCCGACGCAGTGGGGTCCGCTTGGCGTCTGAGCATTCCGCCAACTTTTCAGAGAGTGATTGCACGTCGCGTAAGATTGATGAAAGCGTACTATCGTGCGCCGCGCCCGTTCTACGGGATCGTCTGATCTCTCCATACATGAAAGAAACTCTTCCCGTGACCACGGCGTAAACTCTAACGCCCGCGCAAGCTCCTCCGGCGCTTCCCTGCATATTCGGAATAGATTAACGACATTCCCGTCAATATCGTTGATTGTCTCGATCCGGCAAGCAGTTTTTGTAAAAAACACTGCACCGCTGCCGAAGAATGGTTCGCAGTAGACTTTATGCGGCGGAAAATGCGAGATGATCCAAGGCGCAATTCGCCACTTCCCGCCCGCGTATTTCAAAATCGCGTTCATTCCGCTATCCCACAAGAATCACTTTTTCTGTGAGCTCGTACCTATCGTCTTTGGTGCGGATATAGCCGAGCTTTTCGAGCTTCTTAACGTTATAGCGGATCGTTTCTTCCGATTCCTTGACCTTTTTAGAAAGCTCTGCAAATTTTATCCGCTCACCGTTCACCACTTCGTCGAACATGGCGAAAAGTATCTTAAAATGCAGCTCGTCCGCTTTATCAAGTCTGATTGCCCTTATGCACATTCATTTTTCTCCTTCTTCGACTTTTTCGGTCTTGCTTTCTTCTGCGCGTTCTCATCCGCAGGGACAGCCGCAAGCGCGTTATTTTCGCCTTCTGCGGGCTCTTCGGTGGACGTGCTTACTTCTCCGACTGCCGATTGTCCTATGCTCTCAGAAGCGTTCTGCGGGCTTTTTGTACCCGCATCACCGCCGAACACATGTAAAATCCTGTACCTCATTTCGGCAGCCTCGCCCTCGGATTGCTCGTCACTCGTCGCTTTCAAATATTTTTCGAATATCTCTTGCTCTTTTTTTGAAAAGACTTTTTTCATTACTTCGTCCGATTCAATATCGACAAGCGTCGCCGCATAATTTTGTCTCGGCTTATGTAACCACTTGGTATTCCAATAAAACGGCTCTATCCGCTCGTTCACCGCTTCTAAAAAAGCAATCCTCCGCTTGATTTCCCCGTGATATTGTGCTTCAAGCAAACTGTATAAAAGCTCGAAATTTCTCAGCAGCTTGTTGGCTACGCTTACAAATGCTTCATCGCAACCCGCAAAAACAGGGCGAGCTTCTTTTAGATTTTCAAGAGTATGAAAATATTTCGTATTCAGATCGTCGACTTCTGTCAACAAGTCTATTTTCTTTTCGCTTGCCAATATATTTTCCAATAAGTCGATTTTGGTCTCGATATTTTCTTTGATCTTTTCATTATCCTTTTCTTTGCTCATGCCGCCCTCTCCCTCGTTATAATTCGATCATGCTGCCCGACTTCGAAATCCTTTCGGCTCTCCCGTCTTGTAAAACTCCTCCTCGCGTTTGGAAACGTTCTCCGGCTTTTTATGCGGCAAGTACGAGAAATCTTTCCCCTTTTGCGGCAAAAACATTTCGAGCTTCTCGTAGCTGTCAAAGCTCTCAAAGATATTTCCTTCGTATTCGTATTCCGTCTCGCTATATTCCCCGTCACCGTTTTCGAAATATCGCTGCGCTTCGCTCCAATTCTCGAACTCGCGGCAATGCCATACCGATTTTGCAACGTTGCCCGCAGCATCGAACTTGTTCTCCATACGGACGACTTCGATGACGTGCACCCCGAGCTCCCTGATATTACAGTCAATCAGCTTGCCGCGCTGTGCGATCAAGTAAAGTTCCAACCGCGCTTGCCGGTGAATTTCAAATCCATAGCTTACAAAATCCGCAAACGACACGCTTTTTCTGCTATTATAAATCCGCTGCGATTCATCGAATACGCCCACTCCGCCGACAGCCATGAATTGCGTATCCATTTCATCATTAGCTACACCGAAACGATACGGATTTTGAAAATACGGTTCGTAGTATTCTTTATATCCGACATGCAACCGTACGGAGTAATTTGTATAAAACGGCACTTGCTTCGGCAATGTGTAATTCCTGCCGAACTTTCTGTTTGCTTCCTCGATCAGAGAGCAACTTTTCTTCCAAATATCCTTGCCCTCGTTCAGATACTTTTGGATCAGAAAATACGTTGCAAGCGCCGTCTTGCCCGAGCCCGTCTCGCCAACGATAAAAGTTATCATGTAAGCCCCAAAAAACTTTTAGAAAAGCTCTTGACTTTCTTCTAAAAATCGCATATAATAATCTCAGTAGTGACAGTTCCTTAGGAACGGTGCTTATGCTCTTTGAGTGTTTGGCAGTTCACTACTTTTTTTTATTCAAATGCTTTTGCTTTGCGCGTTCGCCGTACACTTTTGCTTGCGCATAATCCTTTGAAGTCATTGTCCCTGTACGCGGCTTCTCATAATCTTTTTTGGGCGCAACAGTACCCTGCCGCCGCATATACGATTTTTTACCGTCATTCAACGGACTTTTCTCCAATGCGTAATTCGTGGCGTTTTTCCCTTTTTTCGGTTTTGTAGTCAAACCTACGGAAACGTGGTTATTTTCCAAATTTCCGATGATAATATGCGGGTGCCCGCCTTTTTTGTCTTTATGATTCTTAATCGTCACAGAAACGTCCGCATTATTAACAGACGTCCCCCGCGTTGTTTTTTTCATTCTTAATTTTCTCCTCTATCATGCCAAAACCGCTTTTCATAGGCTTCTACGCGGCGTATCTTATCCCGCAAAGCTTTCTTCTCCGCGCGCCGCCGTTCCCGACGTTCCCGCCGCTCCGAACGCGTTTCCCCGCGTTCTTTCTCCTTCCTGTGTTGCGTCGCCTGCATTTGCGGCGATTCGCCTTTCGGGAACATATTGCGCACCTTCACGAACTGCTCCAATAAGTACACCAAGAGCGAGATCGCAAGAACTACCGATACCACGATCAGAGCGATCGTAGTAATCGCGAGCCACTGTTCGAAAAATTCATACTTTTGCGTCAACCACGCCAATAATATCCGCGCCGCGAATAAAACAACAAAAGCGATTGTTAAAGCGATCGTCATAGTTTCCGTCTCCCTTTATTTGATGATTTCTTCCCCGCTTGGGACTTCACCGTCGGATATTTCCCTTTACCCTGCGTTGTGCTGCCCTTACCCGCTCCGGCGCGCTTCGGTCTTTTCTGCGCCGCATAATTTATTTCCGTGATCCGGATATACTGTGCTTTCTGCCCGCCGTTCAGCTCTTTCAGCTTTACCCCCGCCGATCCCGCAGACGCTTTACTTCGCTTTCGCTCTCTGTTCTCCTTCGCCTTCCTGCTCAACGCCGCTATCCCCTTAAACGGTGCGCACACGAGCCACGCGATCCCCTTTGCCACTGCGGGCAATAAGCCCGTATAATACAGCAAGACTACTAACAGAACGATAACGAGCAAGGCGATGATTACAGCTAAGATCAGCTTCGATTTTCCGTTGTGGAAATTGATATCCAAGGGCGGATCGAGCGCCGAAAACACGTCCTGCGGCGACATTACGACGGGGATTTCCGTTTCCGCTCCGTCTTCCGCCGTAAACCACAGCGAAATAATGTCGAAATCCAAATATACCGTCTCTTGCGAAAGATACGCCGTCATCTCGTTTGCGCGTATCTTTCTTTGGTGATCGTTCACCAAAACATCGTCCACTTCCTCGACGTTGGCTGCCGAATACGATTCTGTGCATTGAAACGAAAGATATTTGCTCGCGCCGTAGCGAAACAAAATTAACCGCTCGTCGCTGCATTTGTTAAACTCTTCTTTGATCGAAGCGACTTCGGAATCCCCCACGCAGAGCCGCGTCGCAATCTCTGCATCGCTTCCTGACAGATCCTCCGCATTTACTTCTATGATCGCGTCGAGGCTGTCGTACTTCGTTTCAAGATTGTATCCTCCGAAGATCGTCTGCCATGTATCTTTGGTCGTTTTGTTCCAGAAGATATCCTGCTTATCCGTTCTCGCAATCGTCTTTTTGTTGTATCCGCGCGTATGCCCTTCCGTTACGCTCTCAGCAAACAGCCGCGAATCATACCGTTCCGTGATATCGCACCCGCCCAATATTTCGCTGTTCAGTAAAAGCTGCGCTTTCAGCTCTTCCGCCGAAACGTAACGATCCGCATATGAATCCCCCGCGTAAAATACCGCCGCGAAATTATCAATCTTCCGCGTTGGATCGCCGAAAAACTTTCCCGCTTCGGGGAATTTATTATACGCCAAGCCTTCCCAACAGGAATAGCTGTCGTCAAACTGTTCGATGTTTGAAGAAAACGACGCCAAATATCCCGCTTTGTTAAACCATGACTCTTTGTCGAGAAATGCCAAAGCCATGATTAAAAACCGCATTGACGGATTAAAATTTGAAATATTCGCGCCATGCAGATTATAGAGATTTTGATACAAATAATCCGTTTCCGTCACAAGGATCGGTTTCGTTATGTATTCCCACCATTCGCACACAATCTTGGAAAGCGCGCCGTAATCCGTAAAATATTTTTCCGGAACACGGAAATAACAGCTGTTGAGCTGCGCTTGCTCCCCGTTATAATAATCACCCTGCGGACGGTAGCACGTCTGTTTTACGTTTAATTCGATATAATTTTCAAACCCGTCCACCGTGCACGAAAGCGTATCGCTTTCCGCCAACGCCGAGCCGTAGCCCTTTACGTAACCTTTATACGTGTATTTCTGCCCGCAAGCGTATTCGGCAGCTTCCTTTTTGACCGAAAGCGTGATCCCGCTTACTTCGTAGGTTCGCCCGCTTCCGTCTAAATCTTTCAGTATATTCTGCTTCTGCGTCTCCGTCAAATTCAGTTTGAATTTCCAAAACCGTCCCTCGTATCCCGTCTCCTTGGAATAGTTCAAGAAAATCAAACTATACTTTTCATAGCTGCCTTTCCCGCATCGTATCTGAATCTGATTGCGCGACGTCTCCGTGTCGATCACAAGGTCTTGCGGATTGTACAGATATATGTACAATCCGTAATCGTCTTGGTTATCCGAATAGAGCGAATAACAAAATTCTACAAACGAGAGTATGCGCGGCTTATCCTTTTCGGTATGCGGATAATTTACGGGATCGAATGCGTTTCCCGCGATCGTCGAGCCTTTCAGGTTGTCCCATACGTTCGTATCTTCGTACTCCGTTACAAGGTCTTTTTCTTTATCCGTCTCCGCCGATGCACGCAGACAGTACGGCGAAAGAAGCGCCGTAATCAGTATCATTACGATCGCCGCCAACGTCGTTGCCCAATCTATAAATTTTCCTCCCGCTTTCATCTTCGTTTATCCGCCTTTTCAGAATCCGCCCGCGCCGTTTATCCCCCGGATACTCACGGTTACCGTTACGTTGCATTCCGGCATGGTAAAGTAATATATCCCGTCCGAATCCGGATCGGTCAGTTCTATTTTGCTTCCGTCTGCCCCGTCAAGATATACGCCGAGAATTTCGTAACTTTCCGCATACTCCGCTTTGATTCCGATCGCCGCGCTCTGCTCCGTATCGGGGAGCGCAGTCAATGCGCTTTGGAACAAAACAGAATCTTCGTTTACACTTGTTCCCGTCACTTTATATCCGATCGTATAATGACCTTCCGGAACGTCCGGATTCTCCGGATCAATCGGCTTATCTCCGCCATCGGGCGGCGCAGGCTCGTTTCCGCTCCAATATTTTCCGTCGAATCCGAAGCCGATTCGGATCACCGTCTTTTCGTCGTATGATTTTACGACTAACGCAAAATAATCCTTCGCCGTTAAATCCACCGCGGGAACGTCGGTCACTTCTTTGCCGACGTATGCCGCTCGCAATATTCCCGTCAGCGTCGTGCCCTTCGGTATGCAGAACGTGAAACCGTCTTCGCTCTTTTTTATCTCAAACGAACCCGATATATCCGGCGATTTATACAACCGCGCAACGCTTCCGTCTACTTTGTATTCGATTTCTTTGCCCGCATCCGTGACTTCTACACCAACGTGATACCGTTCGCCCTTTTCACTCGAAGGAAACCCTAACGGGTATTTTGTTTTGAATGAATAATATACGCCTTTTTCGAATTGCATTTTTCCCGTATCACGCCGCAGCTCCTGCGAGCCGTATTGTACGAAAAACGTCGTTAAATCCGTCGAAAAATTGTTTGTGTAATACATCACGAACGCGATCACCGCCGCAACCACCGCTAAGGCGACCAATGAAAACAAAATCGCAAATATATTCTTCTTTTTCATCGTCTCGTCCGTCCCTTATTTTCTCTTGCGCACCATAGCGGGAATACAGCACACAACGGTAAGCACCACGATCCCGCATACGCCGCACACCACGATACTTTTCCAATTCCCCGTGATCTTCTGTGCCGTCGTTCCCTTTTCCGCGTGCACCGTCACGTCTCCCTCTATCGCATAATCGCCTGCGAGACTTTCTCCCGCACCGTCTACGGCATATTGAGCGAAAAGCTCCGGTTCTGCAGATTTCGTGATCACAGAAATTTTCGTACCGTATTCAAAAAATTTCTCTCTGTAAATCACTCCGTCCACTATAAAAGTAACCTTGAATTTTTTGATCTCCCATTGTGCTATAAGCGTTAAATTCTCTGTAATAGGGCTCGTTGCACCGTATTCCTCTCCGATTTCTGTTTTCCAACCTGTAAAGTTATAACCCGTGCGTGTCGGCGTGGGGATCGTCGGAATTGTGTTGTACTCGCCCGATACCGTGCTTTCCGAAATTTCTCCGCCGTTCCCGTTCAACGTCAAGGTATAAGTGTTGATCTGCCACTGCGCCGTTATAGTTAAATTCCCTGTAAGCGCCGTCGAAACGTCATATGCTTCCCCGCTCGCCGTTTTCCAGCCTGTAAACGTATAACCCGTCCTCTTGGGGTTGGGAATCGCCGGCACCGTGTTGTACTCGCCCGATACCGTACTTGCCGCAAGCTCTCCGCCGTTACCGTCCAACGTCAACGTATAAGTGTTGATCTGCCACTGCGCCGTTATGGTTAAATTCCCTCTAAGCGGCATCGAAACGTCATACGCTTCCCCGCTCGCCGTTTTCCAGCCCGTAAACGTATAATGCGCGCGCGACGGCATTGGGATCGTCGGCACCGTGTTGTATTCGCCCGATACCGTACTTGTCGCAAGCTCTCCGCCGTTCGCATTTAACGTCAACGTACAAATAGTCGCTTGCCACTGCGCTACAAGCGTTAAATTCTGTGTTAGAGGTTTTCCTATATCGTAAGTTTTTCCATCGACTTTCCAGCCCGTAAAAATATAACCTGTCCGAACAGGTTCCGGAATTGTCGGAACCGTGTTATATTCGCCCGTCACCGAAATTTCCGTAAGCTCTCCGCCGTTTCCGTTCAGCGTCAAAGTATATGTATTAATCCGCCACCCCGCATAGAGGGTTATATCTTCCGTTACTACGGTTCCCGTAAAAGGAATTGTACATGCTTCATCCGTATACCACCCCGTGAATGTATAACCCTCTTTTACGGGATCAGGCGGTAAATTGCTTACTTCCACATCAAATGAATATCCGCCACTCGTTAAAGGTTCTTTGGCGGAAGTCGTGTATATCTTGTAAAGAAAATAGTCTTCTTCCGAATTATAAGTATACATCGGATTTTTCTGCCAATTAGCGCTTTCGAATTTCAAGCTCGTTAAATCAACATTTGAAAATGTAGTTCCGGCGGCTTCGATTCGTGCGCGAAAATTATGAATGCAAATCTCTATGTAATATGCTGTATATGTGGTTTCCCTTGTACTGCTCCCGCTTTTTATGTACTTCTTACAAGTCGCCTTATATCTGACCACATTATTTTTTTCTAACGATATAATATTTTCGCTTGTTATAGCGTTAGTCAATTTTACAGTAAGATACGAAGAACGGGAAAAGCTCGTAAAAGTCGTATTTCCCTCTTGATTGAAAATTGATCCGAGCTCATTTGTTATCGTATATGTTTCTGAAAAATTGCTATCATGATTCACATGATCGCAAAAACTCTCTACCAATTCACATTGCAAAGAAATACCGTCTGTTAAATAATCTTTTGAGGAAACAACCATATAAATAAATATTAAATAATCCTCCTCCGAATTATACGAAGTAAAATCTACCTTAGAGTAATCAGTATAATAAACCTTTGATAAATTGAGGTCACCGAATTCAAATCCTGCGCCTTCAATTCTGGTTCGAAAATTATGGCAGCAAACCTGATAATAATAAACCGTTTCTTCGTATTCATACCACCCATCCAAAGATTGTCCTGTCTCGGTATAAGTCCCTTCATATTTCACCACGTTATTTGATTCCAAGTTAATAATAGATTCATTCGTCTGTTTACCGCTTAAATTCACAGTTACAGAATTGGAAGCCGCTGAGCGTGTAAATTCAATATTTTTATGGCTACCATAATTTGAATAAAAACGTTCACTGCTTTTAACATGCGAACAAACTATATTGCTTTCATCGCTAAAAGCGGATACGTGCGCGAAGTTTGCACTCACGCTCCGTTCCGCTTTTCTATTCGTTTCCGTGTGTTCCGTCTGCTGCTCCGAGACAAGTCCCTCTTTCTTAAAACCGTTAGACGGCTTGTATGATGTACAACATTCGAGAATTGACAACGCTGCCGCCGCAAGCATCGCGGTAACGCCCAAAATTACCAAAAATATCCGCACGCCCCTATTCCGCTTTGCCGGACGCGCGCTTGCCCTTTTTTTCTTCGCCATAAATTCCTCCTTACTGATCGTTTCTAATTTTTTGACCGGACGCCGCAGAGAATCCGTCTGCCACTCGCTCGTCCGAAAGCAGATACACGCAGCTGTAATCATATAAGCAATGATCCGCCCGCTTCACGCTTACACGCTTGATGTGCGGGTTGTACTCGATGAGCTGCGTCCCCTTCGGCAGTCTGATCGCTTCCTCCGGTTTCACTTCCCACATGGTGATACTGACTTCTTTCATGACTTTCTTCTCCTCTGGATCGAGCTTACGTGCGCGTTGTCAATCGTGCGAAGATCCAACGCAGTTGCGTCCGTCTGCTTAACTTCTCCGCCTGCGCCCGGTTCGTCGTAATATTCGACTTCGATATAAACGCGGAAAAGCTCCGCGCTCCCGCGGCATGGATAAAATTTTGATACGCTTACCGATTTCGTTTGCGAGTGTTCTCGCAATCCGTTATAGTACCGTTTTGCGACCTCGCACTCTTCCTTCGTTCCGATCACTCGTATCTTCATGACCTACTCCGTTGCTAAAATCTCGTTTGCAAGGTCGTAAATATCTTCTACAATATTACCCATAAGCAAGCGAAGATTCTCGCTGCCTGCTGTGTCAAAGCTCTTTGAAATCATGCTTGCAAGTTTGAGCGCCGCTTGATTCTGCAAGCGCATTTGCGCCCGCAGCGATCCTTCGCTCCGGTCCCGCTTTGCTTTGAGCTCCTCGTACTCCCTAAGCTCGTCTCTCGTGATGACGAAACTCCCGTCTGCCGTTGTCTCTCTTCTCCTCTCGATCGTTGCCATTTTCTATCTCCTTTTTCGATTTCAAAAAATTTCATTTTGAATTTCCCCTATAAAATACGGGAATATTTGGACGAACTTTTTTTCCGTTTCGCTCCAAACAATAATGCGTGTAACAGTTCCTAAACTCTGCAAAGTTGTCTGCGGCTCTCATTTCGTCATCGGAAACAGGTTTGCCGATTTTTGCGCATTTTCGAGCGGTAAAATATCCGCTATCCGCCGCTTGCTTAATTGTTCCTCGATACGTTGCATTTCGCGCAAGCCATTCGGCGCGGCTCATTACAAGATCACGAGACATTGCTATTTCTTTTGCTTCTGTTCGCTCTCTGATTATTCTCATTCCCGATACCCTCGCTTAAATGCCCTTAATTTTCATTCTAACGGATTTTTGCCCTCGGACGATAGATTGGACAAACCGCTCTTATGAAAATATCGAGATATAGATATTTCGCTTAAATTATAATATCTACTTCTCGATTTGTCAAGCCTAAAAATCTAATTTGCGATATAATTTTTTTGCAAAGGGAGGAAACGAGTTTTGCAACAAAATGAAATTTTGAAAAATCTACGCATAGAAAGCGGCTTAAAGCAAAAAGAACTCGCTGAAAAATTGTGTATCGGACAGTCAACTATTGTTGGATATGAAAAAGGGTTACACGAAGCCACCGCTGAAATTTTGTCACGCTATGCAAATTTTTTTAATGTAAGCATGGACTATTTAATAGGGCTTACAGATGAAATCGGTGGAACAATAAAGCCGAACCTATCCCCCACCATTTCCGCGCTTACAGATGAGGAACGGCAACTCTTGGATCTTTTCTCCCGCATGGATCGGGCGCAAAAGATTAAAGCCCTCGGCTACTGCGAAGGCTTGATAAGCGTAAAATCGGGCGCGCGCTATCCGAATTTCAAGGCGTAACCCTCTTCAATATTTTGCTATTTCGTGATAAAATAACTCTCCCGCATTTGGGGAAGGGAGAAAGTTATGTTATTTGATATTCACGAAAGCAATATTCCGATCCTGACAGGCGCAGCCGAATTGATCCTCCGCACCTTCGCATTCGAGCAAGGTCAAACGGACGCTATTCAGGCAAAGCGGGAAAGCTGGGCGTTTCACCAAAAACCCGCTGCGCAGTCGGAAGAATACGGACAACTCGTCGAATTGTTCCCGCAAACGCTCGCGGGAATTGCAAAGCCCCAACAGGCAGAAACGGTATTTTTGGAATTCACTAAAAAGGAGTTATCAAAGATGCCGAAATTTTTTCAAACGATCTACAAATTAAAAGGAGGTAAAGCCGCACATATCAGACAAAAAGAAAACGGTACTTATGAAATCCGCTACCGTCGGGACGGACTGAATCTTTCCGTAAGCTCGAAGAACCTCGGCGACGCAAAGGAGCGTTTTATTCAGGCTCTCTGCACCGCCAAAACAGAAATTTTGAACGATAAAGCATTTTTCGGGCAGTATGCCATGCAATGGCTTGAAGTCGTTAAAAAGCCGCAGATTAAAGAAAACACTTGGAATAATTACTTGTGGACGTTGCAAAAATACGTTTTCCCGAAATTCGGGGATATGCGATTGCGGGATATTAAGCCTATCGACGTACAAAAGTTATTGAACGGATTGGACGAAAAGGGAATCAAACGAGGCGCGGAAAATGTTTACGTCATTTTGAAGCCTATATTTGATTTCGCCGTTGAGGAAGATTTAATCCCCCGCTCCCCCATGCGGTTAATTAAAAAGCCGAAATTTGAAACGAAACACGGACAAGCACTCACGGTAGAAGAAGAACGGGAGTTTATCGAAAAATGTATTGTAAGCAATTCCCCCTGCCGCTACGCATATATCCTTATGATATTTACGGGAATCAGGCGGGCGGAGCTTGCCTCGGTGGAAGTTTCGCCGCAGTGGATCAGCGTAACCACGGCAAAGACCCGCAAAGGCGAAAGCGAGAAAAAGCGCAAAATTCCCGTTTCGCCCATGTTAAAGCCTTTCCTGCCGTTTATGACAAAGGAAAATTTATCGGTTCATATCGAGAAGTTAACGCACGGAATGGCGAAGCTCACCGAAAAACACCACCTGCACGAACTGCGTCATACATTTATTACAAGATGTCAGGAATGCGGAATAAGCCGCGAGCTCACTTCGCTATGGGCGGGACACAAGGCGGACAATACTATGACAAGCAACGTCTATACTCACTTCTCGGAAGAATATCAGCTTGGGGAAATTAAAAAGCTAAGATATTAAGCAATTTTTCCCCGTAATTTCCCCAGAAAATCTGTTTTCTAAGTCTCCGCAATGCTTAAAAAATGCCATATTTGCCCGTTTTAAGGGGAGAATTACTGTAAATCTGACGTAATTCGGATGTCAAAGCAACTGTAAATCTGACGTAATTCGGATGTCAAAGCAACTGTAAATCTGACGT
>CAJUOV010000007.1 GCA_910588695.1 uncultured Christensenellaceae bacterium
CTACCAATGATATAATAAAGAGCTATTTGGATTTTTTTCAAGAGAAAAATATTTCTGTAACTTACATATCCGAAAAAGATTCAGGTGTGTATGATGCTATGAATAAAGCCGTATCATTAGCTCATGGTGATTGGTTGATTTTTATGAATGCAGACGATTGTTTTGCCGATGCATTTGTATTGCACGATATTTTTGGTAATTGTTTGGATTTATCTGAGGATGTTATTTATGGTGATACAATATGTAAGAGTGAAGAAAAAGAAAAAATATTAAAAGCAAAAAACGTTAATAGATTGAAAGTTTACAAACCGTTTGTTCACCAGTCTTGTTTTGTAAAAAGAGAAGTTCAGAAGAGGTTTCCATTTGATTTAAATTATAAAATATCTGCAGATTATGACTTTTTTTTGAGAATATTTTTGAAAAATTATCGTTTTAAATATGTCAATAGAACGATTTCAATTTTTAGCGAGAGCGGAATGTCGTGTAATGAAGCGAACAAAAAATTAATTCGAAAAGAGGAAAGTAAAATTGCAAAAAATTATGGAATTAATTTTTTGAATACGCCGAGTTTAGTATGGTACCGCTATGTAAAAACATTTTTAAGAGCGACTAAAAAATTCATACTGAGAAACAAATAAAAAAGTTTTGTTTAATGAAAAATATGGGAAAATTTTTAGAAAAATTTAAGAATAATACGACGAAGCATATGATTTTCAGCGGATTAATCAAGATGCTGTCGTTGGTTATTAATTTAATTTATATTCCCGTTGTTTTGGATTACTTAGGTGTTGAAAAATATGGCATATGGTCTACAATATTAGTCGTATTATCTTGGGTAAGTTATTTCGATATTGGAATTGGAAACGGTTTGCGAAATAAATTAACGGAAGCGCTGAGTGAGGGACGGACAGATGACTGTAAAAAGTTAGTGTCTTCTGCATATTTTTTTATCACTATTATAATGAGCATAATTTTGATTGTCGGCACTGTGGTATCTCAGTTTTTAGATTGGGATAAAATTTTGGGAACTTCGGGATCGAACGACGAAATTTTAGTGTTGATAATCTGTTTGGCGCTTTTATTCGTTACTACTAATTTTATTATTTCAATATGCCGTAACATCTTATATGCAATGCAAAAGGCTTCATTTGTAAGTATATTAGAAGTTTCGACACAATTATTAAATTTGATCTTAATTGTAGTACTTCGAATTTTTACGAAAGGTACTCTTTTATCGGTAGTGCTTGTTTATGGATTAACAATGGTGTTTGTTAATTTGCTGTGTAGCATTATAATGTTTGTAAAACATGATGCGATCCGACCGAATTTTAGAAAAATAGACTTAAAATTCGGGAAAAGCGTCACTTCGTTGGGACTTAAATTTTTTATTATACAAATGTGCGCATTAGTACTTTTTTCTACCGACAGTTTGATGATTTCAATGTTGTACGGTGCAAGTGAAGTGACGCCATATTCAACTGTAAATAAGGTCTTTTCAACGATAGCAGGAGTATATAATGCCTTTTTAGCGCCTATCTGGTCAGCATTTACAAAAGCTAAAACTGAAAAAAATAATTCTTTGATGTTGAGGTCGTTGCGTAATTTGCAATTGTTTATGTTGCCGTTTGTTCTTTTGGCAGTATTAATTGCTATTTTCTTTATGCCGATTACTAGGATTTGGCTAGGACAAGAACTGTCATATTCTTATGGAATTATTCCGTTCGGATTAGTGTATTGTGTTATGATGATTTGGACGAATATGTACAGCGCGGTTGGGAATGGTCTTGAATTATTGAAAGTGTCAATGATTGTAGCTGTAATACAGGCGATTATTAATATTCCGCTATCGTACATATTTGCCGAAGTAGTTGGAATGGAAGCGACAGGCATTTTGGTTGGAACAGATATTGCGTTAAGTTTATCTGCCGTTGTTTTGCCTATTTATATTTATCGATGGCTTAGGTGTCGAATAAGAGAGGAAAAAAAAGAGCACGAGATACGTGCTGAGATTGTCGAACAATCAGAGCAAAAAAACGGAGAGGAGTGATATGAACAGAATTAGAATTTTTTACGATTATCAAATAATGCTGGCACAGAAATATGGTGGTATTTCAAGATATTACTATGAATTGCTTACACATATCAATAAAACAGAAGAAGCGCAAGCTGTGGCATATAGTATTGGAAATCGAAATGTATATTTCAAAGATTATTTTAACTGTCAAGTTGATCGGTTATGCCTGGTTATGGATTGTTAAACAGGGTTGTAGGATCAAAGAAAATGAAGGATTATGATATTGTACATCCTACTTACTATAATCCATATATCTTGAGATGTAAATATAACAAATTGGTGATCACAGTATATGACATGATTCACGAAATTTTTCCGGAAATGTTTTCTCCAAATGACAAAACGATCTCAAATAAAAAACAATTGCTTTATGCGGCAGATCATATAATTGCAATTTCGGAGAGTACCAAACGAGATATTTTAAGAATTTATCCGAATATTTCACCTGATAAAATTTCAGTAATTTATATTGCTAGCAACATTGCATTAAATGTTCCTAACATTTATATGCAGTTGCCAGAAAAATTTATTTTATTTGTTGGAAACAGATCGATTTATAAAAATTTTAATCGTTTTATGAAAAGTATAAATCAATTTTGTCGGTTGATCAAGAATTGTATTTGGTTTGTTTGGGTGGCGGAGCGTTTAATAACGATGAGCTTAGGTTGATGGACGGAGTGTCCGATCAAGTGATCCAAATGAACGCAAATGATAAAGAATTAACTTATGCATACTCTAAAGCTGTATGTTTTGTTTTTCCTTCATTATATGAGGGATTCGGCATTCCTACACTTGAATCTTTTGCTTGCAATTGTCCTGCAGTCTTAAGTAATACGAGTTCTATGCCGGAAGTGGGGGGGGTGCTGCTTTATATTTTGATCCATATGATGAAAATGACATTCGGGAAAAAGTACAACAAGTAATTTATGACGATAAGCTGAAACAGCAAATGATCGAAAAAGGGAGGATTCAGTTTTCTAAATTTAATTGGAATCAAATAGCACAGGAAACCATTAATTGTTATAAGAAAGTTATTGGACTAGGCGACGGTAAACGATAATGAAAAGAGTACTCATTGTTGGAATGAGCGGTTTTGTCGGCGCTTATCTTAAAAAAGAATTGTCTTGTAACGATTATGAAGTTTATGGTTGCGATAATAAAGTTTTGGAACCAAATGATCATTTGTTTCGTGTAGATATTACGGATATTAGCGGAGTTTATCAGTTGATTGAAAGATTGAAGCCTAGTTATATTTTTAACTTGGCGGCTGTCAGTAGTGTGTCTTATTCATGGGAAAATCCACAAAAAACAGTTAATGTAAATGTTTGTGGTACGATTAATATTCTTGAATCTGTTAGGCGATTAAAATTAGATTCAAAAATTTTGCTGTTAGGTTCAAGTGAGGAATATGCTCCTTCAGATAAACCGGTAACCGAAAAAGATAGGTTAGAAGCAATAAATCCTTATGGAATCAGCAGAATAATGATAGAAAAGTTTGCTAAAATTTACCGAAATTGTTATGGACTAGATATAGTTTGCATTAGGGCTTTTAATCATACAGGATTGGGTCAAACTCCTGTATTTGTGCTTCCGAGTTTTATCGATCAAGTTTCGAAAATCGCTTTGTCTAAGAAATGCGGCGCTATTAAAGTGGGTAATATTTCTGTTTACAGAGATTTTTCCGATGTTCGTGACGTTGTTCGGGTATATCGAATGATCGCTGGATGTAATGAAAATATTGATGTGATAAATGTTGGTTCGGGGATTGCATATAAGATTGAGGATTTATTAAAATTTATTATTTCTTTATCCAATTATGAAATTGAGATTATTATAGATAAAAATCGTTTTCGTTCAGCAGATTTGCTATATAGTTGCTGCGATAATACACTTTTAAAATCCAAAACAAATTGGTATGCAAAGTATACTATTTATGATACATTAAAAGAAATGTATGATGAAAAATTAAGCAATAAGTGATCAGATTTCAATAATTTTTTTGTTTGTTTAATGGGCTATTTGGTAATATAAACAAACTGAATTTTCAAACACCGAACTTTAAGTCCGGTGTTTTTTGTACGCATTTTTCTTTACGTCGGTTCGAATTATGAGAGCGTCGGTGAAGTATAATTCCGATTCAAAACGGCAAAAAGACAACCGTGGAGAAAGAATTATTTCAAAATATTGAAGAGGAGAATGCATTCGATACCTTGCGCGCGTATTCCGAAAAAAAGGAATTCCGACTCAGGGTAGACGGCATACGGGTACGGGTTTTATTCTCCGACAGTGCAAATGCGCCGACCGCAGAGGAAGCGTTGGAAAAATTTCTCATCGGGAGGATGCGTTGAAACGTTTGCAGATTTAACGCGTTTAATATAAAATAGAGACGTGTTAAAGTGCTGCGTTCGCATATGCGTAAATGGCAAGAATCAGTAAATACCAAGATAATACAGCGTTACCCGCGATCCGTGAAGAGTGGCGGGCGGGGCTGTATATCCGTTTGTCCCGAGAGGACGGCGACAAAATGGAAAGCGAGAGCGTGAGTTCGCAGCGCGCAATATTAGAGCGGTTTGCCAATGACTGTCCGGAACTTTTCGTATATGATACTTATATCGACGACGGATGGAGCGGTACCGATTTTGACAGACCTTCTTTTCGGCGGATGATGTCGGATATTACCGCAAAAAAAATCAACTGCGTTGTTGTAAAAGATTTATCGCGTTTCGGAAGAAATTACGTTGAAGCGGGAAAATATCTCGAAACGGTTTTTCCGCTCTTCAAAGTCCGTTTTATCGCGATCAACGATCAAATAGACAGCGTTCAAAATCCTTCTTCGGTCAACAACGTGATCGTTCCTTTCAAAAATATCATGAACGACGAGTATTGCAGGGATATTTCCGTAAAAGTGCGATCCGCGCTCGATATTCGCAGAAAGCAGGGAAAATTTATCGGTTCGTTTGCAGCCTACGGCTATCGGAAAGATGAAAACGATCATAACAAACTTGTTATAGACGAGCCTGCGGCGCATTATGTACGATTGATATTTAAGTTGTTTTTAGAGGGCTACAGCATGATCGGGATTGCCCGCGAGCTGAACGAACAAGGGGTGCCGAATCCCTCTGCTTACAGAGAACAAAGAGGAGGGACGAGAAACGCGAAGGGTCGGCTCTGGGTGGATTCGACCGTAAGGCGTATTTTGACGAACGAGCTCTATATCGGCAATCTTGTGCAGAAGAAGAACGAAGTCGTCAGTTATAAAATTCATCTGACAAAGGCGGTGGATCCGCAAAACCGAATCGTCGTCGAAAATACGCATGCGGGGATCGTTTCGAAAGAGGATTTTGAAAAGGCGCGTTCTCTTATGAGCCGTGATACGCGCACGAGCCCGAACAGCGGAAAACTTTCTTTATTTGCAGGTTTTCTCAGATGCGTCGACTGCGGAAGGGCGATGGTAAAGCGCACGGTAAAACAGCCCTATAAAACGTATGAATATTATGTTTGTTCCACTTATAAAAAACTGCACAGCAAAGCGTGTACCAAACATGCGATCCGTGCGGAAACAATCGAAAAAGCCGTTCTTACCGCGTTAAACGAATATATCCGTATTGCAGTCGATTTCGACAGTCTGATCGAAAAGATCGATCGGGAGCGAAAAAAGAGCGGAACGCCGAAAAGACTTGCGGAAGAGCTTGCGCGGAATGAAAGGGAACTTTCCAAGGCGAACGCGCTTCTGATCGATTTGTACCCCGATTATAAGAGCGGTTTACTGTCGCGCGCGCAATATTTTGCTTTGAAAGAAAAGTACGAAAACGCGGCGGAGAGAGCGAAAATTGCGATGGAACGCATTCAAGGCGAAATCGAGGCTTTCGGGCGGGGAGTCGGAAAAGAAAACGAATTCATTGCGACGTTCAAAAAGTACTGCGGGTTCGAGGCGCTGACCCGCGAATTGCTTTGCGAACTCGTAGAAAATATCGACATTTATGAAAACGGAGAAATCGATATTCGGTTAAAATGCCGCGATTCTTTTCAGACGGCGCATGAATATTTTTCAAGGAGAGAGATAACGCAAAAGGGTTTGGAGAGCGCAAAAGAACGCGGCGCGTAAATCACGCGCCGCGTTCTTTTGTGAAATTTACAGTTTTACGGTAGATTCGGCGTATTGCTGTATTTTTACGGAAAGAGACTTGTTATTTGACGTTCGAAATTGAAGAGGGGTACAACCCTCTTTTTTTGAATACGAAAACAAACTGCTGTCTGCTCTGATAACCGTACTGTCTGCATATATTCATCTGGGTAGGTCGATCCTGAGAGTGTTCAGTTTTACATATTTTATTATTAAAATTGAACGTATATTATGAAATTGCTTGACTTCTGTTCAAAATAGGTGTATTATAACACAAAAATGAACAGGAGTTTTTCTGTATGCAATGGGTTTCGATTGTGATCGTTGCGATCATGGTTTGTTTTTCCATCGTGGGCATCGTGGATACGGTGTTTTGCAAAGATAAGCTGGGGCTTGGTCCCGAATTCAAAAAGGGGATCGAATTGATCGGTCCGCTTTGCCTCTCGATCGTCGGGATCATCTCGTTTGCGCCCGTCATCTCATGGGCAATCGAGCATTCGCTCGGATTGTTGTACGGTAAAATCGGATTGGATCCTTCGATGGCGGTCTCCATGATCCTTGCAATGGATATGGGCGGTTATCAGGTCTCGATGGGGGTTGCGACCGATCCGTTGATCGGCACTTGGGCGGGAACGGTCTACGGCTCGATGATGGGGGCTACGATTGTATTTTCGATTCCCGTCGGCTTGGCGGCAATTCAAAAGAAAGATATTGCGGTGTTTGCAAAAGGGATATTGTTCGGGATCGCGGCAATCCCCGTGGGTACGTTTATCGGCGGACTCGTTTTAGGCGTTCCCGTCGTAACGGTGCTGATCAATTTGATCGTACCCGTTATTTTTTCCGTGATTATCATATTGTGTCTTGCGTTTATTCCGAATGGCACGATCAAAGTTTTCAAGTGGTTTTCGATCTTTATCAATGCTTTTTCACTGTTGGCGTTTGCGCTTGCCATGGTCAAAGATTTGATTTTGAGCCCCATTTCCGCGACGGGCGCGTTCGATATCGAACAGGTGGCGTTTTTCAATCTGATCGCGCCCACTGCGGACGGAATCGGCGTTGCGGGCGCGGTCGGACTTGTGCTGAGCGGCGCGTTGCCCCTTGTGTACTGTCTGAATAAGGCGCTTAAAAAACCGCTTTCAAAACTGTCTGCAAAGACGGGCTTCACTGAAATGGGCGCGCTCGGATTTTTGCTGTCCGCCGCCAACAATATGGCGACGTTCTCCGTCCTCGATCAGATGAAAGACAGGGAGAAAATTCTGAATGTTGCTTGGGCGGTCTGCGGAGCGTTCATTATCGGGGATCACTTGGCGTTCGTCGCGGGGGTTGCTCCCTCCGCAATCGTTGCGATGATGGTTTCAAAACTCGTGGCGGGGATTATCGCGGTTGCGATTGCCGTGTTGTTTACGACGGATTTCAAAAAGAAAAAACGCGCGCCGATCGTAGCGGCGGAGGGAAGCGCGGAATCCGTTTTGGAGGACGAACGCGTGGAAACGCCGTCGGAAGAAAAAATTCAGAATTCGGTTTCGGAAGAGAGAGAAGAGAAAATTAGAAATACGGAGGAAGAAAATCGTGAGGCGCAATGAGTTCGAAGTTTTATATTGTATAAAAAAGAACGGGAATCTGTCTGTCCGAGATCTTTCCGAACGGTGCAAAATTTCCGTCGGCACCGTCTCTTCGGTAAAGAATAAATTAACGGAATGCGGCTATCTCGACGAGGCGGGGATTACGGCGGCGGGCGTTTCGGCGCTAGCACCCTATAAAGTGGACAACGCGGTCATCATGGCGGCGGGAATGTCGTCGCGGTTCGTTCCGCTCTCTTTGGAAATTCCCAAGGGACTCTTGACGGTCAAAGGCGAAATTCTGATCGAACGTCAGATCGAGCAGCTGAAAGCGGCGGGAATCAACGATATTCTTCTTGTACTCGGCTATAAGAAAGAACAGTTTTTCTATCTCGAAAAGAAATACGGGGTCAAAATTCTGATCAATCCGCAGTACAACTTAAAAAATAATACTTACACGTTATATTTGGCGAAAGAACATCTGAAAAACACGTATATTTGTTCGAGCGACGATTATTTCGAAGAGAACGTATTTGACGATTACGTCTACGGTTCGTACTATTCTTCCGTTCACGTAACCGAAAAAACTAACGAGTGGTATATGACGAAGAACACGGGCGGATATATTATGTCGGTGAAGAAGAGCGGAACTAAGGGCGACGTAATGCTCGGGCACGTCTATTGGAACAGAGAATTTTCTGATGCAATGACGAAAATTCTGACAGACGCGCAGGAGACGGGGGAGTACGACGACTCTTTGTGGGAGCAGGTGCTTATGGATAAAGTCAAATCTTTGCCTCCCATGTTTGTGAAAACATACTCTTCCGACGTGATTTTCGAATTCGATTCTCTGGATGAACTCCGCCGCTTCGACGATCGTTACGTAAAGAATTTGCCGAGCAGGATTCTTTCAAATATCGCTAAAACTCTTAATTGCGATCAGTCGGAGGTGATAGATTTCAAACCCATCAAAGAGGGGTTGACGAACACGTCGTTCGTGTTCGAAGTGCGCGGAAAAAAATATATCTACCGTCACCCCGGTGAGGGCACGGAGACGATCATATCGCGGCGGCATGAAAAACGCTCTCTCGAACTCGCAAAGAGTATCAACGTCGATCCCACATATATCTATATGGACGAAGAAGAGGGCTGGAAGATTTCATCCTTTGTCGAGGGAATCAGAACGCCCGAATACGATGATTTCAACGATTCGAAGCGGGTATTGCAGGTTCTGAGAAACTTACACGAAAAGGAACTGCACGTCGATTGGAAATTTCTTCCTTACGAGGACGCGTTGGATATCGAACGGCAAATTCTCGAAAAAACGCAGATCACGATTCCCGATTATTACGAGATCAAAGAGCGCGTTACGGCGCTGTACAAAAAAGTAAAGAACGACGGGGTGACAATGCGGTTCTGCCATTGCGATACGTATAAGCCGAATTGGATGATAACAAATTCTCAAACGATTCTGATCGATTGGGAATATTCGGGCGAAGCAGACCCCGGTTGCGATCTTGCGGCTTATATCATGGATGCGATGTATTCCGTCGACGACGCAAAAAAATTCATTGCGGAATATCTCGGCGACGGAGTAACGGATGAGCTGATCTTCCACTATCTGGCATATGTCGCGATTGTTTCGTATTATTGGTTTGTATGGGCGATTTACAGGGAAGCGTGCGGGGCGGTTCTGGGAGACTCTTTGCATAATTGGTATGTTATGGCGCGCGATTATTCTGAATTTCTGATAAAATAAGTTATTTTTGTATTGTAAACGTAAAAAACCGTGCAAAGAGCGCGGTTTTTTTATGGTGTTTTATTGACATCTTCCCCCGCTGCGGCAGACACCATACTCACGCATTTCCGCACGACGAAAGAGGAGCCCGCCGCCTATGATCTGATTGTAACGGGGGATTTGGGCGCGCTGGGAAGCAGAATCTTAAAAGATCTGTGTTGGGAAAAGGGGTGCGATATTTCTGCAAATCACGTCGATTGCGGCGAAATTATATATAACGTCATCGAAGACGAGTTTCAGGGGGGAAGCGGCGCGGGCTGTTCCGCATTGGTTTTGAACTCCTATTTTCACTCCAAACTCATGACGGGCAGTCTGAAAAGAATCTTATTCGTGGCAACGGGCGCGCTGCTCTCAACTGTTACTTCGGGGCAGGGCGAGAGTATTCCGTGTATCGCGCACGCAGTCGTATTGGAGAGGTAAGGGTATGGAATATTTGGAAATCATATTGATGTTTATCAAGGCGTTTGCGGTTGGCGGGATCATCTGCATGATTGCGCAAATCGTCATCAATTTCACCGAACTGACTGCGGGAAAGATTCTCGTCTTGTTTATGCTCGCGGGGATTGTGTTAACGGCGTTCGGGATTTATCAGCCGCTCGTCGAGTTTGCGGGTGCAGGAGCGACCGTACCCATTTCGGGCTTTGGGTATCTTCTTGCGAACGGCGCAATGAAGGGAGCGGAAAAGGGGCTGTTTCAGGCGCTTACGGGTTCGCTTGCCGCTGCAAGCGCGGGCGTATCCGCGGCGGTCATCTTTTCGTTTATTATGGCGCTGATCTTTAAGTCGCACACGAAAGAAAATTGAAAAAAGCCTTCCCTAACGGGAAGGCTTTTTCGAAAACATCAGTTAAAATTCGGCGCCGTTCTCGCAGATCGTAAGATTGCTTTTGTAGAAAGCGGACAAACCTTTTTTGAGTTCCTCGTAATCGGCGGGGGCGAAGGTTTCCACAGCGGAATGCATGGCGAGCTGGGCGAGCCCCAAATCTACGGAGGGAATTCCCGCCTGCGTCAGACTGATGCAGCCGAGGGTGCTGCCGCTCGGCATATCCGAACGGTTGTAAAAGCTCTGATATTTTACACCCGCGTTGCCGAACAATTTTCTGATTGCGGCTACCGTCAGCGCGTCGCTCGTGTATGCGCCGTTTGCATGCGCCTTGACGACAATCCCGCCGCCCATAACGGCGCGGTTGGTAGGGTCGCATTTTTCGGGGCGGTTGGGGTGAAGAGAGTGCGCGTTGTCCAATGAGACGAGCATGGATGTGGCAAGCGTTTGCATAAATTCTTCTTCCGATTTTCCTGCATACAGCGAAATGCGTTTGAGCGTGGATCTCATAAAGTCGCTTCCCGCGCCCTGCCGCGTGCGCGAGCCGATTTCTTCGTTGTCGAAGAGGGCGGCGACGCAGATTCCGCTCGTCTCCTTTGCGATCGCGTCGAGAGAGGCGCAGACGCTCGTCAGATTGTCGAGACGGGGAGAAGAGAGAAATTCGTTGTTCGCGCCGCTGAAAAAGGGTTTTTCCGACGGAACAACGTAAAGATCGCGGGCGACGGAATTATCGCTCAATTGCGCTTCGCCGAGCGCATAGAGGGGCAGAAGATCGGTCTGCGGATCGGGTGCGAATTGTTTATTCGCCTCTCGGTTCATATGAACGGCGAGCGAGGGAATGACGAAGGTCTCTTGTGAGGAATAGAGCTCCGATATGAGATTTCCGTCTTTTTCTTTCAAGAGCCGCCCTGCAAGCCGCAGCGGTCTGTCGAAGAACGTATAGAAAAGTCCTCCGCCGTAGGTCTCTACGTTGAGGCGGGTAAAAACGCCTTTCATTTCGGGGAATTCTTTGAGCTTGAAGCAGGGCGAGTCCGTATGGCTGGCAACGATTTTGAAATTGCCGCTCTTTCGAAAGGTGAAAGCGATAAGACTGCTTCCGTTTCTCGTAACAAAGTATTTTCCGTTTTCTTTTAAGTTCCAACTCTCGCGTTCGTCCAGAGCGGTAAATCCGTTTTGAAGAAGGAATGCTTTTGCGTTTGCAATCGCATGATAAGAAGTGAGGGAGTTTTCCAAAAAGCAAAGTAAATTTTTCATATGGATATTATAAAACTTTTTGAAGGTTAATGCAAGTAATTGCAAAGGCAGAGTTTGACCGCCGGTGAAAAATTTGCTATAATGTAAACGTATTATGCGTACTGTATTGCATAGTGATCTGAATAATTTTTACGCTTCCGTGGAGATACTCCGCCGTCCCGAATTAAAAGGTAAGCCCGTTGTAGTCGTCGGCTCGAAAGAGGACAGGCACGGCGTTGTGCTCGCAAAGAACGACGTTGCGAAACGGCTCGGGGTAAGAACGGGGGACGTATATTGGCAGGCAAAGAAAAAATGCGGCGAAGCCATGCGGGAAGTCCCCGCAGACTTCCCTGTCTATCAACGTGTTTCCAAGGAAGTGCGTAAAATTTATGCGGATTATACCGATCGGATCGAATCGTTCGGGATCGATGAATGCTGGCTCGACGTGACGGAGAGCGTTGGGCTGTTCGGCGGAGGCGTGGCGATCGCTGATATGATCCGCAGTCGCGTAAAACGCGAAATGGGGCTCACCGTCAGTGTGGGCGTGTCTTTCAATAAAGTTTTTGCGAAGCTTGGTTCGGATATGAAAAAACCGGACGCGGTAACCGAGATCACGCATGAAAATTACCGCGACCTTGTGTGGAGACTACCCGCGGAAGAACTGCTCTTTGTGGGTAAAGCGACGAAAGAAAAGCTCAACCGGTCGGGGATTCACACGATCGGTCAGATTGCGACTACGCCCAAAGAAACGCTTGTCCGCCGACTCGGAAAGTGGGGAGAGTATTTGTATCTCTATGCGAACGGACTTGACGAATCGCCCGTAGCAAAGGCAGAAGAGGAGGACGAAACCAAGTCCGTCGGCAACAGTCTGACCATGTACCGCGATCTTACGGATGATGACGAGGTGGAGCCCGTACTATTTATGCTTGCCGACAGTGTGAGTTCACGCGTAAGAGAAGCGGGTTTGCCCCGCGCGCGCACCGTAAAACTGTGGGTAAGGTCGAATGACTTGAAAAGTTTTGTGAGACAGGCGTCTTTTCCGCCGACGAATAACGCGGTAGAAATCGGGAAACGGGCGATGCAATTATTCCGCGAGTCCTATTCGTGGGAGCGTCCCGTGCGCGCGCTCGGCGTTTCGGTGTGTAATTTCGTTTACGGCGCGGAACAGTTGAACTTGTTCGACGCGAACGAAAAAACGGATAAGATGGAACGGTTTGATTCTGCAATCGATAAGCTGCGCGGAAAATACGGCAACAATGTGATCCGTCCCGCAGTTGTGTTGCAGGACAAAAGACTTTCCGAACTCTATATACAGAACGATCACTTGATTCATCCCGAGTCCGATCGCAAGAAATCATAAAAAACCGTCCGCACAGAACTGTGCGGACGGAATTGTTTTTATCGGAGCAGATCGGATAAGAGATCGTGCATATTGTAGAGACCGGCGGGCTGTTTTGTAAGCCATTCGGCGGCGCGCAGTGCGCCCGATGCAAAAATTTTACGGCTGCCCGCAGAGTGGGTGATCGAAATGACTTCGTCGTTGCCTGCAAACATAACTTCATGTTCGCCCACAATCGTTCCGCCGCGCACGGCGTGAATGCCGATCTCGTCTTTGTGCCGCGCGCCCGTCATGCCGCGCCGTCCGTAGACGAACCTTTTATTTTGAGAATAACCGCGTTTTACGCTCTCGGCAAGCATGAGCGCAGTACCCGAAGGAGCGTCTTTTTTTTGGTTGTGGTGCCGTTCGATGATTTCTGCGTCAAAGTCTTCGCCCAAAAAGGCTGCGGCTTTTTCGCTCAGATATTCGGTAATCGCAACGCCGAGCGAAAAATTCCCCGTCCGGAAGACGGGCACGCTCTTTGCGGCGTCGCGGATCGATGCAACATTCATTTCCGTAAAACCGGTTGCCGCAAGCACCGCAGGAATATTTTTTTGCTTGCACCACAAAAGCCTTTCCTCGATCCCGTCTGCGGAAGAAAAGTCTATGAGAACGTCTGCGCTCTCTTTTACCTGATTGAGGGAATGATAGAGGGGAAAGGAGAGCGGTGCGGGCGTTATGTCTACGCCGCAGACGATTTTTTCCTGCGCAAGTTTTGCGACTTCCGCACCCATTTTTCCACATGCGCCTACAAGTATTATTTTCATAAATTGACTCCGAACGCAGACAATGCGTTTTTCAGCGTTTCGATGTTTTTCTCTTCGCAGGGGGTGAGCGGCGCACGGGGAACGCCCGCTTCAAAGCCCAAGAGGTTTGCGCCCGCTTTAACGGGAATGGGGTTGACTTCGGTAAAGCATGCCTTTGTAACAGGCAGAAGCCGATCGTTAAGAGCAAGCGCTTCATGATAGTTTTTCTCTGCAATAAGGCAAGTCATCATTTTGACTTCTTTGGGCAGAAGATTGGAGACGACGGATATGACCGCCGTGCCGCCCGCAGCGAGAATGGGAAAATTGAGCGCGTCTTCGCCCGAATACAGTTCGCATTTTCCGCGGATGAGCGCGGCAGTTTCAAGCGTTTGCGCCATATTTCCGCTCGCCTCTTTGACTCCCGCAAGATTTGGGATTCGGGCGATTTCCGCCATGGTTTGGGGCAAAATATTTACGCCTGTGCGGGAGGGGACGTTGTATGCGATCACGGGGATTCCGATTGCTTCGGCAATCGATTGATAGTACAGGATAAGCCCGTTCTGCGTGCATTTATTATAATAGGGGGTCACGGCAAGCACGCCGTCCGCGCCGAGCGATTCCGCCATTTTTGAGGCTTCGACCGCCTTTTGCGTGCAGTTGCTCCCCGTACCCACGATAATTTTGCACTTGCCTTCCGCTTGTTTCACGGCAAAGGAAATTACCTCTTCCTTTTCCGTTTCGTTCATGGTTGCGGGCTCGCCCGTCGTGCCGAGAACGACGAGCGCGTCCGCGCCGTTTTCGATCTGAAAACGAATCAATTTTCCGAATGCGTCGAAGTTGACGCCTTTTGGGGTGAACGGCGTAATGAGCGCCGTTGCCAAACCGGTTAAAAATCCCGTCATAGTTTTTCTCACTTGATCAGTGTATGTTGGATTGCGCGTTTCAGTTCAAATATCCTTTTGCCGCGATCAGCTCCGCCAAAAGAACCGCTCCGCCCGCTGCGCCGCGGAGCGTATTGTGGGAGAGCCCCACAAACTTATAGTCGAATACCTCGTCTTCTCTCAGCCGTCCCGCCGAAATGCACATACCGTTTTCGAGATTTCTGTCGAGCTTGGGCTGAGGACGGTTCTCTTCCTCGAAATAACGGAGGAACTGCGCGGGCGCGGAGGGGAGAGAAAGTTTCTGCGGTTCGCCTTTGAAATTTTTCCACGCCGAAAGAATTTCTTCTTTTTTCGGTTTTTTGTCAAAAGTTACGAATACCGCCGCCGTGTGCCCGTCGGAGACGGGTACGCGCAGACATTGCGCCGTGATCGAGGGGGCGGTCGCGCTAACGATTTTCCCGTCTTGGATACTTCCCCAAATTTTCAGAGGTTCCTGCTGGCTTTTTTCTTCTTCGCCGCCGATGTAGGGAATGATGTTGTCTGAAATCTCGGGCATCGACGCAAAAGTTTTACCCGCGCCCGAGATCGCCTGATAGGTGCAGACCGCCGCATGTTTGATCCCGAAAGGCATAAGAGGGTGCAGAAGAGGCACGTAAGATTGAAGAGAGCAGTTGCTCTTGACCGCAATAAAGCCCCGTTTCGTTTTAAGCCGTTTTCTTTGTTCGGAAATCACGGAGAGATGTTCGGGGTTGACTTCGGGAATGACCATTGGAACGTCGTCCGTAAACCGGTGCGCGGAATTATTGGAAACGACGGGGATTTCGAGGCGGGCGTATTTTTCTTCGAGCGCCTTGATTTCTTCCTTTTTCATATTGACCGCGCAGAAGATAAAGTCGATTTTGTCTACAAGAGATTCCGCGTCTTTTTCCGCGTCGAGAACGGTCATGTTTTTGGCATAGGCGGGGATGTCGCGGTTCATTGCCCATTTATTCTTTACTGCTTCCGAATATAATTTCCCTGCCGAATTTGCGCTTGCAAGCAGAGCGGCGGGCTTGAACCAAGGATGATTTTCCAGCAAAGTCACAAATCTCTGCCCGACCATTCCCGTCGCGCCTACGATTCCCACGCGGTAAGTTTTCTGCATTATATTCCTCCCGATGTAAGTCGAACGATAGAAAAACAGCGGGCTGAGCCCGCTTTCCGAACGACTTGTACTGTGCCGAAAAGCGCATCACGATCGTGACAGCAATAGAGGTATTGACCTCTATTTCCAGCGCATTTTGCGGGTGAGAATGCGCTTCGGCGGAGATACCCTTTCGCCGTGGCTTTGACCGGAATTCCCGCGAATCCCTCCGCCTCGGTTACTGTTGTTCGTCCGCTCCTCTCTGCGACAGAAATAATTTTATCATACGGATTATGAAAAGTCAAAGAATTTGCCTGAAATTCATTGAATTATTTTTGTGTTTGCGTTATAATAAACGTAGCTGTTCGTTTTCGGATGGAATTCAAGTTTTTTTGGAGTAGATAAATATGGCAAGAGGGGAACGAAAAGGGTTCGTTGCGCGCTGGCTCGAAGGGAAAGAGCGCAGTGAAGAATATGCGCGCAGCACTCTTCCCACCAACAGATTCGGATTATTCTGGGATATACTGAAAGGCAGATTCTGGCGGCTCATCATTACAAATCTGCTTGTGCTCGTCACCTTTCTCCCGCTTATCGCAGTTCTCGTATTTCGCTGGCTCATGATCGGTTCGCAGGGACTTGCGGGACCTTTCGGCGGAGGACTCGGAGTCGGTTACCCCGCGATTCCCAATATCTTGGGCGCGGCGGAAGAAATGGTGTTCGGAACCGATCTTCTGTTCTTCGGGCTGCTGATACCCGCTATGGTGATCGCGGGGCTGGGGATTTCGGGCGGAATGTATATCATACGCAACATGCTTTGGACTGAGGGTATTTTTGTTGCGAACGACTTTGCCCGCGGGATCAAGCGCAACTATTGGAACGTTTTGGAAGCCGTTCTCATCTTCTCCGTTCTGCTCTTTCTTGCAAAAACGACGGGCAACCTCGCCGATTGGCTGGTGGCGCGGGGTGCGCCCAACGCAGGGTGGATGATCGCTTCCAAAGTGATCGGTTATATTTTCGTCGCGCTCTCCATTCTCATTTGTCTCTGGATGATCTCGCTCGGAGTGAACTATAAGCAGGGACCCTGGCAGTTCTTTCGCAACGCAGTCGTAATGACGTTCGGGACTTTTCCGCAGACGATATTTTTTGCGGCGTGCGCGCTGTGGCCTTTCTTTCTGACTATATTTGCAAGCGGGATATTGATGGCGATCGGTTTGGGGTTGATGGTCTTTCTCTCGTTCGCTTATGCGATGCTCGTATGGATGGATTACTGCCAGTGGGCGTTCGACCGTTTCGTGAATCCCAACATTGGGGTTGCGACGGGCAGAGGGCTTTACGATAAAAATAAGATAAAGGGACCGAATGCAAAGGGCGATCCTGCGATGGAGAGCGAGGCGATGCTCGAATACAAACGGCGAATCGTCGCGCTGGGCAAGAGCAAACTCGTTTGCCGTCCCATCAAGCCCATCGACGACGATCTCGAAATCTACCAGCTGCCCGAATCGTTCTCGCGCGAAGACTTGCAAAAGCTCAGGGCGAGCAAACAAAAAGTCGTGGACGATGTGGAAGCGTATGCCGAAGAACATAAGGACGACGAGCAATTCGTAGAGTATAACCGTCAGTTCGAAGAGCAGGAGAAGGCGTTGAAATCTCAGGAAGAGGACGGAAAGAAAAAGAAGAAAAAAGTCAAGCGACCCGAAATGCTCAACAAGCGCAGATAAAAAATATAACGACTGCGGCGCGATGTGTCGCAGTCTTTGTATAAAAGTTTCGGCAAAGAAATGATTTGCAACGAAATTGCGAATAATAGAAAGAGGAGTGCAGGCGGCAAAATGCAAGAAAAGATCAGCACGCTTTCCCGCGCTCTCGTTTTAGACGGGCAGGTATCTCTCGCCGTTCTGGATACGACGGCGCTTGTTCGGGAGGGCGGGCGGCGGCATGGCATGAGGGGCGGAGCGCTCGCGCTCTTCGGAAAAGTTCTGACTGCGGCGGGTTATCTTTGCGGTTGGCTCAAAAAAGAGGACTGCTCGTTGACCGTATCGTTGGATACGGACGGAGATTACGGCAATATCAGCGTCTCGGGAGACGGAAATCTCTGTTTGAGAGGATATCTGCAAAACGCGGAATGCAGGAACGGTAGATTGGGGAACGGAACGCTCTCCGTGATTTTCGACCGCGGCGAAGGGCTGCCTTTTGCGGGAACCGTTCCTATTGTATCGGAGGAGACGGAAGAAAATTTCGCTTATTATTTCTCGGAGAGCGAACAGCGCCCGACGGGGATTGCGCTCTCCGTCGTTCTTGACGGAGACGGAACGCTTCTTCGCGCGGGCGGGGCGTTTTTGCAGGCGTTGCCTTTTGCGAAAACATGGGCGAGAGAGAAAATTTTTTCGGAGCGGGCGCGCTTGAAAAAATTGCTTGACGACGGCGGTTACCAAGAAATTTTTTCCTGTTTCGGTGCGGAACTGAAAGAAACGAGGGAGACGAGATTTTTCTGTCGCTGTTCCGAAGAAAAGGCGGAATCTCTGATCCTCTCCATGGGGAAAAAAGAAGCGGAAAATCTATGCGAAGAGCTCGGTGAAATTTCCGTTCATTGCGATTATTGCAATACGGATTATCGCTTTTCCCGAGAACGCGTAAAAAATATATTGAATCAGCATGAGTGATAAAGTCTTAAAACTGAATCTGAGCGACGAATTCCTTCTCGACAGCGCCGAAAAACGGTATCGCGAGGGGGATTATCTCGGTGCGCTCACGATGTTGAATAAACGCGCGGAAATGTATGACTCCAGCGCGGACGCTTGCGCGCTCTACGCCGATATTTATGAGGAAATGGGATTGTACCGCCTGTCCGCCGACGCATGGTTTCGTTTTCTCGACACCTGCAACGAAGCTGATTTTTCGGAGGGATACGAGGGACTTGCGGTCGCCTTTATGAATCTCAATAACGAAGTGCAGTCGGCGCTCTATTATCAGCGGTCGCTCTCCGATGAGGAATTGCGCTTTGAGTTGACGCGGCTTGACAAAGAAGAAATTTCATCTGTTCGTAAAAAGCCGGAATTGCGGATTGTGTATTCCGCAGACGGGTCGCAGGGCAATCCGAATGCGCTTGCCGAGGGACTCGGATTATTGAAGAACGGTCGGCTTGAAGAAGCGCGCGCGGCGTTTCGGGATATTCCCGCGGCGTCCGCAGACTATGCTTCGTCTTACGGACTTGCCGCTATGTGCACCCTGATGCTCGGTGACGAAGAGGGGGCGGAAAAAGAGTGCCGCGAACTTCTGGAAAAGTATCCCGAGAATGTACAGGCTCTCACGACCTATTGCGCCGTGCTCGGCGCGCGTGAGAATAAGAACGAGGCAAAAGAGGTTGCGAAAAAACTTGCGGAACTCAAAGCGGACGCGACGGACGATCTGTACCGCGTTGCGACTGCGCTCTGCGAAACGGGGCTCGACAAAGAGGCATACGAAAAGCTGTGTATTCTCAAAAAGCGGCTTCCCTACGACGACAACGTGCTCTATTTTCACGCCGTATCCGCATATAAAATCCAAAAAAAGGAAGAAGCGATCGATTCTCTCGAACGTCTGACGACGATCTTCCCCCGAAAGGCGGTTGCGCGCTATTATCTCGAACGTTTGCGCGCGTTGAGAGACGGGGACGGCGAGCCGCTTTCGATGACCTATTATTATCGCATGCCCGAGGAGGAGTATCGCGCGGTTGCGGATTTTCTGATCGCGGCGAGCAACGCGCCTGAGCCCGAGCTTCTCAGCGAGCTTCCGTCTCTCGACGAATTTTACCGCCTTGCCTTCGACGAGCTCGAAGGACGGGACGAGAAATTGCAAATGATCGCGGCGAAGGTCGCCGTCAGATGCCGCGCCGATAAATTCGTGCGGGAAACGCTTCTCGACTACGAAGGCGACGAGATCATAAAACTTTCCATATTACACGATATTACGATGCGCAACGAAGATGACTCATTCGGGGTCGTCATTTGTAATCTGTATAAAGAATTTTTCACGCACAAGCTGGAAATCGGCGAGCGTAAAAAAGAGGCGTTCTTAAAAGCCTTTTCCGACGTATATTCCAAATTTGCCTTGCTCGGCGAAGAGAACGAGGGAAAAATCTGTGCGGCGGCGGAGGATATATATGTGACGCTCGGCGAGGCGGAAGCATGGGAATATATCGACGAAAGAGCCTCGCTTGCGGCGGCGATTTACAGGGAATCGCGCACGAAACGGGGCGAACGGTCGATTGACGAAATCGTGAAGATGTTCGACGCGGATAAGATCATCGTGGAGCGCATTCTCAATTTCATGATGTAAGAGGTTCAACTATGAAACCGATTGATTTTGACGGAATGTTCGATAAAAAACTTGCGCGGTATCTGAAAGAGAACGCGGGGAAATATACCGAGAAAGAGTGGGAAGATAAAATTCCTCTGCTCTATCGGAAATTCGGAGATACTTATTTGAAGAGCGTGGATTCCACGCCGCGCGAATATTACCGTAAAATGACGGATAAGCAGCTTGTAGACGAGTTGCTCGCTCATTTGAACGAGGATATTCCCGTCTCAGATTTTCTCTGCCGCGAAATCGAATCCCGCGACTGTCCCGAAGAAATTTTACCGCTATTGAAATGCGGCGACGAACAGCTGTTGATGCTCGCCGTCAATCTCGCGGGTTCCAATTCCGTCGCGTTCGACGATTATTTCGAGCTTTTGAAAGGGGATACGGACGCGGAAATCAAAGACGCAGTCGTCGATCAGCTCAAAGCAAATGCAGACGCGGCAAAGGAACGCGCGCTCGATTATTTGCGGGAAGACATAGAAAAAGAACTTATGCTGGAAGTGCTTTCGCGCGTGAAAGAGCGCGATGAAAAAGTGTTCGATGTTCTATTGAACGCATTCCGCGAAGGAGAAAATCTTACCATGCGCGCGAGTTATCTCGCTTCTTACGGCGATGTCCGCGCCCTGCCTGTTCTTTTGGAGCGGATCGAGGGAGAGGATATCGGATTTCTCGAATTCCGCGAGCTTAAATACGCGATCGAAGCATTGGGCGGAGAATACAGCGAAGAGAGGGATTTCTCGAACGATCCCGAATATCTTGAATTTTTATCCGAACAGCAATTTGTACCGGAATTTGCGCCCGAAAAAAAGTAGGTTTGTCCCCATTCGCAAAAAGAAAAAATCCGTCATATAATAACGCCCCGCGCCATAAGATAGTCAAGAAGGAAATCGGCGGAGGCGTTTTTTTATGGAAACTTTCAGCGTATATCAAGACATTGCGGCGCGCACGAACGGAGAAATTTTCGTAGGCGTGATCGGTCCCGTCCGCACGGGCAAGTCCACGTTTATCAAACGGTTCATGCAGGAGCTCGTTTTGCCGGACGTGGAAGGAGAAAAGAAAAAGCGGTACGTCGACGAGCTTCCGCAATCTGCGGCTGGCAAGACGATCATGACGACGGAGCCTAAGTTCGTGCCAGAGGAGGGCGCGGAAATATCAGTGGGAAATGCCGTCGCAAAAGTGCGGCTTATCGACTGCGTGGGCTTCCCTGTCGAGGGTTCGGCGGGCTTTGAAGAGGAAGAGGGACCCCGTCTCGTAAAGACGCCCTGGAACGATTCCCCCGTGCCTTTTAAGCGGGCGGCGGAAGAGGGGACAATTCGCGTGATCCGCGATCATTCCACAATCGGCGTTTTGATGACGACGGACGGCTCGGTTACGGGCATTCCCCGCGAAGCGTATATCGAGGGCGAAAGACAGGCGTTAAAGGAACTGAAAGAGTCTAAAAAGCCTTTTGTGATCGTTCTCAACTGCGCAAATCCCGAAAAATCGGAAGCGCTCCGCGCAAGTCTCGAAGCCGAATACAATGCACCCGTAGTGTCTCTCAATGCGGAAACGGCGGATACGAACGAACTTGCGGGCGTTCTCGAACGGGTTCTTTACGAGTTCCCCGTGCTCTCGATCGATGTGGATATTCCCGATTGGATGCGGGTGCTCGACGCGGACAGTTCTCTTGTTTCGGAACTGCTTGCCGGGATCAAAGAGGTTGCGCCTAAAATCTGCAAGATGAGCGATTGCGCGATTCTCGATACGCTCTTTACGGACAGCGAGCGGCTGAATCCGCCTGTCTCGGTCAGGATCGACGCGGCTTCGGGGAAAGCGCAGCTGAAAATCGAGGCGAAAGAGGGAACGTTCTACCGCGTGCTCGGCGAACAGTGCGGCGCGGACATCAAAGACGACTTCGCGCTCATGAGTTACGTCTACGGATTGAAAGACGCCAAAAAACTCTATGAACGGGCAGGGCAGGCGTTTGCCGACGCAAAGGAATTCGGCTACGGAATCGTTCCGCCCGAATCGGACGAAATGCTTTTATCGGAGCCCAAGGTGGTCAAAAAGAGCGGAAGGGTGGGGGTTAATCTTCATGCGGACGCGCCGAGCTACCATATTATCCGCGTCGATGTTTCCGGCGAAGTGCGCCCCGCGCTTGGAGGGGAAGAACAGAGCGAAGCGTTTGCAAAGCAAATTTCCGAAAATATGCAGGCGGAACCCGAACGGGCTTGGAATACGAATATGTTCGGCAGAACGCTCAAAGATATGCTGGGCGAAGAGCTCTTTGTCAAGAACCGTTCGATGGGCGATAACGTCAGAAAAAAGATGCGCAAAACGGTTACGCGCATCGTAAACGAGGGCAAGGGCGGCGTCATCTGCATTCTGCTCTGAAAAAAGATAACGGGGTGAGAGAAAAGCGCGGCGTAAAGCCGCGCTTTTCTTTTGTTTGAAATGAAAATACGTATGATTTTATAAAAATTTTCTGTAAACTGTTGAAATTTTTTTTGTTTTATTTTATAATGGGTAAGGCGTTGCGTGACGCTTAGGAAAGGGGGTAATATGGATACTGCAAAACTCATTCAAGACGGCAAAACGGCAGTCGGGATCGAATTCGGATCTACACGCATCAAAGCCGTATTGGTCGATGAAAACAATGCGCCGATCGCGTCCGGATCTCACGAGTGGGAGAACCGTTTTGAAAACGGAATCTGGACATATTCCGAAAAGGATATTTCCGAGGGACTGAAAGACGTATATGCAAAGCTCAAAAAAGATGTAAAAGAAAAGTACGGAATTACGCTTAAAAAGATCGGTGCGATGGGGATTTCCGCGATGATGCACGGTTATCTCGTATTCGACAAGGCGGATAAACTTTTGGTGCCCTTCCGCACATGGCGCAACAATAACGCGCAGGCAGCTGCGGATAAACTGACGGATCTGTTCAATTATCACATTCCCGCGCGTTGGTCGGTGGCGCACCTTTATCAGGCGATTATGGACGGCGAGCCGCATATAAAAAATATTGCCTTCCAGACTACGCTCGAAGGATACGTCCATTGGCTTCTGACAGGTAAAAAAGTCATCGGGATCGGCGAGGCGTCCGGAATGTTCCCCGTAGACCCTAAAACTAAACAATACGATGCCGAGATGGTCAAGGCATTCGACGGAATTCTCGCGGTAAACGGGATGCCCTATGAAACGCTCGATATTCTCCCTGAAATTTTGCTTGCGGGCGAGGAAGCAGGCTCTCTTACGAAAGAGGGTGCAAAGTATCTTGATCCCGACGGGGATTTGGACGCGGGTATTCCTTTCTGTCCGCCGGAAGGAGACGCCGGCACGGGCATGGTCGCAACGAACAGCGTAAAGCAGCGCACAGGCAACGTCTCTGCGGGTACGAGCGTATTTGCGATGATCGTTCTCGAAAAGGAGCTTAGTAAACCCTATCCCGAGATCGATCTTGTAACGACTCCCGTGGGTGATCTGGTCGGAATGGTGCATTGCAACAACTGCACGTCCGATCTGAACGCATGGGTCAATCTGTTTGGCGAATTCGCTTCTCTTGCGGGCGTGGATATTCCCAAGTGGAAGCTCTACGACATGTTATACTTCGAGGGCGAAAAGGGAGATAAAGACTGCGGCGGACTTCTTTCTTACAACTATGTTTCGGGAGAGAACATTACCGAAGTCGACGCGGGGCGTCCGCTCTTCGTCCGCACGCCCGAATCCAAATTCACTCTTGCAAACATGATGCGCGCGCACTTGTATTCCGCATTCGGCGCGCTCAAAGTCGGATGTGACATTATGCTCAAAGAGGAGGGCGTAAAGCTCGACCGCATTACGGGGCACGGCGGTATTTTCAAAACGGAGCGGGTGGGGCAGAGCTTTTTGGCGGCTGCGCTTGGCGTTCCCGTCACGCTCATGAAGACGGCGGGCGAGGGCGGCGCGTGGGGCATGGCGGTGCTTGCCAATTTCCTGATCCAAAAAGGAAAGAATGAGGAATTGAGCGATTATCTCGAAAAGAGAGTGTTTGCAGGTCAGGAGGGCGTGACGCTTGCGCCCGATCCCGAGAACGTAAAAGGATTTGAAAAGTTTACGCGCCGCTATAAAATGGGACTTCCCGTTGTGAGAAGCGCCGTCGAAAATATGGAATAAAGGGGGAAAAGTAATGTTAGAAGAACTCAAACAGAAAGTTTTGAAAGCAAATCTCGATCTTGTTAAAAATAAACTCGTGCTCTTTACATGGGGGAACGTGAGCGAGATCGACAGAGCAACGGGGCTTGTCGTTATCAAACCGTCTGGAGTGGATTATGACGGTATGACGGCGAAGGATATGGTCGTTGTCGATCTTAACGGAAATATCGTGGAGGGGAATCTGCGTCCCTCTTCCGATACGCCCACGCACCTTGAATTTTATAAGGCATTTCCGAACATAGGCGGAGTTACGCATACCCATTCCACTTTTGCGACCGCTTGGGCGCAGGCAGGCAGGAGCATTCCGTTCTACGGGACGACGCATGCCGATTATTTCTACGGGGATATTCCTTGCGCGCGTTCGCTTACGCAAGCGGAGATCGGGGGAGAATATGAAAAGAACACGGGACTTGCGATCATCGAAAAGTTCAAAAACGATAAACTCGATCCATTGGAAGTTCCCGGAGTGCTCATCAAGAGCCACGGCGTGTTTGCGTTCGGAAAAGACGGCGCAAATTCGGTGTATAACGCGACGGTAATCGAAGAGGTTGCGAAAATGGCGTTTATTACCGAGGCGATCAATCCGGAAGTGACGCGCGCGGATAAGTTCATGATGGACAAGCATTATTTGCGTAAACACGGCAAGAATGCCTATTACGGGCAACGCTAAAAGCCTCCGACGGTTGATACGGCGTCGCGTTCCGCTTTTCTTCGGGTCATTTACCGTTTTGTAAACTCTCCTTGAAAATGCTCGCGCTCCTTGTCTGAACCGCGGTTGCTTTCAGCGTGCAAACACATAAAAAAATAAAAAAACCATTGGGGGTTATTAATATGAAAGAAAAAGTAATTTATTGGCTTACGGGTTCTCAGACTCTGTACGGCGACGACGTGCTCGCGCATGTCGCGCAGCACTCCGAAGAAATGGCGGATTATATCAATCAATATATGCCCGTCACGGTCAAGTATCTTACGACCTGCAAGAGCAGCGACGAAGTCGTGGAAGCGGTGAAAAAGGTGAACGCAGATGAAAACTGTATCGGGATCATCACCTGGTGTCATACCTTTTCTCCTGCGAAAATGTGGATCAAAGGGCTGAAAATGCTGCAAAAACCCATGTGTCATTTCGCGACGCAGTATAACGAAAAACTGCCCTACGATACGATCGACATGGACTTTATGAACGAGAATCAGGCGGCGCACGGCGACAGAGAATTCGGCTATATCGTTGCGCGTCTGAGAATGGATAACAAAGTGATCGTCGGCTATTACAAAGATCCGGAAGCATTGAAAGAGCTTGCGTCATGGTGCCGTGTTGCGGCAGGTTACGCGTTCTCCAAGAGCGTCAAGGTCTGTCGGTTCTCCGATAATATGCGCGACGTCGCCGTGACCGAAGGGGATAAGATCGAAACGCATATCAACCTCGGCTGGCAGGTAGACTATTATCCGATCGGCGATCTTGTCGATTATATCGAAAAGGTGACCGATGCGGAAGTGGATGCGCTCATGGCGGAGTATGCGAAAAAGTACACCATGGGAACCAAGCGCATTGACGTGGTGCGCGAGCAGGCGAAGTACGAGATCGCCATGGATAAGTTCTGCAAAGATAAGGGCGGATATATCGGGATCGTCGATCATTTCGGTTCTTTGCACGGACTCAATCAGCTTCCCGGGCTTGCAATTCAGGATTTGCAGAGCAAGGGTTACGGCTTCGGCGCGGAAGGGGATTGGAAGATCGCTGCACTCGGCGCAGTCATGCAGTATATGGCGGATCAGAAGGGCACGGGACTCATGGAGGATTATACCTATGACCTCAAAGACGGGCTCTGTCTCGGTGCGCATATGCTCGAAGTATCGCCACAGTTTGCGGCGACGAAACCGGAGATTCAGGTACATCCTTTGGGAATCGGCGGAAAGTCCGATCCCGCGCGTCTCGTGTTCGAAGGGATCGCCGCGCCCGAAGCGGTGGCGGTTTCCATGATCGATATGGGCGACAGAATGCGTCTCATCGTGCAGAAGATCGAACTCGTGAAATATCCCAAGAAGATGCCCAATCTTCCCGTAGGCGGGTTGATGTGGAAATATCAGCCCAACTTTAAGGACGGCGTTGCGGCGTGGATCTATGCGGGCGGCGCGCACCACACGGTGGTTTCGTCCGTCGTCACGGCGAAAGAGCTTGTCGACCTCGGCAATATGTGGGGAATGGAAGTCGTTCTGATCGACGAGAACACCAAGATCGACGAGTTCAAAAAACAGCTTCTGTGGTCGGATCAGGTCTGGAAAACAAGAATTTAACGGTTGGTACGGCGGAACCGGGCAACGGGGTGGGGATTTGATCCTCGCCCCGCCTCGCGGTTAGCGAGGTTTTACTGAGCGTTTGATTTTTGCGGGGCTTTATAGAAAAATACAATCGGACTGATTTATGAATTTTCAGGAAACAAAACTTTTATTGATACAAAACGGTCAAGATGCTTTGTTGCGGGCGTTTGACGGATTCGATGAAGATGAAAAGCGTGCGTTTTGCAGACAGGTCAACTCGATCGATTGGTCGATTTTTGATAAGCGGTCAGAAGAACGGAAGGGCGGACTTTCGCCGATTTCGGGATTGACGCGTCGGGAGATCGCCGAACGTTCCGACGAATTCGAACGGACGGGCGCGGAGCTTTTGCGCGCAGGAAAAGTAGGGGCTGTCATGTTGGCGGGCGGACAGGGCACCAGGCTCGGATCAGACGCTCCGAAGGGTGCGTTTAATATCGGACTGACGAAAGAGATTTATATTTTCGAATGTCTGATCGATAATCTTCTTTCCGTAACAAATAAATTCGGCGCGCGCGTACCGCTGTTCGTTATGACGAGCGATAAAAACGACATCGAGACCCGTACGTTCTTCGAAAAACACGGTTATTTCGGTTATCCCGAGAACGACGTTTATTTTTTTGTTCAGGATATGGCGCCCTGTACCGATTTCGACGGAAAAGTATTGCTTGAAGAGAAAGCAAAAATTGCACTGTCGCCCAACGGTAACGGCGGTTGGTTTTCCTCTATGAAGCGTGCAGGACTTGTCGGGCGTTTGAAGAAGCAGGGGGTTGAATGGCTCAATGTTTTTGCGGTTGATAACGTATTGCAGCGGATCGCCGATCCCGTCTTTGTGGGCGCGGCGGCTCTGAGCGGATTGCCTTGCGGCGCAAAGGCGGTCAAAAAGGTTTCTCCCGAGGAGCGGGTAGGCGTGCTGTGTCAACGCGGCGGACGTCCCGATATTATAGAGTATTACGAACTCGACGAAAAAACGGCGAACGCGCGTGACGAAAAGGGGGAACTTCTCTACGGAAGCGGCGTGATTCTGAATTATCTGTTCCGTGTATCTTCTCTTGAAGAGATCGAGGGCAGTAAGTTTCCCGTTCACCGTGTCAAAAAGAAAGTTCCCTATTTCGACGGGGAAAAGCGCGTAATTCCCGATCGGGAGAACGCATATAAATATGAAACGCTGATTCTTGACATGATACATCTTCTGAACGGTTGTCTGCCTTTCGAGGTGGAACGCGAAAAGGAATTTGCGCCCGTTAAAAACGCGTCGGGCGCGGACAGTATCCAAACGGCGCAGGAACTGCTAAGAAAAAACGGAGTGCAATTATGACGGCGGAAGTAAACGAAGTAGAGTTATTTTCCGAACAGCTTGTTCGGCTCAACGCCGCCATGAAAGAGTTGTTCGATTGCGGGAATCTTGCGCTCTTCACCGAAATGAACAAAGCGATAAAGGAGCTGCACCGCATTCAGACAGCGGGAAAATCCGCCGTTTTTTCTGCGGTGAGAGAGGAATGCAATATTATTTACAAAAATTTCGATATGATCATCGCCGTGCTGAGAACGACGGATAACGGCGAGATCGACGAAGGCGCGCAGGGTGCGCTCAACCGATTGCTGCACAACATCGATCACGCCGTTATCCAAATCGCGTCGGCGTTGAAACTCGTTTAAGAGGTTTTTATGGCGAAAAAGAAAAAAATCGATCAAACGGCGAAGAAGGCGGCGCGCGTCGCCGAGGAAGCGGCAAAAAAGAATCCGAAAGTGTTTTTTGCAGTTGTTGCCGTTCTGTTGATTATAGCGATCGTCGCGGGGCTCTGCTGGTATTTTTTGGTTTATAAAAAGAAACAGATTCCTCCGCCTGCGTTTGCTACGGATGAAGTTTCGGTTCATTTTCTCGAATTGGGCAACAAATATGTGGGAGACTGCACGCTAATCAAAATCGGCGATACGGAAGTATTGATCGATGCGGGCTCGCGGCAAGATTCTGCGACGACGCTCATAAACTATATCAATCGGTATTGCACGGACGGAAAACTCGAATATGTCGTCGCAACGCACGCGCATGAAGATCATATCGGCGCGTTTTACAGTACTGCTTCGAGGAAGGGGATCTTCGATAGTTTCGAGTGCGGAACGATTATCGATTTTTCGATGACCAAAAAAGAGAATAAGCCGACGACGGTATACGGGAAATATGTTGCCGCGCGAGAGGCTCAAGTGGAAGCCGGGGCTGTGCATTACACCGCATTGCAGTGCTGGAACGAAACGGACGGCGCAAAACGTACATACGCGCTTGCCGAAAATGTGACGATGAGCGTTCTCTATCAAAAATATTATGAAGAATTGGAGAGCGGAAAAGGTGAAAATAATTATTCCGTCTGTATACTCATCACGCAGGGAACCTACAACTATCTCTTTACGGGCGATCTCGAAGCGGAGGGGGAAGCGTCTCTTGTCGAGAGCAACGATTTGCCGCAGTGTAAGCTGTATAAAGGCGGTCATCACGGCAGTCAGACTTCTTCGTCGGAAGAACTGCTTTCCGTTATAAAGCCGGAAACGGTATGTATCTGCACTTGTGCGGGCACGCCCGAATATCCGTCAAACGCCGATAATTTCAAAGCGGAAAACGCGTTTCCTTCGCAGGCGACCGTTGACCGTCTTGCGAAATACACCGATAAAATTTACGTGACTTCTTTGGCGACGGATATTGTTTTGCAGCCGAAAAAAAGTTGGAACGTTGTTTCGATGAACGGAGACATTGTAGTCCGTTCGAACGGAATCGATTTCAGTGTGACGGGCAGCAACAATTCGACTATCCTCAAAGAGACCGCATGGTTCAGAGAAAACCGCAGATGGAACGGGGTGTAGCATGCCGGAAATAACCTCCGTTACGCCGCAAAAAAAGGATAAAACGCGTTGCAATATCGAAGTGGACGGAAAATTTTGTTGCGGCATGAAACTGGATACCGTTCTCAAAAACGGATTGAAAACGGGCGTGGATGTCGATATGGAAACGCTTTCGCGATTACAGCTCGAAAGCGAAAAACTGACCGCGCTCGATAAAGCGCTCAGACATATTTCCGTTTCCATGAAAACGGAAAAAGAGATTCGGACCTTCCTCAAAACAAAGGGATACTTAGAGGACGTAATAGAATGTGTTCTCTGTAAGATGAAAGAATACGGCTATGTAGACGACGGGACTTATGCGAACTATTACGCCGAAGGCGCGTCCAAACGTAAAGGAAGCCGGCTCATACGGCTCGAATTAAGAAAAAAAGGGGTGGACGGGCAAATTATCGAGGAGACGCTCTCCGCCCTTCAAGACGAAACCGAGAGCGCGAAGCGATGTCTTGATAAATATCTGCGCGGAAAATCCGCCGACAGCGCGACGCTTGCAAAAGCGTACCGCAATCTGCTGAGCAAAGGCTTCGACTACGATACGGCGAAGCAGGCGATAGAGAGTCTGAAAGATGAAGATTGAAATTCTCGACGAAGTTTCGTCTACGAACGAATATATCAGGCGTTATTTCGCTTCGGGGGAGGACAGGATTGTTGTCGCAAAAAGGCAGACGGGCGGTAAAGGCACAAAGGGACGCTCCTTTGCCTCGGAAGAAGGGGGCATATATCTCTCCGCATTGAACTTTTATTCCGACTTTCCTGCACGGAATGCCTTTTATCTGATGGCGCATGCGGCGGTCGCCGTTTGCAGAACGGCGGAAGCATTTTCTCTTTCTTCCGAAATCAAGTGGCCCAACGATGTATATTTGAACGGTAAAAAACTTGCGGGGATCCTTGTTGAGAATATTCTTGAAAACAACATGGTAAAATTAAGCGTGACAGGAATCGGGGTGAACGTTTCGAACGACGTAAGCGGATTGAACGGGATCGCTACAAGTCTTTCGGAGGAAACGGGCAAAACGATTCCGGTAGAAAGCGCGCTTGAAATTCTGATCGGGAATCTTCAGCAAAAATTCGATTTTAACGATTATCTCGCCCGCGTGCGCTTTTTGAAGAAAGAGGTGTCGGTTGTCGAGAACGGAACGGGCGAGCAGTATACGGCGACGGCGATGCAAATTTTATCCGACGGTCGGTTGTGCGTCTTTCGCGGAGAACAAGAGGTGTTTCTTTCCGCGGCGGAGATTAGTTTGAAAATCTGAAATAATTATCGGGAGCTTATATATGTATCAATCATATTCGAACAAAGAGGCGTGGGAGGGGGATCGAAAAGCTGTCATCGGAGGCGTTCGCACCCGTGAATTGATGGAGCGCGCCGGTGAGGCGCTTGCGGGTAAGGTTGCCGCGGCGATGGATCGGCTCGGCGCGAAAGAGGCGCTTTTCGTTCTTGGCGAAGGGAATAATGCGGGCGATGGTTTTGTAGCGGCGCGTATCCTGTCGGAACAAGGCAGAGACGTTAAGGCGCTCTGTCTTTCAGACAAATTTTCTCCCGAATGCGCGATCGTAAAAATGCGCTATAAGGGCGAAATTTTTACGAGAATTCCCAAAAAGACTTTTCCCGTCATTGTGGACTGTCTTTTCGGAACGGGGCTCAAACGACCTCCCGAAGGGGAATATGCAAGGCTTATTTCGATGATGAATGCAGGCGGCTATGTGATTTCCTGCGATCTTCCGAGCGGGCTTTCCGAAAACGGAATGGCATATTCGCCCTGTGTGTTCGCCGACGAAACGCTTTCGATCGGTTGTATGAAGAACGCGCTGCTTTTGAATGAAGGTGCGGATCGTTCGGGAAAGGTTTCGGTGGCGGATATCGGCGTGGATTACGGAGAGGGCGGCGCGGAAGTCTGGGAAGACGAGGATGTGAAAGCCTTTTTTCCGAAGAAGCATTCGAACGTCAACAAGGGAATGTTCGGAAAGGCATGTATCGTTACGAGCGGGGCGAGAATGGGGGCTGCTATGCTTGCCGCATCCGCTTCGTTGCGCTCGGGCGCGGGATATACGATGCTGCGAGTTCCCGAGCGGCTGTGCGTTACGGCGGCGACGGCGCTTCCTTCCTGTATCGTAGAAGATTTCAATGCGCTCGACGACGGAATGTTTTCGTCTGATTCTCTTGCGATCGGGATGGGGTCGGGTGTGTCGAAAGGATTGTATTCGATTGTAACACAGCTTTTGAACGGCTATCGCGGAACGTTGATTTTAGATGCCGACGCGCTTTCTGCGCTTTCTGAATTCGGTTTGAAGCCGCTTGAGCATAAATCGTGCGAAGTGGTTTTAACGCCGCATCCCAAGGAGTTTGCGAGGTTGTGCGGATTGAGCGTGAAAGACGTGCTTGAAAACGCGCTCGCCATTTCGCAAAAATTTGCACAGCAGTACGGCGTGACGCTCGTATTCAAAAATAACCGCACAGTGATCACAAACGGCGTTCGTACCGCAATCAACAGTACGGGTTCGCCTGCGCTCGCAAAGTGCGGGAGCGGAGACGTATTGGCGGGATTCCTTGCGGGAACGTGCGCCCGAGGTCTCTCCGCATTCGACGCGGCGTGCGTCTCTTGTTATGTGTTCGGGCGGGCGGGGGAACTTGCGGAAGAAGAATTCGGGCAATATTCGCCTACTTCAACGGATGTTATTGCGGCGTTACCTCGCGCGATCAAAAGTCTGACGCAGTGTTGATTTAACGGAAATAACAAAAAACCGCCGCAAACGGGCGGTTTTTTGTATATATAGAGTATTATGCCAGACATAACTACGAAGTTTCCGAAGTAAAACCGAAAAATCGTATCAAAATTGAAAGCGATGTTAAAATGCAACCCGCGATCAGGTAATAGATCGGAAAAAATGTGAAAAGGCTCATGATGAGAAGCAGAATTCCGCTTACGAAAAAAGGACGCGCGCTCTTTTTTGCAACGAGGCGGCGAAAGACCTTCTTTGCGTTTTTTCGCGGAATTTCAGCCAGAATAAGCGGAGACGGCGTTGAGTCGGTGCGTTGGAACAGGGAATAGATTTCGTCTTTGCCGATAATTTTAACTCCAAAGGTTGCGGCGAGTTTTTGTGCTTCCGCGCTGAGTGCGTTGCACAATACGGTTGTTTTTTCCGCGCCGTATGCGCGGATCAGGCGCGCGATTTCGTCGGCGGAGAGCGGTTGCATGGTAAAACGGGGGATACAGAGATTTCCGTCTACCACCAGAACGTCGTCTTTCAGATGGGCTTGCTGCTGATCTGCAAGAAATGCCGTGAGAAGAGCGGCGCGCACCCGTTCTTCTTTTTCGAGTGCAAAGTGTAATAAGAGCGCGTCCCGCTCTTCCGTTTCTTTTTTATTGAGGCGGCGTTTGCGGCGGCTGCGGGAAGTCAGTAAAAAAGCGGTCCCGCCCGCGGCGAGAGAAAACAGTGCGGAGAGCAGTGCGGCGAGCGGAAATTGCATTCTGAAATAGCGTAAAATTCCGATTGATAAAAACCATGCGGATACGCCGTAGAATGCAACGTCCGCTACGATCGTTAAGTCGATTTTTTTCATAATGCGATTTTTCCCGTAAAGCCGTGAAATTAAACTTGCAAAGAGGGAAAAAATATTGTATAATGCGCTTATATGAGAATTGCGTTATTCGGCGGTTCTTTCGATCCCGTTCACAGTGAACATATCCGTTTTATCGAAGCGGCGAAAACAGCGCTTTCGCTTGATCGAGTGATTTTGATACCTTCTTATCTCGCTCCGCATAAAGAAAGCGGCGCGCATGTTTCGGGCGAAGACAGGCTAACGATGTGCCGTCTTGCGGTAAGGAACCTTTCCGGCGTTGAGGTCAGCGATTTCGAACTTACACGCAGGCAGACGAGCTACACTTATATCACGGCGGAATATTTCAAAAAATTAAATCCTGAAGCCGAACTGTTCTTTCTTGTCGGCGCGGATATGCTTGAAAATTTTTTTGTATGGAAACACCCCGAACGCATTCTCTCTGCGGTTACGCTTGCTGCGTGCGCGCGGGGAGACCTAAGCGTCTCTGCGTTTCGTAAAAAATTCGCGGAGCGGTTCGGCGTTGATTTCAAGGAAGTTCCTTTTGCGGGGGAGAAGGTCTCTTCGACGGAGTTGCGTGTGCGGCTCGCTTTCGGTAAAGAGACGGAAGAGTTGACTCCCGAAGTGCGCGGCTATATAAAAAAGAAATCGCTTTACCATTATCCTGCAATCGCGCCCGCGCTCGCGCTTGAAAAAGAAGAGAGAAAAGAACACAGTTTTCGTGTTGCGCTTTTGGCGGTCGAACGTGCGCGCGGTCTCGGTATTCCGGAAGAGAAGGTGATGCTTGCTGCTGCGCTTCACGACTGCGGAAAACATGTGCCGTTCGATTCGCCCTTATTGAAGGGCTTTATGATGCCGGAAGGGGTGCCTGCGCCCGTTGCGCACCAATATACGGGAGCCTATCTTGCCGAGCGGGTGTTCGGAATCGACGACGAAGAAATATTGGACGCGATTCGTTATCATACCAGCGGACGGGAAGATATGACACCGCTCGGAAAACTGATTTTTCTTGCGGATATGTTGGAATCGGGAAGAAGGTTTGAGGGGATAGATTCTTTGAGAAAAGCCTTTTGGCGTGATCTGGACGAGTGTTTATTGCTCTGTTTCGAGCATCAGAATGAATATCTTGCAAAGAATGAAAATAAAGGCTGTTCGATTTATTTTCTGACGAAACGGGCATATAAATGGCTAAAAGACAGAAAAGCATAGTATTATGTTACACATAAACAATTAAAAAACAAAAAAGGAGACATTATGGAAGGAAGAAAAATCGCCATGGCGGCATGCAAGGCGCTCTCGGATAAAAAGGCGCACGATATCGTTACGGTGAACGTCGCCGATCAGACGGTGATGTGCAGCTACTTTGTAATCGCTTCGGGTACGAGCACCACACAGGTGCGCGCGTTGGGCGATCACGTGGAGGAAGAGCTTGAAAAACAGGGAATTACGGCGCTCAGAAAAGAAGGCTTGCGCGAGGGTCGCTGGGGCGTTCTCGATTACGGCGACGTGATCGTGCACATCTTCAACGACGAATCGCGGCTTTTCTACTACCTCGAACGGCTGTGGGATTCGGGGAAGAACGTGGAACATTATAAGGATTAAACAAAAATAAGAGCGGCGCAATTATGCCGCTCTTATTTTTGTATTGTACGTCATTCGTTTGTGCCGTTGCCGCGCACAATGCGTAGATTGCCCGAAACCGATTCCGCATCGATTATGTTCGTTCCGCCGCCTACGATGACGGAGCTTCCCTGATTTGTTGCGGAAAACGCGCTGTCGACTTGCATATTTCCGCTTACGCTGTGAAGCCACGCGCGGAAGGACGCAGAGAAGGGAAGAGTCAGTGTGAAATTTCCGGAAACGCTGTCCGCTTCGATCTTTGCGGGCATAGACTTTTCGGCAATGTATTTAACGTCGCCCGATACCGTTTCGAATGTTATAAGAGAAGGGGCGGTTGCGGTGACGATTGCAATTTCGCCCGATACCGTTTCGATATCCAGCGCGTTCGTTACCAGTCCCGTATAATTGATATTCCCCGAAACCGTTTCAAAACTTGCTCCCCATGTGTTGAGCGCGGCGTCGATTCCCGCGGAGACGGTTTTCACGGTCAGAGACCAAAGATCCGTCCTTTTTGGAACCTTGATCGTGAGCGTCTTTTGAAGATTGTTTACGAGCCTTGCGCCCGATTTTGCATACTTGATTTGAAGCGTCGTTCCGTTTATCTGCCAGCGCATCTTCCAATCTTCGTTGCTTGTCCAATCGAAATCTGTCGTTTCCGCATTGAAATCTATCTCTTCCGTGAGCGATAAAATGTCGTCGTCGGTGTACTCGAGCTTCACTTGCCCGCCGATCCAATCCACGTCGAGAACGGCAACATTGAAGGAAATCCTGGCGTTTCCCGCCGCATAGGCGGAGGCGTTGGCGTATGTTTCGTATTCGTATCGCACATCGCAGCCGGCGAGCACGAGTAAAAGCAACGTGACGAGGAGGGACAACGTGTATAAGATTTTCTTTTTCATAATAATATTTGCATAAAAGTGTCCGCACTGAAAAATGCGGACGCTTCTGCGTTTTCTTATTTGGAGAGACTGAGCTTCGCTTTTTCGACGACGTTTTCCGTCGTGAAGCCGAAGAGTTTGAAGAGTTGCGCCGCGGGTCCGCTTGCGCCGAAGGTGCTCATTGCAACGATCTCGCCCTTGTCGCCGGCGTATTTGTACCAGCTGTAAGGGGAGCCCGCTTCCACGCAGACGCGTGCTTTGACGGAGGAGGGGATCACGCTCTCTTTGTATTCCGCGCTCTGCTTTTCGAATTCCTCGATGCAGGGCATGGAAACAACGCGCGCTTTGACGTTTTCTTTTGCAAGCTCTGCCTGTGCATTCATGCACAGTTCCACTTCGGAACCGCTTGCGATCAGAAGAATATCAGGGGTTCCCTTGCAATCGCTCAGAATGTAGCCGCCTTTGAGCGCTTCAAGTCCGCTGTTCTCGTATTGAGGAAGATTCTGACGGGTCAGTACGAGCGCGGTGGGCGCCGTGCCGTTCAGTGCTGAAATCCATGCCGCCGTCGTCTCTTTGCCGTCTGCGGGGCGGTAGACTTTCATGTTGGGAATGGAACGCAGCGCAATGAGCTGTTCTACGGGCTCGTGGGTCGGACCGTCTTCGCCGACGCCGATAGAGTCGTGCGTGAGAATATATACAACGGGAATATTCATGAGCGCGGAGAGGCGCATTGCGTGCTTGCAATAATCGGAGAAAATGAAGAAGGTGGAGCAGTATGCGCGCAATCCGCCGTGAAGCTGCATTCCGTTTGTAATCGCCGCCATCGCGTGCTCGCGGATTCCGAAGTGCATGTTTCTGCCCGCAAAGTTTTCGGGAGTGAAGTCCCCGTAAGTGATTGTGTCGGTGTTCTTCATGTCCGAAAGGTTGGAGGGCGCAAGATCGGCGCTTCCGCCGATAAGCTCGGGCACGACCGCCGCGATCTTGTTGAGCACGACGTTCGATGTCTGACGGGTTGCCATGGGTTTCTCCCAGGCAAAGAGTTCCCGCATTTTCGCAAGATCGGGAAGCTCGCCCTTCATCGCCGCTTTGTATTCCTTGGCGAGTTCGGGATACTTTTTCTCGTATTCGGCAAACATGGCGTTCCATTCTTTTTCTGCTTTCGCGCCTTTTTTACCCGCTTCGGCGGTGTGTTTCAGAACTTCTGCGGGAACTTCGAAAGGTTCGCTCGTCCAGCCGAATTTTTCTTTCGTCTTTTGCAGGTTCTCCGCGCCGAGCGGGGCGCCGTGACACTTATGGCTTCCTTCGAGAGGGGTTCCGTAACCGATTTTTGTTTTGCAGATAATGATAGAGGGCTTTTTGGTTTCCGCTTTTGCCGCTTCGATCGCAGCATTGATCAGGGCAACGTCGTCGGGGTGGGAAACAAGGTCTACGTTGAGCACCTGCCAATTCTGCGCTTCAAAACGTTTTGCGACATCTTCTTTGAAAGTGATGTCCGTATTTCCTTCGATCGTGATGTCGTTATCGTCGTAGAAGAGAATGAGCTTTCCGAGCTCGTGCGTACCGGCAAAAGAGCAGGCTTCATAAGAAATTCCTTCTTCGAGACATCCGTCGCCGCAGATCGCATAGGTGTAATGATCGACTACGGAAAAACCGTCGCGGTTGAATTTTGCGGCAAGGTGCGCTTCCGCAACTGCCATGCCGACCGCGTTCGCAATGCCCTGACCCAAAGGACCCGTCGTTGTTTCGATTCCCACGGTATGACCGTATTCGGGATGTCCGGGGGTTTTGCTGCCCAGCTGGCGGAAGTTCATCAAATCTTCTTTGGTAAGTCCGAATCCGTAGAGATACAAAAGGGAATAATCGAGCATGGAGCCGTGTCCCGCGGAGAGGATAAAACGGTCTCTGTCCTCCCATTTCGGATCTGAATTGTTGAATTTCAGATGGTTTTGCCAGAGCGCATAGGCAATGGGAGCGGAACCGAGGGGAAGCCCGGGGTGACCGGAATTCGCTTTCTGAATGGCTTCCGCAGACAAAATACGGATTGCGTTAATAGTATCTTTTTTCATGAGATTCTCCTTGATTTATAATAATTTTTTCAGGTTTTCGGTGTTGAGGAACGAATATGTTTTCAGATGAGCATAGAGCTCGGAAAGAATCTTTTTTACGCCGCCTTGCTCGTCGCTTTCGGCGTTGATCGGCAGAATAGGTTCGTGAAGGCTCATTCTTACGAGCGCCCAGCCGTTTCCGTGATCTTTGTCGAAATTGATCCGAACTCCTTCGCAGTTGTCGGGTGCAAGAGAAAGATATTGTTTTTCGATTGCGACCGCAGTGAGATCGGATATCACGCTCTTGCCGACTTCCTTAAAATCGGGCGTTTCGAATTTTAATCTCGCTTCCGCCGCTTCCCGGGGTTCGGGAAGATCTTTGATGAGATCGAGCAGGTCTTTTCCCTCTTTGGAGAGTCGCGCGAGCGAAATAAGCAGTTTTGTCACGAGATACGCGCCGTCGTCGAGAAAATAGTTTTCTTTGAGCGCCGCGTGTCCGCTCGTCTCGATCGCAAGAGGGGAATATTTGCCCTCCGCGTTCAGGCGCTTACTTTCGTTGATCACGTTTTTATAGCCGCGTTTGAATCGCCTGTGTACGCCGCCCTTTTTCGCTATGAATGCGGCGAGTCCGTCGCTTGTAACGGAGTCGGTCACGATGTAGGCGCCCTTTTTTTCTTCGAGCAGGATCGCCGAAATAAGCGCGATCAAACGGTTGCGGTTAATTTCTTCTCCCGTAGATGCGACTGCGCCCGCGCGGTCGACATCGGTATCGAAAATGATCCCGAAGTCGGCTTTGTTTTTGACGACCGCTTCGGAAACGCTCTTCATAGCGATTTCGTTTTCCGGATTGGGGATATGGTTGGGAAAATTTCCGTCTGGATCGAGAAACTGCGACCCCGTCGTATCCGCGCCGAGGGGCTTTAATACGAGATCGGCATAAAAGCCGCCCGCGCCGTTTCCCGCATCGACAATAATCCGCTTGCCCGAAAGAGGTTTTTCCGACCCGCATTGTTCCCGCACCATTTTCACGAGCCCGTTTGCGTATTCATGAAGATAGTTCTTTTGCGTGATAATTCCGTTGCCTTGGCGGAAATTGCCTGACGCGGCAATTTCAAGCACTTCCTGCACGTCGTTCCCTTCAAGTCCGCCGTTCTTCAAAAAAAACTTCAAACCGTTTTTCTGATAGGGCAGATGACTTGCCGTTACCATGACGGAAGCGTCTGCGCCGAATGAGGATTGCAGAAGCATAAACATCGAAGGGGTGGACGAAAGTCCCGTCATGATCGCGTTACCCCCCGAACGCGAAACGGCTTCCGCCATAAGTTTGGCGATATGCGGAGAAGAAAGGCGGGAATCGCAGCCGATCGCTATCGTAGGATTTGCGACCCCCGTTTTTTCGGCTACCCAAACGAAAAAAGATCTGCCGATCAAATCGATCGCTTCGTCGGTAAGCGTTACGGGATCGTCTTGTCCGGCGATTGCGGTGCCGCGTACATCCGTTCCGTTTCTCAGAGCAAAAAGTTCTTGTTTTGTCATTGACCCCCCTGTGCGCATTTTTCATTTTGTACCGGAAATGTTCCGTGCGCGATGAATTTACGGAAAAAACTTTCCATATGCCGATATTATACAGAATCTGTAAATTTTTTTCAAGTCTTTTATCAAAAAATATTCGAATTGATAATTTTTTATTCGGACTTGCCATAACGGGAAATATATGATATAATCGGGAATGGTTTTCGGGTGAATAAATGAGGCAGGGTATAAAAAATTTTATATTTCGAATATCGTTTTGGGCAACCGCGATCATTCTGCTTTTATCTTCGTTTTTAATCGGCGGAAGAGTGCGGGCGAATGCAGAGGAATTGACGCCCGATAATAACTATTGGTTTGAGTCGATTCGAACGGAAATCAAAGTAAACCGCGATAAAACTTATTCGGTGACCGAGCGAATGACGGTGGGTTTCCGCAAGGGGGGAATCAACACGGGGATCATTCGCGATATTCAGCGCGCATCTTTAACGACGCGCGTGATTGACGGGAAAGAGAAAAAGGGGCGGACATATCTGGCGAATGTCGGTTCCGTTGCAGTTACGGTCGACGGGGCGGCGGCGCGCGTCACGCAGAGCTATTACGATGCGGGACGGTTTTTTTCCGTAAAAATGCAAAAGCAGGACGCGTCTTATTTCAATGCGACGGACGAAGAGAGCGGAACGGGATTTCACGAATTCGTGCTCTCTTATATTTACGACGCAAGCGACGATAAGCTATCGGGTTTCGACGATTTTACTTTCGACGTGCTTGGTTACGCCATGGCGGAGACAATCGTTTTTTCCGCGGTCGTCGAATTTCCGGTCAATACGGATTTGTCTTCGGTTTCGGCGCGGACGAATGAAAAAGCGGCTTGGATTCCCGCCGAGGGAGAAGGGCTGACTGTCGTTAACAACAAGGTGACCATGACTGCTTGTCCGAACCGGAGGAACATGGGTTATACCCTTCAGGTCATTCTGCCCGATGGATATTTTGAGAGGACGCTCACTCATTTTTGGTACTATTGGATGTTTGCCGTTCCCGCGGTTGCGGCGATCGCTATCGGGCTAGTTTCCGCTTTGAAATATTTGCCGAGAAAAACGGTTGCCCCAGTCGAGGTCGCTCCGCCCGATAATATGTCGATTATGCGCGTTTCGGCGCTTTGGCACGGGGAATCGCGGGTGAGCGACGCGCCTGCGGTTATTTTACAGTGGGCGGCGAAGGGCTATGTCGAATTGCAGCAAGACGGAAAACGGCATATTTTTGTCCGAAAGAAAATTTCCGAGCTTCCGATTACAGAGAGCAGAGAAGAAAACGATTATTTCAATGCTTTGTTTACCGGCGAAGACGGAACGGCTTGCTACGTTTTTTCCACGAAGCAATTGCGCCGTTCGCGAACGCTCGGCGCGGAGACGAAAAAGAGGAAATTGGGCAGAGCGGCGGAGGCAATGTCGATAGCAGGGGACAGTCCGGATCCGGTTTATAAAGGAAGAGGTATCGCGCTGTGTATTTTGTTTTTCTCTTCGCTCGCGCCCGTTCTGTTGATGTCTATCTATGATATGATTCTTGCTAAAAACGCGTTGGCGCTGTTCTTTTTTATCTTTCTGGCGGCGTCGACGGCGATCAACTATCCCAATAAAATCGGAGCATTCTATTTGGTTCCAGTGATATTTCTATTCGTTTTTCCCGTTCCGTCTTTGGGACAGCTGCTCTTTGCTTCGTTCCGGCTCTATGACTATGCGTTTTTATATGTCGTTTCCGTGATATGGTGGGCTGTCGCTTATCTTCTGCATTTTTTCATGTTGCGCCGTACTCCTCAAGCCAATCATGATTTGGGAAGATTGAAGGGATTCCGAAGATTTATTCTTACGGCGGAACTTCCGCGGATCAAACTTTTATTTGACGAAAATCCCGATTGGTTCTCTTCGGTGCTGCCTTATTGCTTCGTCATGGGAATTTCCAAAAAAGTAGAAAAACGTTTTTGCGCGCTCGGTATTGCCGCCCCCGAATGGATGAACGGCGGTTCGGTTTCTTCGATCGGGCGCAGCGTTTCGCACGGAATGCGTTCTTGCGGCGGAGGAGGCGGAAGAAGCGGCGGAGGAGGCGGGCACGGCGGTTCTTCGGGCGGCGGCGGTGGCGGAGGAGGAAGCCGCGGTTGTTAAACGCTTTTAACACGGGAAATTTCTTCCAAACGATAGACAAAAAAAATAAATTGCGTTATAATTGAATTAAACCAAGTATTATTCGGGGCATAAAATGGAAAAATCATTTGTATCTCAGATCGCCGATATCGACGGCGACTTCGCGCAATGGTATACGGACGTCGTTGTAAAAACCAAACTTGTCGATTACGGACCTGTCAAGGGCACGATGGTCATTCGTCCTTACGGTTATGCGATCTGGGAAAACATTCAGAATGAATTCAACAGACGTTTTCGTGAAAACGGCTACGAAAACGCGTATTTTCCGCTTCTCATTCCCATGAGCTTTATGACGAAAGAGGCGGAGCATGTCGAAGGGTTTGCGCCCGAAGTCGCCGTTGTGACGCATGCGGGCGGTGAAAAGCTGGCGGAGCCTCTGTGCGTGCGCCCCACTTCGGAAACCATCATCGGCACGATGTTCGGCAAATGGGTGGAGAGTTGGCGCGATCTGCCTCTTCGCATGAATCAGTGGGCAAACGTCATGCGTTGGGAAAAGACGACCCGTCCTTTTTTAAGAACGAGCGAATTTTTATGGCAGGAAGGGCACTCCGTTTTCGCGACTGCGGAAGAAGCGGAGGCGGAAACGCTTAAAATGCTCGCCGTTTATAAAGAATTTGCAAAAACCTGTCTTGCAATGCCTGTTCTCACGGGAAAAAAGACGGAAAAAGAAAAATTTGCAGGCGCGGTCGCTACCTACGGCATGGAAGCGATGATGCATGACGGAAAAAGTTTGCAATCCGGAACAAGCCACTATCTGGGACAGAATTTTTCCAAAGCGTTCGATATTAAGTTTACGGATAAAGACGGGACGCAGAAATACGGCTATACTATGTCGTTCGGCGTTTCAACGCGATTGATCGGCGCGATTATCATGACGCACGGCGACAACCGCGGGTTGGTGCTTCCGCCCGTCGTCGCGCCCGTACAAGTCGTTATCGTTCCCATCGCTTCCAAAAAAGAGGGCGTTCTCGAAAATTGTCGGGCGCTTGAAACGCGTCTTCGAAAGGCGGGAATCCGCGTTATTGTAGACGACAGCGACAATTCCCCGGGTTGGAAGTTCAACGAGTGGGAGATGAAAGGGGTTCCCGTTAGGATCGAACTCGGACCGCGCGATATCGAGGCGGGCAAGATGACCGTTTCCCGCCGCGACGGATATGAAAAAACCGAATACGCGCTTGCCGATGCGGAAACGACGGTTGCCGCGCTGCTTCGGGAGATTTCGGAAAGCCTCTACGAAAGGGCGAAGAGAAGAATGGAGGAGCGGATCGTAAGCGCGGAAACGCTGCAAGAACTGCTCGACGGCGTAAACGGCGGAAGCTTCGTGCGCGCGGGCTGGTGCGGAGACAGAGCTTGCGAGGATAAGGTAAAAGAATTCGCACAGGCGACGAGCCGCGTCGCCTGCAAGGAGCATACGGCTTGCAAGTGCGTCGCCTGCGGAAAGAAGGCGAAAACGACGCTCTATTTTGCGCGCGCATATTGACGAGGATGAACGATGTATAAATATGAAACTCATTTGCACACGAATATCGTGAGCGGATGCTCTCGTTTTAAACCGGACGAGGTCGTCGAAAAATACGTCCGTCTCGGTTATGCGGGGGTGTTCGTTACCGATCATTTTTTTAACAATTCCAGCAATCGGGTGCCTGAATCGCTTCCGTGGCGGGATCGGATAAAGGGATTTATGCAGGGCTACCGCGCCGTGAAAGCCGCGGCGGAGGGAAAACTTGACGTGTTTTTCGGGTTGGAATCCTCTTATAAAGGAACTGATTTTTTAGTGTACGGGCTGGACGAGGAGTGGCTCGCCGCACATCCCGAGATGATGGAGATGCGCGTATCCGCGTTATGCCCCTATCTGCGCGGGGCGGGCGCGCTGGTCGTGCAGGCGCATCCTTACAGGGAAGCGGATTATATCGATCATATCCGCCTCTTTCCCGCGGAGGTCGACGGACTTGAAATCGTAAACGCCTGTAATACGGAACGGGCGAATTCGCTCGCTGCGACGCTTGCAAAAACGTATCGTCTGCGGGAGTGCGCGGGTTCGGATATTCACAGCGCAAATCAAAAAGAACTTGCGGGCATGCAGTTCGATAATATAATCGCGTCCGAACAGGATTTTGTCGAACGCGTAAAGCGGGGAGAGGGCAGCATTTTTACCTTGACCGACGAAGGAGTACTATGAAACACACGGAGATTGCAAAGATTTTAAGCGACAGAAAACTGATCGGAACGGAAACGACCGTCTGCGGTTGGGTTCGGACTTTTCGCGATTCTGCGAGCGTTTGTTTTTTGGAGCTTGCGGACGGAACGTCGTTCACGAAATTACAGGTCGTGATCGACAAGAGCGCGGTTAAGTTCGACGGCGAATGCAGCCGTCTCGGCGCCGCCGTTGCGGTAACGGGAGAGCTCGTTAAGGCGTATAAGGGGGACGGCGTCGAACTCAATGCAACGGAGTTGAGACTTCTCGGAAAATGTCCGCTCGAATATCCCATTCAGAAAAAGCGCACGACGCTCGAATTTTTGCGCTCGATTCCGCATTTGCGGCTTCGTACCAACACGTTCAACGCGGTGTTTAAGGTACGCTCCGTCGCCGCGCAAGCGGTTCACCGCTATTTTCACGAGCGGGGATATTATTACGTCAATACGCCCATTATTACGGCGAGCGACTGCGAGGGCGCGGGCGAAATGTTCCGCGTTACGACCGCGTCTTGGAACGCAAAGGCTTCTTCCGAAGAGGAATATTTCAAAAACGACTTTTTCTCTCAGCGAGCGGGACTTTCGGTTTCGGGACAGCTCGAAGGAGAGGTCGCGGCGACGGCGTTTTCTAAAATTTATACGTTCGGACCCTCGTTCCGCGCGGAGAAGAGCAACACGACCCGCCACCTTTCGGAGTTCTGGCACATCGAGCCGGAAGTGGCGTTTGCGGAATTGCCCGATATTATCGAGATCGCGGAGGATATGATCAAATATCTCATCCGCGCCGTTATGGAAGAATGTCCCGAAGAGATGACTTTCTTCGATAACTTTATGGAAAAGGGATTAAAGGATAAACTTAATCATGTTCTGAACAGCGATTTTGCCGTATGCGAATATTCGGAAGCGATCGATATTCTCAAAAAAGCGAAAGCCGACTTCAAATTCCTTGCGGAATGGGGGGCTGATTTGCAGACCGAGCATGAAAAGTATCTCACGGAACAGGTATTCAAAAAACCCGTGTTTGTTACCAATTATCCCAAACAAATCAAATCTTTTTACATGAAGCAGAATGCGGACGGAAAGACGGTCGCGGCGACCGATTTGCTTGTTCCGGGGATCGGCGAGATCATCGGTTGCAGCGAGCGGGAAGCCGATTACGATAAGCTCGTTTCAGCCATGAAAGAGCGGGGCATGAATCTCGACTCTTATGCACAGTATCTCGATCTGCGCCGTTTCGGAAGCGTTCCGCACAGCGGATTCGGACTCGGGTTCGAACGGTTCGTCATGTATGTGACGGGCGTGGAGAATATCCGCGACGTAACGCTCTTCCCTCGTTGGGTCGGCAATATTATGTGATTTCGGAGATCGATATGAAACTTGTTTTATTTTGCGATTACGGGTTAGACGACGCGGCGGCGACGGTCGACGTTCTTTTGCATTCTGAATCGGACGGATATGAAGAAGTCGTGCTCGTTGCGGTCGGGGGAAACGTTCCTCCCTCCATTTCTCTGCGAAATGCGATCAGGCTTGTATCGAACTGCGATTTTACTTATGCGCCCGTGACCGTTGTTGATACCACTGCCGAAGAACAGCCGTTTGAGTTTTTGACAAGCGTTCACGGCGGCGACGGAATGGGGGATTTGTTTCGGGACAAGCCTTTTCGCGCAAACGTGCTTCCCTATCGTGAATGGCTGAATGCTTTCTCGGGCGAATATTTTTTGTTGAGCTTAGGACCGATGACTCTTGTTCCCCGCCTTCTTAAAAAGCGCGCGCCCAAAAAATTTGTATTTATGGGAGGGAATATTGCGGAGGAGCCGAACTTCCAAGGCTACGAATTTAATCATGCCCTCGACAGAGCGGCATTCTCCGAAGCTGTGAAATTTCCGCATGTTGCGATTACCATGGATACCTGCCGTAATCGCTTCTTGAATATTCAGGAAGAAAAGATCGACGGGGAATCTCTGCTAAGCGGTATTGTATCCCGCGCCCGCGATCTCACGCTGATGTCGGGGGAAAAGGGGTGTTACCTGTGGGATGATATTGCAGTCAAGTATCTGCGTCATCCGAATTGGTTTACCGTCCGTTACGGCGAGGATCGCGACGGAAACGAACTTACCTATGCGGAATACGTTCACGGTGAAAAATATCTGAAACTTTTGGAATCGTAACATTATAAAATTAAAAAAGCCCCTTATAAGGTTATCTGTTATAGGGATTTCATTGTGAACTAAGAAACAGCGCACTATCTTCGCTTGCGAAGTATAGTGCGCTATACTTTACTATACTTTAATAAAAGATTATAAAGATAAATTGAAATTTACAGTTTATCGAAAATAGACTTAATAAATTCTTCTTTTGCCTTTGTATACGAAACCCTATCGTCTGGCATTTGTTCCGCAAGCCTCATTTTTATTTCTTGGTATCTCAAAGCAATTTCCAAATGCTCATTCAAATAGTTACGAAAACCGACGAGCAAATCAAACTCCCGCTCGCCCTTATCGTAACAATGGATGTGTCGAAGCGATAATTGACTGGTACTGCGCAAAACAAACAAGCGATAGGTTTTGTTCTCGTTTCTTGCTCCGCAATATTCGTAACCCAAATCGGTCAGTGCTTTTATGTCAAGTTGACCGATTGACTTCAAGCGGACGGCAACATCGAGTATCGGCTTTGCCCATATCGACCGAATTGCCGTGCTACCGACATGCTGAATATCGAGAATGTTTCTCGCCCAACGTTGTTCGATTTCTTTTTTAACGACAGAAAACTCTTCTTCCCATTTTGGATTATGAGGCAGTAATCTGACTTTATATCTTTCAACGCCTTCCATAATATATCCGTTAAATTACTGTTTATAGTAGTTTCATTATAGCATAACCGTACTAAAAAAGCAAGGACTGATTGTCGTCCTTGCTCTAATCCCTATGAAATACACCCTTAAAGGGGCTTTTTTGGTTGGCTTTTATTTTTTCTTTCCGAGTTCGGGTAAAACGGCGTTCAGAAAATATTCCGCCGTAGAATCTTTGACGATGAGCGCAAGCGCTTCTTCTCGGGAGCACCAGCGCACGCTTTCGATCTCGTCGTTTAACTTCACGTCGTTTTCGTCTGCGGTTACGATATAGTTGAGCATTAAAACGTCGCGTGCTTCATGATAACGCGAGGAGAGATATCGCCATTTGATTGCCGTAAGCCCTGTTTCTTCCCGTAGTTCGCGGGGGATTGCTTTTTCGGGAGTTTCTCCCTTTTTGATATAACCCGCAAAAAGTTTATAGTCGTCTTCACCTGTGTGTTTTGCAAGCAAAATTTTATCTTCTGCTCGGTTAACGACCGTCATTGAGACGGCAACGGGGAAAAAGGGGAATTTGAATTTGGCGCAATTCGCGCAGTAAGGCACAAGTCCTTCGTTTTCTAAAAATCGGAGCGAGAGTTTTTCTCCGCAATCTCTGCAATACATAATTTTCTCCTGTCAATCACCTTATTATATGCGCATGGCGTGATTTTGTCAAGCGTTTCTGTGAAAGCACGTCAAAAATTTGGTAAAAATTTGCAAAAAATGTATGAAATGATCTAAAAAATCGTACGCAAAAAAATGATGTTCGATCAGTGAAAAAACCGCCGCAGTACTTGACAGAATGCTTCCGTTTATTATATAATTAAATGTAAAAAGTTTTGCGGGATTTGGGTGTTCAGATTCCGTTTAAGGAGAAATTATGCTTACTTCAATTTGCGGAATCAACTGGGGGGACGAAGGAAAGGGCAGAATGGTCGATCTTCTGTCGCGGGATTACGATATCGTATGCCGCTATCAGGGCGGAAATAATGCGGGGCACACCGTTATCAACGAGCGGGGAAAGTTTATTCTGAATCTCTTGCCTTCGGGGATTTTGCGCGAAAAAGTGGTCAACGTACTCGGTTGCGGCATGGTAATCGATATCAGACATCTTACGGAAGAGATGGCGCGCCTGAGGGAAGCGGGAATAAAAATTACCCCCGAAAATTTGAAAATCAGCGACAGGGCGGTGATCACGATGCCCTATCACGTGCGGCTCGACTGTCTCGAAGAGGAACGCCTTGCCGACAAAAAATTCGGTTCGACCCGCCGCGGAATTGCGCCCGTGTATTCCGATAAATATATGAAAAAAGCGTTCCGAATGGGGGAACTTTTCCACAAGGATATTCTTAAAGAGCGTGTTAAAGAAATCGTGGAATGGAAGAATCTTACGATAGAAGGCGGTTATAAGAGCGAACCTGTTTCAGTTGACGAAATGATTGCTTATTTCGAAGAGTACGGAGAGCCTTTGAAGCCTTATATTATCGATACGGGGCTCTATCTCGACGAGGCGAATAAAGCGGGAAAAAAAATTATGTTCGAAGCGCAGCTCGGCGCGCTCCGCGATATAGACTTCGGAATTTATCCTTACACATCGAGCTCTTCCACGATCGCCGCATACGCGCCCGTCGGCGCAGGCGTACCCAATCTTAAACTCGATAAATCCATCGGGATCATGAAGGCGTATTCTACATGCGTGGGCGAAGGACCTTTTACGGCGGAATACTTCGGCGAAAAGGCGCATATTTTGAGAGAAGCGGGCGGAGAATACGGCGCGGCGACGGGAAGACCCAGAAGAGTGGGACCGTTCGACGTCGTGGCTTCCGCGTACGGAATCCGTTGTCAGGGAGCGGACGAGATCGCGCTTACCAAACTCGACGTTCTGTCCGGAATCGAAGAACTTGAAATCTGTACGGCTTACGAGCTTGACGGAAAGATCATCAAGAATTTTCCTTTTCCCGATGTTCTTGAAAAATGCAAACCCGTTTTTGAAAAAGTAAAGGGCTGGAAAGAGGATATTTCCGGTTGCAGAAAACCTTCCGATCTTCCCCAAGCGGCGCTCGACTATATCAAACTGATCGAAAAACTGTGCGGGGCGAAAATTACTTATGTTTCGGTCGGCGCGGAGCGCGACGAATTTGTGAAATTCTGAGACGCAGGACGATATGACGAAAAAGTTTTATAAAATGCACGGTATCGGGAACGATTATATCTATTTCGATGCTTTCGGCGGTATGCCCGAAAACCCTTCTCAAATTTCGATCCGTCTTTCCGACAGGCATAAATCGATCGGCGGCGACGGCGTGATTTTTGTAACGAAGAGCGGTGTTGCCGACGGCGGTATGCGCATTTTTAATGCGGACGGAAGCGAAGGAAAGATGTGCGGCAACGGCGTGCGCTGCGTCGGAAAATTTCTCTATGAGATAAAGGGCGTTCGTAAAGACATTCTGCGCGTCCAAACGCTCAGCGGAATCAAGACGTTACGCCTCAAAACAAAAGGCGGAACCGTCGAAGAACTGACCGTAGATATGGGGAAAGCGGAATTCGAACCGAAAAAGATTCCTGCGCTTCTCGAAGGGGATAAAGCGGTAGGAATACCCCTTGAGATCGATGGGAAGGAGTTTGCGGTGACATTGGTTTCGATGGGGAATCCCCATTGCGTTACGTTTGTCTCCGATTTTGACAGTTTGGATTTGCAAGGGATCGGAAAAAAGTTTGAGTTTTGCGAGCTTTTTCCCGAACGGATCAATACGGAGTTTGTTAAAGCGATTGCGAAAAACGAGATTGCGATGCGCGTGTGGGAACGGGGCAGCGGCGAGACTCTCGCTTGCGGCACGGGCGCGTGCGCGGCGGCGGTTGCAAGCGTTTTGAACGGGTACTGCGAAATAGATCAAGATATACTCGTGCATCTGCGCGGCGGCGATTTGATCGTAAGATATACGAACGATGCCGTTTTTATGACGGGCGGCGCGGAATTTGCTTTTAGCGGTGAAATCGAACTATAAGAAAAACAGGAGAGATGAAGAAATATGGCGAAGTACATTTTTGTAACGGGCGGAGTTGTTTCCGGTTTAGGGAAAGGAATTACCGCAGCGTCGCTCGGGCGGCTTTTGAAGATGCGAGGGTACAAGGTCGCTTCCCAGAAGCTCGATCCCTATATCAATATCGATCCGGGTACGATGAGCCCTTATCAGCACGGGGAAGTGTTTGTCACGGAGGACGGCGCGGAGACCGACCTCGATCTCGGACATTACGAGCGTTTTATCGACGAAAATCTCAATAAATTTTCCAATCTAACCACGGGGAAAGTGTATTGGAATGTTCTCAATAAAGAAAGAAACGGCGAATATCTCGGTCAGACGGTGCAGGTCATTCCTCATATTACGAACGAGATCAAGTCGTTTATCTATCAGGTGGGCAAAACGACGGGCGCGGATATTGTAATTACCGAAATCGGAGGTACGACGGGCGACATCGAGAGCCAGCCTTTTATCGAGGCGATCCGTCAGGTTTCGCGCGAGGTAGGGCGCGATAACTGTTGCTTTATTCACGTCACGCTAGTGCCATACATCAGCGGTTCCTGCGAGTTTAAGAGTAAACCGACCCAGCATTCCGTGAAAGAATTGCAGGGAATGGGAATCAATCCCGATATTATCGTGGCGCGTGTGGACGAGCCTATGCCCGAAAGTATTATCGAAAAGATCGCGATGTTCTGTAACGTTGCGCCCGAATGCTGTATCGAAAATCTTACGGTGCCCGTTCTCTATGAAGCGCCGCTCATGCTTGAAAAAAGCAATCTTTCCACGACAGTCTGTAAGATTTTACATCTCGAACCGCGCGATATCGATTTGAGCGAGTGGGAAGAAATGTTGAAGCGCATCCACGCCCGCAGTAAAAAGGTGAAAATTGCGCTCTGCGGAAAGTATGTTCAGCTCCATGACGCGTATCTCTCCATTGCCGAGGCGCTTGCGCATGGCGGGTATGAAACGGATGCGAAGGTGGAGATCGAGTGGATCGATACGGAGACGATCACCAAGAAAAACATTTCCGAGAAACTCAAAGACGTAGACGGCGTTCTTGTTCCCGGAGGATTCGGTAACCGCGGAATCGAGGGAAAAATTCTTGCGTGCAAATATGCGAGAGAACATAATCTTCCTTATCTCGGGATCTGTCTCGGTATGCAGGTCGCTGCGATTGAGTTTGCGCGGAGCGTTTTGGGATTGGAAGACGCGAACTCTTCGGAGTTCTGTCCCGAAGGTAAAAATTCGGTTATCGATCTCATGCCCGATCAGTACGGCGTGAAGATGGGCGGAACCATGCGCCTCGGCGCATATCCCTGCAAGGTGCTCGGCGACCGGCTCAAAAAGGCTTACGGCGAGGAGGAGATATTCGAGCGCCATCGTCACCGCTTCGAGTTCAACAACGACTATCGCGAAACGTTTGAAGAAAACGGTATGAAAATTGCGGGAACTTCTCCCGACGGTCTTTTGTGCGAAGCGATCGAATACGATAAGAATGACTTCTTCGTGGGCGTGCAGTTCCACCCCGAATTCAAGTCCCGTCCGAATAATGCGCACCCGCTTTTCCGTGAATTCGTGCGCGCGGCGGCGGAATATCATAAAAAGAAGTAAAGGGAAATGAAGATCAACGAACGTTTTTTAGAACTCAAAGACAGCTATCTTTTTGCCAAAGTGGGGCAAAAGACGGCGGAATACAGGGCGGCGCATCCCGAAAAGAAAGTTATTAAGCTCTCGATCGGCGACGTGACCCGTCCGCTTGCGCCTGCTGTTGTGCGCGCCATGCAGAAAGCTGTCGGCGAAATGTCGCAGAAAGAGACGTTCAAGGGATACGGACCCGATCGTTATTGTTACGGGTACGCATCACTTCTCGAGTCGATCAAAGGCAGTTATCGCAGAAAGAACGTCGCGCTCTCGTCCGACGAAATTTTTATTTCCGACGGCGCCAAGTCCGACCTCGGCAATATTCTCGATCTGTTCGCACAGGACAATCTCGTGCTTGTGCCCGATCCCGTCTATCCCGTATATGTCGATACAAATATTATGGGCGGACGCAGGATCGTATATGCAGATGCAACGGAGGAGAACGGATTTTTGCCGATGCCCGACGAGAGAATAAAAGCCGATCTCATTTATATTTGTTCGCCCAATAATCCGACGGGCGCGGCGTATACCTGCGAACAGCTGAAAGTTTGGGTGGATTACGCCTTAAAACGAAACGCAGTCATTCTATACGATGCGGCATACGAATATTTTATTGAGGAAGACGGTTTGGCGCGCAGTATCTACGAAGTGGAGGGCGCGCGAGAATGTGCGATCGAATTCTGTTCGTTTTCCAAGACGGCGGGATTTACGGGCGTGCGTTGCGGATATACCGTCGTGCCCAAAGAACTTGTGCGTTCGGGCGCAAGTCTCAATCGTCTGTGGGCGCGTCGTCAGAGCACAAAATTCAACGGAGTTTCTTATATTTCTCAGATGGGCGCCGCCGCGGTGTTCACCGAAGAGGGCGAAAGAGAAATTCGTGAAAACATCGGTTATTATAAGAGGAATGCGGAGAGGATTGCAAAAATGCTTCGCGATCTGAATTTATTTTATACGGGCGGCAAGAATTCGCCCTATCTATGGCTGAAATGCCCGAAAGGCATGGACAGCTGGGGATTTTTCGACTATCTGTTGGAGAACGCGAATGTGGTGGGAACCCCCGGCAGCGGCTTCGGCAAAAACGGCGACGGATTTTTCCGCCTGACCGCGTTCGGCGACGCGGACGAGACGGAAGAGGCTTGCGCGCGGATCAAAAAACTTTTCATATAAAGAGGGCGCGGTATGAGTATGAATCGCAGCGCGGGCGTTCTTTGTCATATATCTTCTCTTCCCGGGAAGTACGGAATCGGATCGCTCGGAAAAGAGGCGTATGAGTTTGCGCGTCTCGTCAGAAAAAACGGATTTCGTTATTGGCAGATCCTTCCGCTCGTGCAGACGGGCTTCGGCGATTCTCCCTATCAGTCGGTTTCGTCCGATTCAGGGAATCCTTATTTTATAGACCTTGAAGAACTGAAAAAACAGAAACTTTTAACAAAGGACGAGCTTAAATCCGTTCGGAAACGGGAATCATTGGATTACGGTTCGCTTTATGACGAGCGTTACGCAACTTTGAAAAAGGCGTTTTCCCGCTTTAATTTCGAAAGCGAAGATTTTCGTGCGTTCGTAAAGAGCGGTAAAGCAGAGGAATACGCGCTCTTTATGACGGCGAAAGCGGTTTACGGCGGTTGTTTTTCGGAATGGGATGCGCCTTTGCGCGACCATGAAGAAGATGCGCTCGAAGCGCTCAGAACGGAACACCATGAGGAGTATCTTTTTTGGCAATTTCTGCAATACGAATTCAATATGCAGTGGATCGCGCTTAAAAAAGAGTGTAACAGGATCGGACTTCGAATTATCGGCGATATTCCGTTGTATGTCGCCTATGACAGCGCAGACGTCTGGGCGCATCCCGAGCTTTTCAAGCTGGACGAAGAAAAAAAATGCATAAAAGTCGCAGGCGTTCCGCCGGACTATTTTTCGGAAAAAGGTCAGCTCTGGGGCAATCCCATTTACGATTGGAAAGAACATGAAAAAACGAATTACGCATGGTGGAAAAAACGTTTCGAAAACGCGTTTGAAATATACGATGTAGTCAGAATCGATCATTTTCGCGGAATCGACCGTTTTTATGAAATTGACGCGGAATCCGAGGATGCGACAAAAGGGCATTGGCGGGAAGGTCCCAAGGAAAAACTTTTCGAGGGAATTACGGGCGAGATCGTTGCCGAGGATTTGGGGGTGACGGACGACGGTGTGCTGGCGCTTTTGAATAAAACGGGTTTTCCCGGCATGAAAGTGTTGCTTTTTGCGTTTGATTCCAATCCCGAGAATCCCTATTTGCCGCATACTTTCAATGAAAATTGCGTCTGTTACACAGGCACACACGATAATGATACCGTGGCAGGCTATTGCGAAAGGTTGAATGCGGAAGAACTTATTCTCTTCCGTTCCGAGATTGCCTCGGAAATGCAGAGGCTGGAACTTTCCGTTCCGATCGGATCCAAACCCGAAGAAATTGCAGAAGCGCTGGTTTCTTTGTGTCTTGCTTCGAAAGCGCGGCTTGCAGTGATTCCTGTTCAGGATATTCTGGGGCTTCGTAATGATTGTCGTATGAATTCTCCCGGAAAAGGGGAGGGAAATTGGAAGTTTCGTCTTGAATGTTTGCCGTCTTCGAAGTGCATGCGCAAGTTACGGAAATCGATAAAAATTTACAGGATGTAATCGTATGAAAAAAAAGGAGAAAAAAGAAAAAAAAGAACGGAAAGGATTCTTTAAGGAATTCAAAGAATTTATTTCGCGCGGAAACGTGTTTGACATGGCTGTCGGCATCATCGTCGGTGGGGCGTTCACGGCAATCGTGAATGCTCTCTGCAACAATGTGTTGAAACCTATCGTGAACTGGTTTCTTGCGCTTATTCTCGGAACCGATTCGTTGGAGGGTGTTTATACTTTCTTAAAAACGGCGTATGTCGCTGATGAATTAGGTAATCCGACGACGGTGATCGATCTTGCCAACTCGATCTTTATCGATTGGGGATCGCTCATTAACGCAATTATAAATTTTCTTTTGATCGCGCTTATTTTGTTTTTGATCATCAAAGTGATCAATAAAGTGCATCAGATGAGCATTGCCGCAAAAGAAAATATGGAAGAGGCAGCGCAAAAGCGCAGAGAGGAAAAAGAGGCGAAAGAGGCGGAAGAGCATGCGCGTCTTTCCGCGGAAAATTCTGCCGAGGCTCCCGCAATGAATCATAACGAATCCGCGGCTTCTGCCGCCGAAAAGTCGGATTCCGAGACTCCGTCTGCAGAAAAGTAATTAAGTATAAAAAAAGCCTTCGGGAATCCGATGGCTTTTTTTATTTCCATATAGTGTTAAAAATGAGAAGCTGCTTTTTTGAAAACGAATTATAATCAAGTCAAACGCTCTGCAAGTTCGAAAAACTTTTTTTCGTTTAATACTTCATTTGATATGTATTTCCCGTTAAAGAATATAGAATAATTTGTTCAAGCGCACGGCGCGTTTTGCGCTTTCTCTTTGTTGTCGATCAATACGCTATCAAACGGCATATTTTTGTCTTTTGCCGCTTGTTTAACGATCGGAACATACTTTGCGGTAAACGGACAACCGTGCGTATAATACACGATAAAGCCTTGTTTGTCGATATGCGGTTGTTTTGCGTTTTCTTTGAACTTCGGTATGGGGGCTTTATCGTTAAACGGTAAATACAATAAAGTAAAAAAGTTCGGCTTTGTCTGCCAATTTGAACCCTTTATAGGCGAGATGTCGCGTATCCGATAAAAACGGCATTTTTTTCGGTGAAGAAATTATGGTAATTCCCTGCTTGCCTTGCGCCTTTGCATCTTTTATACAAGCGCTCAATAAATCGTTAGCGTAGCCGTGTCCCTTGAATGAACCCGAAACCTAAAAACAGTTTATGTGCATATAACCGTCGGCTTTGATAGGGCACAAGCGTTTTCGGCGGGAATGTATTCGATAAAACATTTTCCGCGTTCGGCAGATTTCAAAAATACCAAACCGTCGGTCGTTCAAGCTATTGGAAAGCCATGCTTTTTTGCCTGCTACTTGTATATCTTTATTGTTTGAGATGGCGCAACAAATATGTTCTTTGTCTAAATTTTCGTGAGTTATTTTGATGTAATCCATTTCAAGTATTTCACCTTATATCGTAATCCTACGCTTTTTTCATCTATATAAAATAAGTAAAAAACGTTTCTTTGGGCGGGGACATTGAAAAAGCACAAAGCTGTTAGCCTTGTGCTTTTTGATAAAGTCCGCGATACCGTTCACGAAAATGTATTCCGTTTTTAGGTGTTCAAACTTTAACGACATTGGTGGGGACAACAGGGCTCGAACCTGTGACCTCACGCATGTGAAGCGTGCGCTCTAACCAACTGAGCTATGCCCCCGAACGTTTCTTATTGTATACAATTACAGTCATATTGTCAAACGATTTTAGCTGAAAGGAATGAAGAATTTTGATCAAACTTTGTTTTTTCTGTTTTCCATGAAAAATTTTTAGCAACCAGTTAAAAACGCTTGATTTTTTCCGAAAATATGTTATAATCTAAATATAAATATGGGGATATAGCTCATCTGGTAGAGCGGTACGTTCGCAACGTACAGGTAACGTGTTCGAGTCACGCTATCTCCACCATAGCAGGGATATACGCACGCTTTTGTACAGTGTGCGTATTTCTTTTTTTGTTCCGACTGAAAATAAGGTCGTCAATTATTTCATAAAAAAAGACCAATCTAATATTCGAATTAGATTGGTCGTGGTGCACCGTAAGAGATTCGAACTCCTGGCCTTCGGTTCCGTAGACCGACGCTATATCCAGCTTAGCTAACGGTGCGCTTTCAAAATACCGACTTATTATAAATAATTTATAACTATTTGTCAAGCGATTTTATGCGCAAAAACGGTTATCCACACATATTTTTATTTTGTGGATAACTTTTTTTGATTTTCCTATATAAATGTAGAATAATTTGTCGAATTGTGGAATATAAAGGCGAAATTGTGAATAACTTTTTTGATTTTTATATTTTTACAGTTATTTGATCGATCCGAACGGGTGTTCGGAAAAGGGTTATCTACACTTTCGGTGAATGGGACAAGTTTATCTTATTCATTAAATCAATTAAATATGTTAGTGAATTTAACAGATGAAAAATATACCGTATTCATTTGCACGATTGACGGATTCCGACTTAATCCGACGAAAATTCCTCGGTTTTCCTCTGATATAATCTATATAATTATTTTACGGAAAGGGTTATGGTCGTATATTGGGAATACGCATTTTTGGAAAATTTGATACTTGACGGATTGCTTCTTTATTTGGCGTTAAAATGCGCGCGCGTAAAGTGTTGCATTCTGAATCTTGCGCTTGCCGCTATGGTTGGTGCGGCTGAAGCGGTGGTTTTTCCGCTTATTACGCTTCCCGTTTGGGCAGGTTATCTTGTGAAGATTGCGGGCGGCATTCTGATTTCTGTGATTGCGGTCAGAAAGGCAAATTTCAAAGGATATATTGTTGTATCGGCGGCGTTTTTTCTGATGACGTTTGCGCTTGGCGGAGTGCTTGTTGCCGCTTATTCTTTTGCGGGTGCAGAGTATATTCAAGGAAACGGTTTTTTTGTGGAACGTGCGCCCGTCGCGCTTGTGATCGGAATAGCGGGAGTATTTTCCGTTGCGGTGGTTCTTTTGGCAAAATATATCTACCGATACCGCCGCATTAAAAGAAATCTCTTTTCGTGTATTTTGCAGGCGGGGGAGAGAAAAGTGCGTGCGACGGGATTTTCGGACAGCGGAAATCTGCTGAATTTTCGAGGCAGACCCGTGTCGGTCGTGTCGGCGGTGACGGCGCTCGCGCTTTTTCGGGGAAAAGCGCAGGAGATCGGACGTATGAATATAAATACGGTAAACGGCAGTCGCGAAGCGCCTGTATTTGAGTGCGCTCTTCAAATTGCGTTCACAAATAAAATCGTTGAAAGGAAAGGCGTTTTAATTACGGTCGGAGACGTCGCTTCCAAAGAATATAATCTAATTTTACATACTGCAACGTTGGAGGGAGAAGATGAAACTCATACTATTGCGATTAAAGAAGTGGCTCGAAAAAATCAGGGCAAGCGAGAACGTCGTAAATTATCTATGCGGAAGTGAGGCGCTTCCGCTGCCGCTCTCCGGTGAAGAGGAAGCGGAGATGTTGAAAAAACTCGAAGCGGGAGAAGATGCCGAATCGATCAAAGCAAAGTTGATCGAGCATAATTTGCGCCTTGTCGTATATATTTCAAGAAAATTTGAAAATACGGGCGTGGATTCCGATGATTTAATTTCTATCGGAACAATAGGGTTGATCAAGGCAATCAATTCTTTCCGCATAGATAAAAATATCAAACTTGCAACATATGCTTCGCGGTGTATCGAAAACGAAATTCTTATGCATTTAAGAAGAACGGTAAAAATCAAGAGCGAGATTTCTTTTGACGAACCGTTGAATACCGATTTTGAGGGAAACGAGCTGCTTTTGTCAGACATTCTCGGAACGGACAGCGATACCGTTTACGGCGGAATCGAATCCGGCGTAGAGAAAGAATTGCTTGCCGAGGCATTGAAAAAATTGCCTGACAGAGAGCGTAAAATTATGTTTATGCGCTTTGGTCTCGGAGGAGGCGAAGAGATGACGCAAAAGGATGTGGCTGATAAATTGGGAATTTCACAAAGTTATATATCCCGTCTTGAAAAGAAAATCATCGAACGGCTCAAAAAAGAAATTTCCAAATTGGTATAATAATATATTGAATAAAAATATATAAATCAGAATAACAATAAATAATTACATATTGAATAAAATCAAATATAAATATAAGAAATTTTCAGAAAAAACCGACAATAAAAGTTCGGTTTTTTCTTTTATGAAATGTGATATATTAGCCGAAATACCCAAAAATCGTAATCTTGAGCGGGGAGAAATTATGCAAACGTGCCAATAATTTCATCTCCGTTTTTTGTGAATGTATTAGTAATTTTCTTGACAGAGAACGCCTCCTGCGCTTATAATAGTGAATAGACTGACGCAGTATCGCAAATTTCGTCATTCGGTGTCGTTTGAGGGGTATGGTTCATGTTGGATAATGAACGGTTAATTTATAAAATGCTTTTGGAGCAGAAAATCAGGCTGGTGACGAGCGCGAAACTTTACCGAAGCTCGTCCGTCGGCGCATACGAATTTCCCGTAGTCGGTTTTTGCGAAAAGCCGATGCGAAAAAACTCTGATGTGCCGTCGACGCAATTTCCGTCCGATCGCACGCTTGCTTCCGCATGGAATTCGGAACTTACGGAGAAGGTGTTTGCTGCTTCGGGAGAAGAAGCCCGTTCGCGCAACGTGTTTGAAGGTTATTTTTCCTGTAACGATCCCAAACAGTTAAAACTTTCTTCTTCGCATTATTTGACCGCCGAATATCTTGCTGCAAAGCAGAGAGGCTCGGCGGAGAAACAGCCGACGGCGCACCGAGTCGTAGAGGCATCGTTCGGGGAAGAAATGCTGCGTAAAAATCTGACAGACACCCTTTTGGACGAAGGCGCGCCAGACGTTTTGATTGCCGAAAGCGTTGAAACGGCGCGGTTGTATCTTCAGAATCAACAGTTTACGGGTTTGGTCTACGGGATTGCTTCATCGCCCGAGGAGGCTGCTCGTTATTTCTTTGTCGGATGTTCGTTCGTATATCTGAGCGAAGATTTTACAAAAGAACTTATTTCGTATCTTGACGAACGTATAAAAAACTACAGAGTAGCTTACGGCGAATACCTTGAAAACAGGCTTAAACTGACCGAGCTGGATCGTCGTGCCCGCGCTCTCGATATTTTCGACGAATCGTTGCTTGACCATGCGTGCGATCGCACGATCAATTTTTTGAAAAAGAAAAAGAAAGCAGAAATAAAAATTTCTGCAGATATGAGCAAGGAGGAAGAAAAGCGTTATCGGAATCGCGATGAGGCGAATGCCCGCCTTGCTCGCAGAGCCGCTCGGGAGAGCATTGTTTTGTTGAAAAACGGAAACGGGATTCTGCCGTTGGATCGCGAGAAAAAAGTGGCTCTCATCGGCGAATATCTCGAAGATTTCGGATTTCAGAACGAAACGTTTGCTGGTAAGCCTACGCGTGAAAGATTGCCGATCGACATTGCGCGGGATTTTGACGGGCTGGATATTACCGGTTATGCCGCCGGTTATCGCAGGGGCGAGGGAACGAACGAAGAACTTGTTTCGAATGCGGCGAGGTTAGCTGCCGGTTCCGATAGCGCGATCGTGTTTCTTTCTGCGGAACAGGGAGCGGATGAACTCCCCGAAAATCAGGCGTTGCTTGTGAGAGCGCTTGTCGGGTGGAACGCTAAGGTTATTGCCGTTATTTCGGCTGACCGCTGTATTAACACCGAATTTGCAAAGGGATGTCATGCCGTGCTTTTTACGGGGCGCGGCGGGCAGGAGTCCGCTGCGGCGGTGTTTGACCTGATAACGGGCGCATATGCGCCTTCGGGCAGATTGACGGAGGCAGTCGACGGGGCGGGCGGGTATCCGTTCGGATACGGGTTATCTTACGGCACTTTCGAGTACCGCGATCTTGAAATCGATGAGAGCGGCGTAACCGTGATCGTAGAAAATAAAGGTGGGCGCGACGGCTATGCGGTTGTTCAGCTCTATCTTCAAAAAGACGGTTCGATCTATTCGGAAAAGACTTTGAAGGGTTTTTCAAAGGAGTTTATCAAAAGGGGAGACGCGGTGCGCGTCAAGATTCCCTTTACGGAGAATACGTTCCGCTATTATGACGGCGGTAAGGAAAAATACCGCACGCAGGGCGGTGAATACAGAATATTTGTTTCGGAGAGCGCAATAAACGATAAACTGAAAGGAATCGTAAAGATTGCCGCCGACGACGGCAGACAGTTTACCAATACGGTTGCGGAAGCTGCGGCAGACGGATCGAAAACCGCTTTTACCGAAACGAGAGGATTGAAAGAGAGAAAAGGGATCCCTTTCGGTTGGAAACTTTTTCTTGCGATTTCTCTGTTTGTTTATTACAACGCTGTAATGGGGTTATTGCTTTTTGCACCCTTTGTTCCGTTGGAAAGAACGATTCTTTTTTACGCGCTTGTCGGCGCTTTTACGGGATTGATCGATCTTGCGATCGTAGCGTTTATCGTTTTTATCAGTCTGAAAAGGCAGAAGGAATATATTCCCGTGAACGATGTTCTCAGCGACATGGTCGATAAAGTTGACGAGTTTGTTCAGATTGCAAAACTGACTTATCCCGATCCGATTAAGGAAAAAGAAGCGGCGGCGTCGAAAGAGGCGGATAACAAAAAGAACGAAGAAGAAAAAGCGGAAGAGGAATGCAAAGAGCAGGAAAAAGAAGCGCAGGAGCAAACGCAGCGGGAAGAGGAGACGAGGGAAGAGAACAAAAAATCAGGATCCCTTCCTTCGATCGATAAACCGAGCGATTATCCCGAAGCGGAATCCTTTGAGAAGATGTGTGGTTCTTTCCGCCGGTTTGTCATGAATTGCGGGATCAATCTCGGGGTTTCTTCTTCGCGCAAGGTGCTTGCGGCGATTTCGGCTTCCCGCTTGGTGTTGATTTCTTCTAAAAATACCGAATTACTGCCTGAATTTATGCAAGCGGTTAACGGATATTTCGGCGGACTCGGTTTTTCGGTCGCAGAAGATAATTGGAACACCGCGGAAGATATTCTGTGGCAAGAAGTGTCGGGCAGAAATACTTATTCCGTTTTTACGAGCTCGGTGGTCGATACGTCGCGCAGACACAATAAAAACGCCGTCGCTTTGATCGGAAATGTGTCTGCAATGAACTTGTCCGATTGGTTCGGCGAAATGATTGATTTCGCGGCGACGCCTACGGAAGAGCATTTTATCGTATTGAACGACGAGACAAAATTTTCCGTGCCGCAGAATCTGTGCTGTTTACTGTTCACGCAGGAAAACGGGCTGAGATCGGAGCTCATGCGCGAGATCGTCGACGCTTCTTTGCAGATCGAAGTTTCCATTCGCCGTGCGGAAGATTTGCCTTCCGCAGAGGACGGGACGGGAAATTCGGAGAGAGCGGTCTCTTATCCGAACTTTTGCGCGCTCGTTCGCGGCGCGAGAGAGAATTACTATTTATCCGAAAAAAATTGGGCGAAAATCGATCTGCTTTTCGAACAATTAAATGCAAACGAAAAAATACCGTTCGGCAATAAAAATACCTTGCAGGCGGAGAAATATACTTCCGTTCTGATGAGCTGCGGCGCGGACGAGGGCAAGGCGCTCGAATGTCTGTTCCTTGCGAAAATCGTTCCGCTTCTGAAAACTTCGCGCGCTTATGCGCAGGAGGACGGGGAAACCGCAATCTACGACTTGATCCGAAAGATTTTTGCCGAAGAAGATTTGACAAAAGTGCAGAAAGCGTTATCCGAGCGTCCCGTGAAAGTTGAGGAAAAATCGAGAAATACGTTCTTTACGCCGGGGTACAGAGAGGAAGAGAACAGTTATGCGGAAGAGACTGTTGAAGCGGGCGCCGATGAAACAGTCGGCGGAGCGGAATTTTCCGGCAGCACGCAGACCGCAGAGACCGAGGAAGTGATATTTGGATCGGGAGAGTCTGTTTCCGCAGAGGAATTCGGATCGGAACCGACGGAGATTCCCATGGCATCGCCCGATGAAAAAGCAGAGCCTTTCTACGAAGCGCAGACGGCAACGCCCGTTTACGATAGGGCTGCGGAGAACTATACCACGGAAGAAATACCCGTACAGGAAGCGCAGGATTTTGCGCCCGACTACGACGCGTCGCAAAACACAGTTTATCAGGACGGCGGATATCAGGAGCCCGTATACGACGGGAACGATGTGTACGGCGGGGCTGCGGATCAATATAATTACGACGGCGGTTACGAGTCATACGGCAATTATGCGCAATCTACCGCAACGGACGGCGTTGACGTTTCTGCGCAGGAAAGTTCGGACAATGATTACGGTTACGCCGACGGAGTTTATCAGAATAACGAATACTCGGATTTCGGAAATAATTCTTCCGGAGTTTGGAGCGCGGAAGAAAACGACGGAGGAGATAAGCGATGACGGGTATGCTGTTGGCTGCTTCCGATTTTGTCGATTTTTTCAAACGAATTGGCGATGCTTTGACAAGTAAAATCGCGTTGATCGTATATTTTGCGATCGTGCTTGTGCTTTTGATTGTGCTTGTGGTGCGTATCGCGCTCAACGAACAGAACCGCGTTTCCGAGTTGCGCCGCTGGCAGGCGGCTCGCCATGCGAACGAGAAAAAGGAAGCCGTCGATGACGTCAAAAAGGAATTGAACAAGAAAATTGACGGGATCGACAGAAAAGTATCTTCGGTTATTTCAGGTCTGGAAGAGGGTATCGTTCTTACGGGCAGAGAAAGTGGAGAAGAGAGGCAGGAAGAGAAGAGCGCGGAGGAAACAAGGGGAGCGGAAGATGGAAAATCGCGGTTTTACATGCTGACGGAGATCGATAAGAGCTATGAAAGCTACGAGCGTCCGACGTATGACGATAAGATCACGTTGAAAGAGCTGTGCGAGAGCTTCCGAAACTATTCGGCTGGGGAATTGAAGCTGTATTACGATATAGAGGACATCAGACGGTTTATCGGAGCGATGGCGGTAACGAAGCTGATCATACTGCAAGGGATGTCCGGAACGGGAAAGACGTCGCTGGCATATGCGTTCGGAGAGTATTTAGGAAATAAAACGGTGGTGGTGCCGATCCAGCCGATGTGGAAAGAGCGAACGGATCTGGTGGGGTATTATAACGAATTCACAAAGAAATTCAACGAGACGACGCTGTTGTATAAGATGTACGAGGCGAATTATAACGAAGAGATCTATGTAACGGTACTGGATGAAATGAACATTGCGCGAGTGGAATACTATTTTGCGGAGTTCTTGTCGTTGTTGGAGATACCGAATCCGGACGGACGGAATCTGGACGTGGTGTCGGACAGGAGGGAAGACGATCCGAAGCTGTTGCAGAAGAACGGGAAATTGCGTTTGCCGACGAACATGTGGTATGTAGGGACGGCGAACAACGACGACAGTACGTTTTCGATCTCGGATAAGGTATACGACAGAGCGATGGTATTGAACCTCGACAAGAAAGCAACGCCGTTCGAGGCGGAGGGAGAGGCGAAGAAAATATCGAGCACGCATCTGACGGAGTTGATGGAGCGAGCGCAGAGGGAGTACGAAATATCGGACAGGAACATGCGACGGATCAAGAAGCTGGACGAATACATGATCAAAACCTTTCACATTACGTTCGGGAACCGGATCATGAAGCAGATCCGCAGTTACGTGCCGGTGCTGGTGGCATGCGGAGGGAGCGAAGTGGAAGCGTTGGATGACATCTTATCGAGGAAAGTATTCAGGAAGCTGGAATCGAAGAATCCGGTATACGTGAAGCAGATAGCGGAGGGATTGTGCGGATACTTGGACGAACTCTTCGGGGAAGACAAATTGCCTTTGTGCAAAGAGACCGTTCGGCTGATCGAACAAAATGTGTAAGGAGTGCAAATGTCGCAACTTGATGTTTACTACCGCGCATTTAAGCAATATCGCAAAGAGACCGCGGACAACTCTGCCTGTGAAAAGGAGAGAAAACTAATTATTGCCGCAAACTCCGATTCGGACAGATTGGAGTCTACGAAGTATTTATGCAGAATCGACGACGATTGGATTAAAGCGATCGAAGAGGGACTCGAATTCGTTGAAAAGGCGGTTGCGGAGGAACGTCAGTTTATCAGATCGAACGGCGAGGTTGTGCCGATCGAAAAGGTGAAAAAAGTTTCCAAAGATTCCGTAGAACACCTTGCGAAGCACTCGGATTTGATTACGCATGTTCCGGAGAAAGAGGGTGATCAACTTGTGCCCGATAAGCTCTATATGGTAGAAAAATTGAGCGATTACGCGGTGTATGAGAATCGTTTTCTTTACATGATGCTGGTTTATCTGAGGGACTTTATCGAATTCCGTCTCGGCAAGATCGAAACGCTGCGCCGTACTTATTTCGGAGAATTTTCAATCGACAAAGAGATAATTTCGGGAAAGTCGACTCTGAAAATCAAAACGGAAATTACGGAAAAGCGTACCGATAATCCGTTCCCCATTCCCGACAGAGAAACAGAAGAGCTTCTTAAAAGGATCGGGGATTGCCGGGAGATCATCAATTCGCTTTTGAATACGGACCTCATGACGCAGGTGGCGAAAACGCCCATGATCAAGCCGCCCATCGTTAAGACGAACGTGTTGAAAATGAACAACAACTTCAAACGTTCGCTTGCGCTTTATGATTTTATTGCTTCTTACAAAGGCGACGGTTATTCCTACGAAGAAGTGAAATATCGTTTGACGCCCTTTTCCGAATCCGTTGCGAATGAGATTGCAGAGAGCGCGAAACTCGCTTCTTTCCTTGCATACAAGTTCGGAAACGGGATCGAAGAGATTCTCGAAGCGGAATATAGCGCGGAAGAGGAACGAAGAAGAGCAAAAGAGGCGGAAAAACTCAAAGAACGGATTGCACGTCTTAAAAAACGCGCTTTCGAATCGGGGAAATCGCTCGAAGAATATATGATAGCGCTCGAGGATCTTATTCGTCGTTTGGAAAAAGATAACGAGGGGATCGAGAGGGTGCGTCACGAAGTGGAGCTTCTCAATAATAAAATCAACGCTCTTTTAGACGAGCAAAAGGAGCTCAATCGCAGGATCGAGGAATTAAACGAAACGGTTGCGCAGAAAGAAGCGGAAATATCCGAATTGAATCAAAAGTATCTCGACGATATTTCCGCATTAAACAGAACACATAAAGAAGAGCTGTTTCATCTCAATTCTGCGCATGCAGGCGAGATCGCGCAGATCAAGACGGAATTTTCCGAAAAAATGAGTGCGACCGTAAGCGATTACGAAGAGAAAGTTTCTGCGTTGCAAGCGGAAGTTTACGCGATGCGGGAAACATGCGACAGAACGGCGAGCGATTGCGAAAGAAAGATTGCGGAAAACGAGGCATATGTCGCCGACTTCGAAAATCTCCAAAAAAAGATCGAAAGCGACTGCGAAGCGAAGATCGGCGCGATCAGAGAGGAACTCACGTTTGTCCGTGGAGAACTCGACGGGTTGCGCGCGCGGGAAGGGCTGTTGACCCCGAGTCGGGATTACGCCTCCCGCGAACGGTTCAAGGAACTCGAAAGGGAATACGAAGCCTTTCACAAATTCTTTACGCAGCAGTGGGAATTTACGAAAAAAGAGATCCGCAAAAATATCTTGCGGAACCAAGCGGCAAAGAACAAGAACAAAAGAAAGTAACGTCTGAATCGGAGAGCGCATGAAAAAGCATGACGAAAACAGAAAATTCGGCAAAATGATTACGCTGATCGTTCTATTGATCTGCGTTTTCGGTTTGCTGATCGCCGCCGTTCTCGTGCAGTTCGACAAGATCGATCTTGCGGAGAGCTTCGGTACCGAATTTGTCTATTTTTTGTATGCCGTTCTTCTGTTGCTACCCGTTCTTATTTTTGTCCTGATTCTTAAAACGTATCAAAGAAAGAGTTGCAATACGCATCTTACGCCCGATTATTTCGGCGTAAACTTTGAGCGTGCGGAAGAGAAGACTCCCATTCGCCGCGTCGATAAAGCCAAACCCGTGCGTATCCGCTCGGTCGGCAGAGAAAGTGGAGAAGAGAGGCAGGAAGAGAAGAGCGCGGAGGAAACAAGGGGAGCGGAAGATGGAAAATCGCGGTTTTACATGCTGACGGAGATCGATAAGAGCTATGAAAGCTACGAGCGTCCGACGTATGACGATAAGATCACGTTGAAAGAGCTGTGCGAGAGCTTCCGAAACTATTCGGCTGGGGAATTGAAGCTGTATTACGATATAGAGGACATCAGACGGTTTATCGGAGCGATGGCGGTAACGAAGCTGATCATACTGCAAGGGATGTCCGGAACGGGAAAGACGTCGCTGGCATATGCGTTCGGAGAGTATTTAGGAAATAAAACGGTGGTGGTGCCGATCCAGCCGATGTGGAAAGAGCGAACGGATCTGGTGGGGTATTATAACGAATTCACAAAGAAATTCAACGAGACGACGCTGTTGTATAAGATGTACGAGGCGAATTATAACGAAGAGATCTATGTAACGGTACTGGATGAAATGAACATTGCGCGAGTGGAATACTATTTTGCGGAGTTCTTGTCGTTGTTGGAGATACCGAATCCGGACGGACGGAATCTGGACGTGGTGTCGGACAGGAGGGAAGACGATCCGAAGCTGTTGCAGAAGAACGGGAAATTGCGTTTGCCGACGAACATGTGGTATGTAGGGACGGCGAACAACGACGACAGTACGTTTTCGATCTCGGATAAGGTATACGACAGAGCGATGGTATTGAACCTCGACAAGAAAGCAACGCCGTTCGAGGCGGAGGGAGAGGCGAAGAAAATATCGAGCACGCATCTGACGGAGTTGATGGAGCGAGCGCAGAGGGAGTACGAAATATCGGACAGGAACATGCGACGGATCAAGAAGCTGGACGAATACATGATCAAAACCTTTCACATTACGTTCGGGAACCGGATCATGAAGCAGATCCGCAGTTACGTGCCGGTGCTGGTGGCATGCGGAGGGAGCGAAGTGGAAGCGTTGGATGACATCTTATCGAGGAAAGTATTCAGGAAGCTGGAATCGAAGAATCCGGTATACGTGAAGCAGATAGCGGAGGGATTGTGCGGATACTTGGACGAACTCTTCGGGGAAGACAAATTGCCTTTGTGCAAAGAGACCGTTCGGCTGATCGAACAAAATGTGTAACATTACGGTAAAAGGAGAGCGATGATGTCAAAATCGAGAACTTCGCTTTTTGTAATCGGAATACTGATCGCAATGCTTGCGGCGTCGTTATTGACGGTGCTGGGGCTTTATTTGGCAGGAGCGATTGCAGTCAATCCCATAGAACTTGAATTTTCGGTAAATGCGGTAGAACCCAAAGAGTACGACGGCACGCCTTTGCGCGCGCGCAATTACGCGTGGAATTCGGGAAAACTCCGCGACGGACACAGGCTCGACGTTAAAATTTTGGGCGAACAACTCAACAGCGGTTCTTCCGAAAGCGATCTTCTTATCAAAGTATACGACGAAGAGGAACGGGACGTTACAAATAAATATTTGATCAAAGTCAACAAAGCCGTTCTTACGGTCACTCAAAAACCGCTTACGATCTTATTGCGCCCGCAGCAGATTCCTTACAGCGGCAGTAAGATCGCAATCGAAAATTACGACGTATATAAAGGTATCAACCTTGCAGGCAGCGTAGAGAGTTTTGAAAAAGGAGAGTTGATTGCGGGGCATAAGCTCGTAATTTCTTTTCCCGATCGGTTTGAAAACGTAGGGGATACGTTTCCGGCTATCGAAGAGTGGCGGGACGAAAACTTTTTGATATACGATACGACCGGAAACGACGTGACTGCAAATTATCTCTTGCAGGAGGGAATGCTTTCGGGCGGACCGATAGAAATTGTTCCTCGTCAGCTCAGCGTAAAAGCGTTGAACGTAGAAAAATACTACGACGGAATGCCTGTCGAAGGAAAATACGAACTTGTTTCGGGAACGCTTGCCGCAGGTCATTTTATAGGCGGGGTTGAATTTACGGATGCGTTCGGACAACAGGCTTCCGTAATCAGAGCGGGGGAAAGCGCAACCGTCAGAGTGTCCGCTGTTACGGTTTACGAACAGGTCGGGTTCGACTTGGTCCCTCTTGACGAAGAGTTGCAGAAAAATTATATTCTGAATCATTCTTCCGATCTGTTCGGTACGCATACCGTGAGAAAACGCTCTGTTACGGTCAGGGCGAAAGACCTTGTTAAAACTTACGACGGACTGCCTCTCAATAGTATTTTGAACGGTGTTCCCGAATACACAGACGATTTGCCGGACGGCTTCCGAATTTCAGAGTATTCTTCCGTCGCGGAGACATTAACGGACGCATATGACGGGATTTATGCGATTACGGGAATTAAAATCGTGACAGACGGGAGCAGATCCGACGTTACCGATCAGTTTGAAATTACGACTTTATCCGCAAAAGCAAAGATCGCGCCCGTTCGGCTTTATTGCGCGGTGCGCAGTTACTCAAACGAATACACGGGGACGGAAATTTCGATCGGAGCGGACGACGCAATCGGAATTACTCTCTCCGAAACGATCGACTCTTTTATCGGAGAAAACAATCCCGTCGGCGTATTCCGCGATCGGCTCGAATTGTTAAAAGCGCTCTATACGGCGGAACGTCAGCCTTATTTCCGCGCTGTTCCGGACAGGCTTGTTAAGAACGCGGGTGTATATAATTTTACTATGGAGAGTACAGAGTACGCAAACGCGCTGTTTGTAAAAGAGGGGAATGTGATCGTTTCGTTTGACAGAGCGCGATTTACCGTGGAACGCGCGAATCTCGGAGTTGAATATTATTACGAGAATACGGCGATTACACAGATCAATAAATTTTACGACGGAACCGAAGCGAATCTCGATTATCGGAATCTGTTGGTAAACGATAGTACGAATCTCACGGTATCGGGGGCGGATTTTCGATATGTTACGAATGAAAATACTTCGGATTTCAGAAATCACGCGCTTGTAGGGAATTATTCCGTTGCGGTTTCGGCAATACGCATTTACGATAAGACGACTGCTTCCGACGTTTCGGAGAATTATGTGGTCGCTGCTCCGTTATTGTCCGTTACGATACGTGCGGCGAATTTAACCGCCGCAGCGACCCAGCCGATCGTTAATTATGAGGTCGATAGAATTCCTACGGCCAATGACGAGCAGGCGAAATTGATCGGTGATTTGGAGGAGAAACTTCACTCTTCGATCGTATTTTACGGACTCGCTGCGGGAGACGCCGTAAGTTACGATTCGGTAACGGGCTTTCAATTTAGTCCATATTTTGATTCCGCAAACAAAAGAATCTTATTTTACGTAGGCTTTGACAATGCGTCTGTCATTTTCAATTCCAAAGGAGAGAACGTAATAAACTGTTATTCGTTTTCCAACGAGGGAGAACCGGTCGTCACCGTCTATCTGTCGGAGAAAAACGCATAAAAGAATAAAGACAAAAGGATGCTATGATTTCTTACGATCAATATGAAAACAGAATCAAAAAAGTTGCGAAATTCAGGAACTTTATGAATAAATACAAGTTCCTGTTTATCGCCGTTTTCGCATTGGTCGTAGCGGCGGTCGCAACCTTGCTCTCGCTCAAAGGTTCGCTTTCGGGCGAAATCGTCATATCTTCTTCCGTGTACGGAGAGAGCTATTCCGATCCGGAGGGAGTCTCCGCATTTTGGAGCGACGTTTCTTACGAATTCGCGCGCGAAGGAAGCGGCGAGTGGACAGAAGAGAAACCCGTAAAAGCGGGAAAGTACAACGTGCGCGCCGTCTCGTCCAAAACGATCGGCAAAGGTTACGGAAAAATCGCTTCGTTCGAGATCGCGCCGCGGGAAGTGGAATTTTCGATAGTGAGCGAATCTGTGGAATACGGCGGCGTTCCGAAAGATATTTCTTTGGAACTTCTTTCGGGCGACAGATTGGATCGGAATAGCTTGCAGTTTGTCTATGACGATTATGTTTCGCAACGGACAGGGGTGGATTTGGACGAAAACTCCGTCAAAATCATCAATCAGGGGGACGACCGTACCGCGTGCTATATTGTAAAGCACGAGAAAAAAGAGCTCACGATTACTAAACGCAGTATCTCGGTTTTTCCCGAGAAAATGGATTTCGTCTATTCGGGAAGCGGTGTGGTCTATTCGAACAATCCTTCCGAAGCCACGGAAATGCAGCTTGCAAACGGCGACGAAATCAAAATCGATACCGTTGCGCTTTATAAAGACGGTTTGCGCGTTGAAAATGCGGTTCGGGCGGGAAATTACGAGGCGGTTGCAAGCGGGTATGCCATTTGCAAGGCGATCGGCGGGCAGAAAATCGATGTGACTGCGCAGTATGACGGGCGCTTAGTAGCCGTTCCGTTTGAAATCTCGAAAAAAGTAATTACCGTAACGACTGCTTCCGCAGAGCAGATTTACGACGGAACACTGCTTTCAAAAGCGGACGGATTCGAGGCGGCGGGGCTCGTTGCGGGCGATACGCTATTCGTAAATGCGTCGACCCGTATCGTGCACGCGCAGACGATCCCAAACAAGCTGGTCGATTATCTGATTTTAAGCGCCGACGGTTCGAACGTTACTGCCGATTACGAGATTATTTGGCAATACGGAACGCTTACGGTCAAACCGCGTCCGATTACGGTAACTTCGCCTGACGGTTCGTGGATTTATGACGGAAATGTTTACAGTAAAACGGAAATTTCCTGTGCAGACGAATTTTTTAGCGTAACGGCGGTTAAAGATTCGGGAACGCCCGTGTTAACGATTGGCTTATATCAAAACAAAGTTGATTATACCATTGAAAACAAATCGACGAACGAAAGAGAGGATTTGTCTGATTTTGCAGTGACAGAGAAATGGGGGACTCTTCAAATCAGACAACGAGAAATTACGGTAACAATCCAAAGCATTGAAAAAATGTACGACGGAAGTCCGCTTTTCGCAACGCCCGAAAATGACGAGGTGACGGTTACGGACGGATCGCTTGCGGCAGGCGATATGCTCGTTTCCGATCGCAGCGGAAAGTTATTTTCGCTTACGAACGTCAAACGCGACAACGGAAAAGTTGCAAGCATTCAAAATAAATCGGAATATGGGATAGAATGCAACGGATTTCCCAGAACGAAAAATTACTTGATTCGCTATGAGAGGGGAACGCTTACGGTCAATCCCCGTCATATTTCGTTGCTCACCAATTCCAATAATTTCGTTTATGACGGAGAACCTCATTCCGACAGCGGCTGTTTGATATTCGAAAACGGGATTCAATCGGCTCTTATAGGGGGAAATAAACTCGCTCTCGTAGGCAGCGCGCCCGCATTTACAAACGTCAGCGAAACGAAAGGCATTCAGAATAACAATGTTTGCGTCTACGATGCGGGACAGAATTACGAGATCGACTCCGTTGCATACGGAACAATAACGATTTTGCCGCGTCCGTTGACGGTCGTCACAAATTCCGCGCCATTTGTCTATGACGGAAACGCTCATTCGGACGGCGGCTATTCTGCCTTTTACAACGGCGGAGCGGGACTTGTCGGCGAAGACGAACTGATTCTTTTAACGGCACGAGAGGTGACTGTCGTCGGCGATACGGCGGTCGGCAATAACGTTTGCTCCTATTCCGTTCCGAACGACAATTACGAACTGAAAAATTATACATACGGTACGCTGACCGTCAATCCCCGTCCGCTGACCGTTACTTCGCCGAGCGCATCGTGGGTATACGACGGCGAGAAACACAGCAAGGCGGAAATTGACTGCGCCGATCAGATATTCAAAGTCGTTGTTTCGGGCGATCCTGTTACCGTTGTCCGAGATAAGACGTTCGGGTCTGTGAAAAATCGTGTGAATTATACCATCCGAAACGCCGCGGACGAGGTCGAGGACAAGGCGAATTTTGCGGTGACGGAAATTTGGGGCGAACTTGCAATTTCTGCGCGCGGACTTACGGTTACTTCGCCGAGCGAGTCGTGGGTATACGACGCGGGCATGCACAGCCTTGCAAAAGTTTTCTGTACGGACGAATATTTTACGGTCGTTCCCGTCGGGGAAACGGCTATAACTTCGATCAAAGATTTCGGCAAGTCTACGAACGAAGTTGCTTTTGCGATTGTTAAAAAATCGACGAACGAAGCGGAGAACGATTTTGCCAACTTTGAAATTACTCTGGAGTGGGGGACGCTTACCGTGACCGCCCGCGAGATCCGTGTCGTTACCGCTTCGGACGAAAAGGAGTATGACGGAACTTTGCTTGAAAGAAACGAGTACGTCAGAACCTATCACACAAACAAAGAGGGCGAACAGGCGGGGCTTTTGGGCGTTGACGCTCTTACATTAAAAGATAAATATTCGATTTTCAACGTAATGGAATCGGGGGAAAACAAGTGCACCTTCCTCGAGCCCAACCAAAATTATAAAATTATCGGTTATGACTTCGGTACGCTTACGATCACGCCTAAGCATGTTTTAATTCATGCGCTGGATGTAAGTTCGGTATACGGAGAAGCGCCTGTTTATCCGAGCGGTAAGGGCAATTTTGCAGATTCGGGAACAGTCGGTTTTATCGGCGGAGATACGGTCGAATTGTTCGTAGAGTACGATCTTTCGGCATACGGTTATCGGTCCGTCGAACGGCTTCCCGTCAGATGGGTCGACGGTGCGATTCTTCCTTACGAAAATGCGGTAGTCAAGAGCGAGGCGCGGTTTACGGGGAGCGACGAGCATAACTACGAAATTGCCTATGAATGCGGCGCTTTGACGGTGGTTCGGCGCGGTTTGTACATTCTTCTTGATGAGATTAAAACCTATTACGGCGAAGATATTTATTATGAAGACGGAACGAGCGCGGTCTATCCCAAGGGCGCGGGCAATACGATGGGCGTATTCTTTGCGGATGACAGCGAAGAAGATAAAACGAAAAACGGGCTTCTTGCGGGCGACACGCTTGAAGTTGTCAGTATTCTCTATAAAGACGCGCCTCTTCTCAATCCCGACGGTGAGAACGGCAGCGGTACGACTGACGAGTTTGTAACGCCCAAGAACGCCGCGCACTACTATATCTTCCCGCATGAAATCAAGATCTGCGCTGCCGACGGAAGGGAGGAGATCACGATCGTCGGTGAAAGTGAAAATCCGATCGGCGCGAATTATCTCATTCGCTACTATACGCCCGGCGAGCTGGAAATTCTCGCACGTCCCGTTCAGGTAACCCTCAACGAGATCGAAACGCGATGGTACGACGGCGAAGCGCGCGAATATTTATCGGGCGGGGAAGCGGTCGTGCTCGATCGGACGCGCGCCGGGTATCCCGAACTTTTGAAAAAGAGTGATGCATTCGGCTACGGCGAACGGCTTGATGTAAAAGTCGTATTTGACCGCGAACCGATATTCCGCGGCGAATATATCTATTCGTTCGATTCCGCAAACAGCACGATCGAAGAGCAGAACGGCGAGGGCGGCTATTTTGCTTCGTCGCGTAGACTGAAAAATTATAATATTCTCTGCGTCAACGGCGTTTGCCAAATCACCAAACGCCCCGTGACCATTCAGATGAACGATATTACCAAAACTTACGGCGACTATATGAACTACGACACCAAAGAGTATTATCGCGTAGTCGGCGAAGTGCCTTTTGTAGAGGGAGAAAGAATATATGGTTGGTCGCGGATTCTTTTCGGGGGTATGTCTTCGAACAGCGTTTTCCCTGTGGGCGAATACGAAATTACGGGTGAGCCGCAACAGATCGGCTATCATGCGACTCCAAAACCGCCGATCACCAACGTATTCGACAGCTACGATATCACGGTGCTCCCCGGAACACTGACGGTCGTGCCCAAAGAGGTGACGGTAACCACGTGGAAAAGGAACGGATATTACGGAAGTAGCGGTCCCAAGGATTGGGTGCTGAAATTTTCCAATACCGATCTTGCCTACGACGAGACGATGGAGATCGAATATTCTTATTTCCAAAACGGCGTTTCGATCAATATGCCCAAAGACGTTGGAATTTACGATGTGCAGCTCACGCCCGTTTTAAGCGTCGGCGAAGAGGGATTGAAAAACTATACATTCGTTTTTATGAACGGCGATAAAGACCCGAACGAAGAATTGCCGAACGGTTACTTTGCGGGTATGCTTGAAATTATGCCGCTTCCGATCACCGTATCGGTCAGTCAGAAAGATACGATCGTATACGGCGATTCGATTTCTGACGCTGTCGAAGTCGTTGTCGTGCCCGCGCATCCCGAATATGATGTGTTGCCCTACGGTGAAGTTCTGACCGCTTTTTATTCGTTCCAAAAGAACGGTGTTTCCGTAACGCCGAAATTTGCAGATATTTACGACATCGTGATCGGAGAACAGCTCCTTATCAACGGCAGCGCGGAGGGGATGAAGAACTACGACGTGACGGAGAGTGGCGAGCTTCAAAACGGAACGCTAACGATTACTCCGCGCGACATTACGGTTAGATTAGACAGTTTGACGATTGATTACGGCGATCCGCTCCGTTACGAGATCGGAAACGACGGTACGAATTATACGATCCTCTCGGGAGAGCTCGTCTACGGCGATCGACTCTTCATTTTTACAACAATGTATTTGGCGTTGGAAACGGTTGACAACCGTCCGTCGGTGGGCAACTATAGCATACTCTCCAAAGCGGAATTTGTTCACAACGGCAGTGACGAAATTGTCGACGGCTACAAGATCTCGGACAGCTATTCGTTTACGATAGAAACGGGCACATTGACGGTTAATAAGCGACCGATTACGCTCGAACTTAATCCGGATTTCAAAGAATCCGTGTACTATGACGGTAAACCGCACAATTACGTTTCGGGCGGAGAAGAAATCGGCGGAAAAGGCATGGCGGAGGGGGAAACACTGCAAGTTGCGGTCGGTTATACTTCCGTTTCCGGTCATTCGATCGCTTATCAAGTAGTCAAAGCGGATCGATACGTCTGTTGGTTCGATTCCGAAAAGAGTCGGATATTATACGGCGAACAAGAAATATCGCTTGATAATTACGAAATCAGCGTTAAGAGTATAGAGCGTATGATTCTCCCCCGCACGGTGAAAATTTCGATTCTCGATCTCGGAACAAAAGTTTACGGCGAACCCGTCGTCTATCCGGAAAGCGAGGGGAATTATGCGGCAATCGAGGCGGTCGAGCCTGTTTTAGGAGGCGGTCTTGTCGACGGCGAAACGCTGCAAATCAACGTATGGTTTTTCCATAAAGCGAGTTTAACCGCTTATAGCAATCAAACGGTGTTGCCTGTGGGCGACTACGAAATCGTTCCCCGCAGCGGACATACCGTAAACGGCGGAGAGTATGCAGACGAAAACAATTATTTGTTTGAGTTTGAAAACGGCGCGGTAAAAGTCGAAAGGCGCTCTCTCATCGTGACGCTTCGGAATGTGGAAGTTGATTACGGCGAACAACCCGCATATTACGGGGGAGAAGGGAATTACGCGAGTGTTACAAATCTTGCGGACGGCGAAACGCTGACCGTTCTGAGCGTGGCGTTCACCATGCCGCCTCAGGCTCAGGTGGGAGAATACGAGGAGGCGGTTGCGCTTAATCTCGATCGGACTCAGCCCGTTAAGATTACGCGCGACGGCGTGGATGTAACAGAGAATTACATCGTACAGCAAGTCAAGGGGAAATTGACGGTTATCCAACGCAGAGTGACGGTTACGACCGCTACAAACTCTTTCGTGTACGACGGAGAAATACATACCGACGGCGGATATACGGTGATAGATCAGTACGGCGGGAAGGGACTCGCTTACGACGATATGAGCGTTCTTCATGCGGATTATGAAAGAAATCTTCCGTCGGTGGAAGAATATTCTGTAGACGCAACGGAAAATAAGTTTGCGATCGCAATGAAACGGGGCGCGGTGGACGTGACGCGCAATTACGAGATTACGTATACTTACGGCAGTCTCTCCGTTCTCCAACGGATCATTTACGTGGCGACGAAGAGCGCGGAAAAGGTGTACGACGGTACGCCGCTCGTCTCTCCCGCTGAGATCGAATCCTGTTATCATTATAAGAACAACGACGCGACCCAAGAGAGAGTGGACGGACTTGTGGCGGGACATTCGTTCCGTTTCGGAACAGTTTCGATCGAAGAGACGGGGTTTGTATTAAACGATACAGTGGAAGATATTTTGAACGCCGCGGGCGTTTCTAAAAAGTTCAATTATATCATCGCAGAGACCGAACTCGGCAAACTGACGGTGCATCAACGTCAGATTTATGTTGACGCGTCGAGCGACAACAAGGTGTACGACGGCAAACCGCTTATCTCTCCCGACGATCGCTATACTCTTACTTTCTATCCTGATAACGATATGACGAAAACTCCGTTGACGGGAGAGGAGAACGCGCTTGTGAGCGGGCATTCCTTTATCGTTGAGCTTCCGTCGATCACCGACGCGGGCACGATTGAAAACAATAAATTCAAAGGCGTGACGAACGGACGAAGCGACGTGACGAAAAACTATCTGATCCTGTCCCGAAGCGGAAAACTGACGGTGAAACAGCGCGAGGTTACGATTACGGTCGGCGATCTTACGATGGTGTATTACAACGGCGCGCCGAAGGAAACGCCGTCGATCGTCTGCGAATTGGAGGGCGAAACCGCAAACCGCGGAATCCTGCGTTCGGAAGCCGATTTGTTTACGTTCACGCCGCTGTACGTCGCCAAGGGAACGAGTTGGGCGGCGACCCGCTATAATGCGGGCGAGTACGATATTATGCTTACAATCGCCGACGGAACGGGAAAGAATAATTATGCGTTTTCCGTCGACGTCGGACTTTTATCAATCGAAAAAGCGTCGCTCTTTGTGAAGCCGTCGGATCGGTGGGAAAACTATATCGGCGCAGGCCAGGAAATTACGATTTCTTCAAACGAATTGGAGTTCGGCGATTCTGCGCTTGCATCGGGCGATATGATCGTCAGCTGCGAATTGACCCGCACGGGATTGAAAGCGAGCGAGAATAAAATGTTCGCGCCCGTCAAAATCAGAAACGGCAGCCTTGTTATTTGCGATGTTCTTACCGGCGAACCCGTTATCGATAATTATAATGTCGTGCTTTCCGTAGGATATATCGGGTTTAATCAGAGAACGCTTTATTTCGAACAGATCATTCCGGACGGTATCAACAGAGACCCTGTAACGGGCAGAGGGTTGCTTCCTTATTCGGGCGAGAGAGTTGACTTTACGGGCGGAAGCAATACGCTTTACAGGTTGCTTACTTCAGACGAAGTCGATACGCCGTCGAAGCGGGCGGAATGGAGCGGTGCGGATGCAGGGCTCGATATTTCGTCTTACGGGCTGCTCGACACTGACGGCGCAGTTTTGAAAAGCGCTTATGTCGGCAGTCAGGTCCGCATCTACGATCAGTGGGTGAATCTGAATGTCGTAAATAGCGGAACGGGCGGTTTGGTCTCCAAATTGTACAATATAGTTTGCGTTGTGCGTGCGGGGACAAACACGTCGATCGAAGTGCAGCCCGTACAGGCGAAGATTTCGTTTTCTGCTATGCTGACCCAATCGGTACTCGACAATGCGGAAGTCGGTATGACTCTTCTGGATTCCTCTTATATTCGCAGCGCAGAGGGGCTGTTGGAAGGTCATCTTGCGGAAGCTGCAATTTATAAAGACGAGAACGGCAATGTAAGCGTCTATGTGTTTATCTATCTGCCGCGGTATACAGACGGAATTATCTCGTCAAGAGTCAATAAAAGTATTATTTATTCTGCAACGTGTTTCTTTGATTCGGGCATTTCCCCGAATTCGGAGCTTGTGGGTACTGCTATCTATCCGAAGGGATAAAAGGAGAGAGGTATGAAAAAGTTAAAGAAAATCCGAAAAGAGGAGGGACTGTCGTGAACAGGGGATTTATAACTTATTTCAGCGAAGCGATCAAATCTTCGTTCAAGACGATTTTCAAAAATAAAGGATTTTTGACGATATGGCTGTATACGATTATGGAACTGGTCGGCAGATGTACTTTCGTATTGTCTCCGGTATTTGATCTCGCGAACATCAGACAGGCAAAGACGGTTCACGCTTATAACAGAGCCGACGTTTCCGAAAATTTTCGTCATGCGCTCAGAGCAAACGCACTGTGGTCGTTATGGGGGGCATATTGCCTCGAAGCGCTTATCTTTCTGGCAGGCATCATTCTTATCGGAATCGCAACGGGTTTTCTTGCTTTGATCGGTTTTATGATCGGATATGCCGCGCCCGATTTTCCGCAGGAGTTTATGGTGTTGATTTTTTGCACGCCGGGGGCGGCAGTGCTTCTTGTTTACTTTGCGATCATGCCTATTATGTTTGCGCCTACTCCTTATATCGTAGAATCAAATCCCGGAATCGGCGCAGCGGCGGCAGTTTCCGCAAGTATTAAAACCATGCGGCGGTGCGGAAAGTGGACATGTTTTCTGAATTTCTTTGTACCCTCGCTGATTATGGGGGCGATCGTAGGTTCTGGCGCGGGCGCGATTATGTTGGTATTGCTCTTTCTCGAAGGCAGAGCGGAATGCGGGATCGTGTTGTGCTGCGTAATTTTTCTGTTTGCCGCGATCTTTCTTGCGATCTTTCCTATTTTTCATCTGACATATAAAATTTCGGAAAAAAGTCTGTTCGAAGATATTGCGCTTGATCCGGTCAATGCGGGCAAGCATACGTCGGGAGTGAACATCAGACGTTGCAAGGGAGTTTTGTTCGAGCCCGAGACAATCGAAGAAAATCTGTCCGTTCTCTTTGATGAAACGGATAACTTGGACGCGCCGCTTCCTGCAAGCGGTGCAAGGCGTAAGCATGAAAAGTCGGCGCGCGCAGGCGCAAAGAAAGTAAATCTTTCAGACGAAGAGACGGATATTTCCGACGGGAAGGACGAATCATGACGGTTTTTTTGTGGAGAATATTGTGTATTGTCGCGGCGGCATTGTTTTTGTTCGGCATAGTCACGCTCATTGTTGTTCGCTTTCTAAAAAACAAATATGCGCATTCGTTTACCGAAGATAAATTTCTGCGCACGGTCAAGACGACCAATTCGACGAATTCCGTCTATCTGACTTCGGGCGAAACGTACAAGTATATTAAAAAATACGTTGTTTGCGTTTCAGGAACCGAGCGGTTTCTCATCTGTAATTTTGCAAGGAAGTATAAGCAGATCGGATTTTTTGTTGTACAGTATACTGCTTCGAAACGGGTTTTGTCGGTAATCAGAGCGACGGAGACGAATACCACGCTATCTTCGCGTGTGATCGCGCTTTCCGGCCGTTGCGCATACGTGAACGTAGTCATATCTTACGTTAACTCTGCGCAGATCAATTCGCAGATCATTCGACCGCTTCCGCGCTATAAAATTCGCTTGTACGCCTTTTTCAAAAGTCTTGCGGTTTTTACGGGAATCTTTCTGTTGCGTCATATTGCGCTTGAAACATTCGGCGGTATCTATCTGAAAGCCTATCTGAATTCTTATTGGAACTATGCGATCGTCGGCGCGAGCTTTTTCGTTGCGCTGCTCGGTTACGTTTTAACGGTACTCTGCTTCCGCCGCAAAAATGCGAAAGAGGCGAACGGAGGTGCGCTGGAATATGAGTTCCTATAACAGTATTGAAAAAATTAAATATACAGACAGTCTTTCGGATGCTGTATCTTTGGACGAATACATTGTATTCGGCAATGAAAAACGCGAAGAAAAATATGTTGTATTTCGGTTTTCAAATAACGTCGATCAGAAACTTCTCGGAATGAAGTTTGAAGTGAACCAGTACGATATGCACGACAGGTTGATCGAAAAGTCCGTTGTGATCTACAATAATTTTCTTGCGAAGGCTAATTCTTCGTTTGTGCCGAAGGCAAAACTAAAAGTGCAGTACGCCTGCAAACGTATTTCGGTAACACTTTTGCAGGCGGCGTTTGACCGCGTGCTTTGGAACGAAGGTGAATACGTCGATAACACCTATAAATTCGAACATTACGTCCGCGACGAAAAATATATCAAAGAGACCGAGCGTCCGCGCGTAATGCCTGCGCCTGTCGTTCGGACGATGACGAATACGGAACGGAGAGAGCTGAGCGAACGTTTCCGCGTAAGAACAATCACGAAAAAGAACATTGCGTTATTCCCTGCCGTGTATTATTGGATCACATGTATACTTTTGGTTCTTGCGATCGGGATTACCGTATTTCTGTTTCCGCGTTATTCAAAGATTTTTACGCTCGAAGGATACGATTTACAGGCGCTCTCTGCGGAGGAAGTTAAAATTTGCGGCTACGAGGGGAGCGGAGACGCGCTCGTTGTTCCCGAAAAAATCGGGAATTACCGCGTTGTGAAAATCGGAGAGGGCGCGTTCAGCCGTTTGAGCGTGAAAACGATCGTATTGCCTTCGGGTATCACCGCGATCGAGGCGGGCGCGTTCAAAAATTTGAAAGAATTGAGATCGATTGCGTCCGTTGCCGAACATGTAACGATAGAAGCGTATGCGTTCGACGGACTTGAAAAGCTCACTACATTCGAGATGAGCGGCGCCGTTCTCGTAAAAAACAGTCTGCATGGTTGCCGTTTTCTTACGGGGATCCAATTTGCTTCGACTGACGTCGAAAAATTTACGGATCTGTTCGGAGAAACGTCGCATGGGGCAAAAGTAAAGTATTTTATCGGAAATTACACTCATGCGAAGATATTTTTCGACGGAGTGGAAATTGCGGAATAGATTTTAGGGCGGGCAAGAATTATTTTTGAGGTATAAGCGATGAACGCTGTGTTGGCGAATTCATTTACAACGTTTTTTGAGAACCTGTTCTCTAATTGGCAACTGGTTCTTTTCGCCGTGCTCACGATATTATTGATCCTTTCGATTCTTTTTTTGAAAATCAAAACGGCATTCTTTATATTTTTGGCGGGCGGGATTACGGTTGCCGTCGTTTTAATCGTCGATCTGATCATTGAGGCGGTCAAGTGGGATTTGTATGCGTTTATCGATTTTTTGATCGCATGGGCGCCTACCGTTTTATTCTCCGCGATCGTTTTGTTGTCTATGCTCATCAATGCAAAGCGCGGCAGAAGAAAGAGTCTGATTTTAATGGCGCAATCGGCATCGGCGGCGATTTTGTGGGTGCTGCTCTATTATTTCCTTGTCAGAAGCGTTAAGCTCGAAACGGCGGTCGTAAAGTTCGTCAATCTCTTTATGGGCGAAAACGGCCTGCAAAATTCGTTGAATGTTTCATCCGAAGCAACTACGCTTCGGGGAATTCTCGCGCTATGTCTCGAGAGTGCGGCGGGCAGCGGCGCGTTGGGTGCTCTTGTCAGCGATACTTCCGCTTATGTATATACGCTTGCGGACATGATCTACCATATCGGGTTTGCGGCGGTTTGCTTATATTTTTATCTCGTGACTGTTTTTATATTGTATTTGATTTATCTGTGTTTCTATTCCGAACGCAAATACAAAAAGAAAAAAACAATGGCGCTCGGCGAGAATCAAACGGATACCGGATATAAAAAACACCATGTCGGAGGAGCCGTTGTGGGACTTGTGCGCGGCGTCGCGGCGGGGCTCGTATGCCTTTCTTTTATAGGCGCGGGTTTTTTTATGGTAGCGGGCAGAGGCGAGGGTAGAACAAAAGATTACGAAGCGGGCGGAAAATACGAAAATCAACTTTCGATCTATCAGTCGATCGAACGTTACGGTACGCAGGGGATTTTTCTGATTCTGAACGCAATGTCCGATCCGAATGATATGCCGTATTATCTTTTTGCGGCGGATCTGGTATTTTCGGGGGCTTTGAATGACGAGAAGAACGGTGTTTCGGAGAATATAAATCTTAGAGAAGAACTCGGTTCGTTTTCCGTTTTGGCGCGGGACACGGTGACCCTTCTGCTGAAATACGGCGGGGAGGAATTTACTGCGTCTGTAAACGGAACAAGCGAAGCGGGAATCATGGACAGCGTTTTGAACGTTATGAAAAATCGTGAATTTCAAACGGAATTCGACGCGCTGATCGGCGAATACGATTCGCCCACCTATATTTATAATTTTTCGATGTCACTCGTGAGCTCCGTGCTTGCGAATATCGACAATATGTCTTTTGCGGGTTCGTTGAGCGAGAATAATCGGGAACTTGTTAAAATCATATTCAAAGAGGGATATCTTTCGCCCTACATTCCCGAAGATCGTGTTCTCTACGAGCTTAACGTTCGGAATGGAGCCGAAAATCCTTGGCAGGCAACGGGAAGAAACGTCCGCCCTTATCTCGGTATGCAGCAACTCGTGAAAAAAGAGGATGTGCGCGTTTTTCTGAAAACGTTCCTTGCCGTTCTGTCTGGAAGGGGCGAACAGACGAGTACTTTCGATCTGATCCGTGCCGTCGTGCCGAATATCAAAGAACTTTCGATGTTTGGAAGCAACGGAAATACCGTCGATCCCGTTCTCGCGCGCATGTACTGCTTTGTGCAAAACGCCTACCTCAAAGCGGAGGGCGCGGAGGGCTATTCCTATTCCGTGCTTGTCGAAGAGAATGTCGCTTGGACGGATGAAATATCGTCGCTTCTCGACGTAGCGGAGGATTTCTTTGCGATCTACGACGATGTGAGCGAAGCGGAAACGGCAGTTTTCAACCGCCTGCTTTATATTTTCGATCCCGATAATCCGAATCGCGAAAAAGACATCGCACTCTATGACAGTGTTTCCGAAAAGGTTAGCGTTTCCCGTCTTTTGGGAAAGACGCTTGCTACGAGTTACTTTACGAAAACGTTGACCGACGGGCTGGGACAGCTTTTTGAAGGCGTTTATATTCCTGACGATATTGTCTATGAAAATTCGTCCGCGGAAAGCGGCGAGGTCTCATACGGAGAACTGCATTATTTTTTAAGAGGATTGCGGCATATCGGCTGTATGGAGGATCGAACCATACTCAATTTGCTTTTCGGCGGAGACGCGGACGAAGAGCAATCTGTTCTCTCGGCGCTTGCGGAAGCGGTAAAGGCGACCGACGCGGAAGGAAAGAATCTTGCGTATTATGCGAGCAGTTCCGGATTGTTGCGTTCCCTCGTTTCATGTTTTCTGATCGGAGAAGGGGAAGGAATGATCTATGTTCCGAAAATGGCGCTTGAAAAAAATAAAGAAGGACAGACGGTAAACTTAGTCGTTTCCGTTGAGATGGAGAAGCTTCTCAACGGGATCGGATTGATTGCGTCATTTATGGATGAATGCGTTGACGGGGATTATTATGATTATATCGATCAGTATCTCGAAGATTCGGAGTTCATGAATTTTATCGAATCGAGCCGGATTGCGGAGGGGAGTCTCGCGATGCATATTCGGGACAGAATTGCCGAAGAGACCGATTCTTCGCAGAAGCAGCTCGTTCTTTCCAAACGGCTCACGGACAGCGTGGAAAATTGGTGCACGGTCAACGGGATACCGGGAGAACTCAGACGTTTTATCTCATCCTACCGCCTGATACGCGACGGGGCGGGTTACGACGAAGACGGCGAATATCTGTTGAATCTGAAAAATATCATGGACGGGGATCAGAGGGAATTGATTCTTACGACCGTCTCGGATTTCGGGAAAGGGCAGTCCGAAGAAGAGAAGAAAGCTACGATTAACGCATTTTTTGATTCCGAAATCATTTACTATACGGTATCTTATTATCTTGATTCGGTTTCGTTGAATAATCTGTCGATCGTGATACCTGTTTCCTCCAAGTCCACGCTCTATCAGGATACAATCGAAAGCATCGTCAAAAAAGACGAGTTGTGTTATTTGTTCATGGGCATTAACGAGCTCGGGATCGAAGATAATCATGATCCGACTGATCTTCTGGCAAGAGTGATCCTTAATCGTAACGTGATCCGGGGTGAGATTCTTTCCGCATCCGTCGTTGCGAATATCGTAAATAACAATACGTTTTGCACGGCTTTAAGACTTGACAGGGATTCTTTGAAAAAATACCGTGATACAGGTTCGGTTAGTTACCTTGAAATGGGTTATTATAATATGAATCCTTGGAAAGCCGAATTGCCGCGCCTTATCGACGCTTTGGAGATACTCTTCGAAACAAAATTGCAGGAAGAGGGGTTTGCATTTAATGCGCAGGCGATGCTCGGCGCGCTGTATGATGCAAAAGACAATCCGCTCGTGTTTCAGGCTTGCCGCTTCTCCGAAATTATTGCGACAGGCTATTCTGCGGAACTCGACCTCTTGGAATCGGGAAGCATCATGAAAAGCTGAAAGAAATCCCCGCGACACATATGTGAAGCGGGGATATGCTTTATAATGATAGATCAATCGAGTTTGCTTAGTTCTTCGGTTTCGACGGTATAAGCCGAGGTTGTGCTCTGATTTCCGCCGCGGGTAAATGAAATCTTGATTTCGTCACCTGCGCGCACGGTCAACAGAATGTCGTATATTTCGTAGGATCGGTTGAGAGGATGTTGCGTTCCGTTTACTTCGATGCCGGTTATTATGTCGTCTGCCCGTAGATTCAAATTGGAGGCGATCGAGAAGGCGTTCACTCCCGCGATTACAATGTCTTCTTTGATATAAGCAGTTCCGCTTGTTTCGTCAAAAATATAACGCGCGTTTTTGGAGGTGGCGGTAAATCCCAACGTGATTTTATATGCGCCCGAAGTGCCCGTGTCGCCGTCTGAATAATAATGCAGAATATTATCGGCGGTGCCTTGAACGATGGAAAGGGGAATCGCATAATTCACGTTCTGATCCGTTTCGTCTCCTCCGTTGGTTATGCCGACGAGTTCGCCTTTCGTATTAAATAATCCTCCGCCGGAATTTCCGTGATAGATCGCGGCGTCGATCCGCATTGCGCGGTGTGTTCTTCTGGTTCCGTCCGTGCTCATCGTAACGTCTTCGCTGTCTACGCTGACGATTCCCTTTGTCGCGCTGATTCCTTCGCCTTCGGTATTTCCGATCGCGTATACCGTGTCTCCTACGCTGTAAGAGTCGGCAAACGTGACGGGCTTCACGTCGGGATTGACGCTTTGCAATGCGGAAAGATTCGTTTTGAGCAGCGCAATATCGGAGCTTGCCGATCCGCCGATATATTCGCAGGGAAGAGAGGTATGATCGCTTCCGTATACCGAACATGCAAGATTGGAAGCAATGCCTCCGCGGTAGCTTCCCGAGATATAGGTAACATGATAATTGGTTATGATGTACGCTTCGTTTTTACTTTCGTTGACGGCATACAGTACGGCGGAACCTTGTTGCGAAGTATTGGAATTGGATGCCTGAACCCGAAAACTCGAAAGCAATCCTGTTTTAACCGCGATCGAGGATTCGTCTGTAACGGTCAGGTATTTTTGTAAAAATTCATCGTAAGTCAACTTGTCGCCGTATTCTTCTTTATAGCGATCGAAAAGATCCTGTATCGTAACGTCTTTTCCGTGTTTAACGGTAAATGAGGAGCTCGATCCGTCAGAGTAGTTGACCGTATATACGTCTTCCGTTTCGTAAGAAGCGGTTTTTTCGATAGAAGTGACGCTCACTCGGGTGAGAGAACATCCGCCCGCAAGGATGGCGAGCGAAAGAATCGGTGCAAGCAAAAACAATGCTTTTTTCGGTTTCATAATTACTCCTTTTCCTTATTATACCACGCTTAAACTTATTTTCGCAAATAAAAATGGGGAGTGCGTTACAATTTTGTGAAAAATCAGGGAAAGCGTGCCGCCGCAGAAAAAACAAAGCATATTTTTTTGAATGGAATTATCTAAAACAGTTGTAAAATATATTTTGCTATGTTATAATCTCTATAATTATTAGTTATAGATATTTTCGAAAAAAGCATAATTTCAAGAAATATTATAAATTTTGCTTATAGGTCAGGCATGGAATTGATTTCGGCAATCGCAACGCCAAAAGGAAAAGGCGGAGTCGCTATCGTAAGAATAAGCGGCGACGGCGCGCTTGAGGTTGCAAAAAAAATGTTTCTGAAAAAAGTCGGCTGGGCGCCTAATACGCTTTATGCCGGCGAGATCGACTGCGGCGTGTTCCGCGATTTCGGAATGTGCGTTTATTTCCGTGCGCCGAAATCATTTACAGGGGAGGACGTGGTCGAATTTCAATGTCACGGCGGAAGCGAGATCGCGCGGGGTATATTTGAAAAATCCTGTTCTCTCGGCGCGCGTCCTGCGGAGCGCGGCGAGTTTACGAAACGCGCTTTTCTCAACGGTAAGCTGTCTCTCTCCGCAGCGGAGGGAATGGCGGATATGATCAACGCCGAATCGGAAGCGGAAGTGCGCGCGGGATATACGTTGTACGGCGAAAAACTTTCGGAAGAGGGTAAGCGGCTTTCCGCTCTTTTGTTGGAGTGTCTTGCAAAGATCGACGCGGATCTCGATTATCCCGAAGAGGATCTGGAGGAGACCACGGTCGGAGAATCGCTTTCGCGTTTGGAAGAAGCGGAAACTTCGTTAACAAGACTTCTGAATCAGTATCGTGCAGGCAAAAAAATAAAGAACGGCGTTGCGGTAGCTCTTTGCGGCGTACCGAACGCGGGAAAGAGCACTCTTTTTAACGCACTTTTGGGTTATGACCGCGCCATCGTTTCGCAGATCGCCGGAACAACGCGCGACGTTGTCGAGGGCGATATCGAAATACAAGGCGTTCGTTTCCGTATTTACGATACGGCGGGACTTCGTGAAAGCGATGACGAGATCGAACGTTTCGGGATCGCGCGCGCGGAAAAGACGATCAGAAGCGCGGATCTCGTATTATGGCTGAAAGAGGGAGGCGAGCCGCCTGACGAAATATTGAATGGCGCGGCGATCGTAACCGTGGGCGCCAAGTGCGACATTCGGAATCATACCGATTGCGACGTTCTTGTTTCCGCATTGACGGGCGAGGGAATGGAAAGACTTCGCGAATTGATTTACGAAAGGGGATACGGAAAGGAAAACGACGGCGTATATCTGATGGAGGAGAGACATTTCCGCGCGTTGTCGGCAGCGAAAGAGAAAGTCGGTAAAGCGATCGGCGCGATAAGAGAAGGAATGCCCGCCGAATTATATGCAGAGGATATTTCCGCTGCATTGAATGCGTTGGGACAGGTGAGCGGAACGACCGCTTCCGAAGCGGTCGTAAACGAAATATTCGAAAAATTTTGCGTCGGAAAATAAAGGAGCAGCTTCATGATAAATCTCGATCTTTATAAAATTTTTTATACGGTTGCGCGGAGCGGCAGTCTCACGAAAGCGGCTGACGAACTGTTTATTTCCCAACCCGCAGTATCGCAGTCTATCCGTTTGCTTGAAACACAGCTCGGAATGACGCTGTTCAACCGAGGACATAAGGGAATGGAGCTTTCGGCGCAGGGAGGAGAGCTTATTATCGACGATGTGGAAAAAGCGTTGCGTCTGTTGTGCGGAGTTGAAGATAAAGTTTCGGCGCTTCGTCACAGCGCGCAGGGCACGCTCAGAATCGGCGCTTCCGAAACTATTTTCAAATACTGTCTTGCCGATCCGATCGTGGAATACCATAAATTGTATCCCGACGTAAAGTTCGAACTTGTCTCCGATCTATCGCCTAAAATAATCGAATATCTGAAAGCGGATCGTTGCGATATCGGTTTTTTGAATCTTCCGCTCGATGCGGATGAGGGGGTCGTAGTCGGCGAGACGGTCATGTTGTTGAATGACGTATTTATCGCGGGCGAACCTTATAAAGATCTGAAAGGCAAAAAATTGTCAATTTGGGATCTGCAGAAGTATCCTTTGTTACTGATGGAGGAACATACTGTTTCGCGCACATCGTTCAATCACTACACCGATAATCTCGGACTTAAGCTGCATCCCATCATCGAAGTTGACAGTTGGGGTTTTATGAAGAAACTTGTTTCCGACGGTATGGGAATAGGCTGTATCCCGCGCGAATATGCGCAGAGCCGCATTGCGCAAGGTCTGCTCTTCGAACTCGACGTGGAGCCGCTGCTTCCCACCCGATCTGTCGGGATCGCTCTTCCCAAGAATGCAAGCATGTCTTATGCGCTTCGCGCTTTCGTAAATTTGTTCAAGCATAAACGTTCTTATCCGAAATAATATTTTCGGAATTTTAAGTGAAAAAGTAGAATTCGCTTTGAAACTGTGCTATAATAGTAGGGCATTATGAAAACCTTATATGTGAGCGATTTGGACGGGACTTTGCTGACAAAAGAAGAATGTGTTTCCGTATACAGCCGCGACCGATTGAATGCCATGATAGACCGCGGTTTGTTATTTACTTACGCAACGGCGCGCTCTTTCGAGAGCGCCCGAAGGGCGGTCGCGGGGCTCAATCTGAATATTCCCGTCGTTCTTTATAACGGCGGCTTGATTTTTCATCCTCAAACGAGAGAAGTTTTGAACTTTGTGTTGTTCGGCGGTGATGAAAAATCGTATGTTTATTCCGTTTTGATCCGTCACGGCATACAGCCTTTCGTATTCGGCGCTACGAAAGACCGTTCGCATGAGCGGGTTTCCTGGGTTACCGGTTGCGAGACTGTCGGAATGCAGCGTTATCTGTTGCGCAGGAGAGAAGACTCGAGAATGTTCGGTGTGGGCAGTGAAGAGGAGCTTCTGGACGGTGCGGTTTTTTATTTTAAGTGCATCGGACCGAAAGAACCGCTTGAAAGAGCATGGAACGAGCTTAAATTCGATCCGCGGTTCATCTGCATTTTTCATCAGGAAACTTATCAGAGCGATTTCTGGATGGAAATTTCCCCGCGCGAGGCGACGAAGGCAAACGGCGTAAAAAAAGTCAAAGCGTATCTCGGATGCGATAAAACGGTATGTTTTGGCGATACTTCGAATGACTCCGATATGTTTGACGTCTGCGACGAAAAGTATGCGGTGATGAACGCGGACGATTGGTTGAAAAATAAATCGACGGGAGTCATCGGCTATTGCGAAGAAGACGGCGTTGCCAAATGGCTCGAAGCCAATTTTAAGCCGTAATTACCAAAAGAGATAAATTCCTCTGAAACCGAGATAAAAACAATAACAGTTGAGCGCGGCGAGAACAGGCATGAGGATCATAAGAAGAAGATTGCTCAACCGATATCTCAGGCAAAACATTGTAATATAGACCGCGGCTGCGCCTCCGAGAAAAGCGGCAAGCATAATTGTGCCGTCTGATCTGCGCGGCGCCTCCGCGCCCTCTTCCCATTCTTCGTGCTGATGCTTTACAAGCATGAACGAAGCGAAATTCACGGCGCAGATGTAAATTGTCAGCAGAATGTAAAGAAAAGTCATAGCATATTCATTATGCGCAGATTGCAGAAAATTAAAGGGAAACGAATATGTATTCGTTAAAAGAAGTATATAAAATCGGACGGGGTCCTTCCAGTTCGCACTCGATGGGACCGGAATCGGCGTCAAAGAATTTTCTTCGTCGCTTTCCGTCCGCTTTTTGTTATCGGGTTACGCTTTACGGTTCATTGGCTTATACGGGTAAGGGACACCTCAGCGACGAGGCGATTTATTCGGTTTTGGGTCGCGATCGGGTTGAGATTGTGTTTGATCGGGAAGCGCAGGATCTGCCGCATCCGAACACCATGAAATTCACGGCGTATTCCGCGCCCGACAAGGTTGCGGGGGAAGTGGTTTATCTCTCTGTCGGCGGAGGAAACGTGACCGTGCTCGGAGAAGAGCAAAAGAATCAAAGCGTTTATCCTTTCCGCAATTTCAGCGAATGGAAAGGTTACTGTCATGATAAAAAAATTGCGCTCGTAGAGGCGGTATATTTTTTCGAACCTGAAATTCGGGACTATCTCGGCAAGGTTTGGAGTGTCATGCAAAAAGCGGTCTGCCGCGGAACGGAGACCGAAGGGGTGCTCCCCGGGAAATTGCAGGTTATGCGTAAGGCGAAACGGTTGGCGCTGCCTGTCGACGGAGAATCGATAGAGGCGAAAGAGAAACGGATCATAGCAAGTTATGCGTTTGCCGTTGCCGAGGAAAACGCAGGGGGAGGTACGATCGTGACCGCGCCTACCTGCGGCGCATGCGGCGTTCTGCCTGCGCTGCTCGTTTATTTCAAGGTACATGAGGGTGTTTCGGACGATAAAATTATCGACGCTCTTGCCGTAGCGGGAATGATCGGAAACGTGATTAAAACGAACGCCTCCGTCAGCGGAGCGGAGGCGGGCTGTCAGGCGGAGATCGGAACGGCGACTTCTATGGCAGCGGCGGCAATCAGCACGCTTTTCGATGCCAATTCCGAAGAGGTGGAGTATGCGGCGGAGATTGCGCTCGAACATCAACTCGGGCTTACCTGCGATCCCGTCGAAGGATATGTACAGATTCCCTGCATCGAACGGAATGCGGTTGCGGCTTTGCGCGCACTCGACAGCGCGCGGATCGCGCGCGTGCTTTGCGGTACGAGGCGTATTTCTTTTGATCTGATCGTTCAGACCATGTACGAAACGGGCAAAGATATCAACGCCCGTTACCGAGAGACAGGCGAGGGCGGACTTGCGGCTAATTATAAAATTTGTTGAATAATAATCCACCCGCATAGCGGGTGGTATTTCATTTTCGGGCATAGCCCTAAT
>CAJUOV010000008.1 GCA_910588695.1 uncultured Christensenellaceae bacterium
CGGCTTTTCTTGCCTGCTTCGCCGCTTTCTTCGCTTCCTTTTTATCCCGGCGCGTCAGCCACAATTTACGCATGTATTCCGGGCGTGCCGCGTCGTTTTCCGCTTCGTACTTTCGGTAAAATTCTTCCGACTTGATGTTCTCGTCCTCGATGATGAGCTTCGCGGGGATATTCTCACGGTGAAAGAATAAGAACCGCCACGCATGCGGCGTAAGGCTCGCGATCTTCTCGTTTTTTCTGAATATTTCACGGTTCGCTTTGAGCTTGTAGTCCTTGTATATACGCTCGTATTCCAGTTTGTAAAGGTCGAATAGATTTTGCAACATACAATCGTAGAACTGTTGCTTCCCGAACGCCTCTTTGTGTTTTTTTAATCTGCATAGTAATTTGAAAAATTTTTCGTTCAAATCCTCGACGGTTTTCTCCATACCGTCGAGCTCTCTCGTCTCCTCTTCCTCTTCATCAAATTCGTCGAAGTCGTCGAAATCGTCCATAATTGCCCCCTTATGCGGTTTTCCGCCGTTCGTAGATAAAATCCTGATTCATGCCTGTCGGGATAAAATCCTCACTGCATGAAAAGCTGTCGTAACATTTGAAGATATTCCCTGTGTATACGTATTTCTTAAACTCTCCGCCCTTCGTCTTTCCCGCTTCGATATTCGCGTCCGCTTCCTGCCATGAGTTAAACTCCAACGTGTGAAAGGTCGTACTCTCTACCCCGCCCGCAAAGTTCGGCGTGTTTTCGTGTTTCAGAATGCGGATAAACCGCGCCGCTATCTCCCGCACCGCCGCGGCGATCATAACGGGACGCTGCACGTCGAAATAAAAATTTATCCACCATTGCCGGTGCTCCTCGAATCCCGTCCGCGTTTCTTTCGGAATATTTTTCCATTCATAAGAGCTTACAAACTTCTGCCCCTCCGGCACGAAGAGCGTCGAACCCGGCGCGACGAACTGTATGTCTAATGCTTTCTTGGGATCGATCCCTTTGATCGGAACGCCGAACCTTGTGACGTCGAACGTGTACGGCGCAAAATACTCGTCGTAACCGTCCGTAAATTTCACATGATAGTTTTGATTGACATATATCGGCGTTTGTTTCGGAAAGCTGAAATTCCGATCGTATTTCCTGTTAAACTTCCGTATTTTGCGACATGTGAAATCGAGCATTTTATCGCCCTTTTTCTCGTACAGGGTTTTTAGTAAATACGTCATGAACGCAGTTTTTCCCGCCCCCGGCAAACCAAAGATGATCGTTATCATACTTCTTTTCCCCCTACATCACGACTTTATCAGGATCAAGCGTGATGTCCGTAGGTCGCGTCAATGCGGGATAAAACCCGAACCGCCGCTCCCGCTCCCCGCATTTGACGATCATGACAAACAAATCACGGGGCGTGATCGCCTCGTCGCTCGACGCGTCGCCCCCGTAGTACGCCGTTAAAATCCCGTTGATCCCGTTGTGCTGCACCGTGAATCCGCTTTTCCCTTCCGTCATTTCGAAGTATTTCGTGAAATCGCGCCCCGCAAGGTGCGCCCAGCGATACCCGCGCTCCCCCGCTACCGAAAACGCGAAATCCGCACGATCGCTCGCTTCGATCTTCACTTCATACGGGATTTTGCTCATCGAATCGATCCTGATCTCCGTCCCCGGATAAATGATAATATCTTCGGCGCTTTTCGAATACTTCTTTCCCTCGATTTCGATAAACAAAGTATTGATCCGCCCGCCGAATCCGTCCGTAGCGACGAACGCGATCCATAACGCCCCGCACGTCACGGCGATAATTACGATGATGATTACGATCGCAAGCGCGATCTTTTGCGCTTTGGAACTCCCCGCGCCGCTCTTTCGCTTTGCCATTCTATGCCCCCTTCAGCTACTTTCTGACCGCTTTTACGACGTTCACGACGATGAACGACGCCAAAATCAACGCCACCCCGATCGCGATATAGTTGAAGATCGGAACCCACGCAACAAGCTCTTCAAACTTCCCCGAAAGGTGTCCGATCAATATCCGCACGATCACCGTCACGATTAGAGCAAGTACTCCGTACAGTGTCAACATTACATGATTCCTCCCGTTTTTGCTTTTACGATTGCGACCGCCACACCGACCAAAATCACCCCGCCCGCGATCCCGCAGAGCCAATAAACGATATCCCAAAAGTCGCTGAACTCGTCCGGCGGCGTCAACGTCGGATAGATGTCGATCGGCGACGCTACGACCGGTATAATCGTTTCCACGTTCGCCCTTACGAATCCAAGATAGAGAATGTCGAAATCGAGATATGCCGTATCCCGTGCGATATACATCTCTTTGTAATTCGTTCCGAATATATCTCCGCTCATGGGGTGGCATTCCATGGGAATCGATTCGTATTCCGTTACGCCGATCCGTAACAAATACGTCGTCCGATCAAGCAACCTCTCGTCCGCACAGTATTCGCTTAACTCTTTTAACCGGCTTTCCGCTACAAAGAGCTTTTTCGATACGTCGGGATCGTTTCCCGCAAACATTTCCGGCGTCACTTCCTGAATCGGGCGGATATCGTTCTCGATGAAAAATTCTTCTTGTGCTTCCTTTCCGCCGATGATCCGGAACACGTTCAGAAACTGCTGCCATTGGCTCGTCGTGTTCTCGATTGTAAGGTCGATCCAATCCTCCGGATTCCGCGCGTCAAAGCGTTTGTGATTGTATCCGCGCGTCCGTCCTTCGTCTACCGTATCAGCAAATAAATTCGCGTTCAGCGACTTTCCGCCGTATTCGATCCGCGCGTCCGAGGCGTTCCCTTCATAACTGTTTGCATAATCGCTCAATAACGCGGGATTCACCTCTTTCGTTATGTCGTCGACCTGCAATAACCAATCAAACCGCGGCAGCTGCGGGCGCGCTTTCTTGTAATTGTATCCGATCCCCTGCTGCCCGCTGTCACTCGGCCCGAGATAATTATATATCTCATACGGCACGCTCGAATCGTAATAATTCCCGCTCTCGTCCTGCGGCAGCACCCGCCCGCGATACGGCGAAAGATTCTCGATCACTTCGTTATTATCGCTTACGAATATCCATGAAGTTTTATATTCGTACCATTCCGCGTCGACGATCTGCAACCGTCCGTATTTCTCGATTACCTTGTCCGGAACACTGAAATAGACGCTCGTCATCGTGTTCTTGCGATTCACATCGACCGAAGCCGTCCTGTAATAGGTATGCCGGACGTCAAGTCCGATCGTCTCCAACTCTTTCCGCTGCAAGCGCAACGTGCTTTCCTCTCTGCCGTCAGGAGAACACCCGGCGCAATAGCCCGTGCAGAGATATGTATAGCTCGTCTCGTCCCGCTCCGTGTTCCCGTCCGTCGCGTTCTGATCCCCCTTGAACCACAACTGAATCCCCGCGATGTCGTACCGCCGCGCCCCGTTATGCGCCTCCGCATATTCCCGCGCGCGGTCGTATACTCCCCGCCTGTTCACGATCCCGAATTTCAAAAACCGGTTGTTCGCCGTCTTTTGCAGTAACTGTATCTCGATATTTTCGTACTTCGTCGGTTCGCCTTGGGCGTCGTACTCCGTCGCCATGTTCACCGCGTTCGCACGCGTCCGCTCGCTTACTTCCTTTTCCGTCGGATTGTAGACATAGAAATAAATTCCGTAATACGGGATCAGGATTGCCGATGTCGAATACGCGTATTCCATAAACCCGATATTATCCATTAACCGGTGTTTCCCTTCGGGGTCTTTCGGATATTGCGTCACGTCCAACACGTCCGTGCCGAGCGTGCGCAAGTCCTCTTCGATCGGCGATTTCTCGTAGTCCGTATACTCTACCTTGTCCGCGAACGTCAACGCCGCGCTCTGCGCGCCCGCGCTGCTTATCAAAATCAGGGAAAAAAGAAACGCGAAAAATCCGAGAAGGATTCTCCCCGTCTTTTTCGCCCCCTGCGGTTGTCTCCCCCGCATTTTCATTCCCTTTTCCCTCCTGCGTTTATATCTTGATCGCTCCCTGATCCAGCGTTACGCCCGTTATTTTCGTGCTCTTGATGATCTTCGTTATATATATGTCCGTCGTATATTCCCAATCGGTCGAGCTTACCACCCCCTCCGGCTTGTCCGTCGGTATGACGTAAAGCGTTAGCTTGCATAACGGTATCCTGCCGTTATATCTCGTGCTCTTTACACGGTTGAAATCCTGCAATAAACTGTTGTAGTCCGAATAATCGTCTGCCACGCTGTAATATTTAGGGGTCATTCCGTTCGAACCCATTTGCATTTCATAACGTTGCAAACTGTTCAATATCCCTCCCGTGCTGCTCAATCGCAACGTCGTTTCCAGCGGGAACGTTTCGAAATCCATGTCGGAAGTGCTATAATCTGCTTCCGTAAATCGGATCACTCCCTTTCCGTTTTCGACGTCGGATCCTACCTCGCGTTCGCCCAATTCGTGATTTTGCAGTTGGAGTTTATATGCATTTGTTTGGTTATCCGATAGCTTTATCCCGCCGTATTCATTCGTATCTAACGCTTCCGCCTTGAACGTAAATTGATAACTGTTCGTCAGCGTATACGCCCCGAGCACCTCGTATTCCAAGCTCATAGGATACAGCGAATGACAGCGGCCGTTAAGGTCGTACGCGGAATTTAATTCCAACGTCACTTCCGAATCCCGTTCTCCTGAATTATGTCCGAATCCGATATTCGCCGGCGTACCCTCTGCGTCTACATTTAACGGAAAATTCTCGTTTGTAAACCCCGGCTGCAATAAATTGAACCGCGCTTTATAGTCTAGCTGCATCGTCGCCGTGACGTCAAGCGCGTATCTGCATGCCGCCGTTAAAATGATCGGCTCTCCGAATGATTGGATGCATGTCACTCTCACCGTCTTACTTTCGGCATACCCTTCGCCCGACGGTACAGCCGTAACATAGTCGGTAACCGTCTTCCCGCTCGCCCATTCCGCGCCCGCGTCCTTCCACGATAATGCCCAAATGATCCCCGTGTTCGTCGCCTCGTTGTCCGGAGCCACCGTCGCCGTAACAGTATACGCGCTGTCCGATTGCGCCGCAATCCCGTTCTCCGCGTACGCTTCCCGCTCGATCGCATAGCCCGCAAGCACCGGCGCGCCCGCCTCCGATGTCCCCGCGCTCATCACCATTCCCCCGCCCAGCGTTCCGAGTACGCTCGGCTCGTCGTCACCCTGCGGCGGCTTCTGCGTCTCTTCGCCATTGCCCCAATGATTGAACCATTCCGTAACGTGCCAATTTGTGAATCCGGACGAACCGACGCCGATCGCCACTGCAAGCGCGACCGATAACGTCGATAAAAAGACCGTCCATGCCTTTTTCATGCCGTCTCCTCCTTATGCCTGCTCGCTCTCTTCTCCGCCCGCGGGAAGTTCTTCGCCTTTGTCCTCCGGAAGCAGCTCTGTTTGCTCGCTGTCCGGCACAACCTTTTTGAACCCGTTCGAAGGCTTATACGATGTGCAAAATTCAAGAATCAAAAGTACCGTTCCCGCGATCACCGCAAGCGTCCCGATTCCTCCGAAAAACCACGCCCAGCCCGAGGAGCGTTTCCCCTTGCTCGTTTTCCTGCTCTTTGTTTTTGTTGCCATGTGCTTCTCCTTATTTCGTCTGCTTTCCGCAGTGCCGACCGATTTTTTCTTACATTCCCTCCGGAACATTTCCGAGCGCAAATCCCCGCTTTCGGGGATTCTGACGTTTGTGGCCACGCTTGATCAGATCTTCTGCGTCACCGTTTTCGGGGATTTAGGTCTGCGACGACCGCTTTCTGATCACGCTTACATGCGCATTGTTGATCGTTCTTTTATCTAACGCCGTTGCGTCCGTCCGCTTAACTTCTCCGCCCGCGCCCGGTTCGTCATAATATTCGATTTTGATATAAACGCGGAAAAGCTCCGCGCTCCCGCGGCATGGATAAAACGTTGATATGCTTACCGATCTCGTTTGAGGGTGGCTGCGCAAACTGTCATAATATTGCTTTGCCGTTTCACACTCCTCTTTTCTTCCGATCACACGAATTTCCATGCGCTACTCCTCCGCCAAAATCTCATTAGCAAGATCATACGCGTCGATTGCAAGATTTCCCGCAAGGGCTTTCAGATTTTCAATCCCCGCAAGCTCGACGAGCTTCGTCACCTTACGCGACAAATTCAATGCCGCTTGATTCTGCAAGCGCATTTGCGCCCGCAGGGAGTTCTCGCTCCGATCCCGCTTTTGCTGTAACTCGACGTATTCCCGATATTCGTCCCGCGAAATGATTACGCCCAACACGCCGTCCCGCTTCCGTTCTACTGCTGCCATATGTTTGCTCCTTTTATTTCGTCGGCAGTTCTGCCGATTATTACAAAAATTTGACGGAAAGACTTTTCGGCGCTTGATCTACTCGTCATTGATCTTCCCTACGCGGCGTACTCTGTTACGTTTAGTCGGGCATCACCTTTTTCGGAATCGCTCTTCCCCCGCATTCAATAACACCTAAGTATCTCTCGCCTACGTGCCACCCGTTTGTGTCTTTTTTATGTGATCTAAACCGTCTATTTTAGAAGTTTGGGAGGGCAAGCGTCGGTCTCGCACACCGACGCCGCTCTCCCTCTTTCGTCACACACGGATTTTTGTCTTATTTTGGATTGACTTTTCCGTGCGAGGGAAAGACGTTTTTATTTCGGGAATCGTCGCGCCCCGTTCCCTGGACGCGACGTTCCCAACTCTCGGCAGGCGCGCTTTTTTCGGATCGTCTCCAAAGGTTACCCCGCAACGGCTCTTCGCTGCGCTTCCCCTTCTCCTCGTTCCGTCGCGCCCGCCGTACTTTGGCTATTTTATTTTGTTTGTTTTACCAGTCCGGTCTCGGTTAAATTTCTGAGCGCTCTATAAACAGAGCATGCGCTTATTTCTAAGCGACGCGATAATCCCCTAAGTGAAAATTTCTCTTTGGGGTTTTGTTTCATGAGCGTAAGAAGCTTCGTCTCGGAATTTGTCAGAAATCGTAAATCCGTCTTTGATCCCCCGAGAGTATAAAGTGCAAATCCGTTGTTCTTCCGTGTTTTTCGCATTTTCTTTCTCCTTTCGATTTTTTATTTGCGCTTAAAGGGTCTAATTTGCGTTCTAACGGGCGTTTGCCCTCAGTAGATAGATCGGACAAACCGTAGTTATTTATAACTACTGAAATTATAATAACAGTTATATTTAACTTTGTCAACACTTTGAGTTAAATTTAACTTAAAATTTTCCGAGGAGAATAAAATGCGCTTAAAAGAATTAAGAGAAGAAAAAGGTCTCACTCAAAAAGAAGTTGCGGACGCAGTAGGCGGAACGCAATCAAATTTAGCAAAATGGGAAAAAGAGAAAATCCAACCTGCGGCAGATATGATAATAAAACTCGCGGACTTCTTCGGCGTTACAACTGATTATTTTCTCGGCAGATCGGACGAGCTCGGGTTCGTTACCGTGCAGAGCTCCCCCACCGTTCCCGCGTTGGCGGACGATCAGAAGCAGCTGCTCGATCTCTACGACCGTATGACCCACCAGCAAAAAATACGAGCAATCGCTTATTGCGAAGGCTTGCTAAGCACTTCCGGGAACGTTTCTGCTTCACGAAAATAATTTTCCGTGATAAAATAACTCTCCCGCATTTGGGGAGAGGAGTTTTTTATCATGGTAGTTATTATCAACGAAAGACAGGCTTCCGAAATGCTCGCCGCCGCGGATTCGATTTATAAATTATTCGCATTCGCCGAAGGGCAAGAGGAATCGCATGAAGCGCGCCGCGCGGAATGGCTGTCCGCACAAGAGGAATCCCCCTTTCCGCGCACCCTCGCGGGGATCGTCCCGCAAGAAAAAACAGGGATTTCAGAATCCACTCAAAAGGAGGCCTTACCGAAAAAGGAAAACAGGGAAAAATCTGTATTTTGGAAAAAATTCAAAAAGGAGATTTCCAAAATGCAAAAATCACTACAAGAAAAAATACAAAAAGCAATCAAAGCGAATCCGCGACTGCATAAGGGCGTTTACGAAAAGCGCGCCATGATAAAGGGAATTACGATCTACGGCAGCTCTCCAAACGTCGACGAATGCGAAAGCAGATTTTTGATCGATCTCACGGAAAAGATCGCGGAGCTACGCGCCCCGGGAGAAGGAAAGCCCAAAAAGCCGAAGAACACGATGCTCTTCTCCGAATGGGCAAATATTTGGTTCGATCAGGTATTCAAACCCTCCGTGCTGCCGTATACGTTCAACAAAGAGCTGAAACAGTTTCAGAATCATGCGCTTCCCTTCTTCGGCGGGCGAAAGATCAGAGAAATCGCTCCGTTAGACTGCATTCAATTTTTTAACGGCTTGAAAGCGAAAAAGATCGAGCGCACGGCGGAGAGCCTGTATTGGAAGTTAAGCAGAATTTTTAATTTTGCCGTTGAAAGCGGTTTGCTCGATAAGAGTCCCATGTCGACGATGAAACCGATCAAGCACGAACGGGAAAACGGGAAACCGCTCACCAAAGACGAAGAGAACGCTTTGCTTGCGGCGATCCGCGGCGCAAAGTATGAGGTTGCTATCGTCGTTGCCCTTTACACGGGATTGCGACCGTGTGAAATGGAGACCGCGCGCATGGAGGGAGATTTCATCGTCGCTCAAAATCGGAAACAAAAAAACACGCAAAAAACCGTTTTCAAAAAAATTCCGATCACCCCGATGTTAGAGCCGTACCGCGCGCTCATCGAAACGACGCTCCCGGAGCTCACAGAGAAATTCAGCAGCTGCGCTTATGCGAAAACGTTCAAAGACGCTCTTCCGGATCATCGGCTGTATGACTTGCGCGACACGTTCGCGACGCGCTGCCAAGAATGCGGAGTAATCGAGCAAGCCGTTCAGCTCTTCATGGGACACGTACCGAGGACGCTTTTGGGGAAAGTTTACACGAAATTCAGCGACGATTTTTTACTTTCCGAAGGAAAGAAAGTGAAATATTAAGCCGTTCCCCCAAAAACTTCCCCCAAAAAAGCTCGATTTTTTAAGCAAAAATTGAATATTTTGATGTAAAAGTTACCCGATATGAGGTGTTTTTCGGTATTTTATGCGTTACTGATAATGCCAATGCGGTTCGAATCCACCTCTTCCCACCAATGTCGTTAAAGGTTGAACACAATATTTGTTCGACCTTTTTTCGTTTAGTACTCAGAGCTAAAAATCCGTGCACAAACCCTGATTTTTTGCAGCCGTTTTTACTTTTTCGGCGGTTGAATACTCGGACACCGAACTATTATTTTTAAGACTTATTCATTTGCAATATTTGAAATAAAGTGATAATATGTATACAGAGGTAAATATATGGATTGGGTGTTATATTTAGTTGTCGGTATAATTGCAATCAATGTGATTATGGCGATAATAATTGTCCCGGCATTGCATTTTAGCAAAAAACCGCCTGCTCAATTGAACAATATTCACATAGGAATGTCCGAAGCGGATATGCTTATAATATTAGGAAAACCCAAAAAAATCGAGCAAATCGACGAAACCACAAAAATGTATCTTTATGAGCAAGTTGATAAAGGCGGTTATTTGTTGTGGTCATATTATAAAAATTTTCAAATTTTGATAAAAAACGGAGTTGTTTCACATATATCTTGTTAATAAACTTTTTAATTTACAGAACCACCTAAATCGGATTATATTTTCATAAACGGTGTCGCATGCTTTATCGCATACCGGTAGAAAAAAGCACAGGGCAAACGCCTTGTGCTTTATTTTATAACCTGTAAAAATTTACCGCACAATCATGATTCATTTTCATAATCATTTTACAATTTTTACCATTTTTTCCAAACACTTCCCAATTTTGGGAATAATTCAGATTTTGGAAATGTTAAAATATTTATATCTTTTTACCAAGGAGTTTTTATTTTATGACACTTTCCAAAGCAATTGCATACCGCATCTCTCAGCTGCTCGCAGAAAATGAACTGACTTATTACAGACTTTCTTGCAAATCTGCCGTTCCCACCTCTACGCTCTCAAACATTATGGCTTGCAGCTGTAAATCCTGCAATCTTTCTACCATCAACGATATTTGCAAAGGATTTAATATCAAACTCGTCACTCTTTTCGACTGCGATCTGTTCGAACCCGAAAACATCGACGATAACGATTGATCTACTTTAACTGATCTTTTCTTTCAGCCGTCCGATCCCGAACGGCTCTTTCTTTTGCTTTCACTTTTTATTAATCCCGCAGCTCCCCTCTGCCGCTACGACATTTTACTAAGATAAGTCTGAATTTTCGGTTGCATTTTCAATGTAAAAATGCTAAAATATTTGCAGCAGAAAAATTATTGTAATTCATACGAGGTTAAATAATGGATAAAATTCTGATCGTAATAAAAGAAAACTGCCCGCAGAACCATCCCTGCCCTGCAGTGCAGGCATGCCCCGTCGGCGCGCTGACGCAAAATTTATACAATGCTCCCGATGTTGACCACGACAGGTGTATCCGATGCGGAAAGTGCGCAAAAATATGCCCTAAAAAAGCTCTGTCGATAGACTGATAACAAAAGCGGACTTCTTAAAAGTCCGCTTCTTTTTTTACTTATTCGATTGCTTTAAGCGATTCGTTCATATCCACTTTTACGATTTTCCGGCGCAACAGCAGAATTACCAAGAATGTAAATAGAAATACGATAACGGGCGCGATCAACCAAACGAACCAGCTGACTCCCCCGATCGTTCCCATTCCCATCACGGAAAAGACAGCCCAAACGAGTAACGCCGACAAAGGATACCCGAAAAGAATGCCCACCGCCGTATCGATCAGCACTTCGCGGTAGATATACCACGTCACTTCGCGATCGTAATAACCCAATACCATAAGCGTTGCGATTTCACGGTTTCGTTCGCTGATATTGATATTCGTAAGCGTATAGATAACGACGGCGGTCAACAGCCCCGCGAAGACCACAACGACGATCGCAACCGCCATGACCGAGGGGGAATCGATCCCGTGAAAAAGGCACAGATCCAGCAGAGAAAGCCCCGCAAGCACCAGCGCGGTGGAGAATGCGACTGCGATCACAGTCATTAAAAAGCGGTATACGTAACGCAATACGTTGCGCATGGTCGATTTATATTTGAACGATAGCAAATTCCAAATGAACGGAATCCGTTCCAGAAATACCTTTTTGCCCGCTTTCGGCGTTTTGGGATGCAACAGGTTTGCGGGTTTATCCGAAGTGAGCTTGCGCCCCGCAAACACTGTCGAGACGAGCGTGACGAGAACGATTCCGAAATACACGGCGAGATAAAACCACAGCGTGAGTTTCATTGTCATGGGCGGCATTGTAAAAGAATAATTAAACACAACGTACAGCAAAGTCGCCACACCCATCTGCACGAAGTATGCGCCGACGCCGCCGATCCCGCAGCCGATCATCGCAAAAAGAAGGTATTTGAAAATGATTCTCCATGGCGCATAGCCGAGCGTGCTCAAACACCCCACCTGCGAACGTTCTTCTTCGATAAGTCTTGTCATCGTAGAGAGCACGACGAGCGCGGTCACGAGCAAAAAAGCGACCATGAGCACAATACTGATCCCGCGCACCTTCAACCCGTAAGATGTGAGCGCGTTAAAACTGTAATTATCGTAAAGCGTAAGAATTCTGACGTTTTCTTCCCCGCCCAAAAGTTCGGAAACTTCCGCTTGCTCCGCTCGCGTAAATATCCCGTATTCGTCGCTGAACGTATTAAACAGATTTCTGTTATTGAACCCGACATACAAATCGTTTTTGGGCAGCAAAGCGCGGTTTACGAACGGCACGACGGGCACAACGCTGTACGGAAGATACAGAATGTTTTCCAGCGTGATCATTTCGTTGATGTCCTGAATGTTGTCGGGGATCTTCGCATCCTCGCCGTTCCTGTAACTCGGTTCGCCGTCCACGCCGAAAGTGAGCGGCGAGAGAACGGTCTTGGTCACCGTAACCGTTTTTTTCGTCAGAGAATCGGGAAGCGATCCGAGCATGGAATCAGCGCTCCCCTCCGAGAGCTGTGAAAGAATCTCCTTAAAGTCAAGCGTGATTTGTGTTCCGAGCGGAATCCCCTTGATCTTGTTGTCCCCTTCTTCCGCAGAAACGGCGATCTCAGCCTGCGTGTCATCCCCCGCGCTCTCGCGCAAAGTCTGCACGTTCACCGTCTGTTCGTCGCCGTACTCTTCCAAAAAACAAAGTCTGACAAGCTGCGTTTCGCCCGTGATTTCCAGATCGACGTCTACGGAAGCGCCGACGTTTACAAGGCTCTTTCCGTCCGCTCCGCGGTAGCGCGCTCTGACCGAACCGATCTCCTCTTGAGAAAATCCCTCCTCTCTTTTGCTCTTCACAATCAAATCGCTTACGTTTTGCGCGCGGTAATAATCGTTGAGCGAATAGTTGATTTTATCGACTGCGCTCCCGATCCCCGCAATAAACCCGACGCTGATCACTACCATAAAGATAATCGATAAAAGTCGGGTAAAATGCTTTTTAAAGACGCGCACGAGCGTTTTCAAGTATGTTTTCACCACTCGATCTCCTCGATTGATTTGGGATTTTCGTTGATCTCCGTCCGTTCGATCTTTCCGCTCTTGATATAGAACACCTTATCCGCCATCTCTTTGAGCGCGGCGTTGTGCGTTACGACGATCACCGGTTTTTTCTGTTCTTTGGAAACGTCGTAGAGTAGTTTTAAGATATGTTTTCCCGTAACGTAATCGAGCGCGCCCGTCGGTTCGTCGCAGAGCAGTAATTTTGGGTTTTTGGCGATCGCCCGCGCAATGGACACCCGTTGCTGTTCCCCGCCCGAAAGCTGCGAAGGAAAGTTTTTGAGCCGCTCTCCCAACCCCACCTCTTCGAGCACCGCCTTGGGATCGAGCGCATTCTTGCAGATTTCAACGGCGATCTCCACGTTTTCGAGCGCAGTCAGATTGGGCATAAGATTATAAAACTGAAACACGAATCCCACGTCGTTGCGCCGATATTCGCACAGTCCGCGCTTATTGAGCTTGGTGACGTTTTTTCCGTCGAGCACGATCTCGCCCGCCGTCGCGGTATCCATGCCGCCCAGAAGATTCAGAAGAGTCGTTTTGCCCGCGCCCGAAGAACCGAGCACCACGGCAAACTCGCCGTCCTCGATCTCGAACGAAACATCGGAAAGCGCATCGACCTCCACTTCGCCCGTGCGGTACTTTTTGCATACGTTGGACAGCGACAAATAACTCATATCGTTCACCCGAAAACAATCCTTTTCATTATTCTATCATACTCAAATGTAAAATGCAAGAGACAGAAACGACGGCGGAAAATGATTCATTTGATTTTCACATTATAAAGATTTGTATATTTTTCTTGCTTCCGTCAAAAAGAAATGTTATAATACGATAATGTATGCGGGAGTAGATTGAAATGGTTTTGTTTATCGTAATCGCGGTATGCGCGCTCACGCTTGCGGGAACCGTTGCGGCGGCAGTCATTGTCTCTAAGCGCAAGTTACCCGAATTCAAGGGCAACAGCGGCGAAAACGCGGTCGCGAAAATTTTAGGCGAAACGGAAGCGGGAAAACAGTACGTTATCAACGATCTGCTCTTTGCCGACCGCGAGAACCGCTCCTGCCAGATCGACCACGTTCTCATCAACCCCCGCGGGATCTGGGTCATCGAAACGAAAAACTACGCGGGTCGCATTTGCGGAACGGACGATGACCGGGAATGGACGCAATCCCTCGGTAACGGCGAAACCGTTAACCTTTTTTACAATCCCGTCAAACAGAACCGCACGCACGTCTATCGCCTCAAAGACGCGCTGAACGCCGGAAACGTATTTTTCAACGTAGTCGTATTCCTCGACCGCGCAGATCTTTCAAAAGTAAATTCCGCGCATGTCTGTTCCGTCGATACGCTTGCCTCGATTAAAACGCGGGAAACGGGCGTGGTTCTGTCGGCACAGGAAATGGAACGTTACTATCGAAAACTCTGCAAACTCGCACGGGAGTGTCCGATCGGAAAAAGGGAACACATTGAAAAAATCTTTGCAATGCAGAACGACGTAAAGCGGGGAATCTGTCCGCGGTGCGGAGGAACGCTTGTTTTAAGAAAGGGACGCAACGGCGAATTTTACGGCTGTTCCGGCTACCCCTCTTGCCGATTTTTCAAAGATAAAGAATAAAGGACAGAATCTTCTGTCCTTAAAGAAAAAGTCTGTACGATATAATATGAACCACAACAAGACCGATCGCATTGAGCGCTATAAATACGGAACTGAGCGTAACGCAGACAACGCCCAACGTCCGTTCGGACATCTTCTTTTTGGGTTTCCCCTTTCCCGTCTGCACGCTCTCTTCGGATTTTGTCAGGAGATTTTCCGCCTTTGCGCAAGTCGACAAAGCGACAACCGAGAGAACGAGCGCGATGATCCCGAGCCCCACGCCGATCCCTCCGCAGATAGGCGCCATATCCGCAAAACAAAACCTTGCCATCTCCGGTACGAGCGTAAATAGCTCGCCCGCCCAATTCAAGGCGTTTACACAGAAGGCTTTCACCCATTCCCATAAAGTTCCGCTTGAAAATGCGAGCGAAATGAATCCGCAGATAATAAAGACCAAAAATACGATCACGACGGTCAGAAGCGCAAGAAATGCAAAAACCACCGCAAGAAACGCAGGCGAAAACGCAACGGCAAAAGCGATAATCGTTAAAATCGAAAAAGCCAGCGCGGCTTGATTCAGCACACGGTTTTTCATATATCTTCCTCTCGTTTTTCATTTTATCACTGTTACGCAATTTTGTCAATAGCATTCACAAAACTTCGAAAATACCAAAAAAGCCTCCGAAAGTACGGAGGCTTTTTTCACTCTGCCGCGTCGTTATTTCGCGCGTCTCTTTTTCGCGCAGACGACTGCGCCGACCGTAAGGGCTACTGCCGCAAGCGCCGATGCGCCCGCGATCCCCGCGGCGCTGACGGCGCTTCCGCAGCCGCCCGACTTTTCAACATCGATGTTGTAAGTCTTGCTCTCTTCATTGCCCCAAGCGTCCGTCGCCGTAACGGTCACGGTATACCTGCCGCCGTGATCGGGCGTGAAGCCGTTCTTTTCTACTGTGTATTCCTTGCCTTCCTCATCTTTCACGACGATCGTAACGTTTGCCGCGGTTCCGCCGACTCCCGTCGCCGAGAACACGGGAAGTTTTACAATCTCGCCCGCTTTGCCCGTCGCGGGAACGGAACCGATCGTTTCGATCGTAGGCGTGCCCTTTTCGGTGAAAATTCTTTCGTTCGAAACCGCCACTTCTTCGAATTTTGCGGAAGTATTGAAATTGTTCAAACCGATCTTTGCCGCGGGCTGCAAACGAAGTCCTTCGATCGAAGTGGTGACGGTGGGAGCATAACTCTTGTTGAGATACACATAGACCGCGTCGCCGTGAACGTATACTTCGAGGTAATTCGGCGCGTCTTTCATTGTGAAAGAAACCTGCGTTTCGCGCCACTCGTTGCCGACCGCCGCGCCGTTCAGGCGCGCCGTAATCGTGATCGTCGTAGAATTTCCCGCCCACTGCGAGAGCCAGACGTAAACATGATTATTGCCGTCTTTGTAATAGGGCGCGATTCCCGTTTTCCATTCGCTGTTGTAAAGTTCGGTGACCGTGAGCTTTGTGCCCACGTAATAGCCGTCCGCGGGATTGTACTGCGTGGGAGTGAGCGCGATCGAATCTTTGAATCTCGTCCCGTAAGAACCGTCCGCTTCGATCGCCGTATCTCCGACCGTCCAAGAACCGATTCTCGCGCCGCTCAGATTCCAGACCCCTTCCGTTCTGTCTCTGTACGGCCAGAAGCCGTCGATCGTCATCTCCTCCACCGTCACCGTGCCGCCGATCGCTGCCGCGCCCGCTTGAACCGTACTGTCGCCCGCAAGCGCCGACACGGTGCCCGAAAGAATTTCCGTTTCATTGAGAACAACTTTCACGCTGTCGTATTCCGCGGAGACGAAAAGAATGTTTTCCTGCGTTGCGTCGAAGCCCGCGGGAAGATTATCTTCCTTTACGATCGTGAGCGTTCCCTCTTTCATGCTCTTTAACGCAACCTTTCCGTTTGCAATCAGAACAAGCGTATAGTTATTATCGTCGATAAACGCGGTATAGAATCCGAAACCGACGTCCGCAGCCGTACCAATGAATTTACCGCTCAGCGTAACAAGGTCGTATCTTTCGGAATCGGTGTAAGCCGCGGTGTACTTCGTCTCGTCGGCGGGAGCTTGAAGGGTCAGCGTATATTTTCTGCTCTCGGCGTCTTTCACAATCGACACATTCTCCATCGTTTTGGCGGAAGCAAACCAATCGTCGAGGGTAAACCAATCGTATGCCTGATATTCGAGTTTTTCAACCGACACGCTGCCAAAGGAAACAGAAGCACCTCCCGCGCCGAAGCCGACGTTCGCGCCCTTCGTAAAGGCGGTATTGGTATAGCTTGCCGCGTTTTCGTCGTTGATCGTGCAGGCGAAACGGGAGCCGACTCTGGAAGCGGAGATTTTAACGTTCGTCCAGTCGATCATTCCCGTAAACGGAGTCGCGTCCTGCGTGAACGCCGTTCCCGCCGCTTTTCCTTCGACGGAGACGTTTGCGCCCGTCGAGCTCTTATCGATCACAAAACGCACATAGTTGTTTTCGTCGCTGTACAGCGGAAGCACGGAGAGCTGATTGCCGTCCGCGCCGCAGTTCGCAATGTAAGAAAACTTGTAGTTCTCCGCCGCGAACTCGTTCTGCATGACCGCTTGGTTCGCCGCGCTGTTTTCCGCCGCCGCGTTGACGGTATAGCTGCCGTTCGAGAATGCCCAGCCGTTCGCCGCCGAAGATTTCGCCGTGGTGCCGAGGGAATCGTCAACCGATTTATACACGCCGCTCTCGGTCAACGATTCCGTTTTGAAATCCGAAACCGTAACAACGTCATTGCAGGTATAGAGCCCGACGGTTGCCTGCCCCGCCGCATAGGGAACCGACATCGCGATCCCTCTGTTGGAGGGCGTTTCGCTGACCGTACCGCTGCTGACCGTAACAAAATACTCGTCTACCGCGGAGCCTGCGTTATATTTTTTCTCGACGCGCAATTTGATGGAATCGGTGGGTTTCAACTGATAGAGCGTATTTGCGTAATCGTGATCCAGCCAACGGTCGCCCCATTGCAGATCTCCTCCGTTCTGTTTGTAAGCCGTTTGCAGATTGATCAGGTTAAATCCGTGCCCTTGCTCCCACTTCATGTAGACGAGAACAAAATTGTTCGCATCCCGATACCAAGGGGTGAATCCCATGTTGATCTCAGAAGTCACCTCGGTATCATTGCTGCCTTGGAACACCGCCTCAATCGCATAATCGCCCACGAGGTCTTTGTTCGTTGTCATCAGCATGTTTCCCGTAAACCCCGTATTCGTGTTCGTGAGGGTGCCGTCGTCGTTAAACGCCCATGTTGCGGGCAGTGTCTGATCCTCCAAATCGGGCGCGGCGAACCAAGTTCCGTCGTTCGCCATCGGAACGTCTGTCGCCTGTGCGTTGAGCGTTGCCGCGCCCACGCCCAACATGGTCGTCAACGCAAGCGAACACACCGTCGTCAACAGTACTTTTTTGTTTTTAGTCATAATATTCTCCTCCTTTATCCTTTTTGAATTAATTTGCCGCCGTTGCCGTACACAGTCAGCGCCTCGGCAAGCGCTGTTCTGTCCGCCGTAATCTTAGCAATATCCGCATTCCCGAACGCAAGCCGCATGTTCGCGATCGGCTCGATGTTGGCGATTCCCGACCAAGGGAGCCACACGCCGACCGTACCGAACGAAAAGTCGCAAACCGTCGAAGCCTCCGGTCCGAGCGCGCGGTATTTCCAGCCGAGCTCGCCCTTGTAATCGGTGCTGAGTTTGGTATTGCTCTGCAAAAATTTCGCCGCGTGAAGATAGAAGTTATCCCCCGTCTGCACGTACATCTTGTAAAATTCGTAATACATATACGCAGAGAAATTGTCCGCTCCCGAGTGCCCCGTCGCAATGACCGAGAAACCCGAAACCCCGCCGTCTGCGAAGGGATTGATCGCCGCCTTATCCGAAGAGGACGGGCATGCGAAATCATAACAGTACACCCAACTCATCGCAGAAACCGCAGCGTGCTCCGCCGCCTCGAAATATTTTTGCTCCCCCGTCATCGTATAAGCCGCATTAAAGCAGTACATTGCGTAGATCGCAGCTTCTTTATCGACCGTGTTGGCGTTGTCGGGGGTGCCGCCCACATACTTCTCCAAGCCGAGATAGAGCGTATCGTAACAGTAATCCGCCGCCTTGACCGCCGCCGTCTTGAATTTTTCTTCCCCCGTAAATTCGTACATCTTGGTGAGGAAGCGAACCGCGACGGGCGTGTTGCGTTTGGACGTGCCCTGATAGCGGTTGTCGTCCGTTCTCGTGCAGACGCTGCCGTTCGTTTCGTATGCACGGTAGAACGAGCCGTCGTCGTTCTGATTGTCCGCAAGGAAGTTGCCGATTTTGAGAACCGCGTTCTTCCACTGCGCCATATCTTCGCCGTTCGCCTTGGCAATGCGGTAGGCGTCGAGCATACCCTCCGCGCCGTCTACAAAGCAGCGCAGGAAGGAAGGATACCCGCGGGAATGACCCGCAGAAGAATCGTTCGCGGGATCCCACCAGACGATGGGTACTTTATCGCTCATAATCGCAGACGACGTCCAGAAGTCGACGATCGCCTTGCCCTTTTGTACGAGCGCAGGATCGTTCGTCGCATAGCCCGTGCTCATCAGATGATAACCGACGGGAATCTGCTGTCCCACGAAGCCCATCTGGAAGGTATATTCGGTAACCGCGCCGTCGCTGAGATTGATGCTCCAAGGCACGCCCGCCGCCTTGATCGCGCCCGTGCCGAATTCCTTATAAGTATCTTCGAATACCTCGACGTTGTAATCGTAAATTTTATTGATATCCACATCCGTCGCAATGTCGGGCGATTCGGCGCTATATGCCTGTTTGAACGTTTTCGTCATCGCTCTCGCATAGGTGCTTTCGCTCGTCGGCAGCAGGGAGAGTTCGTAGTTCTGAACGGTGCCCTTCTTCACCGAGTGGTACAGCTTTGCCCAGCCCGAGCCGCTGTCGTAGGTCGTGGGACCTTCGGCGGAGGGATAGCAGAAATCGACGGACACCCCTTTGTTGATCGTATATCCGATCGAGCCGTATTGCAGCTTGTCGCTGACCGCGCCGTTGATGCCGCCCGCGACCTGTCCGTTCGAACTGATCTCGGGATTAAGGTGCGCAAGCGCGATCGAGCGTCCGCTCTCTTTGTTGCGCAACATCGAAAGCGGCAGTCCCGTTCTCGTCTCTTTGACGTAGACCCTGTCGAGATTGAGATTGGAGGCGATCGCTCCTCTCACCATGTCGGAAGAATCTTTGTAGATGATCGACGGAATAAAATAATCGAACTTATCGTATTTTTTGGAGCCTCCCGCATCGAGCAGAGAATAGACGGATTGAAACCCTACATCGGCTTTATTTTCCGAAAGCACTTCCGTCTTGCGGCTGAGCGCGAACGTTCCGCTTTCGCTGACATAATAAGCGTCGTCGAAACGGACTTCGCTCCCCTTTGCGGTCTTGACGATCGCGGTTGCGAGATACCCGTAATTCTTTTCCGTCACTTTGCTGTATCCCGTCGCATACGAGGTCTCGTCGAACGCGCCCAGCAAAGTGGTCGCGGGACCTCTTACGTTGAGCATGGCGGGCTTGGGATTGACAAAACTCACCGAGGCGTCCGTCGCGGGAGCGGTTGCTCCGAGCGAGGAAAGATCGACGAATTTCAATCCGAATCCGTCCGCCCCCTCGGAAAAGTCGATGCGGTAGCCGTCCGCCGCAAGCGTTTTTGCGCCGCCCGCCTCTCCGATTGCGCCCGCAGGCGCGTCAGGCAGATCGAACTCGGCGTCGTTCCCGCCGACCGTACCTCCGCCTCCCCCGCCCGTGTCGCCGCACCCTGCAAGCAGAGTGCCGCCGAACGCGACGAGCGCCGCAATACCGGCAATCGTTGTCCATTTTTTCATATAAATTCCTCCTTATTTAACCTTTGATTCCCGTCATGACAATGCCCTCGATAAAGCTCTTTTGCGCGGCAAGATAAAGCACAAAAGTCGGTATGAGCGCAACGACCGCGCCCGCCATCATCAAGGTATAGGGTTTGCTGTGCGCCGTGGATATCGACGACAGTACGAGTTGCAGCGTCTTGAACTTATCGACGGTTCCCACGTAGAGCAACGGACCGAGATAGTCGTTATACGCGCCGTTGAACGAGAGAATGAGCTGCGTAATGAGCACGGGCATGGAGAGCGGCAGAGCGATCCGAATAAAAATCCCCCACCAGTTCAGACCGTCGATCTTGGCGGCGTCCTCCAACTCCTTGGGGAGCGTCATAAAGAACTGACGGATAAAGAACATCGTAAGCGCCGAACCGAAGCACCCCGGAATGATGAGCGGCAACGGAGTGTTCGCCCAATGGTACACGCTCGCAAACAGAATGTACGAGGGAATGAGCGTGATCACCCCCGGCATGACCACCGTGGAGAGCAGCATGTAAAAGACCGCCGTTTTGCCGGGGAATCTCAGCCGCGCGAACCCGTAACCCGCCATCGCGCTCGTAAATACGCCCAGAACAATGGGCGGAGCGATATAGAGAATGCTGTTCAGAAAACTCCCGAAAATGTTGTACTCGCGAAAGAGACGGGTATAATTCTCAAAAGTGACCGCGTGCCACATCCAGTTGTAGTTCTTGTCGTAAATGCCGTACTGCGAGGTGAACGAAGTTGACAGCGCGAACAGAAAGGGAATCAGAAAGAGTACGGCGAAAAAGATCAGCACCGCATAGACGACGATCTTGAATACAATGCGTTTCGCTCTGTATTTTTTCTGATAAGAATCGTTTTTTTGCAAAGTTTCGGTTTGTGTCATGTCTCCCCTCCTTATCAAGAATCGTACTTAACCCAGAACTTGGATACGAGGAATTGAATTCCGGAAATCAGAATCAGAAGAAGCCCGAACACCATGCCGAGCGCGGAGGCGTAGCCATAGCGATAACCGTAAGCTCCCGTAAATTTGTAGATCCACCACACGGGCATGACGCTGCTGTAATTGATCTGATCGTTCGTCATCACCTGAAAGTTCGTGAACGCCTGAAAAGAGCCGAGAATCCCCGTAATCAAAATATAGAACATCACGGGCGACACCCCTGGGAGAGTGATATGGATAAATTTACGGAACGCGTTCGCGCCGTCGAGCGACGCCGCATCGTACAGCGTTTTGGAAACGTTGTGCAGCGACGAATAGAAGAGAAGCACGCTCACGCCCATTCCCGACCATATCCCCATGACCATCATCGATCCCATAATGTACTTGGACGCGAGAAAGTGAATGGGTTTTATGCCGAGCTTCTGAAAAAACTCGTACAGCAAACCGTAGTTCGGCGCATACATCCACTGCCAGATAAAGGCGATTGCCACCGCGCCGCAGATCGTGGGCAGATAAAAGATCATTCTGAGCACGAGTGAGCCGCGCGAAATGCTCACGAGCATGGACGAGAGCACGAGCGCCAGAAGCGCGCCGACGGGAACGCCGATACAGTAGATGAGCGCGTTGAGAAGGGAGCGCAGAAAAAAGGTATCGCGGAATACCTCGGCAAAGTTTGAAAAGCCAATGAACACGGGCGCGTGGAACAAGTCGTATTCGCTGAACGAATAGACAATCGCAAGCACGAGCGGAAACGCCGTGAACAGCAGAAACCCGACTGTAAGAGGAGAAATAAACACCCAACCCCAAATGTATTCGCTTCTTCTGGAAGCGCTCATTCTATGCTTTTTCGGCTTTTCGGGAACGACCGCCGTTTCGCCGTTTTGCACGGCTTCGGCACGGAGTTCCCCGTTGTGTACGTCGATCGACTGCATACGCGCCTCCCCCTTATGCGATCTTTTCGTTCACCGCTTCCCGCACTCTTTGAAGAAAATAATCCACATCCCAGCGTTTGCTTGCGTCGTTGTTGAGAAGGTACTCCGAGAACATGTCGTAGCCGAGTTCCTTCCATTGCGTGTTCTTCGTGTACGTCCATGTGCCCGCAGGCTGTTCGGAAGCGGATCTGATGAATACTTCGTAATTGTTGGGTTTAAGCTGCGATTCCCGTTTCAGATACTCTTCCGAGAGTCCGATGCTCTCGTAGAGCGGGAATTGGAATCCCGTCGCGGCGAGAATTTCCTGCCCCTCGGGCGAGCCGATATATTCGACCAATTTCCACGCCGCCTCTTTGTTGGCGCAGCCGTTGCTGATCGCATAGCCGCAGGAACCCGACCATGAATTTTTAGTGGGATTTTCGGAAAAAGCGGGCGCGTAGGCGATGTCCCAATCGAAAGAGAGCGTGCGGAAAGACGCCACGTTCCAGCTCCCTGCGATTACGGTTGCAACCTTCTGCAAGGAAAAGAGCGTAGTGGGATCCATACCCGAGCTGAATTCGCTGGGCGGAGTAATCTGATATTTATAATAAGCGTCTTGAATAAATTGGTAAGATTTTTTAAGAGCTGCAACGTCCGATTCTTCGGTCGGGAAACCGTTGCGGGAATCATTGAGAAAATCGCCGCCTGACGACCATACGAGCCCTTCCATCTCGATCCCCGCAACGCCGTAGGTTTCGATATAGTCGCCGTCGCGTTCGGTAAGGGCTTGCCACATGGTCACCGCTTCGTCCATTGTCATGATTCTGTCGGAGGGCGGCAGAGAAACTCCTTTTTGGACGAAGTAGTCTTTGTTGTAAAACATGACGTGCGCGGAAATATCGCGCGGCATCACGAGCTGCGCCCCGCTACCCGTCAGTCCGGTAACAGGATCGTACTGGTAACGCGACACAACGGAGTCGTACATTCCGTCGGGATCCACAAGCTCGCTCGCCTGAATGTAGGGGGTGAGATTGACCATCTTTCCGCCCGTGGACCAGTTTGCGAACACACCGTCCGACACCATGAACACGTCGTGCAGGTTATTCGTCGCAATATTCGTCGCGTAAGTTTTTTCGTAATCGCTGATAATATCAAGTCTGACGTCGATCGTGGGATAGCGGTTTTTGAACGCCGTGAGCGCCGTTTCGAGCACGGCGCGTTCAAGGGTCGCCCCGTCCGAATCCCAGTGCGACATCGTGATCGTTACGGGCTCGCCCGTGTACGAGTACAGCGACGCGTCATACTTTGCCTGTATGCTCTCGATCGAAATCGAGAGATCGAGTTCGTCGTTTGGATTTGCACAGCCGGCAAATATACCCCCCCCCATGAGAAGAGCGCTGATTGCCAACGCCGCAACTTTGACCGTTTTCTTCATTGTTTTTTCCTCCTTAACCTGATCTATTCTCATTCCGCAAACCGCAACAGCGTAAAGCTGTACGGCGGCAGTTTGATTCCGAACTGTGCTTTCTTTCCCTTTTCGCACGCCGCTTTTGCCGGCACGACTTTATCGGGTTCGTCAAAGCTGTTGTGCGCGTGCGGATCGCCTTTCATCTCGATCCGCTCTTTCATCACCACGCTTTCCGTAGCGAAATCCAAAAGACACTCCTGCTCCTCGCCCGTCTTGTTGATCGCAAAGAGCGCGTATTCCCCTTCGTCGTAGGCGCAAGCGGCGTAGATCTTTTCCGTTTCGCCGTAATCGCTGTCCATCTTCTCCGATTGGTTCGCAAGCCGCAGCGCCCTCCCCTTTGCGTATTTGATCGCAAGCTGATAGGGATAGTAGATCGTCTGACGGAACATTCTTCCGCCGTTCTCCGTCATCACGGGCGCAATCACATTTACAAGTTGTGCAAGACACCCCATTTTTACACGGTCGGCGTTATTTACGAGCGTGCATACAAGCCCCGCGAACGCCACTGCGTCGGCAAGATCGTACACGTTTTCGACCCTGCGCGGTCCCACCGTCCAACGGTCTTTGGATGTATCGTTGTAAACGTCGGCGTCGGTTGCCGTCGGCTTCGTATGCCAGATGTTCCACTCGTCGAGAGAGAGCTTCATTTTCTTCTTGCTGCGTTTATACGCGCCGACATAGTCCGCGGTAGAAGCAACCGTTTTGATAAACCCGTCGAAATCCGTGTGCGCGCTCATAAAGTCTTCCAATCTTCCCGACTCGGTATAGGTGTAATACCTATGCAGCGAAATATAGTCCACATAGTTGTAGGTGTGCTGCAACACTACTCTGTCCCAATCGGGATAGGTGGGAGATACGGGAGAAGAAGAGCCGCAGATCGTCAACCGAATATCGGAATCCACCCATTTCATGAGCTTCGCGGTCTCCGCCGCCTTACGCCCGTACTCCTCTGCAGTCAGCGCGCAGATCTGCCAGTCGCCGTCCATCTCGTTGCCGATGCACCAGGTTTTGATCGCAAAAGGTTCCGCTTTGCCGTTCGCTCTGCGCAGTTCGGAAGTCGTCGTCCCGCCCGCATAGTTGCAGTACTCCACGATCTGAGCCGCGTCGGAGGGAGTTCCCGTTCCCATATTGACCGCCATCATCACGTCGGAACCCACTTTCTCCGACCAATCGAAAAATTCATGCAGCCCTACGAGGTTGGGTTCGATCTGTCCCCATGCGAGATCGAGGCGGACGGGTCTGTTCTTTCCGATCCCGTCTTTCCAGCAATAACCCGACAGAAAGTTTCCGCCGGGGTAACGGATGATCGGAACATTCAATTCTTTGATTGCCGCAATCACGTCTTTGCGAAAGCCGTGTTCGTCCGCCAAAGGGTGTTCGGGATCATAGATCCCGCCGTAAACGGAACGCCCCATATGTTCCACAAAACTGCCCCACAACTCACGCTCGATGCTGCCGATCGTATAATCTTTGCTGACGACGATTCTGTTTTTCATCTCAAGTCCTCTTTTTATATTTTTATTGAATATTCAACATATATCTTGAATGATCAATCGAATTATATCATAGGTTTCCATATCTGTCAATAGGTTTTTGAAAAATTTCACCGAAAAATATCGCCTCGAAAAATTACTTGACAAGAATGTGGAAATTTTGTTAAACTAAACGGGAAAAGCGGAAGTTATTTCGGTGCGAACAGGTGGAAAATAATGATAGTAGTGAATAACGCGCAAGAAAGTTTAAGTCTATTCGAGGCGCTTGCCTCTCCCGTCCGTTTACAGATCATCGGGCTGTTACACGGCGGCGAAGAAATGAACATCAACGAAATCGCAAAACACGTCAATCTCACGAACAGCGCGCTCACGATGCACATACAAAAACTTGCCGATTGCGGAATCATTCGTATCCGTCTCTCCGCGCTCTCCCGCGGAACGCAGAAACTGTGTTCGCTGACAGAGGACAAAATTCTCATCGAACTCGTAGATAAGATGAGCAACGACAATTTTTACGAGACCGAGCTCGAAGTCGGACAGTATTCCGAATACTCCATCAATCCCACTTGCGGGCTTGCCGATCTGTATTCCCTCATCGGCGACTTCGACAGCCCGCAGGTCTTTTCTTATCCGGAGCGTTTTCAGGCGCACATCGTCTGGTTTACCGAAGGCTACGTCACCTACCGTTTTCCCAACAAACTGCGCACCTATCAAAGACCGGAAGAACTGCAAATTTCCATGGAGATTTCGGGCGAAGCCCCCGGTGCAAGCAATCACTTCCCCTCGGACATTCACTTTATCGTCAACGGGATCGACGTTGGCACATACATCTGTCCCGGAGAATACTTTGACCGCCGCGGACGATATACGCCCGACTGGTGGTCGTCAAACTTCGGTCAGTACGGCAGGATCAAAAATCTGTCTATCGACCGTTACGGCACTTCCCTCGACGGATTGCATATCGGCGACACAACGATCGAAGATTTGCACCTCGAAAAAAACGAACACATCTCCTTCACGGTCGACTGCCGCGATCAGAGCAATTACCACGGCGGCGTAAACCTCTTCGGCACAGGTTTCGGCGACTACAATCAGGGAATCCGTTGCCGACTCTTCTACTCCGAAGCGGGAAAGGAACCCGAAAAAAACAAACAATAATCAAAAGACCCGACGGTTTTGAAAAATCCATCGGGTCTTTTCTTCGATTTTTTGATTTATTTTTTCATTCGCTATTGACAAACAACCTTTCCCTTGATAAAATAACGGCGACTTCAAAACGAAATCACTCAAGGAGAATCAAAATGAAACCACTCGGATACCGGAGCGTAACCGTTCTCGACGGTTTTTGGAAACAAACGCGTGAAAAAAATGCGCGTATTTCGTTAATGAACGTATATCGCCGATTCGAGGAGACGGGACGTTTTTCCGCGCTCGACTGCGTAAAACGCGACCCGCCGCCGCACATTTTTTTCGATTCGGACGTAGCAAAATGGTTGGAGGCGGCGGCGTATCTTTACCATGATTATCCCGACGGCGAAATCAAAAACATCATCGACAAGTCCGTAAACGCGATCGCCGCGGCGCAACTGCCGAACGGATATTATAACAGTTACTATCAAGTGTATAAAAAGGACAAAATCTTTGCCGAGCGAATGGAACATGAGCTCTACTGCGCGGGACACCTGATCGAAGCGGCGGTCGCGCTCTTCGAAGCGGGGCTCGGAGACAAGCTGCTGCTTGTCATGCGCAAATACGCCGACTATATCCACGAACGTTTTTACGTTGCGCGCGATCCCCTTTTTACGACCTGCGGTCACCCCGAGATCGAGTTGGCGCTCGTCCGACTTTTCGAATGTACGAACGAACGAAAATATCTTACGCTTGCGGAATTCTTTTTGAACGAACGCGGAAAAAAACCCGAATACGTCTATCCTTTCTTCGATTCAACCTACGATCAGAGCCACATGCCCGTCAGAGAACAGACGGAAGCGGTCGGGCACGCCGTGCGCGCGTTATATCTGTATATCGCTATGGCGGAAGCGGGAAGAATTTCAAAAGATTCCCCTCTGCTCAAAGCGGCGGAAAGACTGTTTGATAATATCGTGAATCAAAAAATGTATGTGACGGGCGGAACGGGTTCCAACTACTTCGGAGAACGTTTTACCGCTCCCTACGATCTGCCCAACGAATACGCCTATGCGGAGACCTGCTCGGCGATTGCGCTGGCGTTCTTCTGCGAAAGTCTTGCAAAAGCGGAAAATAAAGCAAAATATCACGACGTGTTCGAACGGGTACTCTATAATAATTTATTGGCGGGACAGTCCGCAGACGGAAAGGGGTTCTTCTACACCAATCCGCTGGAAACGAATATATCGCATCTGAAGTTCGCGCGCGAGGTTAAGGGATACCCCTACCAACCTATCGTGGAGCGCGTAGAAGTGTTCGACTGCTCCTGCTGCCCGCCGAATTTTATCCGCTTTGTGGGCAGAATCGGCGACTGCATTTACGGCGAAGAGAACGATCGGGCTTATATCCATCAATACATTTCTTCCGAAGCGAACATCGGAAAGCTGAAAATCAAAATGAACTCCGGATTCCCCTACGACGGAGAAGTTAAAATCGTTGCCGAGGGAACGGGCGCGCTCGGAACACGCGTTCCCCCTTGGTGCGATAAATTGACTTGTACGGTAAACGGCAAGTCCGTTACGCCCGAAACGAGCGACGGCTACCTGATGTTTGAAGTAAAAGGCATGTGTGAAATCCTGCTGAATTTCAATATGCGTCCCCGCTTTATTTACTCCAACGAAAACGTTTCTCAAAACTGCGGTCGGAAAGCGGTTGAATACGGTCCGCTCGTGCTGTGCGCCGAGGGCGTAGATAACGGAAACAATCTGCGCAATATCGTGATTCCGTCAACGGAACACGCAAAAGTCTGCCGCGACGGTATATTTTCGGTAACCATTCCCGCCGAACGGCTGCATACTTCCGACGCCCTTTACTCCTATCGTCCGCCCGAAAAAGAAAAGATCGAATTAAAACTGATCCCATACTTTTTATGGGCAAACCGCGGCGAAACGGATATGCAGATCTGGTTTATGTAAATCATAGAAAAAACGCAAGTTGATAAGTTCAACTTGCGTTTTTTTGGAGCTGCTAACCGGACTTGAACCGGTGACCTCGTCCTTACCAAGGACGTGCTCTACCTGCTGAGCCATAGCAGCAAACGATAACAGTATATTCGAAAAATTCATTCAAGTCAAGCAATAATGAGATGTTTGACAAAAATTATTTCCGCCGAAACGGAAGCTCCCGCGCAATTCAGCACGGGAGCTTTTGCATGCCAATTTTCAAGTGATTATAATTTCTTTTCCGTCGTAGTCGATCGTGAGCTTGCTTCCCTCCTTAGGCGGATCGGAAACAATTCTTCTTGCAACGGGCGTCTCGATCTTCGACTGAATAAACCGCTTCAACGGTCTTGCGCCGTAAACGGGATCATATCCGCCGTCGGAAATATACGCCTTTGCCCGATCGGTCACTTCAAGCAGAAGATTTTCTCCTTTCAGACGGTTTTGAAGCCGCCCGATGAGAATATCAACGATCTTGTCGATTTCAGATTGCGAAAGCGGTTTGAATGTTACGATTTCGTCCAGCCGATTCAAAAACTCGGGACGGAAACTGCGTTTCAGAAGCTCGCTTACTGCTTTCTGCGCGGCGGGCGTGATCTCTTCGCCCTCGATCCCCTCCATAATGAGATCGGAACCGAGATTGGAAGTTAAAATAATGATCGTATTTTTGAAATCGACCGTTCTGCCCTGCGAATCGGTCACTCTGCCGTCGTCGAGTATCTGCAACAGAATATTGAATACATCGGGGTGCGCCTTTTCGATTTCGTCGAACAACACGATAGAATAGGGCTTTCTGCGCACGGCTTCGGTGAGCGTGCCGCCCTCTTCGTATCCGACGTATCCGGGAGGCGCGCCGACAAGACGGGAGACGGAAAATTTTTCCATATACTCCGACATATCGATTCTGACAAGATTTCTTTCGTCGTCAAAAAGATTTTCCGCAAGCGACTTTGCAAGCTCCGTTTTACCCACGCCCGTAGGACCGAGAAACAAAAACGACCCGATGGGACGGTTGGGATCGGAGATTCCCGCGCGCGCCCTCAAAATCGCGTCGGAAACCTTTCTGACCGCCTCGTCCTGCCCGACGACCCGTTTATGAAGTTCCTCCCCGAGACGCAAAAGTTTTTCTCTCTCGCCCTCTTCGAGCCTCTTTACGGGGATTCCCGTCCAGCGGGATACGATCACGTCGATCTCGTTTTTTGTTACTTCGTCTTGAAGCATACGCTTCTCTTTATTGTTCTTGCGCGCCGCTTCGAGCTTCTTTTCAAGTTCCGGAAGTTCACCGAATTCGATGCGCCCCGCCGTACTGTAATCGCCATGCGTTTTGGCGTTTTCAAGATCGCCGCGCAGAGAATCGATCTTCTCTTTGAGCTCTTTCTCATCACGAATGCGGTCTTTTTCCTCTTCCCAGACTACTTTCATAGAATCGAACTGCTCTTTGAGTTTATTCAACTCCTCTTTCAGAATTTGCAGACGCGCGCACGACACCTCGTCCTTTTCCTTGGAGAGCGCGTTCTCCTCCACTTCGAGTTGAATGATTTTACGGTTCATCGAATCCAGTTCGGCGGGCATGGAATCGATCTCTGTGCGGATCATCGCCGCCGCCTCGTCCACGAGATCGATCGCCTTATCCGGCAGAAACCGATCGGAAATATAACGGTTCGAAAGAGTCGCCGCCGCAATGAGCGCGTCGTCATGAATGCGGACGCCGTGGAAAATTTCAAAGCGTTCTTTGAGCCCGCGTAAAATTGAGACCGTATCCTCTACCGTCGGCTCGCCCACCAGAACAGGCTGGAACCTGCGTTCCAATGCCGCGTCTTTCTCGATGTACTGGCGGTATTCGTCGAGCGTCGTCGCGCCGATACAATGCAGCTCTCCCCGCGCAAGCAACGGTTTCAAGATATTCCCCGCGTCGAGCGCGCCTTCGCCCTTTCCCGCGCCGACGACGGTGTGCAGTTCGTCGATAAAAAGCAGAATCTTTCCCTCGGATTTCGTCACTTCGGCAAGCACCGCTTTCAGACGCTCCTCAAATTCTCCTCTGTACTTCGCGCCCGCGATGAGCGCGCCCACATCGAGCGAAAAAAGCGTTCTCTCTTTCAGCCCCTCCGGCACGTCTCCCTTGACGATCCGCTGGGCGAGCCCTTCGGCGATCGCAGTTTTTCCGACTCCCGGCTCGCCGATCAGAACGGGATTGTTTTTTGTTTTTCTCGAAAGAATCCGAATGACGTTTCTGATCTCCTCGTCCCTGCCGATCACCGGCTCCAATTTATGTTCGGAAGCCCGCTTCGTCAGATCGCTTCCGTATTTTTCAAGCGCCTCGTAGGTGCTTTCGGGGTCGTCGCTCTTTACGTTCTGCGTACCGCGCACCGCTTTCAACCCCTTCAAAAATTTGTCTTTCGTCACTCCGAAACGGAGTAACACCTTATCGAGCCCCCGTTCCGCATTATCAAACAGGCATAAAAAGAGATGCTCCGCCGAGACGTACTCGTCATTCATGCCCGCCGCAAGTTTATCCGCCTCTGCAAGTAATCTTCTTAATGAAGCGGAGGGATACGCCTCTCCCGCGCCCGAACCGGAGACGCGCGGCAGACGTTTTACCTCTTCTTTAACGGCATGTTCGAGCCCCTCTCCGTCGCAACCCGCTTTTTGCAGCATGCGGCGGGGAGCGCCGTCTTTTGCAAGGAGCGCCGCGGCAAGGTGCAGAGTCGTCAGCTCCGGATTGGAATATTCCGTCGCCAGCGACTGCGCGTTTTCGATTGCTTTTACCGAATTTTTCGTATAACGATCTGCGTTCACTTTTCCGAACCTCCCGTATTTTGTTCTTTTCGCTTCTATTATACCGCAGAATGAAAAGGATTAAACGGCGGAACGGCGCAAAATCATTTCTTATTTTTGCCTTTTGCATGCATGATCGTAATAATAATCAGGCAAAGAATTCCGCCGACGGGAAAAGCAACCCATGCCGAATTCCACCAATTTCCGATCGCCCCGAAGAGAAGAAAAAGCGCCGTCGCAATCATCATGATCACTCCGCAGATCACGCCTTGCTGCTTTTGACGGGGAGTCGGATATTCTTTTCCGTCCCGCCCGTTGTATCCCTCGACGTTATATTTGACGCGCTGGATCAAAAGGCAGACGAGTCCGCCCAAAATCGAAGCGAACACGAAAAAGAACGCCGCAGCCACATAACAGATCGCCTCTCCGATATTTCTTGCGGCAATCACGCCCGAACTGACGAGAGCGGTAAAGACGATCAAAAAAACGAGATTCAGAAATATTGCGGACGCAAGGCAAGAAATTCCGACTGCAAACCGCTTTTGAAACCTTTTCAAATTCTCTTCGCCGAAACCTCCGTTCAGAACGGGATTTTCTTTTATAAATCTCTTATGCTTCAATCGCGCGTACACAAAACAAAATACCGACGCGGCAAAGAACAACAGCACCGACGACGCGCCCAGACTTTCAATCACAACGAGATAGCGGTCTGAGAAGGTCTGCGCAAACCCGACGAGCGCTACGCACACGGCGATGCCGAAGAATAAAAAGAATGCGCCGAGCGATAATCCGACCATATATCTGTTCATGTGGCGCGCATAAACTCCGATCTCGGCGCCTGCGGGCGTTTCCTCCCCAACGTCTGGATTTTCCGTCTCTTCCGAATCGGTAACCGATCCCTGCATCATCACGTCGATCGACACCGAAAACAAATCGCTGAGAGAGATCAGTTTGTCCGTTTCGGGATAGGCTTCTCCCGTCTCCCATTTCGAAACGGATTGGCGGGACACGCCGAGGCGGTCGGCAAGTTCTTCCTGCGTGATCTGATCCCGTTTCCTCAGACGTCGCAGATTTTCTGCAAAATTCATAAATTCCTCCAAAAGTGGATTTTTTTCTTATTATAAGCGTGCACGGAATAACGATCAACCAACTTTCGTTTGCAACGACGATTTTTTGCGCAACTTGCGGTTGCATTTTTGATTTTTTACAAAAAAAGCGCACCGTAGGATTACGGCGCGTCAGATGACACAAGATTACCCGCAAGGAAAAAATCCGGTTTCTCCCCTTTTGATTTCCGCTCTGCCGCGGAATTCGTTGCGAACGGCAGAAATAAACAATTCTTCTTCACATGTTCTTACGCGGAATAAAAACAATGTTTTTTCGCCGTACTCCCGCCCCGTCACGATTTTGTTCTCCGCAAAGCGGGCGAGCGTTTTTCCGTCGGAATAGGAAACGCCGACCCCGATCGTCACGCATTCGTCGAACAAAGAAATACGGGCGCTTTGTACCGCTTCCGCCGCGCCTGTTGCGTAAGCGCGCGTAAGTCCGCCCGCGCCCAGCTTGATCCCCCCGAAATAGCGAACGGTTGCGACGAGCGTTTCAAACAGTTTTTTTGCTCTCAGCACGCCCAAGATCGGCATACCCGCCGTACCCTGCGGTTCGCCATCGTCGGAAAAACGGACGACGTTCCCCACGCGGTCGGCGACAAACGCATAGCAGATATGCGTTGCAAGCGGATGCTTTTCGCGAAGCAGCGCAAGATACGCCCGCGCCTCTTCTTCGCTTTCGACATGCACGGCATAAGTTAAAAACCGCGACTTTTCGATCACGCGCTCGCACTCCGCGCCGCTTAAAATGCTCAGATATGCCGCCATCTCAGGACAAAACGATTTTCATTCGGACCTTCTTTCCCTTTGCAAGAATAAAATCCTCTCGGGGAATCGGGGAGTTCCCGTCCGTTACCCGTTCGCCGTTGACGCTCACGCCGCCCTGCTCGATAAGCCGCCGCGCTTCGCCGTTCGACTTGCAAAGTCCCGCCGCAACGAGGGCGCCGATGAGATTGGAAGTCGATTTATCGATAGACTTTACGGGCATATCACCATCGCCGCCGAACGCGCCGCGCGCTTCCGACTGCGCCTTGTCTGCCTTTTCCTGCCCGTGCACCGTTTTTGTAAGTTCGTAGGCAAGCACTTCCTTCGCGCGGTTCATGCGCTCGTCCTTGTATTTCGTCAGCTCCGCGATCTTGTCGAGCGGCAAGAAAGTCAGAAGTTTCAGACACTTCTCCACATCCGCATCGGCTGTATTGCGCCAATATTGGTAGAAATCGTAGGGGCTCGTCTTGTTTTCGTCGAGCCACACCGCGCCTTTCTGCGTTTTGCCCATCTTTTTCCCCTCGCTCGTCGTAAGCAGAGTAAAGGTCATCGCAAACGCGCTCTTTTGCTCCTTGCGGCGGATTAGATCGGCTCCTGCCAGAATATTGCTCCACTGATCGTCGCCGCCCAATTCCAAAAGACAGCCGTATTTACGGTTGAGCACCAAAAAGTCATAAGCCTGCATGAGCATATAATTGAATTCGAGGAACGATAGTCCCTTTTCCATACGCGATTTGAAACACTCCGCCGTGAGCATTTTATTCACGGAGAAATGCACGCCGATCTCGCGCAGAAAGTCGATATAGTTGAGATCGAGAAGCCAATCGGCGTTGTTCACGATCACCGCGCCGTTCTCCCCCTCGAAACTGACGAATTTCGACATCTGTTTTTTGAAACACTCTACATGATATGCGACCGTCTCTTTCGTCATCATCGAACGCATATCCGTTCTGCCCGAGGGATCGCCCACCATCGCGGTGCCGCCGCCGATGAGAATAATGGGCTTATGCCCCGCGTCCTGCATGTGTTTCATCGCAACGAGCTGCATAAAATGCCCGACGTGAAGACTGTCCGCCGTGGGATCGAAACCGATATAAAACGGAACGCTCTCCTTTGAAAGTTTTTCATAGAGCTCATCTTCATAGACCGTCTGTTTAATAAACCCGCGCGCACGCAAAGTGTCCATTACGTTTTTCATAATAAAACCTCGTTATCTGCCATTATAGACTGTGCGGAATGATTTGTCAATAAAATTTCGCTGCCGCCGCAATCGCTCCGTAAATTCGCAAGCTCGGCAAGACGGCTGAACATTTCATCGCGCGAACAGGGACGCAAAAGCCTCGATTTCAAAATAAGATTCTGGCGTTCACGCTCTCTGAGGTTGTAATCTTCAATCATTTTTTCATAACATATCTGACTCATTGTATTTTGATTATACAAATTATAGTTGACAAATATTGTCATATATGTTAAAATATTTTTAAGAAAATATATCAAGCGAGAAAAAAATATGAAATTTCAGATCATGCTCGGGATTTTATTTACCTTATTGGCGCGGCGAAAAGTGAGCGCGGGATACCTTGCGAATAAATACGGCGTTTCGGTGCGGTCGATCTATCGCTATGTAGACGAAATGTCGATTTCGGGCGTTCCCGTAACGGTTTTACGCGGTCCGCACGGCGGGATCTGTATTTCGGACGCGTTCACCCTGCCCAAAGGTCTTTTGACGAAAGAGGAATACGCAAAAGCGCTCGACTGCCTGCTCGCCATGAACGAGCAACTGCACGACGAAGTTTTGGACGACGTGATCGAAAAATTCAAACGTACCGAAAAAGCCGCGGAACGGGATGCGGAAATTACGGGAAACATCTTAGTCGACGGCGGAACGTGGGGCGACGAACGGAAATTTTCCGACCTTATTGCCTTTTTCTCCCGCGCCGCAGAAGAGAGAGAATCTCTCGCGATTGAATACGCCGACCGCGGCGGCGAAAGAACGAACCGAGTGATCCTGCCTCACTTAATGGTACTCAAACAGAACGTCTGGTACGTCTACGCTTACTGCAACCTGCGCGGCGGCTTCCGCCTCTTTAAGCTCGGCAGAGTCCGCTCCGTCCGCAAAACGGGCGAAACGTTCGAGCGCATTACCTTTCGCCGTGAAGACATTCCCCTCTCTTTTTGGAAAGCTCAGAAAGAAGCGGACGCCAAATTCAAAATTTCTCCCGAACGTCTGCCCTTCGCCGAGGAGTGGCTGGGAGTCGCAAACGTCTACGAACAGAACGGAGAATACTTCGCGGAAGCCATTCTCCCCGACGACGAATCGCTCGTCGGCAAAATTTTATCGGCAGGTGCGGGTTTTACCGTGCTCTCCCCCGCCTCCCTCGTTGAAAAAGTCCGTGCAGAAACCGCAAAGATCTTTGCTTGTTATGAAATAAATTCCTGACAACAGACCTCGCAATCGATAGAAAACCATAATAAAAAATCTCGCATGCGTCGCGTTCGTGATCGGAAAAGCAATCATTCATTAAAATCTAAAACGAATTTTTACAGTCAAACAAATAGCGCGCTGATTCGATTAAGAAATACAGCGCGCTATATTTTTTGTTTTTCAAAATGAAATTTTTAGTAAAAATTTCTACTTAAATTTTATTTGCGATATAAAAAGGACACTTGTTTCCCAAGCACTGTTTATTTTGCGATGCAAACGCGCAAATAATTTTATCTGTTTCCATTTCAATACCGTATTTATCTTTTACGAATTTTACTCCGTATGAAAGCGACAAAAATGCGTTTCTTTTACAACATCTCGCCCCTCCTATTTTGCTCATCTGAGAAAGAACTGCGGAAGTGTATTCCATATTGTCTTTATAGTATTCATCTGTGCTTAACGGACTTGTCTTGTGTATAATTGACAGAACCGCCGCAACAGATGACGTTGAACCGCAAATACCCCAATAAGCGCACATCGCTCCCGGCATTTTTGCCGCTCTATTTTCAAGTTCATTCAAACACTCTTCAAGACTAAATTTACCCCCTGCATTTCTCATAGCAGTTGCAAACGCAGCACCGTCGAGAAAATGATGCTCGGGTCCGTGAATGTTTATATAGTCTTTGCACATCATTTCTTTAATAATTGCTACGGGATTTTTAGAAGTGCACTTGACAATGTCGCGTTTTATCAAACTGAACTTATCTTGTAATGTGTATTCCATATAATATATTTTTCTCCGATAAAGTACTGTTTGCTGATCAAACCATGATAAAATCACGGAAACGGCAAAATTTTTTAATTGAGAACTACGTCTTTCAGACTTTCGTATTTCTGCATAGCGGCTTCTCTGATCTTTCCGAGATCGCTTCTTTCGAACGCCTCGTCGGAAAGCTGTTTTGCAAGAAACACCGCTTCTTTGGGGTACCTCAGATTTTTGATTTCGCTTAAATATTTTCCGCTCTGCCTGGTTCCCAAAAAGTCGCCGCCGCCTCTGAGTTCCAGATCGCGTTCGGCAAGCTCAAATCCGTCGTTCGTACTCTTAAAAAGCCGTAACCTTTCGTAAGCGCTCTCCGATTCGCTCCCGACGAGCAGAAAACAATAACTCTTTTCCGCGCCCCGCCCTACTCTGCCGCGAAGCTGGTGCAACTGCGAAAGCCCGAACCGCTCGGCATTGCAGATTACCATAATGGTAGCCGACGGCACGTCAACGCCCACTTCGATGACCGTAGTAGAGACAAGACAGTCGTATTCTCCGTTTTTGAACGCCGTCATGACCGCAGTCTTATCTTTCTCTTTCATGCGTCCGTGCAGCAGGGCAAGCCGCATCGAAGGAAGTCTGCCCCTGAGTTCTTCGAAAAGCTCCGTGACCGACGTTACCTGCCCCTCGTCATCGTCTATTTTGGCGCAGACGAAATAAGCCTGTTTTCCCTTCTTTGTCTCTTCCGCAATATAGGCAAGCATATCGTCATACTTGTACGCGGGAATGACCGAAGTGGAAATTTCCTGTCTGCCCTGCGGTTTATCGCCGATCACCGTAATATCGAGATCGCCGTAAAAAATCAATGAAAGAGTGCGCGGAATCGGAGTTGCGGACATCACTAAAACATCTACATTTTCTCCTTTTTCGCTCAATATATTGCGTTGCGCCACACCGAAACGGTGCTGTTCGTCGCATACACAAAAAGCCAAATCACAAAAAGATACGTCGTCCTGCAATACGGCGTGCGTGCCGCAGAGCACGTCATATTCTCCCGCGGCAAGTTTATATTTCAATTCCCGTTTTTCCTTTGCCGTACAGGATCCCGCCAGATACGCAACCCTGTACTCGGGGAAAATTTTTTGTAAAAGCCTGAAATTCTGTTCGGCAAGCACTTCTGTCGGAGAGAGATACGCCGCCTGAAATCCGCTTTTGAGCGCCATAAAAATGCCCGTGAGCGCAACCGCAGTCTTCCCGCTCCCCACGTCGCCCTGCAACAGTCGGTTCATGCGCACAGGCGATTTTACATTATTGAAGATCGCGCGTACCGCCGCCCGCTGTCCTTGGGTAAACTGAAAGGGAAAACGTTTTTCAAACTCCGAGACGTCTTCTTCGGTCACAGAATAAACTCTGCCGCGCGCCTCTTTTCTATCGCCCTTAATTAGTTTGAACGCCGAAACAAGCGTAAAATATTCTTCTATTGCGATCCGTTCGGCTGCTTTTTGCATTTCACGCAGTGATTTTGGGGCATGAATCGCCGAATATGCCTGATTCAACGGCGTAAGCTCGTATTTTTTACAAAGATCGACGGGAATCACAGAGACTCGCTCTTCCTTATGCAACGCTTTCTGCACCGCGTCGCGCACCGCTTTCTGAGTCAGGGAACCGCATAGCCCGTACACCGGAACAAGCCCTTTCAGTCTCGACACTCCGCCAATCGGCTCAAACGTAGGATTGACAAGTGAAATCTGCCCGTACTTATTGCTCACCCGTCCGTAAAAAAGATACTCCCCCGTTTTCAGGCGACCGGCAAGATATGGCATATTGAACCATACGGCGGTAAAATTATACCCGTCCTGCGAAAGATGCGCCCGTACCGTTTTCAGCCGCCCCGCATACCGAACAGGCTCCACATAAACGAGCGTGCAAGCGACAAGCGCAAGTTCGTTGTGGTACACATCCCTCACCGAAACCCGATTCGTCATATCGAGATAGGCGCGCGGAAAATAAGAACACAGCTGCGCCGTAGTCCCGACCCCCAATTTCTTAAATTCTTTTGCGCGTTTTTCTCCGACGCCCGCCAAAAATTCGATATTCATTATATTTGAATGTCATATAAATAAGTTCAATATATTTAATATAATTCTTCCGATCCGAAAAATTAAATATAAAAAAAGAGCGGGATCCGCCGCTCCTTTTTTTATTTATTCCAAAGAAAGCAGATAATAATACACAGGCTGACCGCCGTAATGACAATCCACATCGCAATCCGAGAACGCCTCCTGCACTTTCTCGGCAAGCGCCTCCGCATCCGACTCTTCGACACCTTCGCCGTAGTAGAGCGTAATGACTTCGTGATAATCCTCTTTGAGCTTTTCGATCAGTTTGAGAACGGCTTCGCTGACGTTATCTTTCTTATCTTTGTCGCTCTTGGCGAGAATCTTTTTGTCGTCCAGACCGATGATGTCGCCCTCGTTGATTTTGAATCCGTTGACGTTCGTCGTGCGCACTGCGTGGGTGATCTGTCCCGATTTTACATTGTCAAGCGCATGGATCATGTTGGTTTTGTTTTCTTCCACGCTCGCCTCGGGGCTGAACGCGAGCGCGGCGGCAAAGCCCTGCGGGATGTTTTTGGTCGGGATAACGTGAATAATGCGGTTTTCCACAAGCGCGCGCGCCTGTTCCGCCGCAAGAATAATGTTTTTATTGTTCGGAAACACAAAAACGTGCTCCGCATTGATCTTTTGCACCGCCGTCGCAATGTCGGAAGCGGAGGGATTCATCGTCTGTCCCCCTTTGATCACGCGATCCACAAAGAGATCTTTGAAAATCTCTTCGATCCCGTCGCCCGCGCAGACGGCAAGCATGCCCTGATCTTTCTTTTCCGCCTCGCGCTTTGCTCTGAGCGCGCGATTTTGTTCGAGCATATTTTCGATTTTAGGTCGGTCGAGTTCCCCGAGTTCGAGCGCATAGGTGAGCGCAACCCCCGGACAATTCGTGTGAACGTGAACTTTGACCATCTCCAAATCGCCGATACAGATCACGCTGTCGCCGATCCCCATAAGATTCTCGCGTAATTTATCGATATCGGCGAGCGTTGTGCTCTTTTTGAGGTTGATGATAAAAAATTCGGTACAGTAGGCGAACTGTATTTCGCCCAGATCCATGTTGATAATATCGGAATTATCGTCAAATTCGGAGGAACTTGCGGAATTGGCGGCTTCCGTCTGTACTTCGGAGACAATCTCGTCGCCCATCAGCGCCGCCAAAAATCCGCGCATGATCGTCATGAGACCAACGCCGCCCGAATCCACGACGCCCGCTTTTTTCAACACGGGCAACAGCTCGGGAGTCATTGCAAGCGCCTTGTCTCCGGCTTCTATGATCGCAGGCAAAAAAGTCTCGAAATCTTTATGTTTCCCTGCGGATTTGACCGCAAACTCGCTCATCATGCGCACGACCGTCAAAATCGTACCCTCTTTGGGAATCGCTACGGCGTTGTAAGCGACTTTTGTGCCGGCTTCGAGCGCCTTGGCAAACGTTTTCGTATCGATACTATCCTGTCTGTTCTCGCGCAAAACAGAACAGATCCCTCTGAAAATCTGAGAAAGAATAACGCCGGAATTTCCTCTTGCGCCCTTCAAGGCTCCCTTCGAAACACAATCGCAAACATCGGAAAATCCGTTGTTCGAGCACGCCGACAGTTCTTTCACCGCCGACTGAATCGTAAGCGACATATTCGTGCCCGTATCGCCGTCGGGAACGGGAAACACGTTGAGCGCGTCTACCTTCGCCCGATTATTATCAAGCATTTTCGCGCCGACTAAAACCATTTTGCGGAAAGTCGCGCAATTTATCGTTTTCTGCATGGAATGCTCCTAATATTTGAAATGAATACGCGGAGACGAGAGTTAAAGTTTCAAACCGACGATGTTGACGTTTACGGTGTCGACGATCATACCCGTAAAGTGCTCCACCTTATACTTTACCGATTCTTTCAATGCCTCGGCAACAGCCTCGATGGAAACGCCGTATTTAATTAAAACGTATACATCGATAAAAATTCGGTTTCCGGACGTAATGATTTTTACGCCTTTGCCTCCCGCGTCTCGTTTGAGTAATTCGGCAAGCGTATCGGTAAAACGGCGGGAAACGGTATCTACGATCCCGTAACTTTCCACCGCAGCCTGAGACGCGACCTTTGCGATCGCAAGGTCGGAGATTGAAATTTTTCCGTAAGCGTTGCTCGTGCTGACCGACATATACAGCTCCCCTAATTATCTATTCTATATTCTACCCTATATGCAAACTTTTTGCAAGCGATATTTGAAAAAAATTAGCGATTTTACAAAAAAATGCGCTTTTCACCCGCTATTTTAATTGCTTTTTTTTCCCCGAAATGGTATCATATTGCCGTTGATATGCGCGAAGGCTTTTTTCGCGCCCGAAAATGATTATTTCCTGCGGAGGTGAAAAATATGTCGAGAGTATGCAGCGTTTGCGGTAAAGGACAGGTGGCGGGCAACAACGTTTCCCACTCCCATCGCAAAACGAAGAGAACGTTTCAGGCAAACGTACAGAAAGTAACTTATAAAAAAGACGGAAAAGCGGTCAACGACTACGTCTGCGCAAGATGCCTGAAAAGCGATAAAGTAGAAAGAATCTGAAAAACAAAAAAAGACCTGTGCTTGCACAGGTCTTTTATTTTGCGGAAAACACTCGTAAAAAGTTAGAGTACGCAAACTTTTCCGTCCGCCCGATCCCGAACTCCTCTTCCAGAAGCGAAAGAAAATCTGGAACGTAAGCCGGATTTTTCAGATAAGGATTTTCAGGCATTCCGTCGAAGTCGCTTCCGATCGCAAGGCAGTCCTCTCCGCCCGCGTTCACGATCGCCCGCGCGTGGGCAAGAAGAGCGCTCCTCTGCCCATCCGCAGTCGGATCGGCGGAAAGGAAGTCGGCGCAGAAACAGAGCCCGACCACGCCGCCGTGATCGGCGATAAGACGGATCCCCTCGTCCGAAAGATTGCGCGGACAGTCGTAAACCGTTCTTGCAGCCGAATGACTTGCGACGAAGGGTTTATTCGAACAGGCCGCAACGTCCTTTACAAGACAATCGCTGCCGTGCGACACGTCCACGATCATACCGAGCTCATTCATCGCTTCTACGCATTCGAACCCGAACGGCTTTAACCCGCGCTCTTCTTCGCGCTCGAAAAAGCTCCGCTTTCCCGCAAGCAATCCTTCGTAATCGGGAAAAGCGGGAAAACCGATCTCATTTTCGTAATTCCAGACAAGGGTCGCCATGCCGACCCCTCGGCGGGAGAGCACGGCAAGATTTTCGATCGATCCTTCGATCGCCTCCCCGCCCTCGACGGTGAGAAGCGCGTTGACGCCCGCGCCGAGTTCCTCTGCGCTCCGCACCCGATTGATCTTTTCCCGCTTACAGAATTCTTCGAAAGAATCGGCGAGAGCGACCGCCTGACGAAACCCGCCCCGCCTCGAAGAGACGAACGCCGCAAAGCATTGCAAAAAGCACCCGCCCTCTTCGAGCCGTACTTTCGTAATTTGCGTATCTTCTCCCGCAGTAAGCGTATCGGCGTGTAAATCACAGTATTTCATAGACTATCCCTTGTAAAAGATTTTCAGAAACCGTCTTATCAGATAGGGCGGTTTTACGCAGATAATCAAGAGCGCCTCCTCATTCATTCACGAATACCAGAACTTTTCCCTCCGCCGTAAAACTCGCCTCGTCTTGGGTCACCACGTTTGAAATGCCGATTGTGGAGCCGTAGAAAAAAGTTCGGGGCATCGGGTAATAAAATCCTTCACAATCCATAATATGCGCGTTTCCGCCGAAAGGTGTTACGGAAACCGTTTTTCCCTTCATTCCTCTTAAAACAATTTTGCCTTCCGCCGCAAAAATACGCGAATAATTCGTGATCAGCGCAGCGTTTGCTCCTAGCTCGCAAGCCTTAAAAAGCAAATGCAGATTCCCGATAAAATGATCTTCTCTTCTGCCGCCGCCCCCGTAAATCTCAATTTCTCCATAACCCGCCCGTATCGCCCGCATAAGCGCAAGCTCGCCGTCCGTATAATCCTTTTCGCTCGGATATATTTCGGAGGGCGCAGGAGAGGGAATCTCGTTCAGAGAATCGTAATCCCCCAAATTTTCATCGATTCTGACTTTTTCTTTTGCCCAAGCGTATGCGCCGTCGCAACAGTACACATGCGCACGCGAGGCGTCTATCTTGCCCTTATACGGCTCGCCGTTGAGCAGAATGATTGCCGTTTTCAACCCCGCAACCTCTCGATCGTTTTTTTCATATCGCCCGAGCGGAATACCGCGCTTCCCGCCACGATCACATTGGCGCCCGCCGCGATAACATTTTTAACATTCTCCTCGGCGACGCCCCCGTCAACCTCGATGTCAAACTCGGGAAACCCGTTTTTTTCACAAAAAGAACGCAATTTTTCCAAACGGGGAAGAGTTCCGGCAATAAATTTCTGTCCGCCGTATCCGGGGAATACGCTCATGACAAGAACCATGTCGCAAAACGGAACACAGTCGAATATTTCTTCAACCGAGGTATCGGGATTGACGACCGCTCCGCACTTCATGCCGAGCGATCTGATTTTTTTCAGATTCTCGTTGAGATTTTTTCGGCAGGCTTCATAGTGAATCGTTACAAAATCCGCGCCCGCCTTTTTGAACTCTTCGAAGTGCGTCTCGGGATGTTCGACCATGAGATGACAGTCGAGCGGCAGAGACGTATGCGGACGGATCGACGCTACCATCTGGTGCCCGAAGGTAATCGGCGGCACGAAATTCCCGTCCATTACGTCGCAATGAATATAATCGGCACCCGCCCGTTCGAGCTTTCCGACGTTTTCTCCCATACGGGAAAAATCGCTCGCAAGAATGCTCGGCGCAATTTTAATTTTCATTTTTGCACTCCTTATCTTTCAAATAAGCATTTCTAAGCTGTCCGCAAGCGCCGCCGATGTCCGACCCGAGGCTGCGGCGCAAAGTCGCGGAAACGCCGTTTTTTTCCAGCACGCCCAAAAATCGATACGCCTCTTTTTCGTCCGCCGCGGCAAGCGCGCGTTCCTTGACCTCGTTCAAACGGATCAGATTGACGTGACAGGGTTTCCCTTTGACGAGAGCGGCAAGCGCTTCCGCATGTTCCCTGTCGCAGTTTTCGCCTGCGATCAGAGTGTATTCAAAGATATATCTTCTTCCCGTCTTTTCAAAATAACAGGCGCACGCCTCCATGATCTCGGGAATGGAATATGCGTTTGCGACAGGCATGACCCTTCTGCGCTCCCCGTCGGATGAAGCGTGAAGAGATACGGTCAGATTGACGGGCAGCCCCTCGTTGGCAAACCGCCTTATCTCGGGCACAAGTCCGCAGGTCGAAAGGCTTATATTACGGGGCGAAATACAAATTCCGCCCTCTGCCGAAACATTTCTCAAAAATCTGACGACGTTGTCGTAATTATCAAAAGGTTCTCCGCTGCCCATTAAAACAACGTTTGTGACCGCTCTTTCTTTGAGAGTTCCTCCCTCGGCGCGGTTGACGGCAAGAATCTGCCCCAAAATTTCGCCCGCAGACAGATTACGCACCAATCCATTCAGCGTGGACGCGCAGAACTTGCACCCCATGCGGCAACCTACCTGCGTGGAGACGCACTGCGTGTTTCCGTATTTATAGCGCATGAATACGCCCTCGATCAGATTCCCGTCCGCAAGCTCGAAGAGAAACTTTTTCGTACCGTCTTCGCGCGATACAAAAGTCTCTTTGATTTTAACGGGTTCGTCTTCGAACTCCTCCGAAAGCGCGTTTCTTAACGCCGCGGATACGGGAATTTCACTCAACCGTTTTCCCTGCATGAGCCCCTCAAAGAGCTGCTGCGAACGGAATTTTTTCTCTCCGTGTTCCTCTACGAGCTTTTCGATCTCTTCCCGCGAAAGATCCTGCAAGATTTTCATTTATTCGCCGCCCGTAACAATTCACAGAAAACCGTATCTATCGCAGTTTCCGAGGGAATATGCCCCTCTCCTTCGCCGACGATATACTTCAAATTCTCTTTATTCAATCCGTCGAACAATGTTATAACGTCTTTGACGGGCGTGACCAAATCGCACGTGCCGCCGTACACCGTATAGCTCGCTTCGATACTTTCGAATTTTTCTCTTAAATCGATTTTACTCAGTTCTTTCAAAAGCGAACGATTATGACGGTAATCGTTTACAAAACATGCCAATGCGTCGCGAAAGCTGTAATCCTTGCTTGCAAAAATCTCTTTGACGGGATTCTTCGCTCGACTCTTTTTCATACCGTAAGCGTCGGTATATTTGCGCGCCGCCTTGGAAACCGACATGATTTGCTTCTCCGTTTTTTCTTGCGTTCCACGGATAATTTTCAGCTGCGCTTTGACTTTGCGCGGCGCGGAAGAGCGTTCGATCGCCGCAAAGAACTCGTCGGAACCAAGAGGCGGCAACAAGACCTGCCCCGCAGTCAGAACACCGTCGATCAGTTCGGGAACGGAAAGCGCAGCTTCGAGCGCGAGAATACTGCCCCAGCTTATCCCGAAAAGAAAGAGTTTTTCATCGGGAAAACGATTCTTTATGTAGCGCACCAGCTCTGCCGTCATTGAGGAAAACGATGCGATCGTAAAAGAATCGTCTATTTTCCGGCGATTGATTCCGCAACCGAGCTGATCCCAATACACCGCGGTAAAATTTTTTGTGATCTGCGGAAAACACCCGCGCGCGCCTACGCAAAAGGGAATATTGAATCCGGGACCGCCGTGCAAAAAGAGCACGACGGGGTTTCCGCGTTTTTCACCCTCGATCGCAATTTTCTGTTTGAATCCGCCGAGCGTTACCTCCGCGATCTCGGAAATTTCACAATTTTCGATATACTTTTTTCTTTCTTTATTCATTTCTTTTTCCTCAATTTCGAAATATAGAATCCTGCGCCGTATGCGGTGTCGGGCAAAAACTGCAACCCGTACTTCTTTTTTACAAAGTCGAGAGGACTTTTCGGTTCTTCCGCATCGAAATCATGATGTTCCATCAGAAAGGCTTCTACAATCCTGTCGTTTTCCCTCTCCAAGACCGAACAGGTCGCATAATACAGACAACCGCCCCGTTTGACATAGCGAGAACAGTTTTCGAGAATCGCGGTCTGCGTTCGGTGCAGAGAAGAAAAATCGCGTTCCCGCAAGGCAATATCCGGATTTTCGGTCAACGTTCCCAGCCCCGAACAGGGAACGTCGCACAAAACGCCGTCGAACGATTCCGCCCATTCGGAACGGAACAACGAAGAGTCCGACTGTAACGGAACAACGTTTTCCGCCCCCATGCGTTTGCAATAAGATTCGACGAGCCCGACACGGTGCTCATGGAGATCGCACGCCGTCACACGCTCGCATTTCTTTGCGATCAGCACGCTCTTTCCGCCGGGGGCGGCGCAAGCGTCGAGAAAATTCGCGCACGGTTCGACTGCGGAAGCAACTGCGACCGAGCCGACCGACTGAAAGGTATAGTCTCCCCGAAAAAATCCCTCGTCCCGCGTAAAGTTTTCAAAACAGTACACACGATCAAACGGCGTATCCCGATGAGGCAGCGATAAATATTTTTCTTCGTTCCGCTCGAAACGTACCGTAACGCCCGCGCTCGAAGCGAACAAAATGTTCTCCGCCCTGCCGCCGTATTCCCGCACGATTTCTTCCACCGCGTCAATCGGATAATTGCTTTTGATCGAAAGTCCCGCATTGCCCGAAGGCAGTACGATCTTCTTCTCGTCGAACCTGCGCAGGAACGCGTTCGCAAAACCCGCCGCGCCGCCTTTGCCGAGCCGTTTCAAAAGCTCAACCGCCTTATCCGTAACCAAATATCTCGGCTTTTCAAGCGAAATCAACCAATACAGCGCGATTTTCAAAACAATTCTGACGCTCTGTTTGGGACTCTTCGGCGCGAACGAGCGAATACAGTGCGAAAGATAAGCGTCCCGTTCCAACACCCCGTAGACCGTTTTCACGGTGCGCGCGCGGGTATCCTCTTCCAAATCCGTCTCTGCAAGCGCGATTTTAAGGTGCGCGCCCGCGCCGTAAATTTTCGAAAGCACCCTGTACGGGTCATAAAACGGGTTCGTCAAAACGCTGCCCCTTTTGCACTTTTCTTCCGTTGCAGAAATCCTTGCCCGACATGACCTTTCCGCCCGCGGGCTGTACGGAGAGGATGCGCACCGCGCCCTCTTTGCACTTTACAAGAAACCCCGTCTTCGGCTCGGCGCAAAGCACTGTCCCGCAGGGCTCTTCCCCGTCGTAATCTTCCGCCTGCGCCATATAAAAGTTGAGCGTAATTCCCCCGACCGTGCCGAAAGCGAGCGGCGCAGACGAAAGCCCGCGGATCAGACAAGCGACCTCTTCCGCCCGCCGCGAAAAATCGACTTGCGTGCGCGCGACTTTTTTGCAGACGAATCCCTCGCCCTGCATCGCAAGCGTTACGTCCCCCGCTTGGATTCTTAAAACCGCCTCCGCAATCAGTTTCGCCCCGAGAAGCGCAAGCCTGCCCGTGAGCGCGTCGCAGCTGTCAAGCGGGAAAATTTCCATTCTTTCGGCAAGAAAGATATCCCCCGTATCCAATCCGACGTCCGTTTTCATGATCGTCACGCCCGTCGTTTTCTCCCCGTCGATGATCGCCCGCGCGATGGGCGCCGCGCCGCGGTAGGCGGGCAGAAGCGACGCATGCACGTTCCACACACCCATGGGAAAAAGATCGAGAATTTCCTGCGTCAATATCTGTCCGTAAGCGCAAGTGACCATAAGATCCGCACCTGCCTCTTTTAGAGCGGAATAATCCTCTTTGAGCTTTTGGGGCTGCAAGACGGGTATATTCAGGTTTTGCGCCGCCTCTTTAACGGGCGAAGGCGTCAAAATCCCCTTTCTGCCCTGCGGCTTATCGGGTTGGGTCAGAACGGCAGCAATCTCGAATCCCGCCGCATGCAACGCGTTGAGCGAGGGCACGGCGAATTCGGGCGTGCCCGCAAAGACAAGTTTCATTTAATCCTCCGAATCTCGCACGTCCGTCGCCTTGTCCGTATAGACAATTCCGTCGAGATGATCGAACTCGTGGCAGATCGCCCGCGCAAAAAAACCGCGCGCGACAAGAGAGTATTTATCCCCCTTTCTGTTCTGAAAGATCACCTTTACTTTTTCGGGACGGCGCACCGTGCCCATCTTTCCGCGAATGGAGAGACACCCCTCGGGACCCACCTGTTCCCCTTTCTGCCAGACGAACACGGGGTTGATAAATTCGAAAAATCCTTCCTCCACATCCACCACCGCGACGCGGACAGGAACGCCCACCTGCGGCGCGGCAAGTCCCGCGCCGCGCTCTTTGCGCACGGTTTCTTTCAAATCGTCGAGAAGAGCATTTAATTCCCTGTCAAATCTTGTGACCGGTTTACAGGTCTCCCTTAAAACGGGATCGCCGATCTGTACGACTTCTCTTATCATCATGATCTCCTTTTCAACTTAAATTCGCAGGATTTTCTTCGACCCAAACAAGAACGTTTTTCGGTTTGACCTCTGCGCAAGCCGCGTATATTTCTTTGAGAACCGAAGCGTCGGTAAGACGCATCAACACCTGATAGCGAAAACTGTTCTTGATATATTTGATGGGCGCATGCATTTTATTGAAGATAAGAAAACTCTCGCTGTGTTCCCGATATACCCCGTTCAGCCTGTCGTACACTTCTTTCAAAGCGGAGAGCGTCTCTTTTTCGTTTCCGCCCGAGACCATCACGCGCACAATCTTTGCAAAGGGCGGAAACATCGTCGCGGCGCGCATTGCGATTTCGTGTTCGTAGAAACCCTCGTAATCATACTGCGTCGCAAAACGGAGAATGTAATTGTCGGGATCGAAGGTCTGCAAAACCACCTCCCCTTTTTCCTCCGCCCTGCCGCTTCTGCCCGCGACCTGCGTGACAAGCTGAAAGGTGCGCTCCCCGCTGCGATAATCCGAAAAATGCAGACTCATGTCGGCGTCCAAGATTCCTACAAGAGTGACGGCGGGAAAGTCGTGCCCTTTGGCTACCATTTGGGTTCCCACAAGAATGTCCGCCTTACGTTCGGAAAACTGTTTTAAGATCTTATAATGCCCCTCTTTTCCGTTCGTCGTATCGTTATCCATTCTCAAAATACGCGCCGAGGGATAGAGGCTTTTCAACTCGCCCTCGATCTTCTGCGTACCCGTGCCGACATAGCGGATATGCGTTCCGCCGCACTCGGGACAGGCGGGAAGCATATGGTATTTCGCGCCGCAATAATGGCATTTGAGACAATTCTCTTCGCTGTGGTAGGTGAGCGATACGTCACAGTTCTCGCACTTGGCGACATAGCCGCAATCGCGGCAAATGACCGTTTGAGAATATCCTCTGCGGTTCAGAAAGAGAATCGCCTGATTTCCGCCTTCAAGACAACGCTCGAGCTTTTCTTTGAGCATGCGGGAAAAGGGAGAGGGATTTCCGCGCCGTACTTCCCGCCGCATATCCACGATGTTCACGTCTGGCATAGGACGCGCATTGATGCGGTTCGTGAGTTTCACAAGGTGATACTCCCCGTTTTTCGCCTTCATATAGGTTTCGACAGAGGGCGTTGCGCTTCCCAAAATGAGCTTGCAACCGTTGCGCTTCGCGCGCAGCAACGCGACGTCGAACGTATTGTAGCGCGGCGAACTCTCGGAAGAATAGCTGCCGTCGTGCTCCTCGTCGATGATGATGACCCCGATATTTTCGACGGGTGCAAAAACCGCGCTTCGCGCGCCGATCGCGATCTTTGCGTCTCCCTCGCGAAGCCGCATCCACTCGTCGAAGCGTTCCCCTGCCGAGAGCCCGCTGTGAAGAATCGCGGCGCTTCTCCCGAAGCGCGCGCGGAGTTGGGAGAGCATTTGCGGCGTTAAAGAAATTTCGGGCACCAGAAAGATCGCGCTCCGTCCCGCGCGGAGTTCCTCCGCGATCATCGTAAGATAGATTTCCGTCTTTCCGCTGCCCGTCACGCCGTGCAGAAGCGTGACCGCCTCTTGACTGTTTCGGATCGAAGCGACCGCCGTTCTTTGCGCGGGGGTCAGAATATGTTCGGTTTTTTCACCCGCGACCTGCCGATACGGATCGCGGAAACGCCGCCGCTTCTCCTCAACGATCCCGCCCTTTTCAATAAGCGAACGGAACGCCGCCGCGCCGAACTTGTCGCGCAATATACAGCTTTCCGTTTCGCCGTTTTCTTTCAGATACGCCAACAGAGCGATCTGTTGGATCGCGCGGGGCGAAAGCGAAACATCTTTGCCCGTTAAATCCGCAAAGCCCTGATAGACTTCCCCCACCTTTCCCGTGCGCATTTCGGCAGGGAGAAAGAGCCTTAGCGAGAGCGCGAGCGGGCAGCGGTAGCGTTCGGAAATCTTTTTTGCGAGAGACAGACACTCCTCCGTCAGCGCCGGAAAATCCTCCTCCGCGCGAAATACTTTTTTCAGTTTGTCTTTGGGAACGGAAGTCTCCTCTTTCACGCGCATGACAAAACCCGTCGCCGCGCTTCTTCCGAAGGGCACGGCGACGCGCATTCCCGCCTTTAAGGTATCGTCGCAAGCGTAATCGAATATTTTGTCCACGTCGCTGTGGGCGATGTCTACGATGACCTCCGCAATCATGATTATCCCTTATTGAAACAGCCCCGAAACGGGGCTGTCTCCGATTTTCCGATCGTAAGCTCGTAAAACGATCAGTCGCGGCTTCCGTAAATTTTACCGCTCATGACCTCGTTGCAGGCAAGCACCAATTCCTTTTGCCTGCCGGGGAGCTCGGACGCTCCCGTCGACTGCATCTGTTCGATGATCTGACGGGTACGTTTCGAAACCACGACGCACAGTTCGTAGCGACTCACGGGCATATCCTCCGATCCGAGTTTTCTGACAAGCGCGTCTACCGAGGGTTCGTTTATCATAATCAAAGTCTCCTTTTGCTTTTTTCCGTTTCTATAATATCTTTCAAGCGGTTTTTCGCCGCATCCAGCTCATCGTTGACGAGCAGATAATCGTAATCTACGCTCTTCGAAAGTTCGTATCTCGCCCGATCAAGCCGCGTTTTAAGCTCTTCTTCCGATTCCGAAGCCCGTCCCGCAAGCCTGTCTATTAGCGTCTCTTCGTTCGGCGGCGCAATCATAATAAGTACGGGAGAAATTCCGCTGCCTTTGAGCGCCTCTCTGACCTGCATCGCGCCTCTGACGTCGATTTCGAGGATTACCGATCTCTCTTTGAGCATTTCGAGCACAAACGGCTTGGGCGTCCCGTAAAAATTCCCGAAATGTTCGTCCCATTCGAGAAAGCCGTTTTCGTCTCTCCGCCGTAAAAATTCTTCTTTGGAGAGGAAGAAATATTCCTTTCCCTCTCTCTCCCCCGCGCGGGGCTGCCGCGTCGTACACGAAACGGATAGCGCGAGCGAAGAATCTTCTTCAAGCAACAATTTGACAAGCGTCCCTTTCCCTACGCCGGAGGGACCTGAAATAACGAATAGCGTTCCCATTATTCTATATTCTGAATCTGCTCGCGGATTTTTTCGATTTCGTTTTTCATGGCGAGCGCAAAGCGGGTCACCTCGGAATCATTCGATTTGGAACAGACCGTATTGCATTCGCGGTTGAACTCCTGCACGAGGAAATCAAGTTTCCGCCCGACGAGCTCTTCTTTTAGAATCGCGTGAAACTCGGCGACGTGCGAAGAGAGCCTTGTGAGTTCTTCGTCGATATTGCACTTGTCCGAAAATACGGCGGCTTCCGTCAAAATTCTGCTTTCATCCGCCTTTGAATCAAGCAATTCCGAAATGCGTTCGGTCATCTTTTTGCGGTACTCCTCCGCAACGAGCGGCGCGCGCTCTTTGATCTGCGCCCGAAGTTCATCGACCGCCTGTACGCGACACAGCAAATCTTTTTTAAGTCGTTCTCCCTCCGCCAACCGCATTTTCAATAGATTTTCCGTCGCGATACCGAGCGCGGCGGAGAGCGCGTTTTTCAGTTCTTCGTCTTCGCCCGATTCCTCTTCCTGCTTGACGACGTCGGGCAGACGGAGATAAAACGAAAGGCTCAGATCGTCTTTTACCTCGGGCAGCGCGTCTTTGAGTTTTTTAGCCGCGGTCTCGTAGGCTCTTGCAATCCCGAGATCGACGTAAAAATTTTTATCGCGTTCTCTCTTGTCCGTGTAAGAAACGAACACATCGACATGCCCGCGCGATATACGCTCGCGCACCCGCGCCCTGACCATATCTTCGTAAGCGGAAAAAATACGGGGACTCTTGATCGTCAGATCGAGAAAACGGTTGTTGACCGATTTCATCTCGACCGTCAATTCGAGTCCGCCTTCGCGGTATTCTCCTTTGCCGTAGCCCGTCATGCTGTACATAAATTCCGCCTCGCTTGTTACGTTTATTATAGCATATTATCCCGAAGTTTACAAGTATTTTTTTCAACCCTGCAAAAGTTTCAAAAACTCCTCTTCCCCGACGACGGGAATCCCCGCCTTTTTCGCCTTTTCGAGTTTGCTGCCGGCGCTCTCGCCCGCCACGACGAGGGTGGTTTTGCCCGTGACTGAGCTTGCCGCGGTTCCACCCGCTTCTTCGATTTTTTTCTGCGCTTCCGTCCGCGACATCGCGGAAAGACTTCCCGTCAACACAACGATCTGTCCGCTCAATGCGCCCGAAGCGCTCTCTTTCACAAAAGGCTTTACGCCGAGCAGAGAGAGCCGCCCGATCTCTTTGCGGTTCTCTTCGTCGCGGAAATAATCGGCAACGGCGCGCGCCGTAATTTCGCCGATATTCTCGATCGCCAGAAGCTCTTCTTCGGTGAGCGCGGCAATATTTTCAACCGTACCAAACCGCGCCAGATCGCGGGAAGCGACCCTGCCGATCCCGTTGATTCCGAGCGCATAGATAAATCGGTCGAGCGGAATATTTTTGCTCTTTTGAATGGAGTTCAAAAGGTTATCCGTCTTTTTCTTTGCAAAACCATCCAATCCCGCAAAATCCTCTTCCCTCAATTCGTAAAGATCGGAAAAATTTCTCACGCCCTTCTTTTCGTTAAGCACGGTCAGCGTCGCCTCGCTCATCCCCTCCACGTCCATGGCGTTTTTGGAACAGTAATGCGTGAGCTTCTGCACGACGCGGGGCGGGCAATCCTCGTTGGAACAGAACAAGTTCGCGCCCACCTCTTTGATTTCGCTCCCGCAATAGGGACAACGCGACGGTTTTTCTACGGGAACGCTTCCCTCCGTATGGGAGACCGCGCCCAAAATTTCGGGAATCACTTCGTTCGAGCGGCGCACCAGAACGCGCGAATGTACCTTTACGTCCTTTTTCATGAGATCGCCGTAGTTGTTGAGGGTCGCCCGACGCACCGTTGCGCCCGCAAGTTCCACAGGTTCGATCTCGGCAAGCGGCGTAAGTTTTCCCGTTCTTCCCACTTGCCAGAACACCCGCTTCACTTCGGACTCCGCCTCTTCCGCCTCAAACTTAAAGGCAATCGCCCAGCGCGGAAATTTATCGGTGTAACCCATCGCTTCGCGCACGGCTTCTCTGTTTACCTTTACGACGGCGCCGTCCGTTAGATAATCGAGCGTCTTACGCTCGATCTCGATCTCGTCGATCGCCGATTTCACCTCGTCGTAATCTCTGCACACCTTAAAGTAAGGGAAGGTCGCAAAGCCTTCGCGGCGCAGAAATTCAACCTCTTCCGCCTGCGACTTTAACGGATTTTCGCTCATGTAATTAATATCATAAAAGAGAATCTCGATCCTGCGCGACGCGGTCATTTTCGGATCGAGATTTCTCACCGCGCCCGCCGCCGCGTTCCGTGCGTTCTTCAAAGGTTCGTCGGGATGTAATTCGTTGTATTCTTTGAGCCGCGAAAGACGCATAACCGCCTCGCCGCGCACTTCGAGCGTTCCGCGATAAGAAATTTTCAAAGGAAAGCTGCGGATCGTAAGCGCCTGTTCGGTCACGTCCTCTCCCTCAACTCCGTTGCCCCTCGTCGTCGCCCGCACAAACTCGCCCTCTTCGTAAGTAAGGCACACCGTCAGTCCGTCGTATTTGAACTCTACCGTAAAATCGGTATCGCCCGCCTTCTGCACCCGCGTGAAGAAAGCGGCAAGCTCGTCGTCGGAGACCGCCTTGTCAAGGCTGTAAAGCCGCGCGATGTGCGCATGCTTTTCAAACGCCTTGACGGGTTCTCCGCCCACGCGGCGGGTGGGAGAATCCGAAAATACGACGCCGCGCTCCCGTTCGAGCTCCCTGAGTTGGTCGTAAAGCCTGTCGTATTCCCTGTCCTCCACGCTCGGATCGTCGAGAACGTAATACTCGTATGCCCAACGGTTGAGAATATCGACGAGCTCTCTCATTCTGTCTTTCATCTGATTCAGTCCCCTATAATTTCAAGCGGAGCCAACGCCGCCGCCAAGTCCTTGTTGCCCGCCGCGTCAAAATGTACGGTGATAATGAGATTTCCTCCCTGCCCGCGCATCGCGGTCACGATCCCCTCGCCGAAGCGCGCATGTTTCACCCTGACTCCTTCGCGGAAACGGGAAACGTCGTTATTGCGCGCGGGCGCTGCTTTGGAAACGCCCGCGTTTCCGAAATGCACGGGCGGACGGGAATTTCCGCCGAATGCGGGATAGTTCTCCTCCGCGCGCTCTTCGCGGTAATTACTGCCCGCGGAGCCGTAGCCCCCGTAGCTTCTCTGCGCGCCGAAACCGCCGTAACCCGTCTGACGGCGGTTCTGCATATACCCGCCGTTGTACCCGCCGAAACGGGGCGCAGCGGAGCCTTTGATTTCAAGTTCCTCTTTGAGCTCTTCCGCAAAACGGGAACGCACGGTGGGCTCTCTTCTGCCGTAGAGAAAGCGGCTCTTGGATCTGGTCAGCCACAGTTTTTCCCTTGCCCTTGTAATTGCAACGTACATGAGTCTGCGCTCTTCTTCGAGGGAATCTCTGTCCTGCGCGCGGGAAGTCGGCATGATATCCTCTTCCAGTCCGCAGAAGAACACGCAACGGAATTCGAGCCCCTTGACGGCGTGCACCGTCGCAAGGGTTACATACTCGCTCTCGTCCATCTCGTCGGTATCCGAATACAACGTAATCTGCTGCAAATAATCGGCGAGCGTCGCACCCTCGTTCATCCGAACGAATTCGTCTACGGAATTGCGAAATTCGTCGAGGTTGGCGCGGCGCGTCACGCACTCGTCCGACTCTCCCTCATACTGCGCGTACATTCCCGAAGTTTCGAGAATATCCTTCACAAGACTGCTTACGCTCACTTCCTGCGCATGCAGAACAAGACTTTTAAGATACTCCCCGAAGAGCCGCAGCTTTTCCTTCGTACCCGAATTTACGGAAAGACTCTTATAGTCGAGCACCGCGTCGTATAAGTTCAACTCTTCCTGCGCGGCGTATTCGCGCATGACGGAGAGCGTTCTTTCGCCGATCCCGCGCTTCGGCACGTTGATGATCCGCTCGATCGCCTCGTCGTCAAAGGGATTCGCAACGATTCTGAGATAAGCCAAGATCTCTTTGATCTCTTTGCGCTCGTAGAACTTGAAGCCGCCGAACACTTTATAGGGAATGCCGTATTTTGTAAATTCCTGCTCGTAGGAACGGGTCAGAGCGTTGATCCGCATGAGAACGGCAAAATCGGAAAACTTATATCCGCGCGCAAGACAGTCGGAAATGGTTCGCGCCGCGTACAGCGCTTCGCCCGCTTCCTCCTCCGCTTCGTAAAATACAGGCTTGTCCCCGTCTCCGTTCTCCGTCCAGAGCTCTTTGCCTTTGCGCATGCGGTTGTGCGAAATCGATGAATTCGCAAGGGATAGTATCGCCTTCGTCGAGCGGTAATTCTGTTGCAGTTTGTAAGTTTTTGCGTTCGGAAAACTCCGTTCGAAACCTAAAATATTTTCGACTTCCGCGCCGCGCCAACCGTAAATAGACTGGTCGTCGTCGCCCACCGCAAAGAGATTGCCGTGCGCGGAAGACAATAATTTCACGATGTCGAACTGGACGGCGTTGGTATCCTGAAACTCGTCGACGTGAATATAGCGGAACTTGCCCGAAAGATAACGGAGCGCCTCTTCGTCTTCCGACAGGAGAGCGCGCGCCTCCGTCAAAAGATCGTCAAAATCGAGCGCATTGTTCTTTTTCAGATGGGAGACGTAGCGGGAATACACGGCGGTGACCGCTTCGATATTGCGTTCCCTGCGGTTTTCGCGATTGTAATCCTGCGGCGAAAGCCCCCTCATTTTAGCGTTCGAGATATGCCACTTTGCGGTTTTCAGCAGGTCTTCGTCCTCGTAGCCGCATTCCTTGAACGCCTGTTTGACAACAGCCGAACGTTCCTGTTCGGAGTAGATAGAAAAGTTTTCTCCGATTCCCCGTTTTGCGGCGAACATTCTCAAAATTTTCACACACATTGAATGGATCGTAGAAACCCACATTCCCTCCACGTCCGTCATAGCGGCGAGCCGCTCTTTCATTTCGTTCGCCGCTTTGTTGGTAAAGGTGATCGCCAAAATATTTTCGGGCGGAACTCGTTTTTCTTCAACGAGATAGGCGATTCGCGCCGTGAGCACCCGCGTTTTACCGCTTCCCGCGCCCGCAAGCACCAAAACCGCGCCCTCGGTATCGAGGACGGGCGCTCTCTGTTCTTCGTTCAGTTCGGATAAAATCGTCATACCCGAAAATTATATCACATTTTTTGGGAAACGGCAAGTATATAACGGTTTTTCTCGTCGCTAATAATATTTACGAAGTGCGCGTTTCAGAGCCGAGAAAGACAAGGCGCGCGGAAAGACCGAAGGAGTTTACTAAGACGTAAACGACTGAAGGATACCGCAGCGCAACGCAGTATTTCGACGGCTATCAAACACGCACTACCGTCCCTTTATCTCAAATTCGTATTCCCTTTTGAACCGTTCCAGCGCGCGCAGATACTTTTCCGAAAGTTCCAAAGTATAACGCTGTTTTTCGGCATAAGACAAACTCATGTAATATTCTTTGTCGGTCAGCCGCCCGATCGCGTCGGACACTTCTCCCTCCGACAAAAGCATGTCCCTGACTTTAAGATAAAAACCGTCGGGCGAATCGCCGCGTATTTTGGTTGTGACCTTCTCCGCAAAATAGCGTTCCATTTTGCTTTCGTTGATTCCGTTCTCCTTGGCGTGCATGCGTTCGCTTTCAAGCGCTTCTTCGCATTCCTTCCAAAATCCCTTTTTCATGCGTAGTTTCGCCTCTTTTGCAAGCGTTTTCAGCGTCTTTTCCACGAGCGCGCCTCCTTGATTCGACATTTTTCGCAAAAAAAATCCGTAACTCTCGTTACGGAAAATTTTTATCCTCTGTTTCTTTTTCTAGCCGCTTCCGCTTTCTTTCTCTTCTTGACGGAAGGCTTCTCGTAAAATTCCTTTTTACGAAGGTCGCCGATGATTCCGTCGCGCGAGCACTTTCTCTTAAAACGGCGCAACGCGCTTTCGAGATTCTCGTTCTCTCCGACTTTGATCGTAGACATCTATTTCAACCCTCCTTCGCCCTCGGCATTTATTCAACGGATTTATTATAACGATCCCGCGCCCGCTTGTCAAATTATTTCGGGGCGTTTCGTCATGTTATCTGAAAATTTTTTCCGCTTTTTCCAAAAGATACTCGTAAGAATCTTTGAGCTCTTTGATCTCTCGGTAATCTTCGTTATAATTTTCTATGATCACCGCCCCGTCAAAGCCGGTATCGCGGAGCCGCTTGAAAAGTTCTTCGAAATCGAAATTTCCCTGTCCCGCAGGTCTTTTCTTGCCTTCATCGTCGAAATCGCATACGTGAACGTAGGCAAGATCCCGCCCCATTTCGGCGAGATAGTCATAATAAGAATAGCCCGATAACACCGCCTGTTTGACGTCGAGCACGCCTGCAAGATCGGGGCAATACCGTTTGAGCGTTCCGAAAACGGCGGGGCGGTTGTATAACGCCCATTCCACGTTTTCAAGGCAAAGCCTTACGCCCCGTTCTTTGCAAAACGAAGAGATTTGACTGAGCTTTTCACCCGCTTTCGGCAGATTTTCGCGAAAAGTCGACTTTAACCTTGCAAGCCCGTGAAAGGTGTAATTTTCCGCCCCGAGAATGCGTGCGGAAGCAAGCACTTTTTCGAGCAGAGAAAACGCGTCGCTCCTTACGCGCGGATGTTCGTTGAAAAGTTGCGGTTCGAACTGAGTATTGAGAACATGCACCGAATTGACCGGCATGTCCCCTTTATTTTTGAGAAGAGTTTGTGCAAAACGGGGCTCGTACTCGCTGTACGAAGTCAAAAACACCTCCGTAGTGCCGATCCCCCATTCGGAGAGGAGCGCAACGGCGTCCTCATTGTAGAGCCGCATAAAGAGAGATGCAGTCGAAATCCCGATTTTCATACAAATTTCCCAAACGCAGAATTACTTACTGATAAAGTTACAGACAATCCCTTCGTCGTAGTCCCCGAAGTTCTTTCCGAACAGGGTGAATCCCCCCTGCCGTTCGGCGGTTTCCGGAACATAAATCCGGAAACGGATCTGCTTGCCCGCTTCGATCTTATAGTCTCGCAAAGTTTTGTCGCATACTTTGATCCCGCCGATATAGGATCCGTCGTCGTTAATCGCGATCCGAACTTTTTTGCCGTATTGTCCGAGATTTCCGAACCACCATGAGGGCGCGGAAGTGCCCGCCCTGTCATTATATTCGCCCTTGCTCGTAAAATAGCCTACTTCTACGCCGTTGATCGAAAAGTATACGTCGCTCGGATAGAACGCCGCATATCCGGGCGCTTCCGAAGCAATCTCAGCCGAAATCTGAAACTCGGAAAGTTTTGTTTCTTCCGTCAAAAAATTGGGAACGAGATATTCCACATATCCGCTTCCGATCCAGAGAATGCCCGCTTCCGTCCGTTCGGGATAAGAAAAGCAGGCGGGATCGTCAAACCTGCCGATCACTCGTTCGCGCGTGGCAAGTCCGCAGGTGGGAGACACTTCGTAATCGACATAACTGCCCACGCCGATTTCCGCCGATTCCACCCGATCGGAAGTTTTGGGCTGTTTTTTGAAATCGATGATTACCTTATCGGTTGCGAGCGAACAGATTTTCTGCGTGCCCCGCGTGCCCGACGAAGTGGCGATCTCGATCAGCCCCGCCTCGTACAGTTTTTTAACGTGCGCAGTGATAGCGCCGTTCGAAACGTTGAACTTTTTTGCAAAATAAGCGAGATTGAGTTCCCCGTTCTGCAACAACTCGTCCAGAATACCCAATCTTACCTGCGAAGCCAGCGCGTCGTAAAGAATCGCGCCCTGCCGAAAATCTTTCAGATAAATCATAAAACCGCCTCTTCCCCCCGTTCTCAGCCATTATAAAATTTTCGGATGTTTTTGTCAAGACAAAACGGAATTATTTTAGAAAAAATTAAAATAAAATCAACAAAAAAACAAAACGGCGAAAGGGAATCACTTTCGCCGTTTGAATGGAGCTTCCGGCCGGACTTGAACCGGCGACCTATTGATTACGAATCAATCGCTCTACCGACTGAGCCACGGAAGCAAATTACGCTTTTGCGTATGAATTTGTCAAACGCTTTTCTATTATAAAAAAATCGGTTGCAAAAAGCAAGCGATTTTGAAGTGTTTTTCAGATTTTTTTATTTTTCGGCACAAACAGATTCACATGCTTTGCAAGAAGCTCCGCCTCTATATTTCCGGCATCTCCCCTCTCCCCGTCCAGATCCCAGACCACGCTTTCGTCCGCATAAATAGAAATCCGATCTCCGCTCAAACGCAATAAATGCCTGTTTGTATTTTTACAGCCGTGCAAAAATAAATGTACGATCTGAAAGAAAGCGCGCACCCGTCCCCAAAAATCAAGCGCTTCGCGCTCGCGCAGAATCGCGATCTCCATTCTGCCGTCCCGCATGCTCGCTTCTTTGTTGACGGGAAACCCCGCGACCGATCTTCCGTTCATGATCAGAATGAGAACAGCCCGCTCCCGACAGCGTTCTTCCCCGCAGATAACTTCGATCGGAAAAGAATTGAACTTCATATTCTTTTTCAGACATTGCAGCGCATATGCGAGCCATCCGAGCCGCTTTTTTTTCTTCTGCGGCGTGGAGTAGGTTACGCTCGTGAACGCGCCCGCAGCCGCAATGTACATTGCGTAACCCGTTTTATTGATCCGCATGCAGTCTACTTTTTCCGACCGACCGTCCGTAATGATCTTCAAAGCCTTTTTCGGATTCTTGGGAATCCCGAGAGAACGGGCGACGTCGTTCGCCGTGCCCGACGGAAGATACCCTAATGTTGCTTTCTTCTCCCCGATCCCTCCGAGCACGAGATGAAAGCTCCCGTCCCCGCCCGAAAAAATTACGGCGTCGTATACTTCCGCGCTCTCGGAGGCTTTCTTCCGCATATCTTCCGCGCTCTTCGTTGCATACAAAACCACCTCGTCGTAACGGGTTTTTAACGTGCGTTCTATGAAAGACAGCCGATTTTTGATCTTGCCTTTTCCGCTGTTCGGATTGTAAAGAAAGATACATTTCACGAAACTATTATATCCGATTTTTCCGAATCCGACAAGCGTTCAGACAAAATAATTGTTCAGGTTCACCGTTTTATCACAGAGCATGGTCTGCAAATAGCGCAAATCTTTTGCAAAGAGCAATCCTTTCGCCAATTCCGAACCTTTTCGCTCAGCTTCCCTGAGCGCGACGTTCCAGGGGACATAGAACTCCTCCCCGTTGCCTGCGATCAGTCCGTTCAGCGAAGACACGACTCCGACAAGCGCCGCTTTCGCTTCCTTTTGCGTCAGCTCGCTCCGTTCCAATCCGTTCGCCGTCTCATAGAGCACATGCGCAAAATGATCCACCGTCTCCAAATTGGACTCGATCCCCGATTTGAACGCGCTTTTTGCGCCGCGGAGCACCAGATCGTCGGGCGTGCGCGCAATGACGCGGGTATCCGTGCCTTTTTCTTGCAGATTTTTACGGACGGATTCCGCGCTTGATTCTTTGAAATAACAGGCAACCGCAACCGCGTTGTCATCTTTCATAAAATAACCTGCGCCGCCCGACGAATAAATATCGCCCGAGACTGCCGCCGATGTCGTTTCTTCGCAGTCCTTGACCAGAAAATAATAATCCTTTTTGAAACTGACGCGCGCATATCCCTGACCGCCGACCGCCACGAAGAGAACGATCCCCGCCGCAACGCAGACGACGAGAAAAAACGCGACGGCGGCTTTCAGCAATCTGTTTCTAAACCGCAAAATCATGTTTTATTATATGAAAACGCCGTTCCCTTCATGCTTGGGAAACGGCGTTTGTCAATTCAATTATATTGCGGCTCTATACCGATCTCAACGGAATACTTGCCTCGGCATTGAGCGAAAGCGGCGCAAAATTTCCCGCGCGGTATTGTAATAGTCCTTCCGCCGCGATCATGGCGGCGTTGTCCGTGCAGTGCCGTTTTTCAGGCAAAATCAACTTTAATCCCGCTTGTTTGCACGCGGCTTGCAATCTTTCGCGCAAATATCCGTTTGCGACTACCCCGCCGCCCGCCGTGACCGTCTTTACCCTTCTTTCGAGTGCGCCTTCTACCGTCTTTTGCACGAGAATATCGAGCGCCGCGCTCTGAAATGACGCGGCGACGTCCGCTTTTTCGAACTCTTCGCCCCGCTGTTCCTTGGTGTGACAATAATTCAGAACCGCCGTTTTCAGTCCGCTGTACGAAAAATCGTAACCGCCGTTCCCTTTAAGCATTCTGGGAAGCGGAACAACGTTCTTGCCGTTTCGGGCAAGCGCTTCGATGTGCGGTCCCCCCGGATAGGGAAGGGAGAGAATCCGCGCGACTTTGTCGAACGCCTCCCCCGCCGCGTCGTCCAGCGTTCCGCCGAGCACCTCGAACTCCGTTTCGGACTTTGTATAAATGATCGCGGTATGACCGCCGCTTGCGAGCAATGTGATAAAGGGCGGAGCAAGCGCTTCGTCCTCCAAATACGCCGCCGCCAGATGTCCGCGGATATGATTTACCCCGATGAGCGGTATTCCGAGTCCGTAGGCAAATCCCTTTGCAAAGGACAGTCCCACCAACAGAGCGCCCAATAATCCCGCGCCGTAAGTGACCGCCACCGCGTCGAGCTCCTCTTTTTGCACCCCCGCATGTTTTAATGCTCTTGCGACCACACCGTCCACAACGGATAAATGCTCGCGCGATGCGATCTCCGGAACAACCCCGCCGAACTTTGCCTGCACCGAACTTGACGAGGCGATCTCGTCGGATAACAAAACGCGGCCGCGGATCACCGCCGCCGCCGTCTCGTCGCAAGAAGATTCGATTCCGAGAATCAAAGGATTTTTCATGTGCATTAAATACGAATACGCCTATCCCGCTTTTTATGAACGAGCAGTTTGAGAAGCGCGCGGAAAACCTGAGGAAGCTTACTGAACGTAAGTGACCGAAGGTTGCCGCAGCGCGACAAAAAAATGCGAAGTTCAAAGAAAGCGCGCTATGATTTTTTGAGATAATCGATAATAAACCCCTGCAAATCCCCGTCCATAACCGCCTGTACATCGCCCATTTCGTAGCCCGTGCGGTGATCTTTGACGAGCGTATAGGGGCAGAACACATATGAACGGATCTGCGAACCCCATTCGATTTTTTTCGTTTCGCCCTTTAACGCCGCTTCCGCCTGCTGACGCTCTTCGATCTGCTTTTCGATCAACTTGGAACGCAGATATTTGAACGCCATTTCCTTATTTTGAAGCTGGCTTCTTTCGTTCTGACAGGTGACCACAATCCCCGTGGGAAAATGCGTAATTCGGATCGCAGTTTCCGTCTTGTTGACTTTCTGTCCGCCCGCGCCCGAAGAACGGTACACATCGATACGGATGTCCTCGTCTTTGATTTCCACCGCGTTATCGTCGTCAACTTCCGGCATGACTTCTACGGAGGCAAAGGATGTCTGACGGCGTTTGTTCGCGTCGAACGGGGAAATGCGCACGAGACGGTGCACCCCGATCTCTGCTTTGAGGTAGCCGTATGCGTTCTCCCCCTCCACCTTGAAATCGACGGATTTGAGCCCCGCGCTGTCGCCGGCAAGGCGGTCGATCTCCGTCACTTTGAATCCGCTCGTTTCCGCATAACGGCAGTACATTCGGTAGAGCATCTGACACCAATCGCACGCTTCGGTGCCGCCCGCGCCCGCATGTAGAGATATGAGCGCGTTGGAAGAATCGTACTTGCCCCTCAGAAGAGCGCGGATACGGAGCGCTTCGATATCTCTTTCCGCCGTCTCCGCCATTTTATCGAGCTCGGGCACAAGCTCCTCTTCCTCCGTCTCTTCGATAAGATCGATGATCTCGTTTGCGTCGTCGAGCGCCTTTCTGCACGCTTCGTAAGCCGTGATCTTGCCCTCGTTGGAAGAGATCTCGCGCCCGATCTTTGCAGAGCGCTCCAAATCCTGCCATACTTCCGGCTTTTCCTGCTCGGCGCGGAGTTCTTTGAGCTTTTCGTAGCGATTGTCGATGTCGAGCGCATACTTCGCCTGCGACAGCGTATCTTCCATCGCTTTTATTTTTAATCTGTAATCATCCGGTTTGAACATTATTTTTCTCCGTAATACAATCTGAAATAGTACGATGAAAGAATAGCACGGCTAAAAAGCAAGCAAGACAAGGAAAGCGCGCATTTTCGACGGGGAGCTTAGTTAGAAGTAAGCGCCCCAAGAAAAGCGGAGCTTGACACCGTATTGCGTAGCTTATCAGCCGTGCGAAATTTTAAGGTTTGCCGCAGCATTTCTTATACTTCAATCCGCTCCCGCAGGGACAGGGGTCGTTGGGTCCTACCTTCTTTGCTTTTTTGACCGTAGCGGGATTGAATTTGTCGGTGCCGTTCGTTTTCAAAGCGTCTACGTTGACCGCCGCGGGAATATCGGGCACCGCCGCTTCCGATTCGGGCACGGGCTTCTCCGCCGACGCGGGAGTTTCCTCTTCTTTTTTTGCTTCCGCGCTCTCGTCTTTTCTCGGCGCCGAACGGGAAACGGAGGGCATAACCCGCTGTACGGGCGATTGCCGCATTTCGATCTGCGCTTTCAGAAGAATGGCGATCGTGCGCTCCTGAATGCGCTCGATCATTTCATCGAACATCGCGAATCCCTCTTGTTTGTAGGCGATCACGGGGTCGGTCTGTCCGTAAGCTCTGAGCCCGATTCCCTTTCTGAGGCGGTCCATCGCGTCGATATGATCGATCCAGTTGGAATCGACAACGCGCAAAAGAACGCGGCGCTCCACGTCGGCGAACTTGACGGGCGTTTCCGCCTCGATCTTTGCGATCTTCTCCTCGTAATATTTTTCGACCCTTTCGGAAATCTTCTTAATCGCGACGTCATAGTCCCACTTTTCGAGCTTTTCACGGGTCACGTAGTCGGTTCCCTCGGGAAGGAGTTTGCGTTCGAGCGCTTCGTTCAGATCGTCTTCGCTCCACTTTTCGGGCATTTCGTCCGCATTGACCGCACCCCGCACCGTAGTGACGACATAATCGGGAATATACTTTACGATCTGATCGTGCACGCCCTCGCCCTTGATCACGTTCATACGCTCCGCATACATGATCTTGCGCTGATTGTTCATGACGTCGTCGTATTGCAATACGTTTTTACGGATCGAGAAGTTTCTGCCCTCGATCTGCTTCTGCGCATATTCGATGAGACGGGTCAGGAGCTTGCTTTCGAGACACTCGTCCTCTTCCATCTTGCTCATGCGGTAGATGTGCTTCATTCTCTCGCCGCCAAAACGCATCATGAGATCGTCTTCCAAAGAGAGGAAGAATACAGACGCGCCCACGTCTCCCTGACGACCGGAACGTCCGCGGAGCTGATTGTCGATACGGCGGCTCTCGTGCCGCTCCGTGCCGATAATACAAAGTCCGCCCGCTTCGATGACCTTCTTCTTCTCCTCGTCCGACTTCGCCTTATACGCGTCGTAGAGTTCGCGGTAACGCTTACGCACCGCCTCCGCCTCTTCGTCGAGTTCGGAATAGCTCGTCGCAAGCTCGATCATATCGTGCTCGACGCCCTCTTCTCTCAAACGCTTCTTTGCCAGATATTCGGGGTTGCCGCCCAGCAGAATATCGGTTCCGCGTCCCGCCATGTTCGTTGCAATGGTGACCGCGCCGTATCTGCCCGCCTGCGCCACGATCTCCGCTTCGCGCTCGTGATTCTTGGCGTTGAGAATATTATGCTGAATACCGTTTTTTATGAGCAGCCGCGCGATTTCTTCGGACTTTTCGACGGAGACGGTACCCACAAGCACGGGCTGTCCCTTTTCGTGCCGAGACGCGATCTCGCGCACGATCGCTTTCTTCTTGCCCTCGGCAGTCGCATAGATACAGTCGCGCTGATCGATGCGCTGAACGGGCTTGTTCGTGGGGATTTCCACAACGTCGAGAGAATAGATCGTGCGGAACTCTCCCTCCTCCGTTTTCGCGGTTCCCGTCATGCCCGAAAGTTTACGGTAAAGGCGGAAGTAATTCTGGAAGGTGATCGTCGCGTAAGTTTTATTCTCTTCGCGTACTTTGACGCCCTCTTTCGCCTCGATCGCCTGATGAAGCCCGTCGGAATAGCGACGACCGATCATAAGACGGCCCGTAAATTCGTCGACAATAACGATCTCGCCGTCTTTGACGATATACTGATCGTTGAGTTCGAAAAGATAATGTGCTTTAAGCGCCTGCTGGATATGATGGTTGAGGCTCTGATGCGCAATGTCGGCGATATTGTCGACATTGAAGAACTTCTCCGCCTTTTCCGCGCCGAACTCGGTGAGCTGCACCTGCTTGTCCTGACGCTCGATAACGTAATCCCATTCGAGTTCTTCCGCTTTCTGAACTTTTTGCGCGCCGGATTCTTTTTTCTTCTTGCTCTTCTGCGCCTCGGCGTCTTTGAGATCGTCGTCAAACCCGCCTTTCAGCGTCCTCACGAAGCGGTCCACCCGCTCGTAGAGATCGGAAGACTGATCCCCCTTGCCTGAAATGATAAGGGGCGTTCTTGCCTCGTCGATCAAAATGGAGTCCACCTCATCGACGATTGCAAAATTGAGTTCTCTCTGCACCATAAGTTTGAGATCGGACTTCAAATTATCTCTCAGATAATCGAAACCGAATTCATTGTTTGTTCCGTAAGTGATGTCCGCCTGATATGCGGCGCGCTTCGCGTCGTCTTCCATACCGGGAACGACCACGCCAACTGTAAGCCCCATAAAACGGTGAACTTTTCCCATCCACTCCGCGTCGCGCTTCGCAAGGTAATCGTTGACCGTGACGATGTGCACGCCTTTACCGGAAAGAGCTTCGAGATAGGCGGGAAGGGTCGAAACGAGCGTTTTTCCTTCGCCCGTCTTCATCTCCGCGATACGACCCTGAAAGAGACAGATGCCGCCGATAATCTGCACGGGGAAGTGCTTCATTCCGAGAACGCGCCAACTCGCCTCCCTGAGCGCGGCGAATGCATCGAAGAGAATATCGTTGAGCGTCTCTCCGTTTTTCAGACGTTCCTTGAAAATACCCGTCTGCGCTTTGAGCTCGGAATCGCTCATTGCGGCATACTTTGTTTCCAGCGACAGAACTTTATCCTTCATTTTCGAGAGCTGACGAAGGCTTCTCCTCCCGTCTCCGTTTTTCAAAAAATGTATCAATCCCATAATGCGTTCCGCTCCGTTTGTTGCGTCTTTGAAAAAGCGCAGAAATTCACCTATCTATTTTACAATAATTTCCTCAAAACGCAAAGCGATTTCAAGCGATTTTCAAGAATTTCGTTCTTTCAAACATAATTTTCCGTTTCCCCGTCAAAAAAACCGCGCTCTATTGCGCGGTTTCGATTTTTTTCGTACTTTCGTCTCCGTTTTTTGCTTGCGCGCCCCGTCTCTGTTCCACGGCGCGATACAGCTCCTCGGCAATATGTTCCGCACCCGCCGTCAGCGCGTATTCCGCGCCCGTCTTCAAAAGCATTCTGAGCTGTTCCGCATTTTCGACGCCCGAAGTTTCGACGCCGAGCCTTCCCGCAGATAAACGCACCGCCATGAGCGAGAGTTCCGTCTCTCCGCGCACGGAGACTGCGTCCGCTCTCGCTTCCGCCGCAGCGATCATCCCCCTTTCCACATCGGCTTTTGTGAGCGCATGATCGTCGAGTGAGAGCACAAGTCTGCATTTTTTTGCTGCGCGGCGCACTTTTTTGATCTCCTTTTTCAAATACGCCTCGTTGCCGCCGAAGAGCGCGGAATAACATGGAATCAATCTGATAACGCTTGCGCCCTCTCTGACGGCGCGTCTTGTCTCTTTCTGCTTGATCGAGGCGACACTCTCCCCCGTTCCGCCCACCGTACAGGCGACAGCCGTCTCGCCCTCTCCGAGCCGCCGACGCGCCGACGCCACATGAACGGGCGACACCAACACGGCGAACGCGCCCGTTTTTTTTGCAACGTCGCAGAGAGTGTTGAGCGCATGGCGGTCGGTCTCTCTCCGCGAAGCGTCTACAACGAGTTTTCTGAGCGTCAGCTCCGCTTCCGTCTCCCGACGCATTCGTTGAAATTCTTCGAATTCCGTGGCTTCCGCCTCGGACAACATACGTGTTTCCATATCAATCGGTTTTCCCGAAAACACGAAAAAATATGCTCTAATCCACTATTTTGTGACAAAAATAAAACGCTACAATGAAGACATGGAACTTCTCTCGATACAGGGTCAGGGCGCATTTTATACTTTCTGTATTTTTTTGATCTGCGTTATAGCCGTACACATTGCAAAACTTGCCTATATCGGCTGGCACGCTCGAAAAAAGAAAGAACCGGTCAAAGAGAAAAAACCCGAAAAAGAGAGCGAGCCCGTCTATTACCTTGTGGAAAAGAAAAAGAAAGTCTCTTCCCAATACAAAAAACCGAAAAAATTCAAGTTTCAAAAATAGCGACGGCGCTTCCGAAACGGAAGCGCCGCTCACTTATTTTTTGATCCAAGTCCCCAAACTGAACGTCAAAAGAACGGGATATATTTCAAGTCTGCCGAGCAGCATCGCAAAGATGAGAACGATTTTGCTGAGCGGCGAATACATGGCGAAACTGCATGTGGGACCAACCGCGCCGAACCCCGGTCCGATATTGTTGAAACACGCGGCGGAAGCGGTGAGATTGGTTTCGAACGCACCTTCCCGAGGCACATTCGGATCGAGACATAGAATAAGAAAGACTGCAAGAAAGATAAAAGCATACACCGCAAGATAAGAAGTGACTCCGCCGATCGTCTCGTCGCTCAATTTTTCCCCGTTGATCTTTACGACGGTGGCGGTACGCGGGTGCAGAGACTTTTTGAGATCGTTTCCGATTTTCTTGAACAGAATCATGACGCGCGTCACCTTAAATCCGCCTGCGGTCGAACCCGCGCAACCGCCCATCAGCATTAGCGCGAACAGAATTCCCTTGGAGAGAGCAGGCCATTGGTCGAAGTCCACAGTCGAATAGCCCGTCGTAGAGATGATCGAAGCGACCTGAAAAGTAGAGTGTTTCAATGCAGTCGCCACATTGTTGTAAGTGCTGAAAATGTTGATCGTAATAACGACGACGGAAAAGACGACCACACCCACGTAGACCCAGAACTCTCTGTTTCTGAAAATGGATGTGAATCTTCCCATAATCAAAAAGAAATACAAGTTAAAATTGATCGCAAAGAGCAGCATGAACACTGCGATGACCCATTGGGAATAGGCGCTGTATTCTCCCAGACTCGAATTTTTAATGCCGAATCCGCCTGTGCCCGCCGTGCCGAACGCATGAACGAGTCCTTCGAAAAAGTTCATATCTCCGCACCAAAGCATAATTGCAAGCACGAGCGTCAACACAACATAGATCGCATAGAGAATAAACGCCGTCGTCTTAGCTTTGGGAACGAGTTTGTCAACCGTAGGACCGGGCATCTCTGCGCGCAGTATATGCATGGAGCGGTCGTTTCGGTTGACGACGGCGAGTACGAACACCAGCACCCCCATGCCCCCGATCCAGTGCGAAAAGCTCCGCCAGAACAGCAAACCTTTATCAAGCGATTCCACATCGGTCAAAATAGACGCTCCCGTCGTTGTAAAACCGCTCACAATCTCAAAAAGCGCGTCGATAAACGACGGGATCCCGCCGCTGATTACAAAGGGCAGCGCGCCTACGAGGGAGACCAGAATCCAAGCGAAGGCGGTGACGACAATCCCCTCTTTTGCATACATAAACTGATTCTTCGGACGAACGAACAAATTAAGAAACAGTCCGAGAATAAACGAAACCGCCGCCGTAATCGCAAACGCCACCGAACTGAATTCGCCGCATACAAGCGCGGTGACCATCGGCAATAACAGAAGCACGGTTTCGAGAAGCAATACTTTTCCGATTAGATTAAAAATCAATCTGTAATTCATAGTTTCCCCGTCAGGCGATAATATCGGCAAGATCGTAAAGCTGCGCGCCGGCGGAAATCACGATCACTCTGTCCTCGGGCAGGATCATATCTTCGCCGTCCGGAATGACCGCCTCTTTCCCGCGGATAATCCCCGCGATCAGAACGCCTTTTTTGAGTTTCATCTCTTTGAGCGGAACGTGCGTGAGCTTGGAATCAGCCAACACTTTGAATTCGAGCGCCTCCGCCATGCCTCCCATCACGGAATACAACGCTTCGATTTTACTGTCGAGCGTATTTTCGAGCGCGCGGGCGTATTTGACGATCTCGTTCGACGTCACCCTTCTGGGCGAAATCAAACTGTCTAATCCGAGTTTTTCGGCGACAGAAAAGAGCTCGTCCCGATTGACCTTTGCGATAATTTTGGATACGGAATTTGACATGGCATAGTAAGATATGAGAATGTTTTCCTCGTCCCTGCCCGTCAGAGCTACAAGACCGTCCGTAGAAGAAAGCCCTTCTTCCATGAGCAGATCCTGACTCATGGCGTTTCCATGAATGACAGTCGCCTTCGAAGGAAGTTCTTCGCACACCTCTTCGCACACCCTCGTATCCGATTCGATGATTTTGACGGGAATGCGGTGACGAATCAGAATTTTTGCCAGATACCTCGAAACAATGCCCGCCCCGATGATCATGACCCGTTTGATTCGCTTGTGCGGAACTTCGAGCATGTCAAGCGTTCCGTTCAGATCGCCCTCCGCCACAATGAGCCCGATCCTGTCCCCGCTTTTCAAAGCAAAATCCCCTTTGGGAATGACAACGCTCTCGCCCCGCATCACTGCGCAGATCAGATATTTGCCTTTGTGTTTTCGTTTCAAATCTTTGAGAAGTACGCCGTCGAGCGGAGAATCCGGTTTAATAATGATCTCCAACATTTCAATCTGGTTGCTGCTGAAAGTTTCGAGCTTTGCCGCCGCGGGAAGTTTCAAAAGATTAAAGATCGCCTGCGCCGCCAATTGCTCGGGATTGATCGAAAGAGAGAGATCAAGCTGTTTTTTCATGAAATCCAGACTGTCATCGTTGTTCTTTGGATTTCTGATTCTTGCCACGGTATATTTCGCCCCCATTCTCTTGGCGGCAAAACAGCTGAGCATATTCAGCTCGTCAGACGCGGTAACGGCAATAAAAAGATCGCAATTTTCCGCGCCCGCTTTTTTCAAAACGGTATAAGAAGTTCCGTTTCCGCAAAACGCCATTACGTCGTAACTGTTTCTGACTTCTGCGATCACTTCCTCGTTACTGTCAATCGCCGTAAGATCGTGATTCTCTTTTACAAGACTGAACAACAACGATTTTCCTACTTTTCCGCATCCGACAACGATAATGTTCATACGTTATTCTCTCTGACCGATTCGGTCTTTTTCAAATTCTTTCGCCATTATATCACATGCCGACGATTTTTTCAAGCGTATCGTATATCCTAATTTTCAATTTGTATTGACTGATCGGGCACCAAAGAACGCGCTTGATTAAACAAGAACGGCAAATAAAATACAGTACGCACGCTTAAATCGTTAATACCTACTTGATAAAAAAATCGCGTTCAAACAACAGGTAGAACACGATTGCTTTTGCGGAGAATTCTCTTACTTGTGCTAACAAAAAGCATTGTTTTGCCGTTTAATTTGGCGAGAACCGTGTCACAACAGCCACCATGAAAGGCAAAATCACGGAGACGCCCGAACGGCAAAAAGCAGTCGCTCTACGCCAAGAAAATGACTGACACGATAGTTGGTCTTAAGGCAACTTGCAAAAAAGGTTTTATATACTCGTAATAATCATAATCTATGTAAGGAACATAGACCGTCAACTTTTGCGAAAAACTGTGCTTGGTTAATTAGAAAGAAAAAATTTTTTGAGAAATTTTCGTCCACGCATCTATATTTTTGCCTATAAGTGTGCTTGGTTATATGGAGAGACTTTGAAAATTTTTAAGAAAGTTTTACATCAGACCCCGAACTTTTTAAGAAAAGTGTGCTTGGTTAAGTAGAGAGATATTTTAAGGAGGTGCAACTATGAGCGGATAAACCCTTGACAAACAACTCCGCATAGAGTAAAATATATTCAGTCGTATATATACGATTATGTATTATTACCCTACGGAGGAAAGACAATGGCAACAGATAGGTCTATTAAAGACAAGCGTTATGAAGAAAAGCATAAGGAAGAAAGAAAAGCGAAGTATATGATTTGGGGTACGAGCGTACCTCGAAAGTATGCCGAAGAAATAAATGAGTTCTTGGCAAAGTACGGTTTTACCAAAGTGCAACTCATCGAAGCAGGCTTTAAGGCATTGATTGACGAAGCTGCCGAAATGGATACTTCTCTTGCCAAGACAATGGATTGCTACGACGATTTCTTTGTATCGGAGAAAAAGTAACTTCTTCCTTATGGATGGTAGCGTGGAAAAATAATCGGATAGCTCGACGTCCACAAAGGACTAAATTATTTTCAGCAAGAACTTTCTATCCGTAGATTTGGCTACGGGTAGGGTGGTGTTATTTGACGATTGCGTTTATATCTTCTACAATACTTCGCCGAACACTCCGACAAAGGTTAAGTTAGATAAAAGCGAATTAAACGAACTCCGCGAATACCGCAAAAATAGAAAAAGCACTCAATCTGTTCCGCTTGGGTTCAAATTGGGTGCTCTTGGCGGAGAGAGAGGGATTCGAACCCCCGGATAGTTGCCCATCAACGGTTTTCAAGACCGCCGCATTCGACCGCTCTGCCATCTCTCCATCTGAAAATATTTAGTTTTGGGGCGCAAAATCAAGTAAAAATGATTTTGTAGAAGTCTACAATACTTCCGTTGTAGAAACTGTCAACCCCTCACGCTGTTGCGATTTACCGCTCACAACAAGTCGTTTTACGCCGAAAATCAAGCGTTTAGGTGAATTTCAAAGCAGTCAAGTAATCTCGTTGTAGAAAGATTTAGGAGAATAACCCCATTGAAATCAATCGCTTTTCAAGACCGCCTCGTTATGACCGCTTCGACAAGCCTCCGTAAATAATCAGTTGTTGCAAGCATACTCCGTCGACAAATTTCGCACTGAAACGACAAAGTCATTATACGTCACAAAAATAATTCCGTCAAGCTCTTCCCTGTCATAACACGGAAAAATTTTTTACGCGGACGGCGCGGAACGATAAAGTTACTTCGTAAGCCCCTTTTATTCGTTTTACCGTGAGCTTTGCTTCTCCGTCCACATCGAAATATTCGCCCGCAACCCGTTCAAGGTCCGCAAGCGCAGCTTTTCTCGACGCCTCGTTCATCTCCTCTTTATCTCTGTCGAGCATCTGTTCCAAACGGATCTTCGATTCTCTATCCCGCATATTTACCTCCGAAAACGTTTTTTGACTTTTTCTTCCCTTTTCCCGTCCACGATAAATTCCGCAAGCGCGCGAAAAGAACGGGAACGCTTCCACACATTGTCCAGATAAAGTTTATCTTCTTCCGCAACAACAGCGAAGAGCGGCACGCGGAGAATTTCGGAAATTTCATCGGACGACAAAATTTCACCCCGACGCGCCATATCTTTTCTGACAAGATTGACGACGAGTCCGACCGAAGAAAGACGGTAGCTTTTTAGCATTCCCGCAACTCTGTCGGCATCTCGCATGGCGGAAATATGCGGAGTCGTAACGAGAAGCCCCTCTTCCGCACAGGAGACGGCGCGGTGAAATCCCTCGTCGATCCCCGCCGGCGAATCGATCAGAATAAAATCGAACTGCGGAGCCAGCGTATCCAAAACAAGCCTCACCGCCTGCGGCGACACATAACGGTCGGGAACGCGATTGCTCGATACCGAAAACAGCGTGGGATATTCGGGATGACCGCTCAAAACCTGACGGGCGCGGCACCTGCCTTCCACCGCATCGCAAACATCGTACACCGCGCGGTTTTCCACTCCGAGCACAACGTCAACGTTGTTCAACCCGAAATCGAGATCGGCAACGATCACGCGGTAACCGAGGCGGGCAAGCTGCACTCCCAAATTGCAGCAAACCGTCGTTTTGCCCACTCCCCCTTTGCCCGACGTAATTACAATCTTCCTCGCCATTTTTTCCGTACCTTTTGCGTTTTTTGAAAATTATACCACGCCGCGATGCGATATTTATGAGGAAATCTGCCGATTTAAGATGAATTCAGTCATATCATCGGCTTTCCGCCGACCTTACCGAATAAAAAAATCGGAGTGAGGATTCACTCCGATTTTTTCAGCAACGATTGTACATAGCGTTCGTATTCTTCGTCGGTAAGTTTTTTCAGTTTTTGCTTTTTTGCCATATATAAGCCTCTCTTTTGTCTTTTGGCTTAGTATCGGCAATCTTTCCGTTTTTTATTCCGTTCTGAGCGCAATCACAGGGTCTTTCTTTGCCGCGGCGCTTGCGGGAATAAGTCCGGACACGAGCGTAAGCCCGACACTGATCAAAACCATGATTAGCGCAGCAATGGGATTCAAAGACGCAAGACCGATGATCCCCGTAAGCGGATTGAGAATCGCATTGATCAAAAACGATAGTACATAGCTCACCACCACGCCGATCAGACCTGCGCCGAGACCTATGATGAAGGTCTCCGCATTGAATAGATTCTTGATATCGCGTTTCCGCGCGCCAAGCGCGCGCAATACGCCGATTTCTTTAACGCGCTCCACCACCGAAACATAAGTGATAATTCCGATCATGACGGAGGAGACGACAAGCGAAATCGCAGTAAACGCCACGAGCACATAGGTAATCGCATTGAGCATCGTCTGCACCATACTCATGAGAACGCCCACCGTGTCCGAATAGGTGATCTTATCCTTTTCTCCGAGCACGAGCGGATCATGCCCTTCCAATTCATAAGTCGCGCCCCTCTCGCACATTGCGTTCCATTCGTCGAGATAGGCGAGCATTTTTTCTTTGCCCTCGAAGTCGCGGGCGTAGAGCGAAACGGAAGAATAACTGTCGTCGCCGCCGAGCGAACGCACGACCGGCTCGATTTCCGCCGCTACGCGGAGATTGCCGTAGGGCGTTCCGCCCGCGTCGGGAACGAACTGAGAAATCGCAAAATAATAATCGTCAAACTGCGACGCATTGCAGGGCGAGAGGTAAACTTTCATTTTACTCAACGGATCCTGCGGATTATTGATCTCAAAGGCGGACTTCTCCAAAATCCATTTTACGATTTTGGAATCGAGATTGCTCTGCACGTATCGATCGACCGCCGCTTCCGTGATATTCAAACCGTTTTGCAGACATCCGTAGTTCAACCCTTCTTTCAACGAAAGAATGGCGGTGATCTTCATGTTGATTCCGTCCTCCGAGGTGAGCGTCGTCCACTCCTCTTCAACTTCGGGTGTTTCGGGCGTTTTAGATTTAAAAGAGGACTTGTAATCGAACGGATATTTTCCGATTCTCTCCATGTCGGAGGAAGCGTTTTTATACTCTTCGTTTTCAAGATATACGGTATCATTGTAGAGCAATTTATACTCTTTGCCTAAAATATCTTTGTACGGAATATAGATGGGTTTTTTCTCCTCTTCCGTTGCGTCCGGCTTCCCTTTATCGAAGAGAGAAAGGAAGTCCTTTTCATCCAAAATTCCGAGCTGTGCGAGCAGCAGGTCGGTGGCGGCACGGTCGGACGAAACGACGAGAACCGCCTCGTTCTCGTTTTCGGGGAAATGCATAGTCTCGGGATCAAGAACGTCATACTGCGAAAGCACGTAACTCGCATACCTTTCTTTATCGTCGAAGTTGCTCGTCCCCGGCATTTTGTGCACGATGTTACCGAAGAAGTCGGCAAATCCCGTCAGGGAAGCGTATTCCGCTTTATAGTTGCGCAAATCTTGTATGTACTTCTTTTTGAGTTCGGAAATGGAGAGCTGTTCGGGAGAGAACGGAATGTGCTCGTAATGACCTGTATTTTCGTTTTTTACGTCAAAGTCTCCCCGATTAACTTTTAAGTAAATATTGTTTACAAGAGACGCTCCGTAGCCGAACTGCATTTCCGCATACATGCTCGGATCCATCTTTTTGACATAGTCCACATATTGATCGGAGATATTGTTCTGAATCGCCATATCGTTCGCAAGACCGGTCAAGAAGGAATCGACATACACTCTGTCGCCGATTTCATTCAGATCGGGCATATCTTTGGGCGCGGTAAACGAAGTCATGACGGATGCCATGTCGAATGTGCTCTCCGTGACCTGTACGGGATAGTACGAGAGCATATCCTCTTCCGTTTTCTGTATGTAATGGTTGAATCCGTTCGAAAGAGCGAGTACGAGACAGACGCTGATAATGCCTATGCTTCCGCCCAAAGAAGTCAAAATCGTGCGTCCCTTCTTGGTCAGAAGATTGCGGAACGAGAGCGCCAGCGCAGTAAAAAATCCCATCTTCGCGCGCGGCTTTTTCTTCTTTTGCGGCTTTTCCGTCTGTTGCTCGGGGACGGGTTTCTTTTCGGACTCTTTTACGTTCTCTTCCGCATTCGCTTCGGGGGGGGGTAAAAGACGTTCTTTCTCCTCCTCTTCTTCCGAATAGGGATTGCTGTCGGACTCCACTTCGCCGTCTTTGAGGCGCACGATTCGGGTCGCGTAACTTTCGGCAAGTTCGGGGTTGTGCGTCACCATGACGACAAGACGTTCGCCCGCGATTTCGCGGATAAGTTCCATCACTTCGACGCTCGTTTTGGAGTCGAGCGCGCCAGTCGGTTCGTCGGCAAGCAGAATCGCCGGATTGTTGACAAGGGCGCGCGCAATCGCAACGCGCTGCATCTGTCCGCCCGAAAGCTGGTTGGGACGCTTGTTCATCTCTTTCCCGAGTCCCACCCTTTCGAGCGCTTCTTTTGCCCGCGCAACACGTTCCTCGCGGCTGATTCCGGCGATCGTAAGCGCAAGTTCCACATTGCCCAACACGCTCTGGTGAGGAATCAGATTATATGACTGAAAGATAAAACCGATTCTGTGGTTTCTGTAAACGTCCCAATCCCTGTCGGAAAAGTTCTTAGTCGACTTTCCTTCGATCACCAGATCCCCTTCGGTATAATGATCGAGTCCGCCGATGATATTGAGAAGGGTGGTTTTTCCGCAGCCCGACTGCCCTAAAATCCCCACGAATTCATTTTCGCGGAAACAGAGGTTTACGCCTTTGAGCGCCTGTACTTTGGAAGATGCGATCTTATAATCTTTTTTGATATTGACTAGCTTTAACATATTACGTCCTTAATTTTTAAAAATTTTTACCCTTTGAATTTCGGTTTTCCCCGCGTACCTTTTCAAACACGTCCGCAAATTCTTCGCACAGCGAAATAAGCTGATCCGCCTTTTCTTTACCGAACTCCTCCACCACGCGGTTGATGAGTTTGTTTGCCTCTTCACACTGCTGTTGAAACACGCTGAGCGAAGATTCGGTGAGAACGACATAAAAAATTTTGCGGTCGGTCGGCGATGCGGTACGCTTGACGATTCCGCGGTTTTCGAGTTTGGTCACAAGCTGGGATACCGCCGAGCGGGTCACGTTCAGCCGTCTCGCAAGCTCGGAAGAAATAATTTTGTTTCCCGCTTCCCGCTCCATCACGATCTCGCGGATCAGCCGAAACTCGGTCTGAGAAAGATTGACGCTCCCGGGGAGAACGTTAAGCCCCTCCATAAATTTGACAGTCAGAATAAGTTTACTCAGATATTTTCCGTTTTCCATATGTATATCCTCCGTTTCGACATTTGCTTTGTCAATCACGTAACAATTAAATTATACACCCATTCCGAAAAAAATGTCAACGATAGAAACATATTTTTTCGTCACTTCACTGTTTTTTCATAATTTGATCAAAAAGACCTCCTGCGCGGAAATTCGCGCAGGAGGCCGGTTTTTCTGATTATTTTATTCTTCCGTTTCGTCCACAGACTCCGCCTCTTCGGGCTCCGGAATAAAGGGATTGAGGGGGGAAGTAACGGGCGTAAGGTCGTATTTATCGTCAAGATCGCCCAAAAGTTCCTCAATGATATCCTCCCGCGTGATGAGCCCCAAGGCATTCCCCTCCGCTCCTACGATCATCATGTGCTCCCGCCGCGACTGCATCTGCTTCATCAGCGCCGAGAGCTTGACGTCCGTGGAAGTATAAGAGACGGGACGCACGATATTTTCGAAGCTGCGCCTGCCCGAGAGCATATTTTCATAGAAATCCGCCCGATACAGAATACCGATGATACTCTGCTTCGTCCCCTTGTAAACGGGAATACGCGAAAAGTTAGTCTCGCGGAAAATTTTATAAACGAGACGGGAATTATCCCTGATCTCCACGGCGATCACCCTGTCGAGCGGGATCATCACGGAACCGACGTGCAATTCGTCGTAGCGGAGCGTCTTTTCGATAAGATCGTGCTCGGTCTCGTTGAGCACGCCCTCTTTTTTAACATCCGAAACGAGCATTTTGAACTCTTCTTCGGTGTAGCTCGGCTTCTTTTTATTGAGGCGGAACATCCAGAAAATCATCTTCTTCCAAAGCGCAAAGATAAGATTCAGAGGATAAAATATCCATGTACAGACAAGAAGCGGGTACGCCATAATGCGGGCGAACAACTCGGGATATTCCCGCGCGAGCGTTTTGGGCGTTACTTCCCCGAAAATTAAAACGACAACGGTCAAAACGACGGTCGATATCGTGGGACCCAGACTTTCGCCTAAGAACCGCGTAAAGATGACCGTTGCAATGGAAGCCGCTGCAATGTTGACGATATTGTTCCCGATAAGAAGGGTAGTTAAAACCTTGTTGTAATCCGAACTCAGAGAAAGCGCGACGCGCGCCGTCCTCTTCTTTGCGGAAAGCCTGCGCATTCTTACCGTTGAAAAACTTGTGTATGCCGTTTCCGTCGCGCTGAATATCCCCGACAGAATGACAAGTACGACAAGCGCAATCAATAGACCGATTGTGCCTATGTCCATAAAAAAAGAAAAATTCCTCCTTTAATTAAAAATACAATCCGAACTTTATGATTTCGTGCGTTTTCTGATCACGAGAACCCGTGTTTTCTCTTTGGAAGTACCGTAACGCGACTGAACTTCCCGCTCTGTCCGTCGAGGTTCGGGCGTTTCCCGTATCGCAGACTCTCCGTCTTCGGCGCCCGCCGGTAAAGACGCGTAAACGGCGTCGTTGTACGAAGTTCTCGCCGTATCCGTTTCGTTACCGAAATAAGCTACCGCAAAGGCTTCGCCGCTTCGCCCGCCCAAACTGAAAAAGAAAAGATCCTCCGGATCGATCGAAATTTTCGCCACGCTCCCGACCGCTTCTTCGCTCGCATAGACGGTGCCGAATTTTTCTTTGACTTCCGGTTCGGGATATTGCCACGGAGCAAGCGCCGCTTTGCCCTCTTTTCTGCTTCTCACGAGCGCATCGAAAGCACGCGCGCAGGGATAATCGCAATAACGGTCGCAGAAGACACAGCGCGCATATTTGCCGCACATGTCCGAATTCTGCTTGGTTCCCGCTCTCCATTTTTCGGTTTTCAAAAACTGTTCGAGTTGTTTGAAAGTCATACGGTTTTCCTTTGCCGACAGAACTGTTTTTTCTATTATACTCCCGTTTGCTCTAAATATCAAGCATTCGCGTAAAAAATCTTGTTTACTTTCCTTCTTTTTGATAATTTCGGATAAAATCCGTCTTGACCGCTCCTTTGCGAAACCCTACGATCCCGTCGAGATTCACATTATGCAAAGCGCGGAACAAATTGTTCGCCGCTTCGGGATTGCTTTTTTCCATTTCGGCAAGCAGCCGCTTCATTTCCCGCCGCTTGCTCTCGTCCTCTTTTTCGGCCGCCCGCTCGGTAAAACGGCAGGCGCAGTTCAGAAAGGAAAGTTCGTTGTAATTCGCCCATGCCTTGATGTCCCTCTCCCGAACCGAATAGAGCGGACGGATCAGCTCCATCCCCTCGTGACTCGTAGAACGCAGTTTAGGCAACATCGTCTTGACCTCCGCGCCGTAGAACATGCTCAATAGGGCGGTCTCAACCATATCGTCGAAATGGTGCCCGAGCGCAATTTTATTGCAGCCGAGTTTTTTCGCCTCTTCATATAAAAATCCGCGGCGCATTCTTGCGCACAGATAACAAGGCGAGCCGCACTCCACAGAGTCGACGACCTCGAAGATATTGCTTTGAAATACGTGCAGCCCGATCCCGAGCGCGCGGGCGTTTTCCTCGATAAGAATGCGGTTCTTTTCGGAATAGCCGGGATCCATCTGAATGAATTTCAGTCCGAAACGGTACTTCCCATGCAGATGAATTTCCTGCATGCATTTGGCGAGCAGAAAAGAATCTTTCCCTCCCGAAATGCATACGGCAATCTCGTCCCCCTCCGAAATAAGGTCATAGCCTTTGACGCTTTTGACAAAATTGCACCAGATTTCTTTGCGGAATTTTTTGATGATGGAACGCTCGGCTTCTGCCTGTGTCATAACTACTTCTCCGAAGAATTGAGATAGGCTTTTACGGAATACGCCGCCGCGCAACCCTCGCCCGCCGCTTTGACAAACTGATACGGTTTTCCCGTAACGTCGCCAGCCGCAAACAAGCCGACAAGATTCGAAGATAAATCGCGGCTTACGATCACATGCGCGCCCTCCGTTTTTAGCCCGCCGCAAAGCGAAGACGGAGGAGCCGATTTTCCCAAAAGAAATACGCCGTCCACTTCATATTCCGCGCGATCGGTAATAAACTTTTCGAGGCGGAAATTTCCCGATAACGACTTGGGTCTCTCTTTGATAACGCGGATATTTTCCGCTTTGAACGTTACGGAGAGATCGGTAAAGAGAAGCACTTCCCGCGCAAATCCCGCAAGATACTCCGCTTCCTCTTTTTCCTCTTCCGCATAGAGTACGGCGGCAATGCGTTTTCCCTGATAGAGCGCGCCGTCGCAGACTGCGCAATAGCTCAGCCCTCTTCCCACGAACTCATCGCCGAACCCGCCCGAAAGTTCCACGCCCGTCGCGAGAATGACCGCGCGCGAAGAAAAGCTCTCTTTCCCCGCCGTAAGCGTAAAACCGGATTTTTCTTTATAGATCCCGTCGATGCGTTTTTCGCACAACTCGATTCCCTCGTATACCCGCTGCTCTTCGAGCGCGCGCACGAAGTCGCTTCCGTTCCCCTTGAATGCGGGATAGTTTCTGACGTATTCCGCCTTTCCGGTCTTTTTTCCGAATACCCTGTCACCCATCCATAAAAAATTCAATTTCAGATTTTTTGCGGTCAAAGCCGCAGAGTATCCCGCAATGCCGCTCCCCAAGATTATCAGCTCGTATTTGATTCCGTCCATATTCCGAGTATCCGTCCTTTGAAAAGTATTATAACAACTATCCGTAAATTTGTCAATCAAGTTATATCTTTCCCGCAAAACAGGAATAATCGGCGAAGATGAAACTGTCTGCAAAAAAAATCGCCTTTCTCTCGCTTCTGACGGGACTGGGGCTAATCTCCTTCCTGCTCGAACAGGCGTTCCCTTCGCCGATCGCCGGAACAAAACTCGGGATTTCAAACTTGTTTTCTCTTTTTGCGCTCGTATTCGCCGGCTATCGGGGAGCCATTCTCGTCACGCTGTCGCGCACTGTCTTGGGTAGCCTCTTTGCGGGAAATCCTTCTCTGATCATATACAGTCTGACGGCGGGGATCGCCAGCGTCACTCTGTCGCGTTTCCTTCTCTTCTTTCGCAAGAGAATCAGTTTCGTGGCGGTGAGCGTCGCCTCGGCGGTTTCGCATAACGCCGTTCAGCTTCTGATCTACTCGTTGCTCTCCGGCGTTCCGCTTCGGGAGTATCTGCCTTTTCTCGCGCTGTCCGGAAGCGTCGCGGGCGCATTCGTCGGACTCTCGTTCGTATATGCCATGAAATTCTTATCCCGCACTGCGGAATTCCGCGCATTCAGGGAGGGCGTCGCCGCATGAACGCTTATTCCGGAAAAAGATTCCGCGGCGGAATCAGACTCTCTTCCGAGAAACTCTCCCGCTCCCTTCCGATCGAAAAAATCCAACCGCCCGACAAAGTGACCATTCCGCTCGGAAACGCGCGCGCAATCGTAAAGACGGGCGACCGCGTCTGTCGCGGAGAACTTATCGCAAGGCGCGAAGGGAAATTTTCCGCAAACGTGCACGCCAGCGTTTCGGGAATCGTGATTCTCACGGAGGCGCGCGACGAGGGAGACTATCTCGTTATCGAAAACGACTTTTCTGCGCGCAACCGCTTTTCAGAGCCCCTCCGCTCCCCCACGCCCATACAGATCGCGGAGCGGATCGAGGAAGCGGGAATCGTAGGCATGGGCGGAGCCGGTTTTCCCACGGCGGTAAAAGTTTCGGGCGGAAAGAATATCGATATTCTGCTGCTCAACGGTGCGGAATGCGAACCCTACCTGACGGCGGACGATCGGATCATGCGCGAACGCGCTCCGGAAATCGTGCGCGGCGGACAGTATCTTGCGCGCGCAGTCGGAGCAAAACGAATCGTCGCGGCGATCGAAAAGAACAAACCGGAGGCGATCTCGCTCTTTGAAAAAACAGAACTCGAAGTCTGTGTTCTGAACGAACGCTATCCCGCGGGAAGCGAAAAACAGCTTATATATTCGGCGACGGGGCGCAAAGTTCCGCCGACACGATTTCCCGCAGACATAGGGGTGCTTGTGCAGAACGTGGCGACTGCGCTTGCGGTAAAAGAAGCCGTAGAAGAGGGCAAACCGCTTATAGAGCGGGTCGTCACACTCTCGGGTAAGGGCGCGATCCCCAAAAATCTGCTCTGTCCGATCGGCACTCCCCTCTCTTCGTTTTTTCCTTTTGTAAACGCAAACGCCGACTCCGTGCGCGTTTTGGACGGCGGGATCATGACGGGTACGCGGGTCGGACGAAACGCCGCGGTCGCCAAGACGACGGGCGGATTTCTGTTTCTGACCAAAGACGAAATCAACGACGCGCTTCCGACGCCCTGCATCAACTGCGGAAAGTGCGCCTCCGTCTGTCCCATGCGGCTGATGCCCATGCAAATCGAATTTTATGCGGGAACAGGGAATTTCACGCTCGCCCAGAAATACGGCGGTGTGCTCGCTTGTATCGGCTGCGGGGCATGCTCCTATATTTGTCCCGCCCGCAGACCGCTGAACGAAGCGATCCGCCTTGCAAAAAACGAATTGAGGAGAAAGGTATGACGCTCCCCCCGCACAACAAAACAAAGCGAACGACACGCTTTATCATGCTCGACGCAGTAATCGCGCTCCTTCCCGCCTGCATCGCAGGAACGGTGTTCTTCGGCTGGCACGCCGCGTTAACCATCTTTCTCTCCGTATTGTCCGCCTTTTGTTTCGATCTCATTTATTATTTGATTACGCACAAAGTATGGAAATGCCCCGCCAAAACCTTTCGCGGTTATTTTGAAGCATTCGATTTTACCCAGATCATTACGGGGCTGCTGCTTGCGCTCAGTCTGCCCGCCTCCGTAAAAAGCTGGTATTTACCCGTGGTCGGCAGCGCATTTGCGATTCTCGCAGTCAAAGCGGCGTTCGGAGGTACGGGAAAAAATATCGTAAATCCGGCGATCGCAGGCAGAGTGTTTTTGTTTGTCTGCTTCACCGCGACCGCCTTCTATCCCGCGCCCATGGCGGGTAACGCGCCCGTAACGGGCGCAACGCAGCTGCAATCTTTGCTTGCGGGAGAAACGACTCTTCCGCTCATCGATCTGTTCACGGGAAACAAGGTCGCGGGATGTCTGGGGGAAACCTGCAAGCCCGCTCTTCTTTTGGGGGGCGTTTACCTCGCTGCGCGCGGCGTGATCAAATGGTATCTGCCTCTTCTTCTGCTCGGCGCGGAAGGGCTGACCGCCGTCGCTTTACAGGGAAGTTTTTCGGTATTTCTTCCCTCGCTGTTTACGGGCGGACTCATGCTCGGCGCAATCTTTATGGCAACCGATTATGTGACCGCGCCCAAAAGTTTTTGGGGGAAGCTCGTCTATTTTCCGCTCGTCGGAATCATAATAGCCGTAACACGCTATTTTGCGCAGACCGAGACGACTTCTTTCGTTATTCTGATCATGAACTTTGCGGTATATCCGATCGACGCCGCAATCTTTGCCCGTCCTTTCGGAAGCGAAAAAAGGAGGAAACCGCATGAAAAAAATCCTGTTTGAAACGACCGCCCTGCTCTATTTCGTAATTGCGGCGGCGGCAATTTCGATTCTGTGCGCCACCGCTCTGCGGGTAGACCGCGAGGAACGGGAAATCCGCGCCGTGGAATTTATCTACGGCGCGGGCGCGGACGGGATCGAAATACCCGTCGATAAGACTTTTTCGGAAAGCGCGTACGGCGCCGCCGAACAGGCGTATCTGCTCAAAGACGGCAACTATCTTATCAAATCAACAGGCTATAACGGCTTCAAAAACGGAACGGTCACGCTCTGGACGGCGCTCGCCTGCACGGGAAACGCCGCCGACGGAACGCTGATTTTTCACGGAATCAAAAACGTCACGATGGATTCGAGCCGCAAGCAAAGTTATATTTTCCGCGTCAAGAATGATTTTTACAGCGAATTTACCCTGCATGACGAGGAAGTTCTGCAAGGTAAGCGCTTTTCCGCTTCCCGCGACGGAAACATTTACAATCTCGCCGCGGGAGCGTCCCACTCCTCCGCCGCGATCAACAACGCGGTCAACGCCGCGCTCGTCTGGTTTGAAAGGCAGATTCTTCAAAAAGAACAAGGCGAAAAATATGCTTTCGAAACTTTTATCGACCTTGAAAAAACGAGCGCACTTGTTTCTGAGAATAATATCGAATATCGGATCGTCACAAAGCCGAATTCTCCCGCCCGCGCCTTTACGCTCTCGATCAGAGTAAAAGACTGCGTGATCACCGCCTACGAAATAATCGAAAACGGCTCGACGAGCGATAAGTATACTTCCCTGATGCCGCAAAATGTAAAAGACGGAACCCTCTTCATCGGTAAAAGCCGCGAAAGCGTTCTCTCTCTTTTAACGGAAGACGGCGCGCTGAGCGGAGCGGATAAAACGCTCGAAACGGGAGCGACCCGATCGACGCTCTCCTGTGTGCGCGCGGCGGCGTTCGCTCTTTCCAACTACGAACTCATTCTGCACGAGGGAGAAATCAAATGAACCGACGCAATCACGAAATCCCGATTTTTACGGTCGGCGCGCTCTCCGCGCTTGCCGCCGCAAACGCCTTTTGCGGATTGGGCGCAATGGCAACGTTTCTGATTAGCTGTCTGTTTACCCTGCTCCTGCGTCCCCTTCTCCGACAGCTTTTCACCGACACCCGCCCCGCCGAAGCGGTATGCTGCGCCCTCTTTACAAGTATCCTCGGCTTTCTCTTCGATCGGTATTTGTACTGCGGGCTCGAAGATATGCGCGCTTTTCTTCCCTTTCTTGCCGCCGACGCCGCGCTGCTCTGCGTAAAAGATTATTCCGAAAAAGTCCGAATCAAAAAAACCGCGCCCGAAGTGCTGTCAATCGCGGCGGCGATCGTTTCGGTAGGAATCGCAAGGGAGATCGCAAAAGGTTCGCTGTTCGGCATCGCGCTCTGGAACGGAATCGGATTCCTGCCCTCATTGGGCGGCGCGCTTCTTCTGTTCGGACTTTTCTCTGCGTTTTTGCCCGCCGAATACGGAAAAACCACGCTCCGATCCGTGCCCTTTTGCCTTGCGGCGTTCTTTCTCGCGCTTTTGTTCCAGCTCGCGGGCGCAGAATTTTCGTTTGCCGAAAAAACGCTGAAATGCGCCCTCTTCCTCCTGATTGCCGCAATCGTCCTGTACTTTGCGGAAAAAAGAATGCGTTATACCGTTCCCGAACGCGCAAAAAAAAGCGCGCTCGCAACGAGCGCGGGATTTTTTGCAATGGCGTTGGACTTTGTCAGATTTTTCTGAATCAATACTATTTGACAAATTTACCGAATACCTCGGTGGTCGGGGTAAAGTATGCGAACGTATCGGGATATTTGCGGATTATGCGCTGCATGACGGCGATCTGACGCTTTCTGATAATGCAGACGAGCATGCTCTTTCCCTCGTGCGAATACATTCCCTCCGCCTCGACCTTGGTCACGCCGTGATGAGTTTTTTGCATAATCTCGGCGGCGAGCTCGTCGGGGTGGTTCGTAACGATCTCGAATTTGTATGCGACTTTGAAGCCCTGCAAGATAAAATCACAGATTTTGCTCGTGACGAAAAGGGAGACGAGCGCAAGCAACACGGGATCAAGCGCGCTTGTAAAGTCCTTGCCGCCGTACACGAAAATGGAAGCGAAGACCACGATTGCATCGAAACCGGAGGTCAGCGCGCTGACGCTTAAATTACGGAATTTCTTATTGACGAGCGAAGCGAGCACCGTAGTTCCGCCCGAGGTTCCGCAGCTTTTAATCATGATCGCAAGCGCGATTCCGAGGAAGATTCCCCCCGCGACCGCACCCAAAAGCCCGTGAAGAAGCGGTTCGCTTCCCTCCGCTCCGCCGTAAGGAGGCAAGAACTGCAACGCGGGCACGTATTTGACCAATATGGAAATCCCCGCCGTTAAAAGCATGGAGAGCGTGGACAAAACCGCCTCGCGCTTTCCCAAAAAGAAAAATGCCAAAAAGAAGAGCGGAACGTTAAAGATCAATAGGTAAATACCCCAGTTCAAGCTCGTCGCCTCTTCGAGCAGTACCGCCGCGCCGTTGATCCCTCCGGGCGCGAACTTGTTGGGCGTAACGAAGATATTGACCCCGAAAAAGCGGACGAGACCCGAACTCAATACGGGCAGAATTCCCCTGAAAAACAGTTCTTTGAACGAGAACTTCTTCTTTTTCGGCTTTGCGGAAGCATTCTCCTCCGCCGCGGACGAAGCGGTCTTTTCGATCTCTTCGGGCGCATTTTCCGCCGTTTTTTCTTCCTCTTCGGAAAACTCTTCTTGTTTAAGATTTTCCACTTTTGAACTCTTATCCATAACCAACCGTAACCCGAAAATTTCGGTTCGAATCTATCTTATCATACGATTACGAAAATTTCAACCTTTTTATTCGAAAATAAATAAAAAACCCTTTCCATTCCGGAAAGGGTTTTTCGTTCCGATCAATATTTACCGTCGATCTCGCGGTCGACGCGCTTCATGCGCACGTTCACGATCTGCTTCGCTCCTTCGAGCATATCTTCGTCGTCGATGATCATTTCCGCCTGCGCATTGTTGTCGAGCACGTAAGCGAGGATGGGCGCATTATTCTTGATGAACAGTTTGAACAGCGTTCTTCCGCGGTATTTGAACAGCACCGCATACTTTCCGTCGTTCTGCACCGTCTCGGGTTTGCTCATGATATACCCGCCGATCTCGTAATAGTAACGCTTCTCCTCGTCGCCCAGCTTTCCGTAGGATTCTTCGAGCGTTACCACTTCCGTCTCGGGCTGCGTGTCGAATATCGTTTTCACCGACTCGTCCTGCGCTACCGCCGCATAGTCCTGCTGCGTCTGTTGGTTCTGCATCAGTTGATTGAGCATCTCCTGCTGCTGCGCCATCATCGCGCGCAGATCCTCCGCTTCCGACTGTGCGGGCGGCAACGCCTGCATCTGTTGCTGCATCGTGGGCAATAACCCCGCTACCGTCTCCGCAAGCAGGCTCTTCATGTCGTCGTACTGCATCTGCGGCTGCTGATAGTTCTGCTGCATCGCGGCAAACATCATCTTGAATTCGTCGTCGCGGCGCTGCTGTTCTGCTCTCGCCTGCGCTTCGCGGTCGAGGCGGGCGGCTTCTTTCTCTTCTTCGATCC
>CAJUOV010000009.1 GCA_910588695.1 uncultured Christensenellaceae bacterium
TCCACCTGCAAATCGCCCCAACAGATGTTCGGCGCGCTCTTAAAGAGCTACTGGTGCGAAAAGAACGGGATCGATCCCAAAAATCTCTACGTTGTCAGCGTGATTCCCTGCACGGCGAAAAAGAACGAGTGCAAACGCGAAGAGATGGCGGGCGACGTGGACGCGGCGATCACGACGCGCGAGCTTGCGCGCATGATCAAAACGGCGGGCATCAAGTTTACCGAACTTCCCGACGAAGAATTCGACAACCCCTTTGCGACGGCAACGGGCGGCGGCGCGATCTTCGGCGCGACAGGCGGCGTGATGGAAGCGGCGCTCAGAACGGCGGCGCACATGATGGACGGAAGTTTCGAAGTCCTCGACTTCTTCGCCGTCCGCGGTACGCAGGGGATCAAAGAAGCCACCTACCTCGTGGCGGGCAACACCCTCAAAGTTGCGGTCGCTTCCGGTCTTGCAAACGCCGAAACAATCATTAAACAGATCAAATCGGGCGAAAAACAGTACGACTTTGTCGAGATCATGGCATGCCCCGGCGGCTGCGTAAACGGCGGCGGACAGCCCACCCTCTCGGACAGCGTCAGAAACTCCGTAGAACTCAAAGAAGCGAGAGCGAAAGCGCTCTATTCGGCAGACGTGAACAACACGCTTCGCCGCAGCGCGGACTCCCCCGTCATGGACGTTGTATACAACGACTATCTGCAATTCCCGAATAGCCCGAAAGCACACAAAATTCTGCATACGAGCTACAAGGAAAACAAAAAAATCTGAACAAGATCGTCATAAAACGCCCGCATTGCGCGGGCGTTTTTACGTTGACAAATTTTCTCAAATTTGCTATGATGATTTTATCACTGACCGAAAGGAGGAAACAAAATGAAAATTGCGGCGTTCGAGGTGCGGGATTACGAAGACAAAGATTTTACCGCCGCTTCTTCCTACGGGCACGAAGCAAGCACTTATCGGGAGCGGCTCTCAACGAACACTCTTTCACTCGTACAGGGATGCGAAGGAGTCTCGGTTCTCGGGCACAGCAGATTGGACGAAGAAGTCATTAAGGCTTTAGACAAAGCGGGCGTAAAATTCGTCGCAACGCGCACGATCGGATTCAACCACATCGATCTGAATGCGGCGAAAAAATACGGGATCAGAGTTTCGAACGCGCAATACAGTCCCTATAACGTGGCAGATTTTACAGTTATGCTCATACTAATGCTGCTGCGTAAAGCAAAAATTTCGGTGATCCGCGCGCTTGCAAACGACTTTTCTCTGGACGGAACCTGCGGTCGGGAGTTGCGTTCCCTCACCGTCGGAATCTTGGGCGCGGGCAAGATCGGCAGAACGGTTATGCAGAATCTGAGCGGCTTCGGCTGCAAAATTCTCGCGCACGATCCCTTTATCGCACCCGACAATCTCCCCTCTTTCGTCAAAGGCGTTTCGTTGGAAGAACTCTTGAAAGAGAGCGACGTTCTCTCTTTGCATATCCCCTATACTGCGGAAAACAGACACATCATCGACCGCGAACGAATCGCGCTCATGAAGGACGGCGCGCTTATCGTCAACACGGCGCGGGGCGAGCTCGTCGATACGGACGCCCTGATCGAGGCGATCGAAAGCGGCAAGCTGGGCGGCGCGGGGATCGATACGGTCGAACAGGAGGAAAACGTCTGTCACGTCGATCTGAGAGCAAATATTCTTCCGAAACGCAATCTCTTCTATCTCAAACAATTCCCGAACGTCGTCTATACGCCCCATCAGGCGTTTTTCACGGAGGAAGCGACGATCGCTATGGTCGAGAGCAATCTCGAAAGTCTGCGTCTTTTCGAAAAAGGGCTCGACAATCCTTACGAAATCAAGCTATGAAATGTAACCGATTAAGGGGCGCTTTCCGTTAAGGAGCGCCTCTTTGTTTGACTTTTTTTAACAAAAAGCATATAATGTTTCGTATGAAAAAAGAGATCGGAAAAAAAATATTCGGCATTCTCTTTATTCTCGGCGCGGCGCTCATGTTTGCGCTGATGAATCTTTTCGTCAATGCGGCGGGCGATCTCCCGCTCATGCAAAAAGTATTTTTCCGCAATTTCTTCGCTACGATCATTGTTTTTTTCTTTCTGCTCTTTACCAAAGAAAAATTCCGCATTCACGATAAAAGCTGTATTCTGTGGCTTTTTCTGCGCGCAGGAATCGGGTTTTTGGGCATAATCCTCAATTTCTATGCGATCGATCATATCGGCAGTATTTCGGACGCTTCGATTCTGAATAAACTCTCCCCTTTCTTTGCGATTCTCTTTTCGGTATTTTTATTAAAAGAAAAACCGACCATTCCCGAAATCATCTTCGTACTCGTTGCATTCGCGGGCGCGATGCTCGTCGTCAATCCCCGCTTCGATATGGAAATAATCCCCGCGCTCTGCGGCTTTTTAGGCGGCGCGTGCGCGGGCTTTGCCTATACCTGCGTCCGCGTTCTGGGAAACAAGGGCGAACGCAATTATATGATCATTTTCTTCTTTTCCGCCTTTTCCACTTTTGTCTCTCTTCCTTTTATGATCGCGTTCTATCAGCCGATGACGGGACTGCAATGGCTGTATCTGGTTCTTGCGGGACTCTCGGCGGCTGGCGGACAGTTCTGTATTACCGCCGCCTATAAACAGGCGCCCGCCAAAGAGATCGCGGTTTTCGATTACGCGCAGGTACTCTTTGCGGCGCTCCTCGGATTTCTCTTTCTCGATCAAATACCCAAAACGCTCAGCTTTATCGGCTACGCCGTGATCATCGGCGCGGCAATCGCCAATTTTATCTATCGGCTTGAAAAAAGCAAACGGGAAACGAAAAAACATTCGATTTCACAAAAAAATCACAGCGAAAGCGGATAAACTTTATCGTCTTGCATTGCTTTTTTCGTAAAAATATGTTAAGATAAAACCATAATTATGAAAAAGAAGAAATCGGAAAACTCTCGTATCGAAGAAACCGAGCCTGCGGATTCCGTTCCTGCGGAAGAGGTTCGCTCTGCGGACGGGGAAGAGATTCCCGCAACGGCGGTAGAAAAAACCGATCAAAAAGCGGAATCCGACGCGCTTGATAGGGCGGGGGAATCGGACGAATTGGATACTACGGACGGCATCGAATTTGCCGCCCGCTATTCTTCTGCAAAAGAACGCGACATGGAAAAGCTCTCGCAGGAAATGGAAGAGCGTTCCTCAAACAAGACGAAAAAACAGAAGTGGAAGACGGTAGTCAAAACGATTCTGATGATTCTTCTGATCGGACTTTCGATCGGGCTCATGTTCGGACTGGGCGATTACATCCACGGCGATCAGCTCGGTTTTTTGGATATGCTGAAAACTTCTTTCGATTGGCGGTATTTCCTTATCCTTTTGGCGGCAATCGCAGCCTATATTCTCTTCGAGAGTTTGAAGTACGCTTATCTGCTTAAAATATCCACGGGAAAATGGCGGCTTAAAAATTCGGTCAAAACCATGTTTCTCGGAAAGTATTACGACGGAATCACTCCTCTCGGCACGGGCGGACAACCCTTTCAGATTTACTATCTGCACAAGCGACAAATTCCCGCCGGCGTTGCGACAGCCGTCCCTCTCGTCAAGTATATCGTATCCACTTTTGTCTTCGGAATTATCTGCGCAGTCATGTTAGGTTTGACGCCGAGTTATTTTCAATCGGATACTGCGGTTTCAAACAAACTCACCCTGAGCTTTATGATCATTGCATGGATCGCGCTGGCGTTCAATATGCTCACGCCCGCCGTGATGATTTTGCTCTCCGCCTTCCCCAAAGTCGGAAAGAAAATCATCGTCTGGATCGTAAAAGTTCTGCACAAAATGCGCATCGTCAAGCACAAATATCCCGTTACGAAAAAATACGTCTACGAAGTCGCGGAATACCGCAACGCGCTTAAACTGCTCGTAAAAAAATGGTACATGTTGATTCCTCTCGTGTTGTTTTCTGTTGCGGAATCCTTTATATACCTCTCATTCCCCTTTTTCACCGTCACCGCGATCGCGGGAGTAGAACCCTCGTTGAGTTTGCTCATTCAGATCTGGTGTCTTTCGACGGTCTCTTTCTATTCGGCATCCCTCGTGCCTACCCCCGGAAACAGCGGCGCATCCGAAACGACTTCGTCGTTTATTTTCGCAACCGTCGCAGGGATCGAATCGGTCGTTGGCTGGGTCGTATTCACGTGGAGATTCATTACGTTCTATCTGTTCATTGTGATAGGCGTATGCATGAGTATCTTCTCTATGATCCGCGACGCCGTCCGCGCAAAACAAGCCCGCAAAAATCAAAATCCCGATCAAGAATAAAGAGAGGCTAACGCCTCTCTTTTTAATTTAAGCCTACGATCGTCGCCGTGGGCTTTTTATTATGGATCACAAGATAACAGTAACTCGGTTCGGTATAGGAACCCGCCGAACCCGGATTGATGCAGAGCACGCCCTCCTGCACCTCGACCGCGGCGCGGTGCGTGTGCCCGTAGAGCGCAATCTCACAACCGAGCTCTTTCGTCCGCGCGACAAGGCGGGAAAGCCCGCTCTTCACGCCGTATTTGTGACCGTGACAGCAAAATATCGAAAGACCTTCCGCTTCGATCACGCACTCCTCTTCCCCGATCGCAGCGTCGCAATTTCCCTTCACGACATATGTTTTTTCGGGATACTCCCTGCGCGCGCCGATAAAATCCGCCGCTCCGTCGCCGAGATGAATCAAATAATCGTTCTCCGCCATGAGCGGCGCAATCTTTGCAACCGCCGCCCGCTTTCCGTGAGAATCCGACACAATCAAAAACGTCTTCATTCTTCGTCCTTTAAGAACTCTAAAAGCCCCGCGAGCGCTCTTCCCCTGTGCGAAACGGCGTTTTTCTCTTCATCGGATGCCTCCGCAAACGTCTTCTGCAAATCCTCGCTGAAAAAGAGCGGGTCATACCCGAAGCCGTTTTCACCGCGTTCCTCTCTGACGATCGTACCGTATGTCTTTCCGATCGAAGAATATTCTTCGCCGTCGGGAAAGACAAGCGCAATCGCGCACTCGAAGTGCGCCGACCGATCGTTTTCATTCTCCAAGTTATCAAGCAACAGTCTGCGGTTTGCCGCGCTGTCGCCGCCCGAATACCGCGCGCTGTATATTCCGGGAGCGCCGCCGAGCGCATTGACGCACAGCCCGCTGTCGTCTGCGAGCGCGGCCTGTCCCGTCTTCTCAACGACTGCGCGCGCTTTCAAAAATGCGTTTTCGAGAAAACTTTTCCCCGTCTCCTCCACTTCATCGAAAAATCCCGCTTCCTTTGCGGAAATCACATGATAACCTTTCAGAATTTCGCGGATCTCTTTGAGTTTATGTTCGTTGCCCGTCGCGGCGACGACCGTTTTATATTTCATAACGACTCCTTTATAGACGAAATGATTTTGAATTGTTCCACATCGATGAGACCGCGGTCGGTCAGGCGGAGTTTCGGGATCACGGCAAGAGATAAAAATACGAGCGACATAAAGGGTTCGATCCCCTCTTTCACATCCATCTTTCGCGCAAGCTCCGTGATCTCCCGCGTTTTTGCGATCACCTCTTCCGCCGACACGCTCGACATCAGTCCCGCAATGTCCAATGCAAACACTTTTTCGCAATCTCCGTGCACAAGCGCCATACCGCCGCCCGCCTCCCGAAGAAGCCGTGCCACGCGCGCCATCGATTCGTTGCCGTCTCCGACGATTACGAGATTGTGACTGTCGTGCGCAACGCTCACGCCGAGCGCGCCGTCCCTCAGTCCGTAACCGCTCAAAAGACATTTTCCCATATTGCCAGTCGCAAAGTGCCGTTCAATCACGGCGAGCTTGCAAATTCCGTTCGGAAGAACCACGTCTCCCTCCTCCGAACGGACTTTTACAAACTCTTCTTCCGTAAGTATTCCGTTCGGCACTGCCCGCATGACACGCGCATCGCCCGAAAGATCCATCTTAAAATCGTCCGCCGAAACGGGTTTGATTTTTACCGTTCCCGCAACAGCATTGCTTCGGTAACGGCTTGCGGAAAATAACGCCCTGCCGTTCTCCGCAACGAGCACGCCTTTTTTGAACACCGCAGAAACCTTGAACTCGGTCAAATCTTCTACGAGAACAATATCCGCGTCGTAAGAAGGCGCAAGCGCGCCCTTACCCTTTAATCCGTAGCACTCTGCCGTATTCAACGTGGCGCACGCGATCGCCTGCGAAGCGGGAATATCGCACGCAACGAGCCGTTTAAGGCCGTCGTCGATTTCGCCGTGTTCGGAAAGATCGTATGCGTTACGATCGTCCGAACAAAGCAGAAAACGGCGGTAGTTATATTCGTTGACCGCCTTTGAATTTTCTTCGATATTATGCGCTGAAGAACCGTTTCTGAGCTGAACGTAGAGTCCACGTCTGATCTTTTCGCGGCAGTCGTCCGCATCGACGCACTCATGATCGGTCTTAATTCCAGCGACCGCATAGGCGTTGAGCGCGTCTTTCGAGAGCGCGGGCGCATGACCGTCTACGATTTTATTTTTTTCTTTCGCCGAACCGATTTTACGAAGCGCCTCATCGTCGCCGCCGATCACGGCGGGATAATTCATCATTTCGCCCAATCCGAAAAAGAGATCGCGGTCTATCTCCCGCGCCGTCTCCTTCGCGCTGACGGCTGCGCCGCTCGTCTCGAAAGGCGTTGCAGGCACACAGGACGGCAACTGCATACAGACATCCAACGGATTCACGCCGCCATAGACAATGCGTGAAAACGCTTCTTTCATATACTCCGCGCCGGCGATCCCGCACACGTTTACGATCTCATGCGGATCGGCGACAATCGTACCCGTTCCATGACTCACGGAAAGTTTTGCGAACTCCTCCGGCGAAAGCATGGAGCTCTCGACGTGGATATGAGCGTCGATAAACGAGGGCAACGCATAACGCCCCTTTGCATCGTAAAACTTTGCCGATCCGTAGTCCGTTCCGATCCCTACGATGACGCCGTCTTTTACGGCAATTTCCCCTTTTTCGGTTTCTCCCGTAAAAACGTTGAAAATCTTCGCGTTCTTGATGACGAGATCGCACTCCCGCCGCTTCATCGCAGCGTCTGCAAGCATTTTCATATAACCGATTATAACATAAAAGCGGCTTGATGACAAGCCGCTTTTATAAATTCATTTCAATTTCATTCGCATACGCAGAGAGTTGAGCACAGCGAGGAGCATTACCCCTGTGTCGCCCAGCACCGCCGCCCACAGCGGAATAAGTCCCAAAACGGACAAGATCATCAATGCGAGCTTGACGGCAATCGAAAATACTATATTTTCCGTCACGATCTTTTTCGTCTTTTTCGCGCCTTTCAACGCTTTGGGCAGCGCAGAGAGCCGATCGCCCGCCAGTACGAAATCGCTTGCCTCGATCGCGGCGTCGCTCCCCAGCCCGCCCATAGAGACCGAAACGTCGCTCGCTTTCATTACGGGCGTATCGTTGATCCCGTCGCCGACATACAAAAGTTTTCCCGTCGATTTGAGTTTTTCCGCCTCTTCGATCTTTTGCGCAGGCAACAGATCGGCGGCGATCCTGTCGAGCGGCAGTTCTTTCAAGCTCTCTTCCGCCCGTTCGCGCGTGTCTCCCGTGAATACCGCGATCTCGCCGATTCCGACCTTTTTCAGTGAAACTATCGCTTCTTTCGCGTCCGCTTTCACACAGTCGTCGATCTCGATACTGCCCACAAATTTCCCCTCTTCCGCAACATATACGACAAGGCGGGAAGTGTTTGCCTTTTCGACCGCAATCCCCTCATCTTCCATGAGCCGCAGACTCCCGACCACAACCTGTTTTCCGTTGACGAGAGCTTTCAGCCCCTTTCCCGAAATCTCCTCGCAGGATTCCGCGCGCCCGGACTCCGTCTCTCTGAACGCCTGCGCGAGCGGATGAGAAGAACTCTTTTCCGCAGCCGCAGCGATGGACAGAGCACGTTCCTCTCCGTTCACCTTTGCGACCGTGAATTTTCCCTCGGTAAGAGTGCCTGTCTTATCGAACGCGACGTTCTTTACATTTGCCAAAAGATCGAGATAAACCGCTCCTTTGGTGAGAACTCCGTAACGCGCCAACGTTCCCACGCCCGAAAAATAGGTTAACGGAACCGAAATAATGAGCGCGCAGGGACAGGAAATCACAAGAATGTTCAGCGCGGTCATAATCCATTTAGGAAAATCGTGCCCGTCGAAGAGAGGCGGAACGACGGCGACTATGATTGCGATCAGTACCACGATCGGCGTATAGATCCGCGCGAACTTCGTAATGAATTTTTCGGGCTTCGCTTTTTTGGATGCCGAGTTTTCGACGAGTTCCAGTATTTTTGCCGCTGCGCTCTCGCTCTCGCACCGCACAACCCGAGCCGTCACCATATCACCCGCGTTCACGCAGCCGGATAAAATTTCGTCCCCCGCGCGTTTTTCCTGCAAATACGCCTCGCCCGTCATCGATTTGGCGTCTACGGAGGCAAAATCGGAGATCAGCTTGCAGTCCGCAGGCACTTTATCGCCCTTTCTCAAAACGATCACGTCGCCCGTTTTCAAATCTTCGGGCAGAACTACTTCCTCTTTTCCCTCTTTCAAAATAATTGCCCGATCGCTTTTCAGCGAAGCGAGTTTTGTGATTGCACTGCGGGAAGAGCCGACCGCGATAGACTGCAACAGCTCGCCGATTCCGTATAAGATCATGACGATCGCTCCCTCCATGCTCTCTTTCAGCGCAAAAGCGCCCGCGCTTGCAATCGTCATCAAAAGATTTTCGTCAAGAAGAATTCCGAGATGAAATCCGTTTTTGAATATTTTCGGAAAGTTTGTGATCACCGTCCACACGACCTGCCAGCCCGCCGCCGCAAACGAAGACAAATACAGTGCAAAACTTACCCACTCGTTTACCGATTCGAAAAAAGATAAAATCAGCGCAGGAATAAAAAATGCGATTGACACTGCAAGCGAAATAATCTCTTTTAAGTGTCTTTCCTTTTTTTCGGGCGCGCCCGCTTCCACGATCTCCACTTCTTCAAAGTGTGAGATCAGATCCCTTGCCTTTAATTCAGCGTTCTCCGCGCTGTCGTCCGTAAGGATCAGCGTAACCCGCTGGGTCATAAAGTCGACCTGCGCCTCTTCGACCCCGCCGATCGAAGCAAGCTCTTCCTGTAATTCCATAGCGCACGCCGCACAGTCGAGATTGCGGATTTTAATAACGCGTTTCATTCTTCTCCCCCTTCACAGCCCGCATGCGCGAGCGCAAGCTCCAATACGGCAAGAACGTGCGCGTCCGCAAGGGAATACAAAATATTCTGTCCCTCCCGCCGCGATTTAATCATGCGGTTGTCCCGCAAAATTCGAAGCTGATGCGAAACCGCGCTCTGATTGCCGCCCACCGCTTCGACGATGTGATAAACGCACATCTCCCCCTCTCTGAGGGCGAAAAGTATCTTTAACCGACTCGGCTCGCAGATCGTTTTGAACTGCGAAGCAAGCCTCTCGATCTCATTCTGTGCGGGCAGATTTTTTGCGGCGCGCGCCGCCGCAACTTCGTGCTCCCGTTCATGGTTACATTCCATATTACAACCTCTATATATTATTATATGAATAAGTATTCATATAATACCACACAAAAAAACGCCTGTCAAGCGTTTTTCCGTAAAAATTCAAATCGTTATCTGATATTGCGAGCAAAACTTTTTTCCGTTCAGATAGGCAAGCGCCCCGTCCGACTCCAACGAGAGTTCCTTTGCGACTAACCTCTGCCGCGTCAGATTGTGCGCGCGGTTGAATGCGTCGTTTCCGTATTTGGTGTCGCCCGCGACGGGCGCGCCGAGATAGGCGAGATGCGCGCGGATCTGATGAGTTTTGCCCGTGTGCAGCGCGACGCGCAACAGGCTTGTCTCCGCCCCCTCTTCGAGCACTTCGTATTCGGTCGTGATTTTCTCTCCCTTATCCAAAGAAACACGCACCCGAGAACGCTTTTCATCCTTCTCCAGACGCGCCTCTTCAATTGCATGCTTCTTCGGCATTTTCCCGACGACGAGCGCCAGATAAACTTTTTTCGCGCGACGGTTACGGAACAAAGCAAGCAATTCCCTTTCCGCTTCGGAAGATTTGGCAAAGATGATCACGCCCGCCGTGTTGCGGTCGAGGCGGTGAATAAAATAACATTCTCCGCGCTCAGACAGCGCAGAAAAAACAGCCTCCGAATTGACCCCGTCCGCTTTATCGACGACGCACACGTTTGCGTCTTCGTAGAGCACGGAAAACGCCTCTTTCGCTTCTTCTTTGGCAGTCAGAAAGTAATCGACCCTGTCGCCCGCTTCGAGCGCGCAATCAAACGTCACGCGTTTTCCGTTGACTTTGATCCTGCCCTCTTTGAGAAGAATGCGAAAACGGAACGACGCCTGCGCCGAGACGTTATCCGTGAAATTTCCGAGACTTGTTTTTTCGTTTACGACGTATGTTTTCAAAAGTCAATTTCCCCACAATCCCAAACGCTGCGAGCGCAGGCAGAATAAAGAAACATGCCGTGCCGAACGAAAGCGCAAAATAAGTAGCATACGATAACAGCAACGCACTCCCCGTCTGCACGACGGCGTACAGCACCGCGCGCAGCTTACCCACTTCCCGCGCGCTTGCGGCAATCGCAGAGACGCAGGGCGAGGTTGCGAGCATGAACACGGCGAACGCGAACGCGCTCCGCGCTCCGAACGGAAATTCGCCGAAGAACATTGCAAGCGCGCCTGCTACGTTTTCCTTGGCGATCAGTCCCGAAAAGGCGGCGTAGGCGACCCGCCAGTCGTTCATGCCGATGGGAGCGAACAGATATTTGAACGCGCCGCAGAGCGTTGCAAGCATGCTTTCCTCCGTCCCGCAGAACGTAAAGGAAAAATCGAAGGACGAAAGCGTCCACGAAAAAAGAAAGAACGCCAATATGACCGTAGCTACTTTTATTATAAACTGTTTTATCTGAAAGAGCAAGGATTTTACAACGAATAAGGGACGCGGAATTTGCAGAGGCGCAAGTTCAAGCACAAAAGGATCCCGCTTATTTTCCTTAAGAAAGAGGGATACGAACAGAGCGAGAAACACGCCGAGGGAGTATAAGAGCACCACCGCAACAAACGGATTTTCAAAGAACGACGCCGAGAGCGCAAGATAGACAGGCAGTTTTGCGCTGCACGAAATATAGGGCAGACAGAGGATCACCCGCCTCTGCATCCTCTTATCGTCCAACCCGCGCGTCGTCGTGATCGCCGCCGCAGTACAACCGAACCCCATCAACAGAGAAAAGATCGCCCTGCCGTTGAGTCCGACCTTAGAAAACGCGCCGTCCGTAAGATATGCGAGTCGGGATAAAAGTCCGCTCTCCTCTAACAGTATGAGCAGAAAATACAAAAGCGCGATCTGCGGCAGAAATCCCAGCACTCCGCCCACGCTCGAAAGAATTCCGTCCTGCACAAACGATTTGAGCACGGGGGAAGCAATTCGGTCGGCGTATCCTGAGAGTTTTTCCGTAAAGAGCGATTCGAGCGCATTCTTCATGAGATCGCCCAACAGATTGGGATAAAAGGTGAGAAAAAAAGAAGCAAGCAGCAGAAAAACAAAGAACGGAAAACAGAACCAACCGCTTGTAAGCAGTTTATCCGCGCGCGAAATACCCGCGCGCGCGGGACGGAACATTTTCTCGTTCAACTCGAATTTTTCGCGCACGGAAATAATTTTTTGCGGAGACGAGAGAAAATCATCCACTCTGCCGCGAAGTTTTTTACGGTTAAACTGCTCTGCGTAGATGACGGGAACCCGAAGCTCGGAAGAGAGCGCCTCCGCATCGAGATAGCCCCCTTCGCGCAAAAAACGCTTTTGTTTGGTCAATACAAGCATCGCCCTTCTTTCCGCGGCAAGAGAAAAAAAGAGCGGAAGAGAACGGTCGAGCGAGTTGCATTCCGAAACAAAGAGCATGGGCGCGCCCTTTTCCCTTGCGATATAATCCACGGCGAGCTTTTCTTCCATGCTCAAAGCGTCTTCTGCGTAGATCCCCGGAAGATCGCAAACCGTTACCTCTCCGCTTTTCAGTTTTACCCGCTTTTCCAGCGCGCCGACAGTCACTCCGTGCCAGTTTCCCACTTTGGCGTGACCGCCCGTCAAAAGATTGAAGAGCGTGCTCTTGCCCGCATTGGGATTTCCCGCCAATAGAAGTTTTACTTCCTGCATACCGCAATCCCCATTGCGACTTCCCGCCCGACAGCGACTTTCGCACTCCGCGCCTGTATCAGAAAGGTGCGCCTGAACAAAGACACTTTTAACAGAAAAAGCGTGGCGCCGACTCTTACATTGAGATATTTGAGCCGTTCTTTCACATCGTCCGGAAGTTCGATTTTAACGACTTCCGCCTCATCTCCTGCTTTCATATCGCAAACAGTCATACTATAAAAAATGCGGACAGAGCTTGAATTATGCCCTGTCCGCTTCTACTTTTGTTTTATGCGTTTTCCGTTTCGCGCACCGTTCTGTCACCGCGCAGTTTCAACGCGCCGTTCGTGATGATCGGAGAGATGATCAGCCAAATCGCCGCAAGCGTGATGAGCGAATAGACAATGATCGAACCGACGCTGCGCGGTCCCGCAAAGATTGCGGATACAAGATTGAAATCGAAGATTCCGTAGAGTCCCCAATTTACCGCGCCGAGAAGAACCAAAACGTAAGAAATAATGTTTGCAATAGCCATAATTTTGCCTCCGACAAAAGTATCTGCAATCGGCAAACGATTATTCTTATCGACTGAAAAAAGAGCCTGTCGCAGTTGCGAAAGGCTCTTTTCAATTATTTCTTCTTATCTTTCTTTTTGCCTTTGAGTTTTTCGAGATCGATCTCTTCCACTTTCTTTTCGGAAGGCTTGATCAGGAAGAGCACAACGACGATGATCGCAAGCACGCCCGAAATCGCAAACAATACAACGGAAACTACGTTTTCTTGCAACCACTGCGACTGTCCGGGGATCGTATCGATGGGATTTCTGACTTCAATCACCTGAAATGCCTCCGCAGTCTTTCCGGGGAGCACTTTGTCCTGTACTACGATTCTGAGAACGTAATAACCCGCTTCCTGCGGCACGAACGAAAGCGAAGAATCGGGATCCCAATTATAATCGTTATCCGTTCTGTTCCATTTCGCTTCGTCATCCTCTTTTACGTCATCCTGATATTCGCCGATCTCATAGAGAATCTTGTTATTCTTATCCGCCTGCGCGTTGTCTGCCTGCGTAAACTTTTCGAAATAATCTTTCGCGTTCTCCACAAAATCCGCATAAGAGCTCGGCGCGCTCATGTTTTCGGGCAGGTTATTGCCGTTATAGCGGTAGAGCGAATATTCTTTCTGATAACCGGTGAGCGCAACAACCTCGAAATCGGAAAACGTATAATTGTCGTTTCTGTAACCGAGACTCTGTTCTTCGCCGTCCTCGATCGTAGGTCCCTTGTAATCGATCTCAAACGTAAATTCGGGAATCTCTTCAATATCCCAGATATTGCTGCTCGAAACCGTCACTTTCTCGCCGTTCAGATAATATTCCATTCCGTTGCCGGAAGCATCCTGCGCCAACACGCGGAATCTGTAAACTCCTTTTTCCGTCACTTCGAGTTTGAGCGCGTTGTAGTTGAGCGAAGTCTGCGAAGAAGCGGTGGCGCTTTCGCCCTGACTCGGCTTGAAATAATAAATGCTGAATTTAAGATTTCTGTAACCTGCGGAATCGCTTCCGATCAATCCGCGCAAAGAGGGCAAATAGATATATGCGCCGGAACCTGCGCTTGTCTTGGAAAGCTCGTAATCCGCAGCTTCGTCAAGAGCCGCCTGATACGCTTGTTTCGCATCCGTAAACGAAGGCTCGTTCGTAATCCTATTTTCGGAATCGCCGTCATTCGCTTCGAGGAATTTATAATAAGGTCCCGTCTTGGCGCGGTCTACTTTGATAAAATCGAAATCGGCAGTCGTCGTCGTGATCTCTTTATTTCCATCCTGCTCCGTCTCTTTATACCCTTCGCAAGACTTTGTTTCCGTCGCGCCCGCCGCAGCGTACCATGACAGATTGATATAGGTGTCGTTGTCGCTCGTATCGTCTTTGAGTTTGAAGCGAATCGCCACGTATTCGACCTGATCTTTATTCTCCGCAGAAGGCAGAAAATAAGTGGAAGTAGTCAGCGATTTATAATTGTAGGGCTCGTAGTCCTCCTTTCCCTCTCCGCTCAATTTCTCTTCGTTGGGCATGATAAATTTGCCCTCGGACTGTTTGAGCATATAATATTCTCTCTCTACCGTGACATTGTCGTCGCAGACGTCGATCGCCTCGTAAGACAGCGAAAATTTCTGTCCGAGTTTGAACGCATAAATCTGTTCGTTGAGCACGAGCACGGCGGGAGTATCGTCATTCACTCTGTTTTCCGAATTGAGTTCGAAACTCTGTCCGTTGAGCGACTTCATCAGCATCTTCTGACGGAGATCGGAAGCGGATTCCGCGGGAAACTCCGCCGTAAACGTCATGGGCGTGTTCGGCGTAGAAGAAGATGAAGAACGGTATTCCATATAATAACCGCCGACATTCGTGAACTTGCCGAGAATTTCGGAAGCGCCGTCGCCGCTTTTGATCCCGACATTAAACTCACCGATTTCGCAATCCGTACTGTCGTCGAACGAAAGCAGAATATCCTTGTCCTTATCCACCGATACCGTATGAAGAGCCGCCGAATCGTCGTCTTCGTTAAAATCGGCGTTTCTCACGCTGGCTTTGATCTTGGTTTCGTCCGCGTCTTTTTCAAACACGACGGAGTTCGTCGCTTTCGCCTCTTTGGAGATATTCTCTTCCGCACTCTCGAAAGCGATCGTAAGTTTTTCGAAGTTGATCTCCCCGAAAGCGAACGCCATCGAAAAATACCTGACGGAATCTTTGCTTTCATACCACTTCAACGCAAGATCGCGGCGATAGTGAACTTTTCCTCCGTCTGAAAACGAGAATTCGATATACGCTTTCGCGTCTTCCTCCTCGCCCTTCTCGCTTGCGCTGACCGTACCGCCCGTACCCGCCGAAAAAATGCTCGAAGGCGCATAGGTATTCGCATACGCTCTCGCCGTAGCCGGCAAACCGATAACAAAGCCCAGAATCATAAAGAGCACCGCAAACAGCGATATAATTGTAATCCAGCGATATTTAGTCTTACTCATGAATGAACCCCATAGGGCGGAACGCCCGAAATATCCTTTATATTGTACACGAAAATCTTTCGTCCGTCAAGCGGTAATGCGCGCCTGACGGAAAAAATGCAAAATTTCATTGTCCTCTCACGCGTCTCATCACTGCGGAATCGTCGAAGAGATTCCACGGCATTTCGTTCACGGGCGGCTCCGCCACAAAGCGCATCCGCTCGCGGGTCACGGGATGAGTAAAGGAAAGCGAATAGGCATAGAGCGCAAGTTTCCCTTTTTTCGCCTTCTCCCCGCCGTATCGCATATCACCGTAAACGGGATGATTGACCCCCGCCGTCTGAACGCGGATCTGATGGCTTCTACCCGTATGCAGTTTGATCTCCACAAGGGACAACTCTTTTTGCACTCCTTCCGTGCGGTATTCGAGCGAAGCGAATTTAGCTCCGTCCGTTCCCTGCGGGCAGAGATACACCACATTATTGACAGTGTTCTTTTTCAAATAATTTTCAAGTTTTCCGTCGGCGGGATTCATTTCGCCCACAAGCACCGTCAGATACCGTTTATCGAAGTCGCCCGTACGCATCTGATCGGAGAGCCTGCCCGCCGCCTTGCTCGTTTTGGCGAACACCATCACGCCGCCCGTAGGTCTGTCGAGCCGGTGCACAAGCCCCGTGTAGACGTTCCCCTTTTTATCGTAAGTCTTTTTGAGATACGCTTTCACGCAGTCGAGCGCGTTGTCGTCCCCGCTTTCGTCGGGACAGGAAGCAAGATTCTGCGGCTTGACAACGACGATCAGATGATTGTCCTCAAATAAAATCGGAAATTCGTCCGTATTAAGTTCCGTCATGAATAAAAATCCCTCCCGCGCCGCAGGGCAGCGCCAAGCCTTCTTCTGTGGGAAGCCCCACCTCGTAAGATTCCGTTTTACCCTTTCTGCCCGCAAGCGCGAGAGATAAGAGATTGTCGAGTACAGCGGGCTGTAACCCCGTCGTGTAGCTGTTGATCAGAAAAAATAATGGATCATCCGACAGCAGTTCCGCGCAGAGCTTGACGAAAGGAAACAGATCGTTTTCGATCTTCCACATCTCTCCGTTCGGACCTCTGCCGTAGGAAGGAGGATCCATAACGATCGCATCGTATTTGTTGCCGCGCCTTATTTCCCGCCGCACAAACTTCACGCAGTCGTCCACGATATAGCGGATTCCTTCGGTGATTCCCGAAAGGCGTGCGTTTTCGCCCGCGCGCTCTACCATGCCCTTGGCGGCGTCGACATGCGTGACCTCCGCACCGGCTTTACAAAGCGCAACGCTCGCTCCGCCCGTATAAGCAAATAGATTGAGCACTTTGATTTTGCGTTTCGCCCCACCGATCAGCCCCGCGCACCTGTCCCAGTTGACCGCCTGCTCGGGAAAGAGACCCGTGTGCTTAAACCCCATGGGCTTGATGCGAAAGGTCAGATCGCGGTAAGAAACGTTCCAGCTTTCGGGGACGGTTTTCTTGTATTCCCAGCCTCCGCCGCCCTTGTCGCTTCGTCTGTATACGGCATGAGCGGGATAGGCAAAGAGATCCCGCTGCGCCTCCCAGATGACCTGCGGATCGGGGCGAAGCAAAACGATTTCGCCCCACCGTTCGAGTTTGTATCCGTCGCCCGTTGCAATGACGGAGTAATCTTTCCATTGGTCTGCAAGTTTTATCATAGTTTGTTAACCGCGCCCGAAAACAGCGCAACGTTATTTATGTCCGTGATTAAAAACCCGAAGGCTCTGTCCACTACAAAATCCTCGTAAATCGTTTCGCGCGGGGGAACGGAAGTCGCTTCGTCCGCCACGACCGTAACCGCCGCGCCCTCGATCCCCGTCTTGTCCACCGTCAGATCTGTGACGTGCTGCACCCTTGTACACACCGCGGGCATATCCGTTATAGAGGAATTATCGCATAAATCATTGTCGAAGAGCAGTTCTATGCCGAATTTTCCCTTCAAAATTTCGATAATATCGTTATCGTACTTACATTTGAATTCGGGGAAAAGACAGCGAGTACGGTATTCGGTGTCCTTCGTTTCGTCATAGCCGAGATAGTCTATGACTGCGTTCGCCTCGGCAAAGTTTTCTGCCGTGAACGCTTCGGAGAGCGAATAGCCCTCCTTCGGCAGAATAAATTTCACTTTATATCCGCCCGAAGCGGAGGCATAGAATGACGTAAAAGCGTCGCCCTCGTAGACCCTGCCGAGGCTGTAATCTCCTTGCAGAAGTTTTGCTTCGGTCGAAGAGCCGTCCGCATTCTTAAAATCGTATGTCTTTTCCGTAAACGGCAAATCTTTTCCGTCCGTATTCCAAACCGTTTTCAGATACAGCGTATTGATGAGGGTAAAGAGCGTATCCTCGGAGAGTTGAAAATCTTTGTCAATAAGCCCACGCGTCTGATCCTTGACAAAATGCTGTACCGCTTGATTCGCGGCGGCGTTGTCATTGTAAAAATCCGCCGAATAGGTGTAGCTCTGATAATATTTTGAGAGCGCGTCGATACAGGTCTGCTTATATTCAAGCCGCTCGTCAAGCCATACGGAATTTCCGAGAGAAAGCGTACAAACGACCTCGCCATCATAATTTTCGTTCGTCCTATTCAGAGACTCGTAAAGCGCGGGATAATTCGCCTTCAACTGTTCGTATGTGACGCCCATCGCGGATAAAATTTCCGCTCTCGTCTCGCCCGCGGCGCACTCCGCGGCAAGCGCAAGCGCTGAATAGACCGAGATCGGCGAAACGGTGAAATTGTCCGTTTCGCAATATGTTTCCGCCGCAAAGGACGAGGCGAACGCGTCCGCTTTCGAACGGAACGCCGAGAGATTGTCCGGTTCTCCCGCTTTGAACGCTACGGGTTTGCCGAGCTGATGACTTCTGCCCCTATCCTCGCAAGCCGCCATGGAGAAGACGCACACCGCAACAAAGCCAAGCGCGACGAACGCAGAAAATCTTTTCTTCATATTTTTTCTCCTTAATTTATTATAAACGGATTCCGATCGAAAGTAAAGCAAATTCGGCGGGCGGAACTTATTTCGCAAAAATAAAAGCCCCGCCCGATAAGCGGCGCGGGACTCGGTTTCAAAATTCGCGGATATCGTCGAAAAAATATCCTCCGTTTTTATTCAGATTATACTGTATGACCTCTTCTTTTCCGCCGTACCTTCTCATGAGATAATAACAGTATTTCGTGTAATGAGATCCTCCCATAAAATAATCGGGTTCGTCGTCGTAACCTTTGCTCGTAACATAAAACGTATAGCTACCGACCTTTAATTCTTTATTTTCATCATTCTCTTCTTTATTCAGCTCGTCGGGGCTCACGCTGCCTCTCAGCGCTCCCCTCGCAACGCGCCGAAATTCCTCCGTTACGGTATTGTATCCGTAATATTTCACTCCTTGCTGTTCCGATTTTCTGAAAAATATCTTTTCGCCGTTGACGCGCATTTCGGCAGAATGATCATCGTCGCCGAAATCGTATATGAGACGGGCATTGCTTTCCGAAAACATATAAAAACGTTTGGAATACAGTCTGCCGTTTGCCGTGTCGTAAATGCGCTTTAAGAGAAGATAGAGCTTCCCGCCCCACTCGTAAACGCCGTCGGAATAAATCCATTGTTCGTTCCAATCGAATCCGTTGAGCGGAGCGGCTTCCCCCGTATTCAGAGAGACCGCATAAACCCCGATTTTTCCCAACAAATACATATAATTTCCGAGCCGCAGACTCTCCCGAACATAATCGCCTGCAAGAAGAGAGACTTCGCGATATTCTCCGTTCATAAACCAACGAAAAGTTTCGTCCTCGGTTTTATAGAGTAAATCCCCGTCGAGAATGCCGCGGTTCAACCCTTCGTACAAAAGTTGGGCGTTGCGCGAAAAGAGTATGCCGTAACCGGACCGATCGTCGTAAAGATAGACTAACATATCGGAAACGGAAAAACAATAATCGCGCGGATCTTCGGGCGTCGGAATCGCGCAGACCATGCCCGACGATTTAGATAAATAGTTGTAATGATAGACAATAAACTCTTCGCCGACTTCGAGAATGAAAAAAATTTCATACGTTTCGCGGACGTACCGATAAGAGTGAATGACAAATTCGTTCTCCCCGCATTCTTTTTCTGCGACGGTGACAACTCTCAGCAGCGTTTCCTCCTCGGTGCCGTCCGTGAAAGAACGCATGTTTCCCCGATACAGAAACAGTCCCTCCGCCTTACCCATGCTTTCGGGAATCACATCCGCTTCAGTACGAGGTTCTACCGAACATGCGGCGCAAAACAACGCGGGCACGAGAACAGCCAACGCCGAAATCGCAGAGATAAAAATACAGCGCAACCTCTTTTTCATAATTTTATTTTACCACTCTCTTTTTCCGAATGCAAGCGTTCAGAAAAAAAATCTCCGCCTGCGCGGAGATTTTACTAAATTATTTCATAAATACAAGCACGCTGAAACTTCTCGGCGGAAGGATCGCGGAGCGGGGAGCGGCGGGCGCAACTTCGACGGGCGCGATCTTATTGGGTTCTTCGATCGTGTTATAATCGCTCAATTCTCCTTCAAGGCGGTGGATTCTCGTGAGAGAACCGAAATCGAAATCCGCTTCGAATTCCGCTTCGACCTCTTTTTCGGAGGCATTGACGACCTTTACGAATACCATTCCGTCTCTTTCCGCCGCAGACGCGTAAATTTTCAGATTTTCTTCCGACTCGGTAGGCAACGCAAAATCTCCCGCATAGCGGCTGTACATCTGCTGAACGTAGTAGTTCGCCGTTGCGTAAGAGTTTTTTCCGTCAAACCAAATGAGATCGGGACTCCACTGCGTATAGCCGAGACGGGCAAAGAGCGGCGCATAAGAAGCCATAACGACCACGTCTGCATTCTGTTCCATTCCCGTCATAAACGCCGCTTCCGCAAGTCCTCCCTCCCAACGGTTTGCCTGCGGCGCGTTGAAAAGCGCGCATCCCGAATCGGGAATATGCGCCGCATACTCGCCCGCGTAGACCTTTCCCTCTCTCGGATAATCGTCGTAGAGGTGTACGTTCTTGTAGAGCCATTCGGGAGACACATAAAAATGCTCGTCCGAAGCATAGACAAATTCGGGATTTTCTTCGAGTTTTTTCCGCGTCCATCTCCATGCGCTCTCGTAAGAAGGAGTTCCGACCGTGGGACCTACCGTACCGATAATTTTAAGATCGGGATATTTTTCATGCAGACGCTTTTCGAAAATTTCGAAACGTTTATAAAATTCGTTGCTTTTTCCGTTTATTTCGTCAAGCCACTGTTCGTTGCCCACGCCCAAATATTCGAGCGCGAAAGGCTGCGGGTGCCCCATCTCGGCGCGCACTCTGCCCCATACGGTGTCCGCGCCGCCGCGGGCAAATTCCACCACGTCCAATGCGTCCTGCACGCAAGTTTCGAATTCGGGACTGTCGAGCGGAGCAAACTGCGTCGACATATATTGGCACGCGATTCCCACGCTCACCACGGGAAGCGGCTTCGCCCCCAGATATTCGCACAATCTGAAATACTCGTAAAAGCCGATCGCGAGCGTCTGCCCGTAGTGGGAAAACTCGGTACGGAAATGGTTGCCCTCATCCGCCGCATGCACCGCCCAGCGGTTCCAGTTATGCTTGCGGCGCTCCTTGATCCCGAGCGAATTTTTCCAGAGATACCTGTTTTCGAGGCTGTTTCCTTCGACAACGCATCCCCCCGGAAAACGCAAGAATCCGGGCTGCAATTCTTTCATGTAGCTAACGAGATCGCGGCGGAATACGCCGAACACAGCGTTTTCGGGGATCATCGAGAACGCATCGAGATGCACCGTGCCGCTTTTTGCGAGAGTGATTGCAAAATCGCCCTTATCTAGAGATGCTTTGCTCTTTATGGTAAACTGATATCTGTGCCACTTTCCGTCCGCTTTGAAGCTGATTTTCTTGCCTATGACCGCCGCGCCCTTATTGAAAACGCCGACAAACGCCGCGCCCTTGTAATCGTAAGAACGCGCGTAAAAGGAGACACGGTATTTCATTCCCCGTTCGAGATATATTCCGTCGAATGCCTTATTCTTCATTCCCCCGCCCGCAACGGAAGCGACAAGGCGCATATAGTGCTGATTTTCGTTAAAGAGCGCACGGTCCGTCTTGACTTTGAGAACCGCAGAATCGCGTTCGGGAAAGGACTCCCATGCGTAACCGCCGTCAGAGACGACGACGTACCGATCCCATTCGCCCGACGCGTCTTTCGCCTCGAAATTGGGATTTTCGAGCATTTCGGCATTCAGTCCGCCGTCGAGCGCATAGTTCAGATCCTCGATAAAGAGCCCGACTGTTCCCTTGGAGATCGCTTTTTTATTTTCGCGTGTAAATTGAATTTTCATAATGCCCCCTTCCGGATATTCAGCCGGCTATGACTTTATTTTCCGAAGACTGCTCGATGGAGTGCGCAATATATGTTATATGATCGGCAGCGCGTTCCAGATTCCCGACAAGATTGATGAATACGCTCGAATTCTGCGGTTGACACTTCCCTTCGTTGAGCCGTTCGATATGTTTGCTCACAAGCGAACGACGGTCTTTATCGATCGCATCCTCCTGCGCGTCAACCTCTTCGAGTTTTGCAAAGTCCTTTCCGAGATAGGCGTCGAACGAAAGATCGAACAGATTTTTGATTTTACCGTACATCCCTTCGAGCCCCGTCAAGAACTCCTGCGAAAACACGAGATTGTCGTTGACGTAGTGTCCCGTATATTTTGTAACATTGTCGGCAAGTTCGCCGATACGCATGATGTCGTTGAGCACGTAGTGCAACGCCGATACCGTCTTTTCCTCGTCGATCGCAAGCGATGAAGCAGACAGCTTGATAAGATAAGAGACGACTTTTTTATTCGCCGCAGCAAGTTCTTCATTATGCTCTACGACTTTCTCTTTGACTTTTTCGTCCTTTTTAAGGAACGCGCCGAACGAAAGATTGAGCGTATTCATGGCGTATGTAAAGATTTTACCCGTTTCCTGATAAAGATATCCGAGCGCGACAGACGGCGAAGTGAGAAGCCGTTCGTCCAGCTCGATGAGAGCGAGAGAACCCTCATCTTCCCCTTTCTTTTTATCTCGCACCAAAAGATTGGCAAGTTTTACGAACAACTTGATAAAGGGCAAGAAGATCAAGGTGCACGTCACATTGAAAATGGTATGGAAGAGCGCGATGCACATTTCGGGATTTTTGGGGAACGCGGGGGTCAGAAGCGTATCGGCAAAACCCTGCCATGCGAGCAATAAAACGGCAAAGATGATCGCGCCGAAAAAGTTGAACAAAAAGTGAATGAGCGCCGCGCGCTTTGCGCTGGGATTCGCCCCGAACGAAGAGATGAGCGCCGTGATACAGGTACCGATATTCGAACCGATGATAATGAAGTAGAGCGCGTTGCCCGCCCCGCCGCCGATCGCGATTCCGCTCGCCGTCATGGAGATAATAATTGCGTTGACCGCCGTCGAAGACTGTACGAGCGCAGTGATCGCAATACCGATCAAGAGAAGCAACAACGGGTGGATTTTCGCGCCGAATACGCGTTTGATGACTTCGGCTTCTTCGCCGTCTGTGGGGAACGCCCCCTTCATCACCATAAGCCCCACAAAAATCAATCCGAATCCCGCAAGCGCACTACCGATCGCCTTTACTTTTTCCTTTTTCGAAATCATCAGCATGAGCGCGCCGACCGCCGCACAGGCGAGAAAGAACGTTGTAATTTCGATGTCGCTCAAAGAGACGATCCAAGTGACGAGCGTTGTTCCGATGTTCGCGCCCATGATCATGGCGGTCGCCTGAAAAAGCGTCATGATTCCCGCATTGACGAGACCGACGACCATGACCGTCGTAAATGCGGAACTCTGCCCGAGCACCGTGACCGCGGTACCGATCCCAACGCAGGCAAAACGGTTCTTCGCCGTTTTGTTGAGCATCGCTTTGAGCTTATTGTGCGCGAGCCTCGTCAGATTTTCGGAGAGCATTTTCATGCCGATGAGAAGCGCGCCCATGCCACCCAAAATCTCTAATATGATGTAAACATAGCCCATAGACTTGTCCTCTCTCGTAAGCGAAACGGCTTTTTGCATAACCGCAAAATTCCCGTATTTTTATTATAATTGAAAGTCGGTATTTTGTCATTCTTTTTACGGCTATTTGCAAAAAATATTTTGCCCCACAAAAAACTCTCCCCGAAATTTCGGGGAGAGTAAAACCGTTTATTTTATAGTTTTATATCAAATATTAAGACGCATACGTCCCTTTAACAAGGCTTACCGTATCGCTTACGAATGCGGAACCGTCCGCATTGGAAATACCGAACTCTAAATTCTCCAAATTCAATCCGGTTACTTCGATAATTCTCGTTGCAATAATCGTTTCCATATTTGTGTCGTCGCTTGCATATTTATTACAAACAATTCTCATCGTTCCCGCATTATCCAAAGAAACGCTGACCTGCAAACGCGAATTCGGAAGAGTTTCATTGTCATGAGTGTTGTGCACCATATTCGTACCTTCGACTGCTCCGTTAATCGTCTTACCCGAAGGCGTACTGGGAGTCCAACCGTCTATATAGCGAATTTCATAAACTAAATTTCCGTTTTCACGAATCGTTAAGATTGCTCCCGCCCATTGATTAACGGAAAAATCAGAATATTGCATTGTAAATACAGCAGTGTTCCCCGCCGCAAGAGTCGTTCTTATATCGGACGAAGTCTGACTGGTCCACCAATTCGTATTAGTTACCGTAAGACTGCTTTCTGTAAGCGTCGCATTACAAATATTACAGGTATTGTTTACTGCGTCTTTATGAGTGCAAATAATTTTACAAATTGAGCATGCGCCGTTAATATAATTGTGCGCGGTATGAACTGGATTCACTTGATCGCAACCAGCTTCTGTGCAAACGTCGTCGTTGCCGTAAACATGGGTGTGACGATTGAGTTCGGTTAAATCGATATAACATTTTTCCGAACCGAAGCCAAGTTTATAGCTTTCCGCAAAAGTCTGACCGCTTGCAGGCACAATTGTATAGACCATGGTCTGCGTTAAATCGGCTTTTGTTGCAACAAGCGTAACAACAATCTTAGAATCGCTGGTCCAATTATACGTGATTTTAACGTTGCAATCTGCGATTACGGTTTTGAAATTATCCCAATTGATACCGTTCGCATCTTTCTGGATAACTCCCCAATTTTCCGCCGCAGACATATCTGCGCCCGCTCCGCCATTCGCGGTATCGTTCACCCAATTGTCCATACGGAAAGCGCCGTTCGGCGTTTCTCCGCTCCAAAGCACGGCAAAAATCGTATGGTAATTTTGAGTCGCGTCGGAAGTCATCTTTCCTGTAACTTCCACTTTCTCACCCTGAGTGATCGTCGTGCTGTACGGCGCAATCGCATAATTGTTCGAAAAATCTTTTGCCCCTACTTCCAAATGATAACTGACAGGGAACAGAGTTATCGTTTTGCCGACTGCGTTGCCGAAAAGTTCGCTGATAAGCGTTTCTCCATCGGCTTTTTTTTCTGCATTTCCCTTGACCGCCCATTCGTTCACGAAAAAGTTCTCGCTGTCGGTAATATTCGTAGGGAATTTACCGGCGGTTCCGAGCTTTTCGGTTGCCTCATACTCTACGGAAGTTCCTTCCGTTGCGTCTTCGGATTCAAGGAAGACGACCGTATAAAAACCTTCTTTCTCAAATACCGCGGTGAGCGTAACGTTGCCCGTCACGGTATACTGCGTTCCCGCCGCCAGCACCGTCTCGGTCTCGCCGACTTTCCAGCCCGCGAACGTGTAATTTTCCTGCGCTTCGACAGCGGGCAGAGCGACCTGCTTTCCGTCTGCGATCACTTGCGCCTCGGGAATGGTTACGCCGTCCGCCTCAAAATGCGATTCGCCCCATTCGTAGGTCACCGTAAACAACTCCGCCCATTTCGCCGTAAAGGTCACGTTGCTTGCAGGCATTGTAAACTGCGCGCCCGCCGCGTAAACATTGTTGTTATACGTCCAGCCCGCGAACTCGAAGCCCGTATTCGTGAACGTATTGTCTTTCAACGTAAACTTATCGCCCTTTTGGTGTTGCGCTTCGGTCGGAGCGGTACCCGTTACCGTAGCACCCCCCCCCGCGTAAGTTACATTATACAAGGTTTCTTCACCGCAAGCGGCGAACGCGACTGCTGCTGCGGCGCATACGAGCGACGCGGACAGTACAGTTACAAGTGTTTTCTTTTTCATTTTCTTCCCCCTTTTTGGTATTGAATTTCACGTAGGATTTATAAAATCCATATCTTATTATAAAATAAATAACGAATTTTGTCAATACCGATTTCAAATTTTTTTGAAAAATACGCTCCGAGGGAAAAATTCCCTCGGAGCGCGTTCAGATGACTTTTATTCAAACAACGCCCTGCGCAAGCATGGCTTCGGCAACTTTTTTGAAACCCGCAATATTCGCGCCCGCAACATAGTCGCCCGCAACGCCGTATTCTTCCGCCGCCGCATCCATATTGCGGTAAATATTCACCATGATGTTTTTGAGCTTTTGATCCACTTCTTCAAAAGTCCAGAAGAGCCGTCCGCTCGACTGTGCCATTTCGAGCGCGCTTGTGGCAACGCCGCCCGCATTTGCAGCTTTTGCAGGCAAAAAGAGCACGCCCGCCTTTCGGAACGCGGCGATGCCTTCGAGCGTCGTCGGCATATTTGCTCCCTCGCCTATAACTTTCACGCCGTTTTTGACGAGCGACCTTGCGTCTGCGCCGTCGATCTCGTTCTGCGTCGCGCACGGCAGAGCGACGTCGCAGGGAATATTCCAGATTCCCTTGCACCCCTCGGTGTATTCCGCGCCCTTTACTCGTTTCGCGTATTCCGAAATGCGTCCCCGTTCGATCTCTTTGATTTGTTTCACGATCTCCAACTTAATACCGTCTTTATCGTAGATATATCCGTTGGAATCGTACATCGCAACGACTTTTGCCCCCATCGACTGCGCCTTTTCCACAGCATAGATCGCAACATTGCCCGAACCGGAAACGATCAACGTTTTATCTTTCAGTCCGTCGCCGCGGCAGTTGAGCGCCTCTTCCGTCATATATACGAGCCCGTAGCCGGTCGCCTCTTTCCGCGCGAGCGAACCGCCGTAAGAGAGTCCTCTCCCCGTCAGCACGCCCACATGCTCGCCCGCGATACGCTTGTACTGTCCGAACAGATACCCGATCTCTCTGCCGCCGACGCCGATGTCGCCTGCGGGCACGTCGGTATCCGCGCCGACATGGCGGTAAAGTTCCGTCATAAAGCTCTGGCAGAAACGCATGATCTCCTGCTCGCTCTTGCCTTTGGGATCGAAATCCGAACCGCCCTTGCCTCCCCCGATGGGAAGCCCCGTCAGACTGTTTTTGAGAATTTGCTCCATTCCCAAAAATTTAATGACGGATAGATTGACGCTCGGATGAAAACGCAGACCGCCTTTGTAGGGTCCGATCGCACTGTTGAACTGCACACGGTATCCCCTGTTTACACGCACATTTCCCTGATCGTCTACCCAAGGAACCCGGAACATAATTGTGCGTTCCGGCTCTGTAAACCGCTCCAAGAGTCCGTATTTTTCATATTCGGGATGGCACTCCACCACGGGTTGCAGTCCGTTTAATATCTCTGTCGCCGCCTGATGAAACTCCGCTTCGTTCGGATTTTTCGTTTTTAATTCCGCAAGAACTCTTTCAATGTATTTCATTTCTTTCTCCCGCGCCGCGTATTTGTTTCGGCTCTTCTATTATAGCAAATCAAAAAAATTTTGCACGGTTTTAACCGAAAAAATTGTCGATCCGAACCTTTATATTTTCTTATAGTTATTATAAGTTGCGCTTATATTTCTCCGTCAAGCATAGAAATCAGGCGGGGAAGATCGTGCGGAGTAAGAATTTTTTTGATCGCGCCCTTTCCGTCTGAAACGACAACGGCGAGCAAGCGGCGGTTTTCGGCAAACGCGTCGACCGCGTCTTCCACGCTGTCGCTCTCTTTGAGCACTTTGAAATAGAGCGCGTCTCCCTCGCCGATGAGCGCTCCCGCTTCCAAATCCAAAAATCCGTCGGCAGATTCCCCGCGCATGAGCGCTTCGCCGAGAGAACGAACGATGGATCGGTTATTGACGATCCCGATAAATCTGCCGTTTTTATATACGGGAAGATTGGAATAACCCGTTTTGGCAATGAGCTTGGCGGCGGTCCCTACGCTGTCACAGCTCTCCACTCCCACGACGGGAGCCTTGCTCTTCAACTCGCTCAGCTTGGGCGGCGCGGTCAAAAGTTTTGCGATCTTTACGATGAGCGCGGTCGCCTCGTCGGTCGGTTCCGCGATCACCTTGTCGCCCGTCGTGTTATGAACGATCGCGTTTCTCAGCCGCGCAAACGCAAGAAGCTCGTCCTCGTATTTTCCGACAGCGGACTGCACGGGCGCAAGACGGCGCACGAGGTCGGAAAATCCCGGCGTGCCCTTGCCGCGGTACAGCGAGCGCATACGGGCGTCGATTTCGTTATAGGCGGAAATAAATTCCAATGCGTTGCTCATATCTTTATTATACCACGTCTGTCGATTTTTTCAACAAAAATCAGAGTCCGTTCTTTTTATGCAGAAAAAATCCACGTCTGCGGGTCTCGACGATATGATATTCCTGTTCCCGCGCCATTTCGTACACGCACAGATTTTCGGGCGAAGCAAACGCAAGTCTGCCCGCAACGTCCGCCGCCTCCGCATAGCCGTGAGCGCACAGGCAGACGGGAACTCCGTACAGATACGCATGTGCGCGCACGAGCACCTGTTCGAGCGATTCGTTCAACTCCTCGAAAATGCATACCGCCGTATCCGCGCCGCAGAGAGAGATCGTCTCCATGACCTGCGGAAAATACAGATCTTCCGCCACGATAATTCCGAGTTTTCCCGCCTGCGTATCGAAGATCTTCACGCCCGCCCCCGGTCGGAAATCGGAGGAATCCAAACGGTTGACCATATCGGAAACGCCCAAGATCCTTCCCCTGTCCGCCACAACGACGGATTTGCGCCTCAATCCCCGCGAATCGGAATAACATCCGCACACGACGACGTTTTGTCCCTCTTTCGAGAGAAGCGCGACGTCCTCGAAAAGACTGGTCTCTCCTTTGAGTTCCTTTTCGTAGCTCACTTCCCCCAGCGCCATAAAGGAAAAACAGACGACGTCCGCCCTGTAATCCGCCTGCCTTTCCCCGTAGAAATCGAGGTCTCCGCCCGTCACAAAACAAATTCGCATATCGTTATCATTATATCGGAAGAACGGCGGTTTTTGTGAATGTCATTTGTTCTTTTTCAAATTCTTTCATAGACCGTACAACCGCATTCCGCCGTGTACGATTTGAAATTGCCCGCAAGAATCAAATCTCTTTGGGGCGAACGGAGTTTTTGTAAAGAATTCATGCCCGCAAACGCCATACGCGATATTTCGCCCGCATCCACTCCGCAGGCATCGATCTCTTTGACGTTCGCGCAGCCGTAGAATGCGAAAGAAATAATCCTCCCGCCCGTAACTTTGACCCGTTCGAGCGTCGCAGGCACGCGAAACTCTCCGCCTGACGCAAACAGGTGTGCAAATTCACCGCGATAGCCCGAACCGTAAGAAGAGAGCGCGCTTCCGAGAAAGGGAAGCGTGAGCGAAACAAGATTCCGGCAGGCGGTCAGCGCGCCCTCGTCCGCAAAAGCCGAATCTTCTTCGATCGTCATCTCTCTTTCGGTTCCGATCGCCGAAACAAGTCTTTTTCCGCCTGCGGTATCCAAATAGATTGCGCCGTCCCGTTCCGAATAGGGCGCTTCCGCAAACAGCTTCTTTACGTTGCTCCCCGCAAAGGTATCCGCCTTGACGAGAGCGCCCGCGCGCAAATATATTGTAGAAGCATTGGTCTCTTGCAGAACGCGCGGCGGAATATTTCCCTCCAAAATAACGATCTCCTCTCGCGCCGATTTGGGAACGCGCTCCACTTTCTCGCCCGTCCAGACGTAATAACTTCCGTCGTACCAAACCCGTTTGGAGTAGGTGCGGTAAAGCGCCGCGCCGTCGATACGCGTACCCGCCGCCGTGCATTCGAGAAGCTGCGGCAAAGTCCCTTTATCGAGCACGGAATAAACTTCGCCCGCGCCGCTTGCGATTCTGCCTTTCAACCCGCCGCGCGATAACAAAACGCTCTCCCCGTCCATGCCCGCAAGATCACGATACGCAGACGAAAAACTCTCTTCCGTCACGCTTCCGTCCGCCCAGACGCATTCATAGCGTTCTCCGCCCGTAACCTTTTTCGAATAAGGCGTAAAAAGAGAAAAAAGACAAGTGGCGGAAAATAACACCGCCCCTGCCTTTTTTATTATTTTTGTCGTTCTGATTTTCATTCGTGACCGATCCGCGGATTTACTTTTTTACGCTCTCCAACAGCTCTTCGACGGATTTTTTCGCTTTTTCAAGCTCTTCGTTTGCCTTCGCCTCGTCTGCGGCGCGCACAGAATAATATATTTTGAGCTTGGGTTCGGTACCCGAAGGACGCACGCAAATAAACGATCCGCCTTCGAGTTCGTAATAAACACAGTTGCATTTGGGAATATCGAGCGATTCTTCTCTTCCGTCCGCAGTTTTTCTGACCGACGCGGAATAGTCGCGCACCGCCTCCACCTTGAACGAACCGAGCGAGAGAACTTTCACGTTTTTCAACGCGTCTACCACGGCGTTCATTTCTTTCATTGCGTTCAGACCCGAATATTGAACGGAAACATTTTTATCCAGTACAAAACCGTATTTCCGATAGATTTCCGTGAGCCGACCGTAAACGCTTTTACCGATATAAGTGTAGTAGCAGACCATCTCCGCCGCGAGCATACTCGCTACGACCGCGTCTTTGTCTCTCGCGTGCGTGCCGCGGAGATACCCGCAGGATTCTTCGAATCCGAATACATATGTATAAGCTCCGTTCTGCTCCCATTCCTTGATTTTTTCGCCGATGAATTTGAAGCCTACGGGCGTTTCAAACAGAGCGACTCCGAAGTCGTCGCAGATCGCCTTTGCCATGCCCGTCGTGACAAACGATTTGACGACGGCGGCATTCGCGGGCAGCGCGTTCTCCTCTTTGAGACGGGTCAGAATATAGTCCAAGAGCAAGATTCCCACCTGATTGCCCGAGAGAGCGATAAATTCCCCTTTTTCGTCTTTGACGGCGACGCCGAGTCGGTCGGAGTCGGGATCGGTACCGAATACCACGTCCGCCCTGATCTGATCGGCGAGCGCGATCCCCTTGGAAAGAGTCTCCTTAAATTCGGGATTGGGTACTTTGACGGTGGAAAATTCGGGATCGGGATTTTTCTGTTCCTCCACGACGGTCACGTTGATGCCGAGGCGGTCGAGAATTCGCGTCACGGGAACGTAACCCGAACCGTGCACGGGAGTATAGACGAGTTTGAGATTCTTTCCGCATTTTTCCGTCGCCTCTTTCGAGAGAGTCAGTCCGGAAAGCTCGTCGATGTAAGTTTTGTCCACTTCATCGGGAACGGCGGAAATAAGAGGGCTTGATCCGTCTTCCGTCACGGAGAGATAATCGGTAATCTTTTCGATTTCGTTTACGACGATCGCCGTCGCTTCGGGCGACATCTGCGCGCCGTCTTCGCCGTAAACTTTATAGCCGTTGTATTCTTTGGGATTGTGCGAAGCGGTGATCATAACGCCCGCAACCGTTTTCAGATAGCGCACCGCATACGAGAGCATCGGGACGGGGTGTACGTCTGAAAAGAGATAAACTTTGATTTTGTTCTTCGCAAGAACGCCTGCCGCTTTTTCGGCAAACACACGGCTTTTTCTTCTCGTATCGTATGAGATAACGACGCCGCGAGCCTTCGCTTCCTCGCCGAGAGAAAGAATATAGCGCGCAAGCCCTTCGCTCGCTCGCATAACGGTGTAAACGTTCATCATGTTCATACCGCAACCGATAATGCCGCGCATGCCCGCCGTACCGAATTCGAGCTCCCCGCCGAAACGGTACTCCTTTTCTTTTTCGTCGTCTCCGATCGCAAGAAGCTCTTTTTTGCTTTCTTCGTCAAGGCGTTTATCGTTCAGCCAGCTTTCGTAGTTTTCGAGATAACCCATATGAAATACCCCCAGAGCGCGTCAGCGCAGAATTTACTCATCCAAACCGTTCGGTTTTTCTTCGCCGCCCATAATCGTGCGCGAAGATATGAAATATTTTTTGTTGTTGTCCTCGTAATACTGCACGAACTGCAACGACAGTAAAAAGACGAAGCTCAACGGAACGGTAACGAGCAGCGCGCTGCCGAACGTACAGAGCGCAAAAATCACGTTTATCACGATGATCAGATAGACCGCGATCAGAAAACTTGCGAATCTTCTGCCGAAATGCTTTTTCGCGCCGAAGCTGGCGCGGAATGCGAGCGTCACTCTTTTATCGTCTGAAACGATCGCGGGAATCCACGCGGAAATCAGCGTCATTTTAAGCGCCTCGAAACAGGCGATCGCCGTCATGGTAAGAGAAATTGAAAGCAAGACGGACACCCAGCCGTTGATCGAAAGCAACCCCGGAATATAGAAAAAACAGAACCAGCACAGCACCAACGACAAAGCGTCGTAAACAAAAATAAGCGGAACGTAGATTACCTGATACAGAGCGCCCTTGCCGATATTCTTAAAATAGGAGCTTCCGAAACGGGTACGGGAGAAAGTGCTCATTCTATCGTTCATCGTGCCCGCAACCGCAAAGCGACCAAGCCCGTTGATGAAACGGGACAAAAGGTACATAATCGCAACGCCTATAAACGAGCCGACGATCGCGCCCGTTGAATCGTAAATCAACGCCTTGAAGGAAGCGAACGCTTCGGCGAATTCTCTGTTAAAGTCTTCGTAATGCCATTCGGGATTTTTCAGAATGAGTGCATCGAGAAATTTACGCACTACCTCGACGACAGCCTTCGTGGGACTGCCCGAAATAATGCCGTCCAGCCCGAGACGAAGAATCAGATAACTCAAACTCATAAATACCGCCCCCGTCAGAATACTGTACAGAAGCAGTTTGAAAACGCTCGAAAAATTATCGATTGTAATGTGGATCGCGTTTCGGAATCTCATAATCAAAGGTCCTTATAGCTCTTGATAACGTCCTCTCTGTCGATCTTATCCGTCTCGAAATAGACGGTCTCCATTCGGATAAATAAACTCGAAAAGAGAAAGAGGCAGAGCACGAACGCAATACTGCAAGCGACGATCTCGGGTAAAAACGCCGCGCCGCCCACGACTAAAAAGGTTACCAAAAGAGAAAGAGCATGCGCTGCGATCAGCTTCCATCTGACCCCGATGGAGAGACGGTAAGAATACAGAAACGCATGATAGGGACGGAAGCCCGTAATTTGCAGACAGGGCAGCCACAGAAAAAACGCTTCGAATACATATAAAAATAGAAACGAGATGAGAAAAAAGGCAACCGCGGTCAACAGATAGACGAGCACCGCGGAAGAAATCGAGAAAATTGCAAACGCAACCGCCGACAGAATGACCGCCCACAGTTCTCCGAGAACAAAAAACAAAAACACGATCATAAAAGAGGGCAACAGAAGATGCTTCATCTCGGTATCCACCCCGCTGAGCGTGCGTTTTCCGATCCGCATGTGTTTTTCCACAAGCGAAAGAAGAAGCGCCGAAAAGAGCGACGTTAAAATATACGCCAGCACAGTATAGATCGCGCCGAGCGCCGAATCGATCCGGATAGGTCCGAATACGCGGAGCAAATCCAAAAAGTCCGCGCGCGACGTGCCGCCGAAGTACATGCGGACGTATTCCGAAATCGCGGTAAAATCAAAAGAGAGCGCAAGAAAAATCGACGGCGCCAAGCCGCAGACGAGGACGTACCAGAAATTTTTGAAAAGATACTTCCAATTCCCGAATACAATGCGCATTCTCTTTCTCCTTATCTTTTATTATATACCAAATTGCGTCTGCTGTAAAGAGTTTTTTCCGAAATGAGCAACAAAAATTGACGCCGTCAATCTTTGAGAACTCCCCTTTCCGTCAGCATTTCTTCCAATAGTTCCGCCGCATCGCGAATCAGAAGCGGACAAGGGCGCTTTTTATAATACTCAGCCGTCCGCGTTTCCGCCGCGGGAGAGGTATCCGTTTTGATCCCCGCGCCCGAAAGAAGCTGTCCGCATACGATACTTCCGTTCTTTTCTTCAAACCGTTTACTGAATTCCTGTACGAGCGCATACAGTTCGCTCTTTTTAAGCTCGGGAAAAAAGAGCCCCAAACACATCGCCGCGCCCGTTACCGCGCCGCAAGTCAGGCGCAGTCTTCCCATTCCCCCGCCGAAAGGATGCGCCGCCGCAAGCAAAGTCTCTCTGTCCGCTTTCATATCGTCGAGAAAGGCAAGCACGATCGCCTGCGTACAGTTATAACCGTTTCTGAAATTGTTTTCCGCGCGTTCTCCCCTCATCATCTTCTACTCCTTTTCAACGAAATAATTAACCGTATTTGATTATACGAAAAATAAATTTTTTGTCAAACGTCCGCATAAAAAAAGCGCGCGGATCTCCGCACGCTCTCGACTCGGAACCGTTCAGTTCTCCGACTCGTAATGACAATGCGAATTCTGCGTAGGCGGCATCGTCTCGCCCTCGCCGACAAAAATCGAATTGACGACTCTGCCCTCGCCGTCCACTACTCTGTACGCGCCCGTTCTCGGGCAGACGTCCCCGCAATTCAGTCTCATAAAAAAACCTCCGATACCGACAGTATGGGAGGCTTGTTCGGTTTTATACTCAGAGAACGCCGAGCGCGTTGAGCCAGAAACAGGTCAGCGATAAAACAACAAGATACAGCGCGAACCATTTGTAGTTACCTTTTCTGATTACTTTCAGCATAATTTTGATTGCGAAAAACCCCGCGACTGCCGAAAATACAACCCCGACTACCATACCGACGATCCCGCTCGTTCCGATCGATACGGCAACCCCTTCCGACGGTTTTATGAGATGGTAAACTTCCACCGCGAGACTTCCCAGGATCACGGGAATACTCATAAGAAAGGAAAATTTCGCAACGTCGTCGCGCTTCGCGCCCGAAATCACGCCCGCGGCGATCGTGGAACCGCTCCTCGAAATTCCGGGGAAGAGCGCTACCGCCTGAAAAATTCCCATGGGGACGGAGTGTCTCCACCCGAGCGGCGCAACTTTTTTCCGCCGCGCCGAAACAAATTCCGTCAGCAGAAGAACGAACGCCGTAACCGCAAAAAATACCGCAAGCCAGCAAAGCCACGCCGCGTTGGACGCCGGATCGAAAAGCGCTTCGATCTTGTCGTTGAGCAAGAGTCCGACGAGTCCCGCGGGAACGGTTGCGACAATAAGCATAAGGAGCGTCTTAAAAGGTTTTTTGAAGAGTGCGAGAATATCCCGCCAAAAGACGAAAATCACAGCGAGCAGCGTTCCGAAATGCAACAGAACGTTGACGAACATCATGCCCGCCTCGCCGAGGTCGTACCCCAAAATCTGTTGCAGCAAAGTCAGGTGTCCGCTTGAAGAAACGGGCAGGAACTCCGTAAGTCCCTGCACCGTACCTAAAATTGCCGATTTCCAGATCGCTTCCCAAATGCCCATTGAAACTCCGAAATTGCTTTATGCGTTTTTATCAAGACTCGTAAGGTCAGAATAGCGGTCTTTGAAAATTTCGTAGCTGTCGTTGTAAGAAGAAATAATTTTACTGCGGCGGTTGGTCGATTCGCTCGAAGCAGTATTTGCCTTGATGCTCTCGTAGAAGAGATTGGAGAAGGTTCCTTCTTCCTCGATCTTATCGTAATCGAACTTGAACGGAGTATTATGTCCGCCCGTCGCGCCGTAACCCGTGTCTACAAACGAGAACGTGCAATAGATAATATGCCAGCCGTAGTCGGAGGGAACAACAACATAATTCCCCGCGCCCGCAAGAACCGCTTTCTGCGACGCATATTCAAACTCGCTGACAAAGCTCGTTTTATTTGCGGTGATCGCATAACCGAGGTAAGAATTCAATCCCGCCGTATCCGTATTATATGCGAAGGACAACTCGTTTATCACGGAGAAAGCGAGATTCTCTTCGCTTCCTTTTTTGAACATTTCATTCGCGTTGAATCCGCCCTCGAAATTGACTTTACCCGCATAATATACGAATTTCGAATAATCCACGTCGCCGTTTCCGTCGTAATATCCGCCTGCGGGATCAAAATAATCGGCAGCAGTCTGAGTCAGCGTCTGCACTTTTCCTGCGCCGAGCGCAACATCGCTCGTAAGATACCCCTCCATTTCCGCAATAAACTCGTCGACCGTGATCTGATAGGGTTTGTACTTGCGCGCCTCTTCGTCCCACGTGCCGTTGTAGGTGTATTTGCCGAGATAATTTTTGAGGGGCTCGTATTTTGTACCCTCTCCTTTCAGACTGTCTTCAAAGAAGAGCCACTCCCTCGTCTTGCCCGATTCCGAATATCCGTAAGCGTCCATGTCCGCCGTCGCCTTGAAGGAATAATCGGTCGCGCCGCGGAACCAACTGCCTCTGCGGTCGGTCGCTTTCAGACTTTTCAGAAGATTGGCACGGGCAGCGAATTTATTGCCCTTCTTGTCGCCGTAATCCTGTTTGATTGCGTTGAGCTCGTCCGTTTGCGCGGCAGAGAACGGAAGAAGGATATTGATGACAAAGCCGTAAGCGCTCTCTGCGGGAGAATCCCCCGTCGCGGTCAGAACAAAATTCGTATCCGAAACAGATTCCATCGCCTTTTCCAGATCGGAGGAGGACGCCGCGTACTTGGTGCGCTGGGTATCGAGCATGCTTGCAAATTGACGGTTGCAATAATCCGCGTCGATCTTCTGTTCCGACTGTTCGGTAAAGACGTCGCCGAGTTTCTGAATGAGCGCGTCCTCGTAGTCGGCTTTTCTTTCGAGCAGGAAATAGTTGAGCGTTTCGATATCGCTCGTATCTTCTCCCTTCTGAATGAGATCGTTGGATTTCAGACTTGCAAGCAGATCGTTATATGCACGGCGCCGGGTGGTGGAAGTGGAATCATCTTTCGCCTCATAGCTTCCGCGCACGGAATTCTGTTCGCCCGTACCCGTATAAACTCTGTAATCGTTATCGTAGAAATCGGAATCCGTCGTGTTCAGTCCCGTCGGAGTCGTTCTCACTTCGGTATCGTATTCCTTTTCATCCTCTTTCTTTTCGATATGACTGTCTTCAAGGGAATCGATTGAATTATTGAACATTACGCGCGTCGCAAAATCCGCCTTGTCCTTTTCTTCCTGCGTCAGGAAATATCCGCAAGCGGCAATATCGTACTTTACGCCCGTAAGTTCGTTGCCCTCTTCGTCTTTTACGTATTCGTTGAACTTTGCAAGATCGTTATAGAAAAACTGGTTACCGTTCTCGTCCGTCCAGCCGTATTTCATAAAATAAGCCTTTGCGTACTGAACGTAGAGCTGACGCTGGGCAAGTCCCTGCGAAATATTATTAAAGACGTCTTCGTAAGAGAGCCCCGAGTTCACGTTGTTGTAACCCGTACTTAGGAAAGAGACGATCATATCCCTCTTTGATACGGACACGGTGCCGATGACCTTGTCCACGAGCTCTTTATTCAGATCGTCGAACTCTTTTTCAAATCTCGCAGAGCTTTTAATATTCACTTCCGCAACCGTCTGGATCATATTCTCGGACTCATTGATAAAAACGAGGTCGCACCCCGCAAAGAGACCGCACGCCATGACCGCCGCAACTGCGACCGCAGCCGCTTTTTTCGTGTTCATCTTCATAATTATTACTCCGATCTTTTCCGTAAAAGCTACAAAACCCCACGCTTTCACTGAACTATTATAACGCATTCCGCAATTTCAAGCAAGTTATTTTCGTGAAAATCAAATAAAAGTTGCCGCGAATTTCAAAAATTTCGCCATAAAAATCATAGTTTTTCCGCCGTCGCCCATAAAGCGGAACCTCAAAACGGGCGCGCTCGTCATATCGAGACTTGTTTCGCGCGAAAATTTCTCCATCGCGGCGGACAGTCTTCGATCCCCGAGAACGCTCAGCGAAGAAAATTCGAGCGTCCCGCCCTGCGTCCCCACCGTGATCTTTTTAACGTGAAATTTCGCCGCGTAGCTCTTCATGACCGCGATCACCAAGAGATTGACGGTCTCCTGCGGCATGCTGCCATAGGTCTCTTCGAGCGAAGTGCACACCCGCTTGTAATCCGCCGCGCTGCGGATCTCGGCGATCTGTTTATAGCTGTCCATTCGCCCCGCCGCAGACTCGATGTAGCTCTCGGGAATGAACGCGGTCGCCTTGATATCGAGATCGACGCTCGTCTCCTTTTCGCCCGTAATCTCCTCTTTGAGTATTTTGGAGTAGAGCTCGTAGCCCACTCTGTCCATATGCCCGTGCTGCTCCGCGCCGAGCACGTTGCCCGCGCCGCGGATTTCAAGATCGCGCATGGCGATCTTGAATCCCGAGCCGAGCTCGGTGAACTGCATAATCGCTTTGAGCCGCTCGGAGGCGTTCTCCGTCATCACCCGTTCGGGTTTATAAGTGAAATAGGCATGCGCGAGCCGCGAGCCGCGCCCCACTCTGCCGCGGAGCTGATACAGCTGCGAAATACCGAGGCGGTCGGAGTCGATCACGACGAGAGTGTTCGCATTGGGAAGATCGATTCCGTTTTCGATGATCGTAGTCGTCACAAGAATATCGCTCTCGCCGCGGTAAAACCCGAATACGTTGTTTTCGAGAGTCGCCCGATCCATTCTGCCGTGGGCGACGGTAATTTTCGCTTCCGGCACGATCTCCTGCAATCTGCGGGCAAACGTAAAAATACTTTCCACTCGGTTGTACAGAACAAACGCCTGACCCTCTCTTGCGATCTCCCGCACGATCGCGTCCCGCAAAAGCGGTTCGGTCTCCTCCGCGACATATGTCTGCACGGGAAGCCGCGCGCGCGGAGGCGTCTGAATGGTTGAAATATCTCTGATTCCCGAAAGGGAAAGATGCAAGGTGCGCGGAATGGGGGTCGCCGTCATGGTAAGACAGTCGATATTCTTTTTGACGTTCTTGATTTTTTCTTTATGCTCCACGCCGAACCGCTGTTCCTCGTCGAGAAGCAACAGCCCGAGATCGCGGAATTTAACGTCGGCGGAGAGAAGTCTGTGCGTTCCCACGATGAGATCGATCTCCCCCTTTTCGAGCGCGGAAAGAATCTGCTTCTGCTGTTTTTCGGAACGGAAGCGGTTGATTGCCTCCACCCGTACCCCGAAGTCCTTCATGCGATCGGTCGCCGTGCGGAAGTGCTGCTCGGATAAAACGGTGGAGGGACACATCAACGCCGCCTGCTTTCCCGCGAGAATACAGCGGTACGCCGCGCGGAGAGCGACCTCCGTCTTGCCGAATCCCACGTCGCCGCACAAGAGCCTGTCCATCACTTTGTCCGAGCACATGTCTTTTTCGATCTCTTCGAGAGAAACGAGCTGATCGGCGGTCTCTTCAAAGGGAAACGCCGCCGCAAACTCCTCCATCTCCTCACGATATTCGGGGAAGACGAATCCGCGGCGCTCGCTCCTCTCCTTATAGAGCTGTTTGAGATCGAACGCCATCTTTTTGAGAGAGGCGCGCACACGCGCTTTGACCCGTTCGAATTCTCCGCCGCCGATCTTGGAGAGGGCGGGACTGTCCGCGCCCACATATTTACTGAGCGCGTCCATCTGTTCGACGGGAACGTAGAGCGCGTCGCCGTCTTTGTATTCGAGGGCGACGTATTCCTTGACGCCGTCCGTCGTCTCGATCTTTTTGGTACCGACGATCTTACCGATTCCGTAAGTTTCATGCACGGCATAATCGCCCACTTCGGGCGCAACAAAGAGATCGCCTCTGCGTTTTCTGATCCGCCGCTCCTTGGGCGCTTTCAGAAAGAGATCGTCCGAACCGATCACCGCAAGTTTTGTTTCGTGCAGAATAAACCCGTGCGAAAGCGCATCTCCCGTCACGGCGATTCCGCGAAATCCGGCAAGAGACGGAGAAAGCGCAACTGTCGAAAAAGAATTTTCGTCAAGCGCGGCGCGCAGCTTCTGCGCCCGTTCCTCGCTGCCGCAGCAGAGGATTGCGCGATAACCCGTTTTCTTCCACGCCGCAAGATCAAGATAGAGATCCGGAAAACTATTCACATAGCGGCGCACGGGCGCGGCGGAAAAACGGTGCGTTTTCACGGGATCGAAAAAGTATGTTTTGCCCGTAAATGACGAAAGCGAAACTGCCCTGCGTCCGTTGAAATTTTCGATTTTTTTATAAGGAACGAACTGAAACTCGGAAAAAGTCGCCGCTTCGCCCCCCTCCCTCAACAGCATCAGACGTTCGCCGTGCTCTTTGTAGAGCGCCTCCGCTCTGTCGTAAATTTGCTTGCTCTCGTCAAAGAATACAAGAGCGTCCCTACCGAGCTCATCGAAAAAACAAGCCGAATTTGCAAGAAGCGGCAAAAGAAATTCCGAAATGAATCCGTCTTCCTCGATCTCGGAAAAAATCGCGGAAAGCCTCCGACGCGCCTCCGACGAAGGCGCTTTTGCAAGCTCCCGATTCAAAGCTGCTTTCAGCTCTTCCCTCTCTCCTTCCCCCACAACGACGTCTGTCGCCGCCGCGATCTCGATTGCCGCAACCACGGGGAGCCGTTCCCCCGTCACCTCGTCATACGGCTTGATGCTCTCGATCTCGTCGCCGAAAAAATCGATGCGCACGGGATGTTCGCAGTTGATCGGATAAATGTCGAGAATGTCGCCGCGCAGTGCGAACGAACCTTTGCTCTCCACGTTGTACACCCGCGCGTACCCCGCAAGCACAAGTTTTTCTGCAAGCGAACGCATGTCCTGTTCCTGCCCCGTCCGCAAAGAAAAAACGGGGAGGCTTTTCGGATACAGTCCGAGAAAGGCTTCAATATCTCCGACAAGCACATCGGCGCCCCTCTGCCATTCGTAAATCGCGTTGAGACGCTGATAAAACGCGTCTTTGGAGAGCGCTTTTCGGTAAAACAAAACTTCGTCTTTGGCGGGCATCAGAACGACCTTTTTATCCGAAAGCGCCGCTATTCCCTCCGCCGCGCGCCTTGCCGCAAGCGCGTCTGCCGTAATGTAGACCGTCCGCTCCCGGGTGAGCGCGGCGGCAAGATATTTCATGGGGTCGGAAAGTCCGCAGCAAGAGACGGGCGCGCCGCTTTGAAGGTCGCGCCCGAGCACAGACATCTCGATCGTATTGTCGAAATCGAAACAATTCATCCGTTATATTTCCCCATTACAAGGTCGATCTTATCGCCGCGCGCAAGCGCGACCGCCGCCTCCGCCGCGCGCTTCGTCGCAACCGAAAAAAGATCGTAATCCTCTTTGAGTATATCCGACAGCACGTAATCGATGATCGGAATTTCCCGATTTTCGTCGCGGATTCCGACGCGGATCCGCGCGAACTCGCCGTAACCGAGCTCCGCAATAATCGAACGCATTCCGTTGTGCGTTCCAGCGCTCCCCGCGGGGCGGATTCTGACGTGCCCCTTCGGAAGATCGTAGTCGTCGTAGATCACGACGAGTTCCTCTTTTGTGAGCTTATATTTGTTCATAAGCTGCTTGACTGCTCTGCCGGAAGCGTTCATATAAGTAACGGGGCGGGCGATCAGAATTTTTTCGCCGCCGACAAACGCTTCGGCAACGGAGGCTTCGCACTCCTTTTTTTTGAATTTTGTATTCAGAAGCGCGGCGCAATCCCCCGCCGCGATAAACCCCAGATTATGAAAGGTCTTCTCGTATTTTAATTCGGGATTGCCGAGCCCTACGATCAAAAACATATTATTCCGCTCCCTTCGTTCCGAAAAATAAAACCGCCGCATATGCGGCGGCAAGTTTTGCCAGTCAATCGTAAATCTTGCTCATCGGTTTATCGAGATACACGTTCTCGATCGCCGCGGCAAAGATATCCGCCGTCGTCAAAATCTTCATCTTCGGAAGCATTTTTTCTTCGGGAAGATGAATGGTGTCTAACATGACGAGCTCTTTGATGGGAGACGCCGCAAGTCTGTCAATCGCGGGCCCCGAAAGCACGGCGTGCGTGCAGCAGGCGTAAATTTCGGTTGCGCCCTTATCGACGAGCGCCTGCGCGCCCTGCACGATCGTTCCCGCCGTATCGATCATGTCGTCGACAAGCAGACACTTTTTACCCTCGACGTTTCCGATGATATTCATGACTTCCATCACGTTCGCCTTGGGACGGCGCTTGTCGATGATCGCCATCTGACAGTTCAACCGCTCCGCTACCTTTCTCGCACGGTTCACGCTGCCGATGTCGGGCGATACGACGAGATAGGAGTCGTCCATTTTGTTGGAAAAGTAATTATAAAGAGTAGGTCCGCCCAAGAGATTATCGAGCGGGATATTGAAGAATCCCTGAATCTGCGCCGCATGCAAATCCATCGTGAGCACGCGGTCTGCGCCTGCGGCAGTCAGAAGATCGGCAACGAGTTTTGCGGTAATCGGATCGCGAGAACGCGCTTTTCTGTCCTGACGGGCGTATCCGAAATAGGGAATGACCGCCGTGACCCGACCTGCGGACGCGCGCTTTGCCGCGTCGATCATGATGAGCAGTTCCATCAGATTGTCGTTGACGGGGCTCGAAGTGGATTGAATAATAAACAAATCCCGACCGCGCACCGTCTCGCCGATGTGAACGCTCGTCTCTCCGTCGGAGAATTTCCCGACTTCCACGTCTCCGAGCGTCGTATTCAGCTTTTTCGCAATCGCCTCGGCAAGAGGAAGGTTGGAACTACCCGCAAACAGCTTAATTTCGTTACCGTGAGTGATCATACTCTCAATCCTTGATTGTTTTCTCTTTACGTGCCTTTCTATCGTAGACGATTTATCTTCTTTTGTCAACCGTTTGAAAGGAATTATAAAATTTTTTAGGGCAGGAATTCTTTCAGTTTTGAAAGATCGAAAGACCACTCCCCTATGCGATTCAGTTCGGAATGTTTTTTATTCGCTTCGCCCAGAGCTTTTCTGTACTCCGCATACGTTACGCCGTTGACGCGCATAAAATGTTCTTCCGCCGCGCAGACGTCCCCTTTTAACTGCGTTCTGCCGATATGAACGACGGCGTGACAGGCGGGACAGAGCGCAATCACGTTTTCGAGCTTCTGCACGCCGCGTCCCTCTACAACCGAATAACTCCATACCTCGTGCGCCTCTAAACGGGAAGAGGGCGCGCCGCAGATCATGCAACGACCGTCCGCGCGCGCGTAAGCCGATTTTCTGATCGCGTCCCACCCCTCTTTTTTGAGCACGCTTCTTAAATTATATCCCCAGCAGCCGTCGGGAACAAGCTCGAAATCTAATTTCACGCTCTCGAAACACCCGACTTTTTCGCCGCCGCCTCGACCGCTTCCGCCACCGCTTCGTGCGCGCGTTTATCATATGCATAGGGAAGAATATAATCCCGATTCAATTCCTTATCGCTCACGCATGCGGCGATCGCCTCGCTCGCCGCGAACATCATCTCGAAATTGACGGTCTTGGCTCTTGCATCCAGCGCGCCGCGGAAAAGTCCGGGGAACACCAGAACATTGTTGATCTGATTGGGGTTTTCGGAAGAACCCGTCCCGACGACCGCAGCGCCCGCGCCGAGCGCCTTATCCCGCGCGATCTCCGGCGTAGGGTTGGCGCAGGTAAACACGATCGCGTCGCTTTTCATGGAACGCACCATCTCTTCGCTCACGCAGTTAGCGACCGAAACGCCCACAAAAACGTCCGCGCCTTTCATGGCGTTTTCGAGCCCGCCCGTCAGACGGTTGCGGTTGGTGCGCTTTGCGATCTCCGCTTTGACGGGATTGAGTTTGAGATCGCCCTCGCAGATGATCCCCTTGCTGTCGCACAGAATAACGTCTTTGACCCCGCTCGACAAAAGGAAGTTTGCAATCGCGATCCCCGCCGCTCCCGCGCCGTTGAGCGCCACTACAATATCCTCTCTCTTTTTTCCCACGAGTTTCAATGCGTTCGTAAGAGCCGCCGCCGTCACGATCGCGGTGCCGTGCTGGTCGTCGTGAAAGACGGGAATATCCAAGTCCTCTTTGAGTCGTTTTTCGATCTCGAAACAGCGGGGCGCCGCAATGTCTTCGAGGTTGATCCCGCCGAAGGAACCAGCCAACAGCTCGATCGTTCCGATAATTTCTTCGCTGTCTTTGGAGCGGATACAAAGAGGATAGGCGTCCACGTCGCCGAACGCCTTAAAGAGCGCGCATTTCCCCTCCATGACGGGCATTCCCGCCTCAGGTCCGATATCGCCGAGTCCGAGCACTGCGGTTCCGTCGGTAATAACGGGCACTGTGTTCCATCTGCGGGTGAGAGAAAAACTCTTTTCGGGATCGTTATGGATCGCCATACAGGGTTCCGCGACCCCCGGAGTATATGCAAGCGAGAGCTTTTCGCGGCTGTCCACCTCCACGCGGGGCACGACTTCGATCTTCCCGCGCCACTCGGCGTGTCTCTTTAAGGATTCTTCTCTGTAATTCATAACTTACTCCTCATATGTCTTTGTACCCGAACATTATAGCACGATTTCTTTCGCTTTGCAACTAAACGGTTGCGCGCCGAAAAAAATTTCGCACACAAAAATCCCGCGCCCCTCATAGAGAAAGCGCGGGATTCCCCCCAACAAATGAATTCTGTCCGCTTACCGGACGTGAACCGTAATGGAAATAACGCTGTAAGGTTTGATCTCGTAGCCGAACGTACCGTCTGAAAACGCGCCGATCACAAAAGATTCGGGGGCAACGTTCGTCTCGGTCAGAGTGTTTTTCGCCGTTCTGTCGTCGCATTGGAGCACGGTCACGGAAGCATTGCCTTTGAGCTTGACGCCCGAAAGCGAAACGTCCGCCTTGACCGTATCGCCGCACGCATTGACGATCTTTATGATCACGTCGCCGTTCTCGGCAAGGCTTGCAACATAGTAGAGTTTATCGACCGTCTTTTTCACCGTCGAACCCGCATTGTCCGCGGCAAGTTCAAAGGTCGGAGAGAGCCCCTCGCGCCACGCGAGTTCGTGATTTTCCGCCGCCACTCTGTACGCGCCCTGATTTTTCATAAAGAGCTGCTGCACATAGTAATTGGTCGAAAGTACAAGCTCGGTGCTTGTATAGTACATCATATCGGTGCCCCACTGGTTGCCCGCCTGCGCCGCGCCGAACATGGGCGCGTATGCCGCAAGTTTGATGATGTCGCCGTTACGCTCGTAACCCGTCATGATCGCCGCTTCCGAGAGCGCGGTGATCCACTCGTTGTTCTGATACTTCGTAAATCCTTCCGTCGCAACGCCGCCGTTCGCCGAATACTCGCCCACGAAAACCTCGTAGTATTTCTCCTCGTTGTCGTAGGAACGGAGATAGGAATCATACATCGCATGTTTTTCGAGAAGAGCGGGATAGCTAACGTAATAGTGCTGATCGACTACGCCGTATTCGCTGACCGTTTCGATCTTGCGATTGGGATTTGTCGCTTTCAGATACCGTTCCGCGGCGGCTTTCGCAAGTCCCCCCGTCAATCCGGAACCGCTCTGCGAAGGCTGTTCGCAGTCGGATAAAAACATTCCGTTCCCGACGATCGGCTTGACCGAATATCTTTCAAGCGCGTTCATAAAAGCGTCGTCTTCGAGGAACTTCTCGTAATAATCCGAAAAATAAACGCCGTATTGCTCGTTGCCGATCCCGAGATAGCTCATTTCGAAAGGTTCGGGATGCCCGAGATCGGAACGGATCTTCCCCCATTTCGTATCCGTATCGCCCTTTGCAAACTCAATCAGATCAATCGCGTCGCGAATATAGTCTTTCACATTCAGATTATGACGTCCGTTGAGTTTGACCGGATTTTTTGCAGCGCCGCCCTGACAGCTCAGTCCGCAGTTAACGACGGGCACCGCGCTCGCCCCTACGCTCTCGCACAAAAGGAAATACTCGTAGAAGCCGATCGCATAGGTCATATCGTAATAATTTATATATTTATTATCCCACAACGCCCACAGATCGGGATTGGGCTTTCTCGTGACAGGCTCGCCGTAAGTCGTAACCTCTTTCAGGGTGCCGTCCGAATTTTCTTGATAGGTAAAGGCGGGCACAACGTCGTCGCCCGCGTTATTGCCGTTCTGCACCGCGCCGATCGAGTTCTTCCAATCGTAGGCGCATTCCTGCCCCATCTGGGAATTCCCCTCGATGATGCAGCCGCCGGGAAAACGGATAAATTTGGGACTTAAATCTTTGATCGCATTATAGGGAATGTTTTTGATTCCCACCGTGGAATCGCCCGTCTCCAACGAAACGCCGTCGATAAACATTTCGGTGTTCGCGGGAATCCTGAGTTCGAAACTTAGCCCCGCGCCGCTCTTGGTCCCGCTCGCCGTAAGCCTGCGCGTATATTTTATCCAGCCGCTGTTTTCAAGAATGTTGACCGTCTCTTCGAGGTAATTGTTTTTGCCGTCCGTCATCAGAATTTTCAGATCGAACGCCGCGCCCGCGTTTTTGATAAAGGCGGAAAAAATATAATCCGTCCCCTCCTGCACGGCAAACGGAACGCAGTTGATATATCCCGCGTTGCGCAATCCACCCTCGACGGAACCGGTCGCGACGCGCGCATAACCCGGATTGACGTTTTTGTTTTTATACGCATCGGTCTCGGCAAAAATCCCGTTCGCATCCGTTTTCACTTCGAACGCAGCGTTTCCGATCGCAGTCCAACCGTGCTTATCGTCCCTTGTAATCGCGTCGAAAGAGCCGTTAATCAGGAGATTGTCGTCTAAATAATACGACGCGTAGTTGATGTCTTCCAAGAATACGCCGAAGAGGGTATCCGAAATTTTGTATTCCGCGCCCTCTTTCTTGGTTCCGTTCACGCTAAGCGTTACGTCCGCATCCGCGCCGTAAGCGGGCGCTTCCCAGTCCCACGTAACCGAATCGTTACAGGCGGACAGTAACGCCGCGGAAGCCATTGCCGCAACAACCGCAAAACTGCAAATTGCCCTCTTTTTCATATCGCTCCCCCCTGATTGCCTGTATTATATCACGCTCATTTGTAAATTGCAATACTTTTAATTGATTTTTTTGTAAAATATTTTATTTTTTTGTGAATGATTATCGCAAAAAAATCCCCGCCTTAAAAAAGCAAAGCGGGGAGATAAATCACATATTGTCCATGCCGCGCTTTCCGCCGTGTAACTTTTTGACGGAAGTACGGTGCTCTTCGCCCGCAAACAATCGCACAAGATTTTTGCGGTGCGAAAACCAAGTAAGAAAATTCATGAAAAGCAACATCATCAAAAGGAACACGACATAGCCGTTCATTGCGCCGACATATCTTGAATAAAACATCGTCCCCTGCCACACCGAGAACGCCGTCACTCCCAGCAACGAGCCCATCGATCCCATTTCCGTCACGAGAATAAAGAGAAGCACGAGAATGAGTCCGACCAGCATAAAAAGGAAATACCACGGATTTTCGCAGCCGATTCCGAACCAGAATACGCCGTAAGTCGTGGCGATCCCCTTTCCCCCTTTGAATTTCATTGTTACGGGGTAAATATGTCCGACGATCGCCGCAATCCCGACAAGATAACGCACAACGTCAGAAACCAGAACGTCCGTCCCCGCAAACACGTAATTTGCAAAGATATAATGAACGGCTATCACGGGAACCCCGCCTTTCAGACAGTCGAAGAGGAAGTTCACAAGCCCCACTTTCAAACCGAATTCACGGCTCATGTTCATTGTACCGGGATTTCCGCTGCCGATCTTGCGCACGTCTTTATGATGCGCTTTCGAGATGATGACCGCAAAATTGATACAACCTAAAAAATAACTGACGACAGCGGCAAAAAGAAGCCAATACCAACAATCCGAAAACGCTATTTCCCGCATTCCGTCAATCCTCCTTCTTTTTGGTGCGCGTTACGATCCTGACGGGAGTGCCCGAAAAATCGTAAGCCTCCCGCAGAACGTTTTCAAGATACCGCCCGTAGGAAAAATGCATGAGTTTTTCATCGTTGACCTGCAACGCAAAGAGGGGCGGGTTGATCGAAACCTGCGAAGCATAATAAAGTTTGAGCCGTTTTCCGTTGTAAGAAGGCGGTTCGGAAATCCGCATCGCGTCTTGCAGCAGATCGTTGAGCGCGCCCGTTGTGATCCGCCGCCCCGCGTTCGCATACGCCTCTTCCGCCAGCGAAAGAATTTTATCCATGCGCTGACCCGTCTTTGCCGAAACATACACGGACTTGAAGTAGTCCATGAATTTAAGATCTTCTTTGAGCTTTTTATCAAACTTCTCTATGGTATGCGTATCTTTTTCGATAATATCCCACTTGTTCATCGCAATCACGGAAGGCTTTCCCTCTTCATGCGCCATGCCGATGATTCTCACGTCTTGCTCGGTCAATCCCTCGTTGCTGTCCACGACGAGAACGACGACGTCCGCCCGCCGCAAAGCGTCGAGCGCGCGAAGCACAGAATAATATTCCACGTCGTCTTCCACCGCGCGTTTTCTCCGGATCCCCGCCGTATCGATCAGAGTATACTTTTTTCCGTCTCTCGAAAAAGGAGTGTCGATCGCGTCCCGCGTCGTTCCCGCGACGGGCGCGACGATTGTGCGCTCTTCGCCCAGAATACGGTTGACGATAGAGCTTTTGCCAGCGTTGGGTTTGCCGACCACGGCGATCTTCAACGAACCGTCCTCTTCCTTTTCTCCCCTTTCGAACTTTTCCACCGCCGCGTCCAAGAGATCGCCGATCCCGCGCGAATGCTCGGAGGAGACTGCAAAAGGTTCGCCGAGACCCAGAGAATAAAACTCAAAGAGCTTATCGGGCGAATATTCGTCGATTTTATTGACGACGAGGAAGACGGGTTTTTTCGAACGGCGAAGTATTTCCGCCACATCGTAATCGGAAGGGGTTAAGCCCTCCTTCCCGTCCGTAAAGAAAAATATTTCGTCCGCAGTGTCGATCGCAAGGCTTGCCTGCACGGCAATCCTGCGGCGCATATCGTCGTCGCTTTTCAGCTCGATTCCGCCCGTATCGACGAGCGTAAAAGGTTTGCCCCGCCACTCCGCAGAGGCATAGATACGGTCGCGGGTCACCCCCGGTCTGTTTTCCGTTATGGCGATCTTGCGCCCCGCAACACGGTTGAAAAAGGTGCTCTTCCCCACGTTGGGTTTTCCTACGATCGCAATCAAAGGTTGTTTCATACTGATCTTATTATAATGATATTGGTTTGCTTTGTAAAGAAAAAACGGCTCGGAAGCCGTTTTCTTTTTTTTGCTCTTTATCCGACGTAAACGTGAAGCACGCCGAACACAACGCCGAACACATAGATCACCAGCGCGATCCAATAGGTTACTTTCCAGCCCGTTTTCTTATACTTGACCCAATCGTATGCGGGAAGCGCAACCGCCACCAGCAGCGCGATCTTGGCAAGCAGCTCAAAGATATTGACGATCTGGCTGTCAACTCCGCACCAAGTGAGAATTCCGCCGACTACGAAGAGAACCGCGGTAACAAGAATCCCCCAAAAAGCGCAACCTCTTGTAAAATCGTTTTTGTTTCCGTTTGACATTTCGTCACCTCTAAATTTATTTTTGTTTGATTATAGCATATCGCTTTTGAAAATGCAACGGTTTTACCCGTAAAATTTCATCGGAAAATTACGTCTTGCACGGTTGACTTCCTTTTACGCAAATGCTACAATAGCGGCATGAAAAATTATCTCGACCAAGCCGTACAGGCTATCTCCGAAAATATCCGTTTCGACTCTTCGCTCTCCTCTCCCCTCGAGGGAATGCCCTTCGGCAAGGGCGCGGCGGACTGCCTTGCACACTTTCTTTCATTGGCGGAACGCCTCGGTTTTCAGACGCGCAACTACGACAACTATGTAGGCGAAGTTTTGTTCGGCGCGGGAGAAGAGTCGTTTGCGATCCTCGCTCACCTCGACGTGGTGCCCGCGGGAAACGGCTGGCAGAAACCGCCCTTCGCGGGAATCGTCGAAAACGGAAAAATTTTCGGTCGGGGCGCGATGGATGACAAAGGTCCCGCGATCGCTTCCCTCTTCGCTCTCAAAAAACTAAAAGACGAGGGCTTTATCCCCCGTAAAACGGTCAGGCTTATCGTGGGTATGAACGAGGAATGCGGATGGAAGTGTATCGAACATTACAAGAAAGTCGCCCGAATGCCCGAAACGGGATTTTCTCCCGACGCGAACTTTCCCGTGATATACGCGGAAAAAGGCATTCTTCATATCCGCGTCCGTTTTCCCGTCGCTGACAACCTCTTTACCTCGTTCGAAGGCGGGGAACGCGTGAATATGGTCTGCGATTACTGCGAAGCGACGCCCCTTGCTCCCGTCGATAGGGCGCGCGCCGAACTTCTCGGGCTCGAAACCCAAAACGGAAAACTCGTCTCGCGCGGCAAGAGCGCGCACGGCTCCACTCCCGAAGAGGGCAAGAACGCCGTTCTGCCCCTTCTGGAATATTTCGGTCTGAACCGCGTAACCGATTGTCTTTTCAAAGATATTTATGGGTTAAAGACCCTGAAAGACGAGACGGGATATCTCACCCTCTCGCCCGACGTTGCGAGCTATGAAAAGGGTGTTCTGTCTCTTCTCGTCGACATCCGCTACCCCGCAACGCTTCCCCTTTCCGCAGTCACAGAGAAACTCGATCTCTTCGGCGTCAAATGCGAAACGGTCTCTCATCAGGCTCCGCTGTTTAACGAACGAGAGTGCGAACTCGTGAAAACGCTTTGCAGCGTGTACGACGAATACACGGGCAAAACGCACGAACCGATCGCGATCGGCGGCGGCACTTACGCGCGGGCGCTTCAATGCGGCGCGGCGTTCGGACCCGAAATCGACGGCGAGGAAGTGACCATTCATCAAGCGAACGAATATATCACGATCGACCGCGTAAAGCTCATGATCGGGGTCTACGCGGAGGCAGTCAGACGGCTGACGAAATAAACTGTATTCCAAATACGCCGCGCTCAATGTTCAATGCGCGGCGTATTTTTATTCTTTCGCAAAAAATGCGACGCCGACCGCCCCCGGTCCGATATGGGTGCCGATCGTAGAACCGATCATATGCGTAGGCAACTGAGAAACGCTGTCCGCCCAGAGCGCGCGGCTGTCTTCGACGTATTTTTTAAGAAGAGAATCGTCAAGCCCCGACCAGATGACGCAGTGCGGCATCGAAAAATCCACCCCCTTCTCGCGCACAAGCTGATTCAAAAGATTGTTGCTCTTTTTGGAACCGATCGCCTTACCCACCAATTTCACTTCGCCGCCGATCACGCCGATCACGGGTTTGACCGAAAGCACTCCGCCCGCAAACGCTGCCATTGCGGAAATTCTTCCGCCCTTTTTGAGATATAAAAGCGTATCCAACACAGCCATCACGTTAATTCTGTGTTTGACTTTTTCGAGTTCGTCCGCGATCTCGTCCGCGTCTTTCCCCTGTTCTCTCAACCTCAGAGCATAGAGAAGAAGCGCCCTCTCTCCCGCGCTTGCGTTCAGACTGTCGACGACGCGCACTCTACCGCCGAATCGTTTCGCCGCCGTGACCGCGCTCTTATACGTACCCGAGAGCTTGGACGAAATGGTGATCGCAACGACATCCGATCCGTCCGCGGTCATCGTTTCAAAAGCCTCTTCAAACTGATAAGGATTGATCTGACTCGTGCGCGGCAGTTCGGCGCTCTCGATGAGCCGCTCGAAAAACTGCCTCTTCGTAAAATCCACTCCGTCCGAATATTCGCCGTCTTCGAATGTAATTTTCATGGAAATAAGTTCCGCACCCAATTCTTCCGCCTCGTTCAGATCGACGTCCGAAGCGGAATCAATCAATATTTTTACCGACATTTCTTTCTTCTCCTTGACAAATTTCTTTTAGATTTCTTTCGATTGCGCGGAGCGCGCGATACATTGCTTGCGTATCCTCCGCCGAGATTCCCTCTCTTGCTTTTGAGAGGATCGCGTCTATTTTTTCCGCGACCGTCTTTCCCACCGCAAGCCCCCGCTCAGTCAATCTTACGGGACTTCTGTACTTTTTCGCGGTCTCTTCGCCGCAGACGTAACCCTCTCTTCCGAGAAAGTCAAGCGCACGGGAGACAGCGGCTTTATCCTCGCCGCACTCGTCGCACAGCTCTCTTGCCGTAAGCGGCTTTTCCGCCCGATACAGATAATACAGGCAGGTGACGTGAGCCCCCTTTAACCCGAGGCGGGACATCTCGTCCCACTTCAATTTATGGATACATCTGACGATCCCGTTCAATAACAGGGTAAAATTGCTGAATCTGTCCATATTGCCTCCTGTTGACATATCAACAAGTATTATAACCGTATCTTGTTGATATGTCAACAAATTATGCGCCGAAATAATAAAAAATGCGCACCCGCCTAAAAAAACAAGGTGCGCCGTGCGTTTCAGATGAAATTATTGTTTTACGACGGTGAGCGTCACCCGATCGCCGTTGACGTCGAGCGTTTTGGAATATCCCGCCGCGCTCCCCTTTGCGATCTTGACCGCAAGCACGTCGGAAGCGAACGCACCCTTTTCGAGCGCCCTTTCCGCTCTTCCCTCCGCGTTTTCGTAATAGACCTCGATACGATCGACGACCTCGAAGCCCGCTTCCTTTCTCATCGTCTGGATTTTGGAGACGAGCTCGCGCTCCGTGCCTTCGAAGAGCAATTCTTCGCTGAGCCGCGTATCGAGCGCGACCGTAACGCCGCGGTCGGCGGCAATCGCATACCCCTCCGCCGATTCGGTGAATATCTGCAAATCCTCTTCGGTCAGGATTACTGCGCCGTTCAGAATCTTCGCTTCGCCCTGCGCGCGAATCGCTCTGACGATCGCCGACGCGTCGCAGTCCGAGAGAAACTCCCCGATTGCTTTGAGCTGTTTTCCGTATTTCGGTCCGAGCGTTCTAAGCTGCGGTTTGAGCCTATAAGAGACAAGCTCTTCCGCACTCTTGACTTCACGGTAGTTCTTGACGTTAAGCTCGTCCAATACAACCGTTTTAAGTTCGTCGTGAATATCGAGCGGCGTTTCGCTCGCCACAACCAGCTCGGAAAGAGGCTGACGGTTTTTCAGATTTCCCGCGCCGCGCGCCGCCCTGCCGAGATTCACGACGGCGAGCACGTCGCCCATACCCCGTTCGAGTTCGGGATCGATCATGCTTTCGTCCGCCTCGGGATAGCCGCAGAGGTGCACCGAAAGAGGCGCGTCTTTGAAGAATGCAGGAACGAGATTGCGATACATCATCTCCGACATAAAGGGAGTATAGGGCGCGAGGAGCTTGGCAAGCGTCACCAGCACGGTATAGAGCGTCGTATACGCCGCCGCCTTGTCCTCCGTCATGCCTCCTCCCCAATAGCGGTCGCGGCCTCTGCGTACATACCAATTCGAAAGCTCGTCCGAAAAATCCTGAATCGCCCGCGCGCTCGACGTAATGTCGTAATTTGCGATCAGAGCGTCTACCTTTTTCACAAGCGTATTAAGTGCGGAGAGCACCCACCGATCCATCAACGTGAGTTTACACTGTTTCAGATCGTATTCTGCGGGATTGTATTTGTCGATTTCGGCGTACAGCGTAAAGAATGCGTAACTGTTCCAGAGAGTTCCTTGGAACTTTCTCTGCGATTCGGAGACCGTTTCGCCGTCGAAGCGCGAGGGAATCCACGGAAAACTGTTCGTATAGAAATACCAGCGCACTGCGTCCGCGCCCTGTTTGTCGAGCACCGACCAAGGATCGACCACGTTGCCCTTGTGCTTACTCATTTTGGTTCCGTTCTTATCGTTGACGTGCCCCAAGACGATACAGTTCTTAAAGGGCGCGCGTCCGAAAAGAATGGTCGAAATCGTAAGCAAAGTATAGAACCAGCCGCGCGTCTGATCGACGGCTTCCGAGATGAAATCCGCGGGAAAAGTCTTTTCGAAGAGTTCTTTGTTCTCGAACGGGTAATGGTACTGCGCAAACGGCATGGAGCCCGAATCGAACCAGCAATCGATGACTTCGGGCGTGCGGCGCATGCTCCCGCCGCACTTCGGACATTTGCAGACGAGCTTGTCTACATAGGGGCGATGAAGTTCGATTCCTTCCGACGCGCCGCATTTTTCGGCAAGTTCTCTGCGCGAACCGATCACTTCGATTTCTCCGCAGTCGGGGCATACCCAGACGGGGAGCGGAGTTCCCCAATAGCGATCGCGCGAAAGCCCCCAATCGATGACGTTTTCGAGGAAGTTCCCCATTCTGCCCTCTTGAATGGACTCGGGCATCCAGTTTACCGAACGGTTGCTTTCGATCAGTTTGTCTTTGACGGCGGTCACTTTGATAAACCAGCTCGACCGCGCGTAGTACATGAGCGGCGTATCGCAGCGCCAGCAATGCGGATAGTCGTGTTCGAAAGGCAGAGCGCGAAAGAGCTTGTTTTCCGCTTTGAGCATTTTCAGAATCTCTTTATCCGCGTCCTTCATGAACATGCCGCAGAGCGCGGGGAAACGTTCGTCGAACTTTCCCTGCTCGTTCACGAGCGCGATGACGGGCAAAGCGTAATTTCTTCCCACGTTATAGTCGTCCTGTCCGTATGCGGGCGCGATGTGAACGACGCCCGTTCCGTCCGTGAGCGTAACATAGGCATCGCATACGACTTCGTAGACCCGTTTCCAATCGTTTTTTGTATTCTCCAGATCGGCGGCGGCAAACGGAAAAAGCGGTTCGTACTTCATGCCCTCGAACTCTTTTCCCTTTTTACGCGCGACGACGCTATACTCTTCAAAGAACTTCGGAACGAGCGCCTCCGCCATGATATAGTTCTCGCCGTCTGCCGCGATCTCGACGTAGTCCTCGTTCGGATTCACACAGAGCGCCACGTTGGAGGGAAGGGTCCACGGCGTCGTCGTCCATGCGAGAATATAAACGTTCTCCCTGCCCGCGACCTTGAACCGCGCGACGGCGGAAGTTTCTTTTACGCTTTTGTAGCCCTGCGCCACCTCGTGCGATGAGAGCGCCGTGCCGCACCGAGGACAATAGGGCACGATCTTATGCCCTTTATACAACAGCCCCTTTTTATGAATTTCTTTGAGCGCCCACCACTCCGACTCGATATAATCGTCATGATAGGTAACGTAAGGATCGTCCATGTCCGCCCAGTAGCCGACGCGGTCGCTCATCTTCTGCCATTCGCTCTGATATTTGAACACCGACTCTTTGCACTTTTGATTGAACGGTTCGATCCCGTATTTTTCGATCTGCTTTTTCCCGTCCAGTCCGAGCATTTTTTCTACTTCGAGTTCCACGGGAAGACCGTGCGTATCCCAGCCCGCCTTTCTCAAAACGTGCTTGCCTTTCATCGTCTGAAACCGCGGAACGATGTCCTTCATGACGCGCGTCAGAATATGACCGACGTGCGGCTTGCCATTCGCCGTGGGAGGTCCGTCGTAAAAGGAAAATTCCTCCGCCCCCTCGTTCTTTTCGACGCTCTTTTCGAACACGCCGTTCTCTTTCCAGAAACTGACGATCTCTTTTTCACGCTCCACAAAATCCAGCGAAGTGGATACCTTCTTATACATAAGAATCCCTATCTCCTTTTCGATTCTTTCATTATATCCGATTCATGCGGTTTTGTAAAATGATTTATCCGAAAATTGCAAAATTTTGCCCGTTCTACTGTGAGTAGAATGATTTTTTTGTCAGTAGAGTTGACAATTTCATTAATGGAGTGATTTTTCGGTGAAATAGAAGATTTTTTACTCTTACGGCGTTGTAAAAAACGAAAAAAACAGGTACAATAGAAGTGTAAACTTAATCGCAGAGGTGCAGTTATGAATTCATTTGAAATTATTACGGATTCGGCAGCCAATTTACCCGACTCTTACAGAATAGAGAGAAACATCCGCGTGATCCCTTTCCGCTATATTGCCGACGGCGCGGAGTACAGTTGCCTTGAAGAGGGAGTTCCTTTCCAAGAGAGCGCAAAGAAATTTTATAAATTGCTGGAAGCGGGCGCAGACATCAAAACATCGCTCGTCTCCGAGAGTCAGTTCACGGAAGCGGCGATTCCCCTTTTGGAAGAGGGAAAAGACGTTCTCTTTCTGACCATCGCTTCGGGAATCAGCGGAACGTTCAATCAGGCAAAGGAGGCGGCGAAAGCTCTCTCCGCGAAATACCCCGACCGCACCGTGATCGCGGTAGACAGCGCGAACGCATCTATGGGAGAGGGACTGCTCGCGCTCAAAGCGGCGGATCTGAGAGACATGGGCGAAAGCTGTTCCGCCGCCGCGGAATGGCTCGTCGAGAACGCATACAAGCTCAACGCCTATCTTACTGTAAGCGATCTCAAATATCTGAAAAAGAGCGGACGGATCTCCGCTCTCACGGCGATCGCAGGCACTCTATTGAGCATTAAACCGATCATCAAAGCGGACGGAAGCGAACTGCCCAAACTCGCGGTCTGCGGCAGAGAGCACGGAAGAAAAAAAGCGATCTCCGCCGTTTTGAAAGCATTTGTCGAAAATGTAATCGATCCCGAATCGCAGACCGTCGCAATCACGCACGCCGACTGCGAGGAAGACGCAAAAGCACTTGCGGAGGAAGTAAAGAAGTACGGCGTTCAGGATATTATCATAGAATATTACGATATCTGTACCGGCTCGCACGCAGGTCCCGGAACGCTCGCCCTCTTCTTTATGGGAAAAGATCGACGCGGCGACGCGGCGCCCGCCCCTAAGCGGATCGCGCTCGGCAAAAAACGTACCATCCAATAAGTATTATAAACAAAAATAAAAGCGCGGAATTGCTTCCGCGCTTTTTGCTGTGATTCCGTTTATCCGTCGATCATATCGACATATTCATCGAAGGTCACATTCTTATCGAACGTCTTGGTGCCGTTCACTACGATGATACGGTTGCAGACGGTATTCATGAGTTCCTGGTCGTGCGAGGTCAACAGCATGCACCCCTTAAAAGAAGTGAGCCCGTTGTTGAGCGCGGTGATCGATTCAAGATCGAGATGCGCCGTCGGCTCGTCGAAGACCAAAAAATTTCCTCCTTCGAGCATCATTTTCGCAAGCATGCAGCGAACCTTTTCTCCGCCCGATAAAACGCTCGCCTCTTTGAGCGCCTCTTCTCCCGAGAAGAGCATTCTGCCGAGCCAGCCGCGAAGATATTCTTCGTAGTGGTCTTTGGAGAATTGCGAAAGCCACTGCACGAGGGACAGATCGCACCCGTCGAAGAACTCGCCGTTGTTCTGCGGAAAATAGGAGGAGACGATCGTCTTGCCCCACTTAACGGTGCCGGCATCCGGTTCCGCCTTACCCGTTAAAACATCGTAAAGCATGGTGACTGCCGTCGACTGATCGGAAATCACGCCGATCTTGTCCCCTTTCTGCACGGTAAAACTGAGGTCTTGGAAATAACCTTTCTTCGTGAGCCCCTCTACCATGAGAATGTCGTTACCGATCTCCCGCTCGTATTTGAAGTCGATGAACGGATATTTGCGGAGCGAAGGCTGAAAGTCGGAAATGGTCAGTTTTTCGAGTTCTTTTTTTCTCGAAGTCGCCTGACGGGATTTGCTCGCGTTCGCGGCAAAGCGGGCGATAAACTCTTTGAGCTCCTGCGCGCGCTGCTCCGCTTTTTTGTTCTGATCCTTTTGCTGGCGGGCGAGAAGCTGGGAAGTCTGGTACCAGAAATCGTAATTTCCGAGATACAGGTTGATCTTGCCGAAGTCCACGTCGCAGATGTGGGTACAGACTTTATTCAAAAAGTGACGGTTGTGCGAAACAATGATGATCGTGTTCTCGAAATCGAGAAGATAATTTTCGAGCCATCTGACCGTCTTCAAGTCGAGGTTGTTCGTAGGCTCGTCCAGAAGCAGAACGTCGGGGTTGCCGAAGAGCGCCTGCGCCAAGAGCACGCGCACCTTTTGTTTTGCGTCCAAGTCGCCCATAAGCGAATAATGAAATTCCGAGGGAATGTCGAGTTCGTTGAGGAGCGTCTGCGCTTCGCTCTCCGCTTCCCAGCCGCCCAATTCCGCAAACTCGCTTTCGAGCTCGGAGGCGCGGATCCCGTCCTCTTCGGTAAAATCCGCGTGAGCATAGAGAGCGTCTTTCTCGTCCATGATTTCGATTAGACGTTTATGCCCGAGCATGACCGTGCGCAACACAGTCTCGAAATCGTATTTATTCTGGTTCTGTGCCAAAACGCTCATGCGCTCGTTTTTATCGAGAGAGACGCTTCCCTTATTGGGTTCGATTTCTCCCGAAAGAATTTTCAAAAATGTCGATTTTCCCGCGCCGTTCGCGCCGATAATCCCGTAACAGTTCCCCTTGGTAAATTTTAAGTTGACGTCTTCGAACAGTTTTTTGCTCCCGTACTGCAAACTGACGCCCGTAACCTGCAACATATCTTCGCTCCGTATTCTGATTTGCGCTTATTATAACATACTCTCGCGATTTAATCAAACGAATCCGCCGATCTTTCTTGCGAAAACAAAAAAAGACCCTTCCGAAGAAAGGTCTTGTTATCATACAAACGCAACGTTCACGCCACCTGCGGATACGCCTATGTCGATTCTTTTTTGTGGATCGGTGCCCGTCTGGTTTGCAACATTGCAGGTTCCCGCGCTCTTGTCCACAGAAATCGTATATTCCTCCCGTCTCCCCAGAACGGTCAAACCGGCGGATCCCGCGGATACATTTACCCGAATCAGAGGGCAGTCGATCCGTTCGACGTTGAACGAGCCTGCCGAGACCTTACAATCGAACGAAGCGCTTTCAAGCGATTTAATAAAGATCGCGCCCGCATTCACCTCGCATTTGAATTCGGGACAAATCATTCCGAGTACGTTCAGACTGCCCGCGTTAACTTTTACCGACGCCGCCGCGTATTCTCCCGCGGCAAGTTCGACTTTTCCCGCATTGACCGTGACCGTCAGTTTCAAACAAGAATTCTTCGGAATTTTAACGACCGTAACGGGCAGCGCAGCGGGTAAAAAGGTGAAATTATACCAATGCTTTTTATTCAAGCCGTTTACCGTAAGAACGCCCTCCTGTTCCCCGACGGACATAAAATACCTGTCCGACACAGGATAATCGACCACCAATTTCTCGCCGTCGTAGAATTCCGTTTTCACGTTTCCGACCGCATTGTCGATTTTGAGTTCTCCGATCTCGCCCTCGGCAACGTATTCCTCCATTTCGAATTTCGGCATAAACTTCCAACCGTTCAGAGCGAGCGCGACGATCAGAACTATAAGTCCGATCCCGATGATCACGCTTCCCGCAATGATCGCTTTGATGACCGCTTTCATATTACGCTTCCTCCGTAACAAACATCGATTTGATAAAACCGCCTAATTTTTTGAACGCTATCCAAAACAGTTTTGCGATACGGGGAAGAACGCTGATGAGAATAACTCCCGCGCCGAAAAGTATCAATCCGAATCCCACGCGCATAAGACCGTCGAGAATATTCGAAAACATCATTCCGACTCCCAGACCCGTTTCGCCGACTCCCGCAAGAAGTACCGCGAAAGGCGCGACAAACGCCGCAAAGGTGATTCCGCTGAGCGTCAATATAATCGCCAGAATCGGAACGGCAAAGACCACGCAAAGCACGATAAAGACCCAAGAAGTTTTATTTTTCTTTTTGACATTCACGGTTTTTTCGCGCTTCTCCTCTTTGTAGGGAGTGCTGCGAACAGGCGTCGTCTCGAAATACGCTTCGCGCGCGGGCAACGGTCTTTTCGGCGCTTCGCACAGATCGCGGTCGTCCTCGCTCAGAATGCGTTTTGCCGCGTCGTAGGGCGCGCCGAATTCGGCAACGATTTCCCGTTCGGAATACCCCGCTTCGCGGCGGTCGGCATACGCCTCCGCATAATATTCAAGCACCCTCCTGCGTTCGCTCTCCGATACGCACAGAAGATTGCTCTTCAATTCGTCTCTCCATTCGGTATAAGTCATATTCTTCCTCCGAAAATCGTTTTATAAATCCCGTATATCTCCTGCAAGTCTTCTTTGCCCGATTTCAGTTTTTTTAACCCCGCCGCAGTAATTTTGTAATACCGTCGCAAACGACCGCTGTACTCCGCCGTGCGCGCCGTAATGTACCCGCCCGTTTCCAACCGCTTCAAAATGGGATAGAGCGTACTTTCGGAAATTTCGATGATCCCCTCCAAGTCGCTGATGATCTTATAGCCGTAGCTCTCTCCCCTGCTGAGCGCATAGAGTACGCATACGTCCAATATTCCCTTTTTGAGCTGAATGTCCATGCAATACCCCGCTTCGTATGATACTATACATTACATAGTATTTATTGTCAAGTGTTTTGACTATGATTTCCAAATATTTTCGATAAAGAATCACTGCGCGCCGAACGGCGCGCAGTGAGCGGATCGATCGATTTACAAATCGGTTTTTTCGAATATCTTTGCCGAAAAGAAGCAAGCGAGCGCGGTCGCGCCGAGATAGAAGAGAACGCCGACCGATAAGAAAATCGACTTCACTCCCATGTGCGCGGGATCGGGACTTACAAGCAGATCGGAATATACGGGCGCCGTAAAACGCAGAACGATCAGAATCGCCACGATCAGAAACTGCGCCGCAGCCGCTCCGAAAAAGGGAATCCCCACCCTGTTCGGATTTCTGAAATACCACGGAAAGAAAATCAGATTAAATGCACCGAGCAGCACGCCGCCGTGCCCCAGCAGAGCGAGATTTGCCGACGAGCCCGCAAGATTGATCTGCGCTTCTGCGGGAAAAACCGCCTCTTTAATTGCAACCGATATGCCCGCGAGCAACAACAATACAATCTGAAAAATGCCGCAGAACAGAATGCGGGAGATTGCGACACGGCTCTTTTTAACGGGCAGCGTGCACGAAAAACAGACGTCCTGATTCTCCCGCGCCGTCAGACAGACGAAAAAGACCGAAAGCCCCGAAAAAAAGAACATCACCTCGTAAGGGTAATTGGGAATGAACACGAACGCGCAAAACGCAAGAAAAATAAAACAGGTCGCATGCAGACACAGCGAAAATTCTTTTTTGACGAGGTTCAGCATACTCTCCCCTCCTTTGCGTATTCCAGATGAATAACGATCTCTTCGAGGGTCGGTTTTCTCAACTCGGCTCCCGCAGGGCTTGCGCTCCGCGGCACGAGCCACTCGAATCCTCCTTTGACGGGTTTCAATCCGAACACCGATTCTTTCGGCGGCGATTCGAAAAACGCAAGCATATATTTTTGTTTCAGATCGGCAAGCGGTTCGTCCGCCAACACTTTTCCGTGCGACAGAAAAACGATGTCGTCTGCAATCCGTTCGAGATCGGAGACGATATGCGTCGAAAAGAGTACGGCGATCCCCTCTTCTTTGACGAGCGAAAGAACGGTATCGGCAAACTCTTCGCGCGAGAGCGGATCGAGCCCGCTCGTCGGTTCGTCTAAAATCAACAGCTTCGCGCCGTGCGAGAGCGCGAGAGCAAGCGCAAACTTCACCTTCATCCCCTCGGAAAGTTCGGAAACCTTTTTTTCGGGAACAAGCGAAAATTTCCGTGCGTAGCGGTTGAATTTCTCTTCGTTCCAATCGGGATAGAACCTGCTCGTGACCCGCGCGACCGTCTTGATTTTTTTGTGGGGATAATAGCGGAATCCGCCGCCCGCGTAACCGAAAAGGGACTTTGCCTCCGCGCACTTTGCGTCGTAAGAAAAGACCTTCGCCTCTCCCTCCGCCGCGATCAAGCCCAGAATGCCTTTGAGCGTAGTGCTCTTGCCTGCGCCGTTCGCGCCCACAAGCCCCGTCACGCGCCCCTCTTCCACCGAAAAACTTACCCCGCCGAGGGTGAACGCGGGATAGACCTTTTTTAAGTTTTTGACTTGGAGCGCAACCATCTTATTCTCTCTTCATGCCGCTGACTGCGTTCCAGAACGCTTCGGCATATGCAAACGGCTGAATCGCGATTCCCTGATTTTTGTCCGCCATCAGAAGCAGACTGTCCCCTTCCCGAATGCCAAACATCTCGCGCGCCTCTTTGGGAATCACGATCTGCCCCTTTGCGCCGATCTTTACGGTCGCCATAAATTTTCCTTCCGGAAATTTTTCGTTCATAGCCCTCTCCTTTGTTGGAATAGTAATATATTTCTTACTTTTCCTACTTATAATATCATAAAAAAGAACCCCGTCAAGGGGTTTTTCAAAAAAATTCAAAAATCGAGATAAAAAACGACGTCCGCCTTTCCCTCCTGTGCGGTGCCTTTATAGAGAACGTTGTCGAAGCCCCCGATCCGAAAACCCGATTTGAGATAAAAAAGACAGGCTGTCAAATTATTATCCTGCGCCTGCGTATAGATTCCGCCGTATCCCTTGGCGCGGGCGATCTCTCCCGCACGGGCGATCAAACGCTTCGCAATCCCTTTTCCGCGGAAATCGGCGTTCACTTTCAAATCGCATAGATACGCATAATCGAAAACGCCCTCTTGCAGAACCGCGAGCCCGACGCAAGAATCCCCGTTGTACACGCCGATGAAGGTGCTGTTTGCAAGCATTTCTTCGTAATCGTAATTTTCGTCTGGAAAGCGCATCTCCGACGGAACGTCAAACTTTTCGACCGTGTAATCCCATTTCCCGTCTTTAAGGCTCGGAATCATTCGCCCGATCAGCGGAAAAGGCTGATTCGGAATATTCGCGTCCGCTTTGTGCTGCCGATCTACAACGCGTATCGTTATCATTTGATTTATTTCCTTTTCCTACGGAAAATCATCGGATTTTCTCCGCTTTTCTTTTTGGAATACCACCAAAATCCGAACGAAAGCGCAAAGCCCAAAAACAAAAACACCGCGGCGACGATCCAATACCAAGGCGACGAATAGAGCGCGGTAAGCGACGCAGCCGTTTCAAAAGATTTCGCTTCGCGGATCGTGGAGACGTATACGGCGGGAATGGAGCCTACGATAAATCCGAGAATGGAGAAATAGGTTCCGCGCGGACACTTTTTAAGGAGCGTTTTCATGAGCAGCGAAATGGCGAAAAAGCCCGCCGCAATGCCCGCCGCCAGACAACCGATGACCGCAAAACAGATTCCGACCCGATCGCCGTGCAAAAGATTGACGGTGATAAGCTCGACAATCGGATTATAATACCCGAAGATCAAAAGCAACATCGAGCCTGAAATCCCCGGAACAACGAGCGCACAGGATCCCACGATTCCGATGAGAATGAGCAGAAAGTATCCTCCGACGTTCAAATTAAAGAGATCGACGTCGCCCGCAAGCGGCAGAAAGCAGAGCGCGGCAGCCGCAATAAGCGGGATCAGAAGCGCGAGAACGTTCTGCCAAGTGACTTTGGCTCCCGTCAATTTTTCGATAACCGAGGGAAGCCCGCCGAGTGCGAGACCAACAAACAACGTTACCGTGGGAATGGGATAATGATGCAGACCCCACTGAATGGGATAGATGAGCGCCGCAACCCCGATTATCATGCCGAGAAGGATGGGCAGAAGGGTGACAATGCTTTTTTTGAAATGCTTGAATATATCAGCAACCGCGCCGACAAGACGCTCGTATACGCCGAGAATCGCGGCTACCGAACCGCCCGAAAACCCCGGAATGATAAACGCGATCCCGATTCCGATTCCCCGCAACACGTCGTAAAGGAACGAAAGAACCGCATTCGGTTTTTCGTTCTTTTCGGGTTGATCGGATTCGGGGGGGATCCCGTTGGATTTTTCCACTTGTCCGTTCTCTTCTTTGCGCTCGTCCATACAGTCTAGTATATCACAGAGCAACGCGAAAAACAACTCATTCGGATAAAAAATCTTCCCGAGACAGTCCGTGTCTGAGCTTTTCGAGCGCTTTTTTCTCGATCCGCGAAACGTAGGAACGGGAAATTTTGAGTTTTGCGGCGACCTCCCGCTGCGCCATGGGCGCGCCGCCCGTCAGCGCATAGCGCATACAGATGATAACCGTCTCGCGCTCTGAGAGCAGTTTGCCGATCGCATTCAAAAATTTTTCCTGCATGAGCGACTGTTCCACACTGCCGAACACCTTATCCTCTTTTTCAAACAAGAGATCCATGAGCGTGAGTTCGTTTCCGTCTTTGTCGCACCCGACGGGCTCGGAGAGGGAAAGATTTTTTTTGTGTTTTTTTCCCGCTCGGATAAGCATGAGAATCTCGTTCTCGATGCAGCGCGCGGTGTAGGTCGCAAGTCGGGTGCCGTGCCCGATCTCGTAAGTGTTGATCGCCTTGATCAGTCCGATGCTGCCCACGGAGATCATGTCGTCGTTCTCCGCCGCCCCGTTGTATTTTTTAACGATATGCGCAACCAACCGCATATTGTGTTTGACCAACATGTCTTTGGCATGCTTATCTCCCTCCTTGGCAAGTTTTAAGTACTTCTCCTCATCCGCCGCGGAGAGCGGCTTGGGGTACGACGACCCGTCCGTAAAAGAGCCCGTGAAAAAAAACAGCCGTCCGAGTACGGCGTAGAGCATTTCGAGCATAGGATACCTCGCAAAAATTCCGTTTCTCTATCCTATGCTTTCGACAATTTGTCCCATACGCAAAGCATTCAAAATTCAACGAAATAACCGTGCTTTGCTCTATTAATAAATACGAAGCGCCGTTTTCGTTGAACGGCGCCTCGCTTTGATAGAAATTTATCTTTTATTTTCCCATAACGCAAGCGTAAAGGTTTGACCGTTCGGAAACTTGATTTTCAATTCGTCTTCGTTTTTACGTACAACGGCAATCAATATATCTTTAACGGCAATTCTAATTAACTCCAATAATTCTTGCGATTCAATTTTTTCTTCCATCTTTATTCCTCTTTTCTTTTGTTTGACATTTAGTAAATGTCATGTTCGATATTTTACCATATTATAATGGCTTTGTCAATTACTAAATGTCAATAATACAGTATTATGTTTAAGAATAAAAACGGAAACGACAAAAATAATCTATGCGGAGAAAAGGTACGCGCGCTCAGAACCGCCGCGGGTAAATCGCAGAGAATGCTTGCGGAATCATTGCAACTGATCGGGATAGACGTTGACAAGAACGCGATACAAAGGATTGAATGCGGAAAACGATTCGTTACGGACATCGAGTTAAAAGCATTATCGAAAGTATTAAACGTTACGTTGAACGAATTGCTCGGAGAGTAAAAAACGGCTTCTTTTAAGAAGCCGTTTTTTTATTTCTTTTCTGGTATCACGGAGCGGATATTCGCTTCGACAAGCTGTTTTTCCTCGACGGGCGAGGGCGCGTTCATGAGAAGGTCGCGCGCCTTTGCGTTCATGGGGAAGGGAATCACCTCGCGGATATTCGCCGTCTCGCAGATAAGCATGACCATGCGATCCACTCCGGGGGCGACGCCCGCGTGCGGCGGCGCGCCGAACTCGAACGCCTGATAGAGCGCGGGGAACTTTTTCACGACGTCCTCTTTGCCCATGCCGACGAGCGAAAAGGCTTTGAGCATGATCTCGGGATCGTGGTTTCTGACCGCGCCCGAAGAAAGTTCGATCCCGTTGCACACAATGTCGTACTGATAGGCGAGAATTTCAAGCGGATCTTTTTTGAACGCGTCCATTCCACCCTGCGGCATTGAAAAAGGGTTGTGACAAAATTCGAGCTGTCCGCTCTCCTCCCCGATCTCGTACATGGGAAAGTCCACGATCCAGCAGAAACGGAACGCATCTTTTTCCAAAAGGTCGAGCCCCGTGCCGAGCATGGTGCGCAGGATTCCCGCGCGCTTCTGCGCAAGCGACAGCTTTTCTTCGGCAAGTAGCGCAACGAAAGAATTTGCTTTGAGACCGAGCCGCGCTTTCGCCGCCTCTAAGTTCTCCGTCAAAAATTTGGAAATACCGCCGACGGGCTGCGCGTTCTCGTCGAGGCGGAACCAGAACATTGCGCCCCCCTCCGTCTTGATCTTGAACTCCTCCGCCGTCTTGTCGATCCACTTTCTCGCGCCCGTGAAATCGTGCACGGCGATCGCCTTGACATTCTTGCCCTGAAACGCCGTAAACTCGCTCTTTTCAAAGAGATCGGTCACGTCTTTGACGACGAGCGGATTTCTTAAATCGGGCTTGTCGGTTCCGTAAGTTTCGAGCGCGTCGCGGTAAGCGATACGGCGGAACGGCGGCTTGTCCGCATCCTTACCCGAAAACTTGGCGAACACGGGCGGAAGCACGCTCTCCAAAACCTCGAACACGTCCTCCTGCGTGGCGTAGGCAAGTTCGATGTCGAGCTGATAGAACTCGCCGGGGGAACGATCCGCCCGCGCGTCCTCGTCGCGGAAACAGGGCGCGATCTGAAAATATTTATCGAAGCCCGAACACATCAAAAGCTGTTTGTACTGCTGGGGCGCTTGCGGAAGCGCGTAAAATTCCCCCGCATAGAGGCGGCTGGGCACGATGTAGTCGCGCGCGCCCTCGGGAGACGAACTCGTTAAAATGGGCGTCGTGATTTCGAAAAAGCCCTTTTCCGTCATGAGCTTTCTCAGCTCGGCGACGATTTTGGAACGCAGTATGATCTTATCTCGCACCTCGCTGTTTCTCAGATCGAGAAAGCGGTAACGAAGGCGAATATCCTCGCCCGCGTCGAGCGAGCGGTTGACTTCGAAAGGAAGCGCCTGCACCGAACGTCTGCCCAGAACTTCTATTTTTTCGGGAACGATCTCGACGAGCCCCGTCGGAAGTTTCTCGTTGGGGGCGGAACGGAGCGCGACCGTACCCTCCACGCTCACCGTCGATTCGGTGGGAATTTCGCGGAGCTGCGAGAGACAGGGTTCCTCGGTCGCTACGATCTGCGTCGTGCCGTAAAAGTCGCGCAAGACGGCAAAGAGCAAGCCGCCCTTATCGCGTTTCGAATCGAGCCAGCCCGAAAGTTTCACCTTTTTGCCCGCGTCCTCTTTTCTGAGTTCCCCGCAGGTGTGCGTTCTGTAAAACATGGTTTTATCCTCTGAAAACGTTTTCTACTATTTTAGCTTTTTATAAAAACGATGTCAAGTATTTGCGAAAGCGCTTACAATTCTTTGGCGATCAAAAACAGCAGAAAATCGTAGAGCTTCCGTGAAATATCCTGCAACGCGTATTCCGTTAAATAATTCCGCTTTTCAAGCAATTCGCCGTTCGAGACCCAATTACCGCAACCGCGCTGTTCCATTTCGTTAAAACCTTTATGAACTTTTTTCAGTTTACACTGACCGCATTTGACGGGACGGAAATGCGTTCCGCCGACGAATGCGTAATATTGTAAAAAATGCCCGCAGTTTCCGCATGATTGTTTTGCGTTATCCATTGTGTTTCTCCCGTATTTCTGTAAATTATCAAGTCTTTTGACTTATAATTAAATAATAGTAAGTTATTTGACTTATGTCAAGTCTTTTGACCTAAAATGTTGTATAATATTTTTATGAAATTTCAAGAAGTTATAGAAAAAATTATGATGGACAAAAATTTGTCTCAAAAAGGTTTAGCAGACGCATTGGGTGTCCATCAAACAACCGTCGGACAATGGCTTTGCGGAAAGAAAAAACCGAGTTACGACAATATACTTCTCATTTATGAAAAATTCGGAATCGAGCCAAACGCATTATTTGACTTAAAATAAATCGCCACTCGCATAGCGAGTGGTTTAATTTTTTATTATACCGCCCGCCACGCAAAGCACGGCGGGCAACTTATAATACCTTCCCCTATCTCAAAAGGGGAAGGCATTGGGGAAGGCATTATAAAGAAAAACCGACTTGGCATTTTATCTTAAAATCACCAATTTCTTTTTCGCGCGGGTGATCGCAGTGTACAGCCAGCGCGCGCCGTCGTCGAAAATACGGCTCTCGTCGAACACGACCACAAAATCATATTCCGAGCCCTGCGCCTTGTGACAGGTCACGGCGTAGGCGAACTCGAATCGGCAGACGGTATCTTCACGCTTGATCTTAAAACGTTTGAGCATTTCGAAATTGTTCTCGTGCACAAGTGCGCCGTTCTGCAAATAACAGGCTTTATCCCCGTAGCCGTGATAATATTTTCCCGTTTCGAACACGCCCGTGTCGAAGGGAAGATCTTCCACCGTATGCGATAAAAAGTCCGCCTTGAAGTCGAGCGAAGCGAGCCCGTCCTCCCCCTCTTTCACGTTGCGGCAAACGCCGATAATGCCGTTGACGAGATGAAATTCCCCGCGCTCGTCGAGGGTCTTGCTCCAATTATTCAGAGTGCAGATGAGTTTTTCGCCCTCCACAGGCAACACCGCCGAAGCGGAAATCCCGAGATAGGAGCGGATCTCGCGGTTGAGATTCTCGCGCGTGCGGTTGGTGCCGACGATAATCTGATCGGCTTCGAGAAAGAGCCGTCTGCGCTGTTGCGGAGTCAAACTGTTTTTTGGAAGAATCTCCACGTTATCGCCGTAACTTCCGAAGGGCAGAAGTTTGCCCGCCCGCGCCATGGAAGCGATCCGCACGATCGGATTGTCTTTTTCCTGCCGCACGATTTGAGTGAGCGTGACGCAAGGCATCGTCAAAAGCGTGTTGCTTCCGCCCACGGGCGGAAGCTGGGCGGGATCGCCCGAAAACAGACACTTCACCCCGTAAGATAAAAGATCGCGCAACACCTCGTCGGAGACCATGCTCGTCTCGTCCACGACGATCAGTTTGATTTCGGGATCGATCTTTTCCTTTCTTACAAAACGCAAAAAGCGCTCGGAGACGATCTCGCCGTTTTCGTCGACTTCGATGTCTTCCTCGCGCGTATAGATGAGAGAATGAACGGTTCCCGCAGGCGTGCCCGAACGAAGCAGCACCGAAGCGGCTTTCCCCGTAGGCGCGACGAACACCGCGCTCTTGCCCGCAACCAGACCGAGCTTTCTCACCGTATGATCGATAAGAAAGGTCTTTCCCGTGCCCGCGTATCCGCACAATACGAATATCTGCGTGCCGTGATGAAAAAACCATTCTTCGATGAGCGCTTCCGCATCCTGTTGATCGGGAGTGAGTTCCTCTGCCATACCGATATTATAACATAACCGAAAGCGCATTGCAAACGTATGTTTACGGTTTTGAAAATATTTTAAGGCATTTCAAACTCTGCGTGCAGAAGTTTGGGTCCGAGCCTGAGATCGATGAAGATCGCTCCGTTTTTAATCGGAAAGGTGCGCGACACCGTTCTCAATCCCGCTTTGGACGAAAAGGTGATCTCTTCCCGTTCCGTCGAAACGGAATAGTCGCCCCCGTACTCTCCCGACTGTCCGTCCGCCTCCTGATAGGTGAGCTTGAATTTTCCGTCGTAAGTGAGCGAGAGCTTCGCTTCGTCGAAATGTTCGGTCATATCCCGATCACCGATCATGAGCCTTTCGAGCATGTATTCCCCGACGTAAGGCTTGGAAATATCGGGAAGCGTACCCATATCCTCCACTTTTTCGCACGCGCAGAAAAGAAAGAGCGCGCACAGAGCCGTAAAAAATACCGCGATTCGTTTTTTGAACATATCCGCAGTATTTGCGTTCAATGGAAAATTATGTATTTTTCTCTTGTTTCTTCCGCCTCTGCTCCTGTTCCCGCTCTCTCTGCTTTTGCCTGTTCCGCTCGTAGAGAAAGGCTTCCAACGCCTCCTCTTCGTCCTCTTCCAATATCTGTTTGAGTTCAGATATGATATTCAGATTTTCGGTAAGCGCGGAAAGAGCGGCTTGTTTCGGATTGATTCTCACGCAATATGTGCACTGAAAAGATTGACAAGCGGCGGAATGCTTTTCAATGGTTGTCTTTGTCTGCAAGCACAGACCGAGATTGCATTTATCGAAGCGGATCGTCCCCTTCGTATAATACGGTTTGTAAAAGCGGCAATTATAACAAAATTTTTCAGACATAATTTTTTCTCCTTTTTATTTTATACGCAAATCGCGTATAAAATAATTATAGTACGCGATTCGCGTATTGTCAACACATTCCGCGTACTTTGTGTTATAATTTTTTTATGAATAGATTTAGTCAACGGCTCCGCGAAAGGCGAATAGAAAAACATTTAACGCAAAAAGATGTTGCCACTGCACTCGGTATTTCGGTAACCTGTTACGCTGGTTATGAACAAGGCTATCGTGAGCCTGATTTTGACACGCTAATAAAAATTTGTAAATATTTAGATATTTCCGCAGACGTTATTTTGGAGATAAAATAAAAAAACGGCTTGATGATCAAGCCGTTTTTATTATTCGGTAATTCAGTTGAAATATCTCTTCAACATACCCTTGAAACCTGCGCCGTGGCGCGCTTCGTCCTTCGCCATTTCGTGCACGGTATCGTGAATCGCGTCGAAGCCGAGCTCCTTCGCACGTTTTGCAAGCTGCAATTTGCCCTCGCACGCGCCCGCTTCCGCCGCCGCGCGCAGCTCCAGATTCTTTTTCGTGGAATCGGTCACGACTTCGCCCAAGAGTTCCGCGAACTTGCTTGCGTGCTCCGCTTCTTCATAAGCGTAACGCTTGTACGCCTCCGCGATTTCCGGAAAACCCTCGCGCTCCGCAACGCGCGCCATTGCAAGGTACATTCCCACTTCGGTGCACTCGCCCATGAAGTTCGCTTGAAGTCCTTCCATGATCTCTTTATCGCCGACCTTACCGTCGCCGACGTGATGCTCGCAGGCAAACTTCGATTCCTCTACGGGCACGAATTTTTTTGCTTTGCAAACGGGGCAAACCTCTACATCGTCCGCGACGATTTCGCCGCATACAGCACATCTTTTCATAAATTGAATCTCCTTTTCTTTCCTTTGAAATTAAATGGATTATAACATAAATTTTCCGAAAATTCAAGAATTTCAGGAAAAATTTTCCTCACGGAAAAAGAATTTTTTCCAATTCCTCAAAATTATACGCAAAGCGCGTTGCGCCCGCTTTTTCGAGTTCGCTTTTGGAGCGGTAACCCCACAGCGTGGAGACCCCGAACATTCCCCCGTTCAGCGCCGTTCCCACGTCTGTCTCTCCGTCGCCCACGAACGCGCATTCTCCGACGGGCGTCCGCATCGTAAGCGCCGCATACAGCGCAAGCGAAGGATCGGGTTTGCAGGGGAACGCTCCGCTGTCGCCGCTGACGAACGCGAGCGGATACTCCTTAAAAAATTTTTCCACGCACCCGAGCGTTGCATCCTGCGGTTTATTCGTTACGATTCCGAATTTGATCCCGCGCGCCACAAGCCGATCCAAAAATTCTTTTTCGCCGTCGTAGAAACAAGTGAGTGAATTGTCGTTCGCCGCGTACCGACGGGAAAAATCTTCAAACACTTCTTCGGAAAAGGGCGCGCCCGCGGGAAGCGCGCGCTCCACGAGCTTTCTCGCGCCGTCGCCGATACACTGCTTTGCGGTCTCGAAATCGATCTCGGGAAAGCCGTGCGCTGTCAGCGCATCGTTCAAATGCCGCCGTATATCGGGCAGCGTATTCAGTAACGTTCCGTCTAAATCAAATAATATTGCTTTTATCATAGTTTTCAAAATAACGGCGGAAAATGCAGAGCGAGAATTGACTTCGAGCGGTAGCATTTTCACAACAACAGCAACTCACGAAAAATTGTTTTGCATAACAAAACAATTTTTCGTGAACTTTGCTACATCTTCTCCGGCACCCCGATCCCGAGGAGGGTCAGCGCGTTTGTCAAAGCATGCAGCGCGGCTTCGGTGAGAGACAGACGGAACGCGCGTTCCGCTTCTCCCGCCTGCAAAATCTTGCAGTCGATGTAGAATTTATTGAACTTCTGCGCGCAGTCCACGGCAAAACGGGCAATGCAGCTCGGCTCGTAATTCTCCGCCGCCGCCCTGACCGCCGCGGGAAAGCCGTCGAGCGATTTGACAAGTTCCGCTTCCGAAGCGCAAGGCTTAATGCTTCCGCCGCGGGCATACCCCTCCGCCGCCGCCTTTTCGAGCACTGAACGGGCGCGGGCGCAGGTATACTGCACGTAGACGCTCGTCTCACCCTCGAAGGAGAGCGCTTTATCGTAAGAAAACACGATGTCTTTAATCTTATTGTTATAGAGCGCTCCGAACGTAACCGCGCCGACGCCCACTTTTTCTGCGACTTCCGCCTTATTTTCGAGCGCGGGATTTTTTTCGTCGATCACGGCATAAGCCTTTTCAACGCACTTTTTAATTACGTCTTCGAGCCACACGACCTTCCCCTTGCGGGTGGACATCGCTCCGTCTTCCAAAGATACCATGCCGTATGCGACATGAACAAGGTCTTTCGCCCACTCCTTGTCCATCAGATCGAGCACCTTGAACACCTGCTTGAAATGCAGGTTCTGCTGATAGGCGACCACATACAGACATTTATAAAAGTCGTAAGTGTTCTTGCGGTAGATCGCCGCCGCCAGATCACGGGTCGCGTACAGCGACGCGCCGTCCGAACGCAGAATGAGGCAGGGCGGCATTCCGTATTGTTCGAGGTCTACGATCTTAGCCCCCTCGCTCTCTTTTAACAATCCTTTTTCTTTGAGCTCGTCTACCACGGGCTGCATTTTATCGGTATAGAACCGCTCCCCCGCATAGCTGTCGAACGTAATATGCAGTTTATCGTAGATCGTTTTTACATAAGAAAGGGTGAGTTCCTTGAACCATTCGAAAAGGTCGTTCGCCTCTTTGTCGCCGCTTTCGATCAGACGGAAATACTCGCGCGCTTCTTTTTCCATTTCTTCCGTCGCTTCGTTGTTGAATTTCACATAGAGGTCGTTGATCGCGTGAATCCCGCCCTTTTCGACCTCTTCGCGGTTTCCCCAATGCTTATAGGCGCAGATAAGTTTACCGAATTGCGTGCCGTAGTCGCCGAGGTGATTGATTCCGACCGCCTTGTATCCTAAAAAGTTGAAAATGCGATAGAGCGCGCCGCCCAGCACCGTTGTGGAGAGATGCCCGATATGAAAGGGTTTTGCGATATTGACGGAAGAATAATCGATACACACCGTCTTGCCCGCGCCCTCGTCGCTCGCGCCGTAACGATCTTTTTGCGATAAAATGCGCTCCAATACTTCTTCGGCAAGCTGTTTTTTATCGATCCTGAAATTGAGGTATCCGTTGACCGCGCTCGCCTCTTCGACCGCGCCGCCGACCGGAAATTCGTTTTTGAGCTGCTCGGCAATCGCAACAGGGCTCTTTCTTAAAATCTTTGCAAACTTAAAACAGGGAAGCGCATAGTCCCCCATCGCGGGATCGGGGGGCACGGAAAGATTTTCCGCAATCTCATCTGCGCTTACGCCGTCTATTCTGATCCGTTCCGCAATGTAACGCTTGTAATCCATAGTGTTCTCCCGTTGTTTTCCGCAAATAAGTTTACCACATTTTAGTCAAATAAGCAAACGAAAGACTTGAACATATTAACAAAATACGCTATAATAATCAAAAAGAATTTTTGGAGATAACACACATGAAACTCGGAGTTGTCGGCTTACCGAATGTTGGAAAATCCACTCTGTTCAATGCGATCACACACGCAGGCGCGGAAGCGGCGAACTATCCCTTCTGCACCATCGAGCCCAACATGGGCGTGGTCGCCGTGCCCGACGAGCGGCTTGACAAGCTCGCTGCTCTGTACGACAGCAAAAAAGTCACTCCCGCCGTCATCGAATTCGTAGACATTGCGGGGCTTGTAAAGGGCGCGAGCCGCGGCGAGGGTTTGGGCAATAAATTCTTATCTCATATCCGCGAGGTGGACGCGATCGTTCACGTCGTTCGGTGCTTCGAGGACGCGAACGTGACCCATGTCGAAAATTCCGTCGATCCCGTGCGCGACATCGAAACGATCAACTTAGAGCTTATTCTCTCCGATCTCGATGCCGTACAAAAACGAATGGACAAGACAAGGAGCGCGGCGCGCGGCGATAAAACGGCGGCTGCGGAGTATGCCTTTCTCGAAAAACTCTATCGGCATCTGGAAGCAGAAAAGCCCGCCTATTCCTATCCCGCGACGGACGACGAAAAGGCGATTCTGGATAATTTGTTTTTACTCACAACCAAACCCGTGATCTACTGCGCAAATATCTCCGAGGAGGATATGGGCAAAGACGAGAACGAAATTCCCCTCGTCGTCAAGGTCAAAGAATACGCCGAGTCGCACGGCGCGGCGACGATCGCCGTTTCCGCCAAGACGGAGGAAGAACTCTCTATGATGGAGGGCGAAGACAAGGCGATGTTCCTCGAAGAATTCGGACTCAAAGAGAGCGGGCTCGATAAACTCGTCCGCGCTTCCTACGCTTTGCTCGGGCTCATTTCTTATCTGACGGCGGGCGAGAAAGAGACGCGCGCATGGACGATCGTAAACGGTACGAAGGCGCCGCAGGCTGCGGGAAAAATTCACACCGATTTCGAGAAAGGGTTTATCCGCGCCGAAGTCGTGGATTACGAGACTCTTCTCGACTGCGGCGGACTTGTGGGCGCGCGAGAAAAAGGCAAAGTTCGCTCCGAAGGAAAAGAGTACGTTATGAAAGACGGCGATGTGGTGTTGTTCCGGTTCAACGTGTAAAGGTTCAAGAATTTTCTTTCGCTACTCGAAACAAAATTCCGTGAGTTGCTAAACGAATTAAATCATCGTCACTTACGAGAGAGAAGTACATGAAGAAAATTAAAATCACCGTCATGAAGACGGCGCGCTATGACGATTTGATCGAAAAATACGAGAACCCGATTTCACACGCATGCGATATGAAAGAGGGACAGATTTTTCTTGCAAACGGTTGGAAAAAACCGAATGGCTTTTGCGACAGCGCATGGGAGAGCATTTCTCCGTTCGTCATGGCGCTCGCCCACGGCGGCGAAAACTTTTACGACGGCTGGATGAAGAATAAAAAATCCGCCATGATCTCCTGCAACGACGGCTTCCGCCCCGTCAGCTTTCTCTTGGAAGCCACCGACGAAGACGCAGAATAAATCATTTATAAAACAGTTCGCGGCATTTTCTTTTGATTTTCAAGAAAATGCTGCGATTCTTTTACCAAATAAAATTCTCTTTTGCCCCTCGCCGTTGTCGATCAGAATATCCTGCGCGGTCATCGATTTGTTTATAACCATTACAAAATATGCCCATTCGGCAATTTCACCCGCTTCCGCCCATTTGGGCAACAGTGTTTCGTCCATAATTTTTTGCCACAGATCGGGATCCTGCACGCCCGCGTTGTTGATCAGAAATTCCACGCCCTGCAATGCAGGCAGCTCGTCCGCACATATATCCGCAACGAAATGCGTATAGCTTGCGCTTTCGATCGCAGGCGGCAAAATATCGATTCCGCAGTCGAGCGCGAGCCAATCTACGGGAGAAATACTCTTTAGTTCTACATGCTTTTGAAGAGCGTGCCGCCGCTTGTTCTTACGCTCTTTATTTTGTCGGTATTTTCCATGAACCTTTTGGCAAACGCCACGAAAACGGCAAACAACAAAAAAGGGCGCGATGCGCCCATCCCTTCCATAGTTTTGTTTTAAGACAAAATGGTTACGAACTGTCTGCCGTTTACAACGGCTATTTAATAAACTCGGGAACGACTTAAAAGCCGCTCCCGCAGTTCTGGTTGAGGTGACGTGACTTGAACACGCGACCTCTTGGTCCCTAACCAAGCGCGCTACCAAACTGCGCTACACCTCAATGTTTACGAAATCATATTTACTTTTGAGCCGAGAGGTCTGCGACCTCTTTTTCTCACCGCCGTAAGGGAAACGGCGGCTCAGTCACGCTTCGCAGGGAATATATCCTGCTCCGCTCAGTTCGGTTTGCGCCGACAGCCGTTCAGGCTGATCGGCAGAACGCAACCCTCACCCCTAACCAAGCGATGCCTGCAAACTGCGCTACACCTCAATTTGTATATTTTATTATATCTAAAAATAAAACCCTGTCAAGCGATTTCTTGTTGGAAATATAAAATTTAATCGTCCGATTTTTTTCATAAACCGCCCCGCGCGTATTTTGCGCGGGGCAGTATTCGATTAAAATTACCGAGGCGGACCTGTAAGCCGGGTTCTGTCGAGCGCAGTCATTTATCTAGACCCGCCGTCGCCGACGGGTTCAAGCGTTATTCACAGCCGTATCCGGACGGGCAATCCATTTGAATACGACCCAAACTTGCATCGGACGGGGTTTACACGGCACGGGGCGTTACCGCCCCGTCGGTGAGCTCTTACCTCCCCTTTTCACCCTTACCTCGTCGACACAAACTACGCTCTACGTCCTTTGCCTTACGCCAAAGGACAACTTCGCTTCGTTGTGTCTCCTCTTCCCGAAAAAAATACTTCGTCTTTTTTCGGGAGCCCTGTTAAAAAGGATCGAGGCGGTTATTTTCTGTTGCACTTTCCTTAGGGTCGCCCCCACCTGACGTTATCAGGCGCCCTGCCCTGCGATGCCCGGACTTTCCTCGTCGCACTCAAAGGTACGCCGCAACTGCGCAGTCCGCTCGGATTAAAACAATTATAACACAAACTTGAAGAAAATACTTGTTTTTTTCGTGCGATATTGATAAAATACAGATGTAAAAATTTTTTATTTTTGGAGCTTTTATGAAAAAAACCAAGATCGTATGCACGCTGGGCCCCGCCTCGGACACCGAAGAGATCATTTCCGCCATGGCGGAAGCAGGCATGAACGTAGCCCGCATCAACTTTTCTCACGGCACACATGAAGATCACGCGAAAAAAGTCGCTATGATCAAACGCGTGCGCGAAGCAAAGGGAATCGCGCTGCCCATTCTGCTCGACACCAAGGGACCCGAATTCCGTATCGGCACCTTCAAAAACGGTAAAATCAATCTTGCGGCGGGCGACGAATTTATTTTTACCTCGCAAGACGTGGAAGGTGACGAGAAGCAGGTCTCCGTCTCCTATAAAAACATCTGCAACGAAATGAACAAAGGCGACAAAATCCTTTTGAACAACGGGCTTATGGTGTTCGAAGTCGTAAAAGTCAGCAAACCGAATGTGATCTGCAAAGTGATCATCGGCGGCGAACTTTCGAGCAGAAAGAGTATGTTTTTCCCCGAAAAAGAACTCAAATTGAATTATCTTTCCGAACAGGACAAAAAAGACCTGCTCTTCGGGATCGAACATCAAGTCGACTTTGTAGCCTGTTCGTTCGTATCCAAAGCGCAGGACATTCTCGACGTAAGAAACTTTTTACACGAAAACGGATCGGACGACATCGACCTCATCGCCAAAATCGAGAACCGCGCGGGCGTGAATAACCTGCAAGAGATTCTCGACGTATCGGACGGAATCATGATCGGGCGCGGCGATATGGGCGTGGAAATCCCTTACGAAGAGCTGCCGGACATTCAGAAAACGATCATCAATGCCTGCCGTATCGCAGGCAAACGCTGCATTACCGCAACGGAAATGCTCGAATCCATGATCAAAAATCCCCGCCCCACGAGAGCGGAAATTTCGGACGTTGCCAATGCGGTATACGACGGTTCGAGCTCCGTCATGCTCTCGGGCGAGACCGCCGCGGGCGCGTATCCCGTACAGGCGGTCGCCGCAATGGCGAAGATCGCCATGCAGGCGGAAACCAAAAACGAATTCATTCAGGCGGTTCACGACGAAAAGTTTCTGATCCGCGGACTTTCGGACGCGCTTTCGCACTCGGCTTGCCTTCTGGCGCGCGACGTCAACGCCAAGGCGATCGTCGTGTGTACGCGCACGGGCGGAACTGCCAAAATGGTCTCCCGTTTCCGCCCCATGATCGACATCATCGGCATGACGACGGATCCCCGCTCCTATCAGAAGCTCGCGCTCAGCTGGGGCGTTGTGCCTATGCTCAGCGACGAATATAATTCGGTGGACGTTCTCTTCCACTTTGCGAAATGCGCGGCGCGCGATTCGGGGCTTGTAAAAAAAGGAGATACCATCGTCATCACGGGCGGAACTCCCAACGGCAAGAGCGGTAACTCCAATCTTATCAATCTCGAAACGATTTAATCAAAATCGTAAAGCACGCGCCCCGCAAACTGCGGGGCGCTTTTCATTGATTATTTTTCGGTTTGCGGTAGGTCTTAAAGGAAGAATAACGAACTTTCCCGAGGCTGTGGCAGCCTGCGTATTTCAAAACATACCAAGCGTCCGTCAGGCGGTAAGCGAAAATTCTGAGTCCCCGCCCCACCAACGTAAAACGGTAACCGATTCTGCAAAACGTATCGTAGTGGCAGTCTTCCGCATTCAGCTGCCAGCGGTAATCCGCGCGCGTCATGTGCTTCACCGCTCGATAAAACACGCCCGAGATCGTCGATTCCGTTGCGGAATAACGTCCGTAATCGAGTTTGCATATCTCTCCGAAAGTCTCCGCAATACGCTCCTGCAAGGGTGAAAACAGCTCGGCGAACAATTCCTTGTCTTTACGCTTCATATCAAGCTGAACGGAAGAAGAACCGTCTTCGTTCAAAAGATAACGTTCCGCACTGCCGTGATCGGCGCGGCAGATCTGCTCGTAGAGCATTTTATAGCGCTGATAATATTTGTAGCCCTGAAAACGTTTGTTTTTGGCGGAACAGAGCAACCCCGTCTTATCCGTAAAATCGCTCGGCTTCTTCTCCACGGTTCCGAGATAGTAACCATGAATAGGAACCTCGTCTCCCAAAAATTTCCGCATGAGGTCCTGCACGAGCCCCCTCCAACCCACGTCGAACATCACGATTCCGTTTTTTCGATAATCCAATCCGAACGAACCGAGATAAGCGCGGAACGCTTCCGCGCTCGATACGCGCAACTCCTCGTACATCTTTTTGAATTCTTCGTCCCGCAACAGCTTGCGGTACTGTTTTTTCGCATAAAAACGCAGATAGGTGTGCTTAAAATTAAAATCCAGCCTGCTCTGCAACAATTCGATCTGTTCCCTGGAAAAGCCGAGCGAAATCAAAAAGGTGTTCGCGGAGAGCATATTCATGAACGTGTTTTTGACGACGCATTCAAACTTTTCCTCTTCGAGAGGAAGAAGCGCGGCGCTCATCAGACTGTTGCGCGACCCCAGAAAATAATGTGTGCGAACGTTCGCACACTTTCCCGTCCGCTCACGGTATAGTTCGAACAAGCGTTTGAAAAACTTACCCTCGCGCGACAAAAACAGGATGTCCTTTACCCCCCCCTCCGCAAGATCGTCCGCCAGACGTTTGATCGTAAGATAGAGCGGAAACGCAAAATTGGCAAGCCGGCAATCGGCGTTGCTCTTTTCGAGCTTTTCAAATTCGACTGCGTTCGAACCCCGCTTCGCCCTCTTTTTAAGCTCTTTGCTCGCGCGCGGCTCGGGGTGTTTCAAAAGATTTGCCTTCATACCCTTGCGCTTTGCCATCGTATAATCGGAACGACGATTGTCGCCGATCATCGTCACTTCCTTCGCGTCGAGCCTCTCCGTTTTCAGAACGTAATCATAAAGAGTTCCCCTGCGCTTGCTCTTCAAATAATCGCAGGAGACGTAGAGCTCCGTAAAAATATCGCGCGCGCCCAGACGGGACAGCCAACGGGATATGGTTTCCCTGCCGCAATAGAACTGCGATACAAGATATATTTTTTCTCCCGCCGCGCTCTTCTCCCGCAAAAAAGAAATCAGTTCATGATTCAGCGTAAATCCTTTTGCCTCGACGCCCTCGTAGACGGTAAGCGCGTCGCTTAAAAACTCTTCCCTTCCCTCTCCGCCGAACGGACGGAAAAGATCCTCCGCCACGGCGGTCATGAATTCCGAAAACGTATATTCCGCTTCTCCGATCTTCATAACGCGCCGCACGGCAAGTTTTCGCTTATGCTTTTGAAATAAGCCGTAAATCGCGGCGGGCTCTATATCGTACTTCTCGCCCATAGCAACGGCAAATTCGAAAATCGTATCGTCCGCCGATTTTTTTCTGTATACCGTCGTATTAAAAAAGTCTACAAAATAAGTCATTCTTATCCCTTTCGCCAAAAAACGATTACGGGTCCGGATCGGTTTCGACCGGATTAATCGTCGTTACTTTCTTCCGAATTCTCCTCGTCCGGCTCGTCTTCTTTCGAATCAGAATCAAATCCTTCTAACAAGCCAAATGGACATAAAGCTCATTTTGGGGTGATTTGAGTATTACGGTGTTAAAACCGAGTCGATGTCAATCTTGTAGTAGATATGAATCTCTTGCGGTTTGCCCGTAACCGTTTCTTTGCCGCCGATGATAAGTCTGTCGAATAACGCCAAGCACATCTCGCGCGTGAGTGTAGGCGAATTGAAATACATTTTCAGCCTGCGGATAAATCCGTCTACGTCCGTCTTTGCTTGCGACACTTCTTCAAGCCCTTGCGTTAGCGAAGTAATCTTTTCTTTGAGTTCCGTCTGTTCGGCGGTGTACTTGTCGATCAGCTTCACACATACGCTTTCGGGAATCTTGCCAGCGACCTTTTCTTCAAACGCCGCTTCAATAAGTTGGTCGAGTTCGTTCAATCGCTTTTCGGCTCTACGAAGCTCTTTCTTTGCGTCGGCTTGGTTTGCGTCCGCGAGCGTCGCTTGCCGCTGCAAATACCGCTGTTTGAATTCCGCTTCGTGTCCTATAATCATCTCTGCTTTCGCCGCGACGTCGTTTTTGACAATCTGTTCCAAAACGGGTACGGTAATGAAATGACTGAAACAAGCCGACGAACCCATACGCGATTTCGTTCCGCAGTTGAAATTGAAATAAGTTATATCTTTTTGGTGCGTAACGTTGAATTGCGTATTCCAGCCGAGCCGCATTTTCGCGCCGCAGTCTGCGCAGAACATCAGTCCCGACAGCGGGTGCATATAGCCGCGCTGTGTATGTTTTCCGTGTCCTACGGCTTTTTCGACTTCTTTCACTCTGTCCCATAGCTCTTTCGAGATTATGGCTTCGTGCGCATTTTCCACGATTATCCAATCTTCTTCGGGACGGCGTTGCCACTTGTGGTTCTTGTATGAAATTGTAGTTGATTTGTGTTGGACTAAATTGCCGATATACGCTTGGTTGGAAAGCATAGTACGGAGAACGGAAGTACTCCATAAATGTGCCGAATTCCTTACGCCGTTAATACCCGTTGTCGCTATTCTGTAATCGTTAGGCGTTAATACCTTTTCGACGTTCAGAACATCCGCTATCTTTCTCGGCGTTAAACCGCTTGCCCGCATTTCGAATATCCGTCTTACTATGGGCGCGGTTTTTTCGTTTACTTGCAAAGTACGTTTTTCGTCCGTGCCGAGCGTGTAACCGTAAGGCGAGTGGGACATTCCGTTTTTGCCTTCCTTTGCATTCTTGATACGCACGGCGCGGAGCTTCTTGCTTGTGGTCGCCGCCCACCATTCGTTGAACACGTTGGTAATCGGCATCATATCCATAGCGGGAGTGTCTTTGTTCTCCGTGTCGATATTGTCAGATAACGCCACAAACCGTATGCCGAACGTGGGAAAGACGTAATCGAGGTATTGACCAACCATTATGTAGTTTCTTCCGAAACGGCTCATATCCTTGACGAGTATGGTGTTTATAACGCCTTGCTTGGCGTCGTCTAACAATCTCTTTACGCCCGCTCTTTCAAAGGTAGTTCCCGATATACCGTCGTCCACATAAATATCGTGGAGCGTCCAGCCTTGCTCGGCTATATACTCCGAAAGAATAGCCTTTTGGTTTTCAATAGACAGCGATTCGCCGGCGCGTTCATCGTCGCGGGATAGCCTTACGTACATTCCGACAATGTAGTCTTTGTTGTTTTGCTTTGATTGCATTCTTTTACTCCTTCGAATCAAAGCAGCCAAATTCAATGTAAGGGTATTATACCACAATACACCGAATTTGGCAAGCCCGATCCGATATGTGAAGGGCGGCTATGCTTAATAAATTTCAAAGCCGCCCGATAGTTAAATTAGTTTTTTAAGCCTGCGTCGCGGTACGCCCGATTAACGGCTATCTTTCGTAAAACCTCGTCCACGTCCTTATCGCCGCAAAAGTGGCTTGTTACAATGTATCTTTTTCCCTCAATCATATACTCTCTTTGCGATGTGGGTGCGCCTGCAAACTCCTCGCGTAATTGTTCCAACGTCTTGTTCGTAGTTGTTCCTCCAAAAATTTAATCATTCATATTCAATTTTCATATTCGATTTCCTCCGCGATTCTATGCGCGTATCTTTACGCAACTAAATTTTCTTATTTGCGTTGTCCGCTCTGTGGCGGTTATTTTCCGTATAAAAAAGCCGTGATTACTCTTTCAGTCCTGTTTCGTTTTCATATTCCTGTGGACGTATTCTTCACGGTCTTTGTTTGTCTATTTAATTGTTTTACTTTGAATTGCCGTTAAACTTTGTGGGCGACTTATGCGGCGTTGCCGCTTTCGTCATTCTTGCCCGTCGTAACAGTTCTTCATATTCTCTCGGAAGTACGGCTTTTATCTCCGTTACTTCCGAATGCGCTCTTTCGCAACTCTCTGTCGTGCGTTCCGCGCTTTGCAATCTCTTATACATAAACGCTTGGTCTTGATGCGCCCGTTCGACTTCGCTGTTCTTGTCCGAAAGCTGTTGTCGTAACTGTGCATTTTCCACGCGAAGAGAAGTGATGAGCTTGTCTTTGCCGAACAACGGTATAGGCTCGTCCGCAGATATCTTGACTTCGGTCAGTTCGTCTATTTCTTGCGATAACGTTTCTCTCTGTGTGGTCAAGCTCTCGACTTCCGTTTGCGTGTTCCGTTTTTCGGCTTTTAGCCTTGTCAGTTCGCTACTCGTTTCGGAATAGGCAGTCGTTATCTCCGCGGCTTTTTCTTCTGCCATTTTCACCTTGAATTCCGCTACGTCAAGATGCTTTGTTTTACTGCCTTCCTTGCCGCGTTCCAAACCCCAATGCTTTCCGACCTGCTCATAAATATCCGTTTGAAGTTTTCGCAAAGCAACTCTGTCGAATAGACGCTTACAGCATAGCCGTCCGTCTAATACGGGCATAAGATTTAAATGCATATGCGGCGTGGTTTCGTCCATATGGACGACTGCGCTTAGGATATTTTCCTCGCCGTATCTTTCCGCAAAAAAACGATAGCACATTGCATAATATTCCCGTATATGTTCGGGCAACATCCCTTTGAAAAATTCGGGGCTTGCGCCTACCAACATACTGCACATTAGCACGGTGTCTTTCTTTGTTCGACAACCCAATTCTTTAATCCTTTCATTGATATACCCGATATAGGTTTGCTCTCTTTTTACAAAGTGAATATTGTTCTTTGTCCGTGTACTGTCTATCTTGCTGTTAGTGCCTTGATAGGTCTCATCGCGCTCGTTTTCCTTTTCTACGGGCGGGATACCGTCGTGCTGAAACTTCTTCATATTGCAAATGATATAACTTATTTTTTGTTCCTCCTGAATACTATTTCGTGTAGTGGACAAAGCCTCGCAGAGCGCACACCTTGCTTGCAAGGTATAGTGCGCTATACCTTCGTAGAAGGGTACGCTCGATCCGGCTTTATCCGTTTGTATTTTGCTTACCTTTTACTTGCCGTTTAGGGCGGTCTGATTGTCATTGATTTTACCTCCGAAATGTTAGTTTTTATATCTTCGTCCACGCAAGAAAGAGCGGGAAAGATACCGTAAAAAAGACG
>CAJUOV010000010.1:0-1146 GCA_910588695.1 uncultured Christensenellaceae bacterium
TTATACCCCCCTGCACAAGTTTCACTGGCTCTCGAAGTATATTCTCCGGGACCGATTCCAAATAAAAATCGAACAACCCCTTCTTCTTGAGGAAATTTAATAAATGTATTGTAATAATATTCTAATTTGACAACTCTATTTTTCAAATAATCCAAATCAAAAAGACTTTTAATTTCTTGTATCATCCAATTAGGACTACATACTAAAAACACGCCAACTAAAATCAATATTCCAAAGAAAAATAAAAATTTCTTATTTAGTTTGATTTCTTTACAAGTGAATAAAACCAAAACCATAGCAATTAACATAACGCTCATATATATAAAAGAGCCTGTGCACATAGAAAGCGCAAACGAAAATATAGCACTCAATAAATTCTTTAAGTCTTTATAATAGTAATAATGGCATAAGAAGACGATACCTGCAAAAGTGCAAACACACATCAAGACATTACACTGATATTGACCAAAGGTACCTGTTACCCAATCCAAATCCGGATAAGATAATACGGTTCTAAAATGTGTCAAAGCCCAAATTATTATGGTCAAATATTGTATTAAAATAAAAAATCTTAATCTCAAAAGAATGTAATCGCTACATATTTTGTTTTGATTAAAAACATCTTTCAAAAAAATAGCATAAGCAAAAAACGGTAATAAATATACCAAACACATCGCAATATTCAAAAAATGTATGCTGCCCAAAAATAAATTCAGTATTAGCGAAACACCGATAAACGAAATAAAAAGCAAGCTGTAATTACGATATATAACAATATTTTTAGTAAATAACTTATACACTAAAAGACAAATTGCAACAACTACAACAATTAAATTATCAGGAACCAATAACGAACAAAGTAACAGATCAACAACTAGTTTCTCTATCGATTTTCGCCTCAAAACTGTAAAAACAATATTTATAACAGTAAATAAAACTGCTGAATAAATAAATAAACTTAATCCGCTTATGGCATAAACAACGGATCCAAAAATTAAATAAATCCAAAGAAAATTTTCTTTAATATATTCGATATTAAAAATTTTACTCATTACCTAATTCCCTAAATTGTAACTGTTTCAAATATTCTTCCACTATCCTATCCCAATCATATTTTTGTCTTATAACAGAGGCTAATTCCATGAT